>JABWBO010000044.1 GCA_013360465.1 Anaerolineae bacterium | reverse complement strand
GACCTGTCTTTTCGGGTAGCCGGGTGTTTAAACACCCGGCGGATCACGCGACAAATGATGTCCGGGTTGCATCGATCGGTCGCTAACTTGCTACATATGAGACGATGCAGGCATCGTCCCTACGGAGGTACATTTTGTCGGGACAACGCCCGCGTTGTCCGCCCGTATGCCCAATAATCTGAAATGCACCCCGGCGGTTCGGATATGTGTACCTGGGGTGAACGCTCCATTCATGGTGATTCCTTGCCTTTCTTAGGAGAAATGCTAAGATTTATGCAGATTTATGGAATATTTGGAGCTGCACAATCATGACTGTATCCCCCAGAACGCGGGATTCCGTGCCGCGAGAATCTGCGTCGATCTCGCCGCTGCGCACCCTGCTGCTGCGCCTGCTCACGCTGGTGACGGTAGCAGCGGTCGCCGCCGGGCTGTATTTTGCCCTGGTCCACGCCGGGACAGACCTGGAACAGGGCGAGGTTCAGCGCATCTTCTACATCCACATCTCGACCTTCGCCGGCGCATTCGTGGCGTTTCTGGCGGCGGTGGTCGGCGGCGCGGCGTATCTGATCACCCGCCAGGCGAAATGGGACGGGCTGGCGCTGGCGGGCGTCGAGGTCGGCTTGACGCTGGCGGTGATCAACCTGGTCACCGGGGCGATCTGGGCGCGCCCGATCTGGAATACCTGGTGGACCTGGGACCCGCGCCTGGTCAGCGATGCCATCATGTGCCTGACCTACGCCGCCTACCTGATGCTGCGCCAGGGCATCGAAAACCCGGATACCCGCCGGCGCTTCGCCTCGATCTACGGCATCTTCGCCTTCGCGACGGTGATCATCACGCTGATCATCATTCGCATCCGCCCCGACACGATTCACCCTGCCGTCATCGGCTCCAGCCCGCAGAACGCCCAGGGCGGCTTCGGCTTGAGCGAGAGCATGATCACGGCGATGGGTGTGAACATGGTGGTGTGGAGCGTCTTCGTGCCGGCGGCGCTGATCTGGTGGCGCATCCGCCTGGAAGCGCTGGCGAATCGCGTCGCCGCGCTGCGCGCCCAGATTCAGGAGGGCTGAGCCATGCCGCAAACAGGCGAATATCTGCTGCTTGGTCTTGCCGCCGTTGGGACGCTGCTGGGGCTGTTCCTGATCTCGCTGGGGGTGCGCTTTCGCAACCTGCGCCGTGACCTGAAGGCGCTGGAGGAGATCGCCGACGAAAAATAGCACCGCTTGTCCAGCCCCTCAAGTGGCGTTTGGCGTTGTTCCGACAGGGGCGAGCTGGCAGCTCGCCCTACGGCTCTTGGCGGAGCGTGGGCCCTCCCGTCTGCCCTTGTCGCATACGCCCCTCTTGCGCATTTCTAAGACCTTTCCTACACCTCGCACGTAGACTCTAGGACAGAGTATGCAGGCAAAGTCTGAAGAGGTCGTCTTCATGGACTTGAACCGATTCACCAACAAGGCACAGGACGCGCTGCTCAAGGCGCAGCAGCTCGCCGATGAGCGCGGGCACACCGGCATCGAGCCGATCCACATCGCCGTCGGGCTGATGGGGCAGAAAGACGGGGTCGCGCCGGAAGTCGCCGCCAAGATCGGCGCGCGCCCGGCGGCGCTGCTCGCAGAGCTGGAGCGTCTGCTGAACGAGCGTCCGCGTTCCTATGGCAGCAACGCCAAAGCCGGGCTGCACAAGACGGCGGTGGAGGCGCTCAACACCGCCGAAAATGAAGCTGCGCGGATGCATGACGATTATGTCAGCACTGAACATATCCTGCTGGCGCTGGCTGAAGAAAAGAGCGTGCGCGGCGTCTTCGAGCGCGCCGGCGTGACGCGCGACGCCGTCCTGCAGGCGCTGACGGCGATTCGCGGCGGGCAGCGCATCACCAGCCAGGACCCGGAAAGCACCTACAAGAGCCTGGAAAAATATGGGCGTGATCTCACCGCGCTGGCGCGGCAGGGCAAGCTCGACCCGGTGATCGGGCGCGAAGACGAGATTCGCCGGGTTATTCAAGTCCTCAGCCGGCGCACCAAGAATAACCCGGTGCTGATCGGCGAGGCGGGCGTGGGCAAGACGGCGATTGCCGAAGGGCTGGCGCAGCGCATCGTCAACGGCGACGTGCCGGAGGGGCTGCGCGACAAGCAGATCATCGCCCTGGATATGGGCAGCCTGCTCGCCGGCGCGAAGTTCCGGGGCGAGTTCGAAGAACGCCTGAAGGCGGTCCTGAAAGAAGTCAGCGAGAGCGACGGCAGGATCATCCTCTTCCTGGACGAGCTGCACACCATCGTCGGGGCGGGCGCTGCCGAAGGCGCGGTCGATGCCAGCAACATGCTCAAGCCGATGCTGGCGCGCGGCGAGCTGCACACCATCGGCGCGACCACGCTGGACGAGTATCGCAAGTACATCGAGAAGGATGCGGCGCTGGAACGACGCTTCCAGCCGGTGTTCGTGGATGAACCGTCGGTCGAAGACACGATCAGTATCCTGCGCGGGCTGAAGGAGCGCTATGAGGTGCATCACGGCGTGCGCATCCAGGACGGCGCGGTGATCGCGGCGGCGACGCTCAGCGACCGCTACCTGCCCGACCGCCAGCTTCCCGACAAAGCCATCGACCTGATCGACGAGGCGGCTGCCCGGCTGAAGATGGAGATCGACAGCAAGCCGAGCGCGCTCGACGCCGTTGAACGGCGCATCATGCAGATGGAGATCGAACGCGAGGCGCTGCGCAAAGAGCGCGATCAGGCGTCGCGCGGACGGCTGGATGACCTGGAGGCGGAGATCGCCGACGAGCGCGAGACGTTCAACGCTTTGATGGCGCGCTGGCAGATGGAGAAAGAGCAGATCGCCGGCATCCGTGAGGTGAAGGCGAAAATTGACGAGGCGAAGATTCAGCTCGAACAGGCGGAGCGGCGCGCCAACCTGGAAGACGCCGCGCGGCTGCGTTATGGCACGCTGCCCGAACTGGACCGCGAGCTGACGGCGCGCGAAACGGCGATGAGCGCCGCCCGCGCCGAGGGCACGGCGATGCTGCGCGAGGAGGTTGACGCCGACGGCATTGCCGAGGTAGTCAGCAAATGGACGGGCATCCCGGTAGCGCGCCTGCTGGAAGGCGAGATCGAGAAGCTGCTGCGCATGGAAGACCGCCTGCACGAGCGGGTGATCGGTCAGGATGACGCCGTGCGCGCCGTCGCCTCGGCGGTGCGCCGCAGCCGCGCCGGCTTGCAGGACCCGCACCGCCCGGTCGGCGTGTTCCTCTTTCTGGGACCGACCGGCGTCGGCAAGACCGAGCTGGCGCGTTCGCTGGCGGCGTTTCTGTTCGACGATGAAAACGCGATGGTGCGCATCGATATGAGCGAGTACGGCGAGCGTCACACCGTCGCCCGCCTGATCGGCGCGCCGCCCGGCTATGTCGGCTACGACGAGGGCGGACAGCTCACCGAAGCCGTGCGCCGCCGCCCCTACGCCGTCATCCTGCTGGATGAAGTGGAGAAGGCGCACCCGGAGGTCTTCAACATCTTCCTTCAGGTCTTCGACGATGGGCGGCTGACCGATGGGCAGGGGCGGACGGTCGATTTCACCAACAGCATCGTGATCATGACCAGCAATGTCGGCAGCCAGATCATCAAGTCGCTGGCGGGGAGCGCCGCCAGCCAGCAGATGCGCGAGGCGGTCATGGCGGAGCTGGACGCCTATTTCCGCCCGGAGTTCCTGAACCGGCTGGACGACGTGATCGTCTTCCGCGCGCTGTCGCAGGCGGACCTCGCCCAGATCGTGGACATCCAGATCGAGCGGCTGCGGGCGCTGCTGGCGACCCGCCGGCTGTCGCTGGAACTGACGCCGGAAGCGCGGACGGTCCTCGCCGCCAAGGGATACGACCCGGTCTTCGGGGCGCGCCCGCTCAAACGGGCGATCCAGCGCGAGCTTCAGGACCCCCTGGCGTCGGCGATCCTCGAAGGACGGGTGCGCGAAGGGGACCACATCGTGGCGGATGCGGCGGCGGACGGTTCCGCGCTGGTCTTCGCCGCTGAGCCGGCGGCGGAGGTGGTGTAGTCGCTGCCGATTCAGCGCCGCGCCAGTTCGCTGGCATAGCGTTTGCCCAGGGAGTCGGCGTTTGCTGCCGCCCAGTCGGTCAGGCGGGTTTCGCCGACGGGCGGCGCATCCACATAGAGCAGGTTCGCCATCAAGCCGGCGATTTCGTCGCGCGTGATGGTCACATCGCCGACAGCGCGCCCGATCAGCCATCCGGCAGTGTATCCCAGGGACGGCGGAACCTGGATGATGGGGCGATGAACCCCGATGATGCCTGCAAGCTGTTCGACCAGTTCGCGATAGGTGAAGGTTTCGGGTCCGATGGCGTTGATGACGCAGTTTGTCGTGCCGCACGCCTGTTCGACCGCCAGTGCCGCCAGGTCTTCGACATGAATCGGCTGCAGGCGGCAGCTGCCATCGCCAAAGATGCCGAACACAGGCAGGCGGCGCAGCAGCCAGGCGAGGTTGTTGATCAGGATGTCGTGTCCTCCAAAGAGTACCGCCGGGCGCAGGATGGCATGAGGCAGTCCCGTGTCGATCAGGTCCTGTTCGACCTGGGCTTTGCCGCTGAAGTATTCCAGCGGCGAGTCTTTGCTGGGGTTGGTGATGCTGATATGGACGATGCGGCGCACGCCGGCGTGCCGAGCCGCCTGGAAGAGCCGCCGTGAATGAGCGACCGCCTGCTGATGGCTGAAGGTGCGGTGATTGAAGCGCACCCAGTAGGTGTTGATCAGCACGTCTACCCCGCTCAGACTGGCGATCAGCGAGTCGTCGAAGCGCAGCGGAAAGGCGCGAAGGACGGGGGCATCTTCCGGTCGGGCGCTGTTGGTGAGCGTGATCACCTCCTCGCCCGCCGCCAACAGCCGCCTGGCGATGAAACGTCCTGAATAACCGAAGCCGCCGGTAATGGCGAAGCGCATGGTCTTCCTCCTTCACTGATTAGTATCACTAGTGAACACGTTCACTTTTTCGGGCAAAAAAAGAGAGCGCCGACATGTCCTGAAAAGGACCGCTAGACACCCAGAACGCCGTCGATGATACGGATGAATCGCGCCAGTTCCCTGCCGATAGGCGGTAGGATCAAGCCGCGAAGCAGCCAGGGGATCATGTCGTGTATGAAGCCGAGCAGCGCCTGCGTTGAGCGCTGCCCGCCGCTGCTGTCCCTGATCCAGAACAGGATCACGGCGAAATGGGCGCTGTACAGCAGCCTGCCGACATTCTCGACGTGGGGCGCAGCGGGCGCATCGGATGCAGACCGCACCAGCGCGATGAAGGCGTTTTCCGCCCGCTCGCGCACAGCGTTCGCCCCGGACCCGAACAATTCTGCGCCTGATCGGGGCGTTAGAATCGCTCCAAAGAGCGCGGCGAAGGCGTCGCGATAGGGGGCGGCTTGCTGAAGGCGTTCCGTCATGATGGCGCTGAAGCGGTCGGCGACCGTCCCTGCATCCTGGCGCTGGACCGCCTCGTCGGTATCCTCCGCCATCTGCTGATAGAGCGCCAGGATCAGCGCCTCTTTACTGTCGAAGTAGCGATAGGCAAGTCCCAGCGACACGGCTGCCTCGGCGGCGATGTCGCGCATGGTGGTCGCCTCGTAACCCTTGGTCGCAAAGAGACTCAGCGCGGTCGTGAGGATCGCCTGTCGCGTGCGTTCGGCTTTCGGCGTGAGATCGGTCATCAGGGCATAGACCAATAAATGAACATGTTCATTTATTGTAGCATCGGATGTCATCGCCGTCAACGGGCGCTGGTTCGCGTATAATCAACTTATGGCAAGACGAGGGACTGATCCTATGACCACCCGTGACCGCGTGATCACCACCGAGGAGTTCGAGACGTTCATCGCGCGTGAAACGCATCATGAGCGGCGCTTCGAGCTGATCAATGGGGAGATTGTCGAGAAAACGATGCCTACCGAAGAGCATGGCGCTATCGCAATGATTGTTGGAGGGGAGTTCTATCTGTACTTTCGGGGTACACCCATTGGTCGGGTGGTCGCCGAGGGACTGTACCGCCCGTCAGGCGACAAGCGCAACGCCCGCATGCCGGACATCGGCGTCGTGCTGGGGGATCGCCCACTGACCACCCAGGGGACGGCGGATTTCATCCCCGACATCTGCATCGAGATCCACTCTCCCGGCGACCGTCTGAAACAGGCGCGAGAGAAGATGCAGTTTTATCTGGCGCATGGCGCGAAGTTCGCCCTGCTGCTGCGTCCCCGCCGCCGCGTCGTCGAACTCTACCCGGCGGAAGGCGACTACGAGTTTCTGACCGCCGAGGACATGCTGACGTTTGGCGATCTGCTGCCGGGGTTCGCCGTGCCGGTCGCCAGTCTGTTCCCGGCGTGAGCGTGTTCAGGTATATCGAGCGAGGTGAGTTATGACGACCATTGAACTAGATGACCGCGTCATCGAGAAACTGCGCAGGCGGGCGGAGCGCGAGAAGCGTTCCATGAGCGAAGTGGTGGATGATTTGATTGAACGCGCAGAGGAACAGGCAGTTACAAGAATGACCCGTGAGGAAGCGCGCCGTGCCCTGGCAGGATTCATCGCAGTGGACATGCCTGAAGGGGCGGAGGGTATCGAACAATCACTTATCGACCATGTGAGAAACAAACATAGCGATTCTGATTGACAGCAATATTCTGGTAGCCTACACAAACCGAAGAGATGTGCGTCACCCTGCCGCACGGCAGCTCATCGACCAGATTGCGTCTAAGCGGCCGATTGTTGTGATGCCGGTGCTTGTCGAGGTGTTCTATTTTGCCGTGTTGCATGCAGGATACCTTCCCGCAGTCGATATGTTTGCCCTGGTGCTTGCGAGTTTCGACATCGAAACACTCACGCATGATGACATGCTTCGGATGCAGCACATCATGCGACACTACAAAGATGCCCAGTTCGACTTCGCAGATGCCGCTATCATGGCTGTCTCGGAACGGCTGGGAATCGCCCGCATCGCCACTTTTGATCGTCGCGATTTCACCGTTTATCGTCCGGTACACGTAACGCACTACGAACTGCTGCCCTGATCGGCGAACATGTCGCGCAGCATCGTCACGAACACGCCGGCGACCGGCGTCAGCGGCGCGCTGCTGTCGTAAATCACTTTCAGGCGGCGGATCAGCGGCGCGCCGGCGATCCGCACCGTCCGCAGCGTCCCCTGCTCCACTTCGCTCTGCACTGCATACCCCGGCATGATCGTCAGACACATCCCGCTGCCCACCGCCCGCTTGATGGCTTCGATCTGGTCGAACTCGGCGGCGATCATCGGCTGCACTCCGGCGGATTTCAGCGCGGCGTCCAGCCAGGCGCGCGTCTGGCTGCCCGGCGTACGCGCGATCAGCGAGGCGCGGTCCAGCGCCGCAAGCGGCACTTCTTCGGCATCCCACAGCGGATGTTTGCGCCCGACCACCACCATCTGCTCCACCTCTTGCAGCGTCTCGACCGCCAGGCGCGGATCAGGCAGGGGGTCGAGTTCCCCCTCGATCAGTCCGATGTCGAT
Source organism: Anaerolineae bacterium (assembly GCA_013360465.1). Taxonomy (GTDB): domain Bacteria; phylum Chloroflexota; class Anaerolineae; order Aggregatilineales; family Phototrophicaceae; genus Flexifilum. The sequence goes on along the minus strand of JABWBO010000044.1, from coordinate 24,243 downwards.
GCGCCCGCCCAGCACCGCCTGAAGGATCTCGCGCGTCACGCCGGTTTGCAGCGCCACGCTCAGCTGCGGGTAGCGCCCGCGAAACCGGGTGATCCAGTCGGGCGCGAGATAAATGGCAATGCCCGGCGTCGCGCCGAGGGCGACCCTGCCCTCGGTGATGCGCGACACATCGGTCAGGGCGGCTTCGGCTTCGCCGACCAGCGCGAAGATGCGTTCGGCGTACTCCGCGAGCCGCTGACCGTGTGGAGTCAGGCTGACGCCGCGCCGCCCGCGCACGAACAGCGTTCGCCCCAGCATCGCTTCCAGGTCGCCGACATGCTGGCTGACGGCGGGCTGCGTGACGTAGAGGCGCTCGGCGGCGGCGCTGAAGCTGCCGGCGCGGGCGGCGGTCAGGAAGACCTGAAGCTTGTAGAGATCGAGCATGGCGTCGTCGTTCCTATAAGCGCAAACTAATGTCTATTATAAGACGTTCGGGCTGAGAGCGCACGCCGATTCCGCATATGCTGAGGCGTATCACCTGACGACGTGGAAAAGACAGCGAAGCCTATGAACTTCTTCAAGAGCCTGCTGGGCGGGGCTGGCGCGTCCAGCCTGAGCGCCCAGGACGCCAAAGCGCGCCTGGACGGCGGAAACCCGCCCTTCATCCTCGACGTGCGCCAGCCGGACGAGTATCGCCAGGGACACATCCCGAACGCCGTCCTGGTCCCACTCGATCAGCTTTCCGGTGCGCTGAAGAAGCTGCCCAAAGATGCCGACATCCTGTGCGTCTGCCGTTCCGGGGCGCGCAGCGGACAGGCGGCGCGGCTGTTGAACGGCGCGGGCTACCAGACGATCAACCTGCGCGGCGGCATGATCGCCTGGCAGGCGGCGGGCTACCCGGTCAAGCGGGGCGGCTAGCAAAACGCTCATGACACCTTCGGCTTTCGCCCTGGAAACCGCCCTCGGCTTCGGCATCGGCTTGTCGCTCGGCTTGCTCGGCGGCGGCGGCTCGATTTTGACCGTGCCGGCGCTGGTCTATCTGCTGGGGCAGACGCCGCAGACGGCGGTGACGACTTCCCTCGCCATCGTCGGAGCCAACAGCGCCCTGGGGGCGTTCTTCCACCGGGCGCAGGGGACGCTCAACGCGCCTGTCGCCCTGCTCTTCGGCGGCAGCGGTATGATCGTCTCGTATGGGGCGGCGAACCTTTCGAAACGCCTGCCGCCCTCGCTGCTGATGGTCGCCTTCGCCGGGCTGATGCTGCTAATCGGCGCGCTGCTGATCGTGCAGAAGACGCCGAACCGCGCTGACGAGGGCGCGACGCCGCAGGTCTGGAAGTCGCTTGCCGGCGGGGCAGTCGTCGGCTTGGTGACGGGCATCCTGGGCGTCGGCGGCGGGTTTCTGATCGTCCCGGCGCTGGTCATGCTGGTCGGACTGCCCTTTCACAGCGCCGTCGGCACATCGCTGATGATCATCGCCATGAACAGTCTCGCCGGGTTTGCCGGGCATCTGACCGGGGTGGTCATCGACCCCGCGCTGATCCTGGTCGTCGTCGTCGCCGGCATCGCCGGGACGCGGGCAGGATCGCGGCTGGCGCGGCGCTTGCAGCCGGCGATGCTGCGGCGGTCGTTCGCCCTGTTCGTGGTGGCGCTGGCGATCTTGCTGCTGATCGACAATCTGCCCAGGCTGGCGGTCGATCTGACGACGACGGCGAATTCTCCCGCCGCGCTGTCTTAACATCCATCCGGTTCAACAGTGCGGGGCTTAAACCGCCGAACCCGAAATCAGGAGTCTTCCCCCAGGAGCGCGGACCTGAAAAAGCCCAGGACGCGCTCTTCGTATTCCTGGGGATAGGCGGCATAGCCGCCGATATGCCCGCCTGACGGGACGACCCACACCTCAGCGCGCCCGGCAGCGGCTTCGGCGTAGACCCGGGCAAATTCCACCTCATCCTTGCCATCGGCTGCCGCGATCAGCAGAAATTGGGTGGTCTCCGCCGCGCGCATCGAATCGGCGGCTGCCATCGGCGGATCGTCGCCGGTGAGCAGGCGGACGACGGTGTAGCTGACCCAGGGTTGAAGCCCGACCACCGGGTTGGCATGCGATGGGATGGCGCGGAATTCCGCCATCGACCGATGGGCGATGCCCTCGGCGGCAATCGCCCGCATCTGCGGGGCTGCCGCCGCCGCTCCCAGCAGCACTTCTCCGCCCAGCGACAGTCCCAGCGCGCCGATGACGACGACATCTTCCTGATCGCTCAGGAAGGCGGCGGCAGCGGCGACATCTTCTCCGCCTTCCCACCCGAACAGGTTGATCTTGCCTTCGCTCTCGCCATGACCGCGCTGGTCGAACGCCAGGACGCCAAAGCCGTGCGCGGCGAGCATCTTCGCGTAGGAGCGCACCCCTTCGCGCGAATTGCTCGCGCCGTGTACCAGCACGATGGCGGCGCCGTTCTGAGGAGGGACGTACCAGGCTGCCAGCCGGTCGCCGTCGGCGGTCCTCAGCGACACGGCGGCGAATCCCTCCGGCGGCGCGCCGACCGCCTCGCGCGGCATGGTCGTCGCGGCGATGCCGAACCCGACCGGGATGAGGATGAAAGAGACGACGAGGAAGAGGATGACGAGCGCCGGCAGAATCTTGATGAGCAGACGCGGCAGCCGGAGGCTTCGGGCGGCGCTGCCCTGGGGAGGAGTTTGATTCATCATGTTCTGCGCACCTGAAACAGGATCGGTGCCGCGACAGTGCAGCCCGGCGATCCTTAACGGCGAGTGTAACATTTTGGGCGGCGTGCCGCCATTTTCTTAATCTGCCGGATGGCGCTCAGCCGTCCTCATCCTCGTCGTAGGGCAGCGGCTCGACGCGCTCCGCCAGCGCGACCAGCACGTTGTAGATGATTGGGCAGGTGGACGCGCCCTCGATGGTGTCTTCCAGGTTGTAGCGGAAATCCGGCGTGAACTGGGGATACAGCCGGCAGGCGTGCGGACGGTGCGCGTAGATCGTGCAGAGCGTGCCGCCCAGAAACGGACAGGGGTGTTCCGGCACGACCGCCCATTCGTCCTGCGCTTCGCCGCGCGCCCGGTCGGCATAGCGGGTCATCACGTCGTCCGGCGCGATCAACAGCGCCGAAGCCAGCCGGGGCACGTCGTCAGGGACCAGGCAGACATCCAGCGAGCGGCAGCAGTTGGCGCACTGCGTGCAGTCCACCGCCGCAGCAATCGGCGCGGCGAGCGATTCCACCAGGGCGTCGAGGGCGTCGTTGTTCAGCGCGCCGTCGAATTCGATGGCTTCGCGCATCGCCTCGAATTCGGCGCGGCGTTCGGCTGCCAGGCGGGGCAGCAGGGTATAGTTGGCGATGATCGGCGTCGGCACAGCGTTCGACATCCTGCCTCAGGAGGGAATCGACCGGGCGGCGCTCAGGGGTTGCAGCGCCGCGTCGAGATCGGCGATCAGGTCGTCGGCGTCCTCGATACCGACCGAGAAGCGTACCAGGTTGTCTTTGATGCCCAGCGCTGCCCGCTCCTCCGGCGACTTGTCGAAGTGGCTCATGATCGTCGGCTGCTGGATCAGGCTTTCCACCCCGCCCAGGCTCGCCGCCAGACGGGGCAGCTTCAACCGGTCGATGAACCCCGCCGTCGCCTCCAGATCGCCGCGCACTTCGAATGTCACCACGCCGCCGTAACCGCGCATCTGCGCCGCCGCGATGGCGTGGTCCGGGTGCGAGGGCAGACCGGGATACCAGACCCGCTCGACCGCCGGATGCCCTTCCAGATGTTCGGCGATGCGCTGCGCCGAGGCATTGTGCTGCGCCACCCGCAGGGCGACCGTCTTCATGCCGCGTTCCAGCAGATACGCCGGCTGCGGATCGACGATGCCGCCGAGCAGCAGGCGGCTGTCGCGCAGCGCGGCGATTCGGTCCTTGCGTCCGATGACCACCCCGGCGAGCAGATCGTTGTGCCCCGCCAGATACTTGGTGGCGCTGTGGACGACGAAGTCGATGCCGAACGCCAGCGGACGCTGGTTGATCGGCGTGGCGAAGGTGCTGTCGATCAGTGTGAGCAGGCGGTGCTTCTTCGCCGTCCTGACCAGGGCGTCCAGGTCTGTCACGCGCAGATAGGGGTTGGTCGGGCTTTCGCTGATGACCAGGCGCGTCTTCTTCGGGATGACCGCCGCTTCCAGCGCCGCCATATCGTTGAACGGCACGACGGTCGTCTCGATCTGATACTTCTTCAGGAAATTCAGGCAGAATTCCAGGGTGTGCCGGTAGCAGTCGTCGGTGATGATGAGGTGCGTTTCGGGGCGCAGTACGGTGAGCAGCACAGAGGTGAGCGCCGCCATGCCGGAGGGATAAAGCAGCGCGTCGCCGCCGCCTTCCAGCGCTGCCAGCTTCTTTTCGACGGCGTCCACCGTCGGGCTGCCGAAGCGGGCGTATTCTTCGTAATCGACCGCGCCGCCCGCCGCTTTGCGCTTGAGGTAGGCGATCAGGTCCGCCGTGCTGGCGAAGGTGAAGGTGGCGGATTGAATGATCGGCGTGGTGATCGACCCATACGGATTCTGCGCAGCGCCGGCGCCGTGTACGGCGCGGGTGCTGTCTCCCCGTGCCGGGGGACAGTCATTAGGCGTATCGTGGCTCATCGGGCATCCTTCGGCTTGTGCATCCAAGGTATCATACCTTACAGCCGACCGTACTCGTATCCTGTCTGATACATGGCGACGATATTCGCCGGCGGGCTGACCGCCTGGATGTTGTGGCACGGCGCGAGGATGTAGCCGCCGCCCGCGCCCAGGATGTCGATGTTGTCGCGCACCTCGCCGATCACCGCGTCCACCGTGCCGAAGGCGAGCGTCTGCTGGTTGTCCACGCCGCCGTGAAAGATCACCTGATCGCCGAATTCACGCTTCAGTTTCCCCCTGTCCATGCCGGCGCAGCGCCACTGAATGGGGTTCAGGATGTCGATGCCGATGGCGATCAGGTCCGGCAGGATGTCGTGGATCGCCCCGTCGCTGTGGAAGAACACCCGCGTCCCGTTCTGGTGCGCCAGGTCCATCATCCGCTTCATGCGGGGCAGGAACACCTCACGGATAATCGCCGGTGAGAAGAGCAGGCGCTCCTGTCCTCCGAAATCCTCGGCGATGTAGGAGAAATCGACCCTGCCGGGCAGCGTCTCGTAGATGCGGGTGGTGTTTTCGTAGGCGAAGGCGAACAGCCGATCCAGGCAGTGGGCAACCAGTTCGGGGTTCAGCACCAGGTCCATGTACGCCTGCTCGTGACCGCGCAGGTCCTTGTAGATCAGGAACGGCTCGGACCCGCCACCCTGCACCGGGTAGATCTCTTTGCCCGTGATCTGATCCGGCAGCCCGCTGTAATCGAACCAGTCCGCCTGTGCCCAGACGTAATTCGCCTCGATCTCCTCAATGCTGCTGTAGTTCGCCAGGGGGTTCTCGACGCACTCGGCATAGACCCCCGTGCCGTAATCGACATCCTCATAGCGCAGCCCCCAGATGTCATAACCCGGCTTCAGCGGCGGACCGACGTAGCGCGGTTTGACCTGCACCATGCGGTCGATGTGCAGCCGCTCGAAGACCTGCCATTCGGTCGCGCAGCCCAGATGGCGCTTCAGCCTTTCGGTCGCTTCGGGGGTGCCCCAGTAATCCATCGGCAGGCGGTCGGGGGGCTGGCGATTCAGGACGGCGAACCAGCGTTCGCGCGGCGTCAGTACGGACATGGGTGGCTCCAGCGGGAAAGGTCGGTTCAGGCTCACCCCAACCAGCGCTTGCGGCGGCGGTAGTGCTTGACCTCGCGGTAGCTCTTGCGCTCGCCCAACTGGTTGAGTCCCAGATAGAATTCCTTGATATCCTCGTTTTCGGCAAGCTGCGCCGCCGGTCCGTCGAGGACGATGCGGCCGTTTTCCATCACGTAGCCATAATCGACCAGCGAGAGGGCGGCGTTGGCGTTCTGTTCCACCAGCAGCACCGAGAGCTGCTCTTCCTTATTGATCTGCCCGACGATGTGAAAGATCTCCTGCACCAGCATCGGGGCGAGACCGAGCGACGGTTCGTCGAGCATCAGCAGGCGGGGATGCGCCATCAACGCCCGCCCGATGACGAGCATCTGCCCCTCGCCGCCGGAAAGGTAGCCGCTCACCCTGCCGCGCAGGTCGCGCAGGCGCGGGAAATAATGGTAGACGCGCTCGATGTCCGGGCGCGCGTGCCTGCCGCCCTCCCAAGCCTGCCCGCCCACCCGCAGATTCTCTTCGACGGTGAGGTGCTGAAAGAGCGGGCGTCCTTCGATCACCTGGACCAGTCCGCGCCGCACGATGTCTTCGGTGTTGAGCGTATCGATGCGCTCATCCTGCCAGGTGATCGACCCGCGTGTCACCTCGCCCAGTTCCGACGACAGCAGCCCGCTGATCGCCTTCAGGGTGGTCGATTTTCCCGCGCCGTTGGCACCGAGCAGCGCCACCACCTGCCCCGGTTGGACCTGAAACGACACGCCGCGCAGGACCAGGATGACGCTGTTATAGGTCACTTCGATGTTGTTGACGATCAGCATGACATGAACTCGCCGCCTCGCCCGCACCCCCTCCATGTGGAGGGGGTGCGGGGGTGAGGTCTACGGGACGTCTGCGCCGCCCGGACGCAGATCGGGCGCGGCTTCGAAGCCGGTCAGCGGGACAAGAATCGGGATGTAGGCGACCGTGCCATCCGGCAGATCGACCTTCATGGCGTCGTCGCCGCTGGTGGCGGGACCATCGCCGGTGGCGTTCAGGAACATCATGGTGGCGATGCGGTTATCGGGCAGCGCGCGAATCGCGCCGCCGCTGTAGTCGATGCTGTACAGACCGAGCGGGGCGTACTGCATGGCGTCCAGCGTCGCCCTTGTTTCAGCGCCCGTCGCCGCTTCCAGGCTGCCGACGCGGTTGACGGTCTGGATGTACAGCTCGATGTAGGTATCGACCGCGCCCCAGCCCAGCAGATAGGCGATGTTCTGCGCGGACAGACTGCGCGCGTTCGCCGCCGCCTGCTCGTTGATCAGGGCGATGCCCGGTTCGGCACGCTCCGTCCACCAGCGGAAAGGCAGCGACCCGATGATGCCATTGACCGCCGGCAAGCCGTCGCTGCCGAGCGCCGTACGGCTGAGCAGACCGACCGAGGTATCGAGCGCCCAGTTCACGCCCGCCAGCACCACATCTTCTTCCAGCCCCAGATCAACCACCGTCTTGGCGACCATGAACGGACCGGACGCCAGCGAGTTGGTGTAGAGGATGTTCGCGCCCGCGTCCACCAGGTTCAGGACGTTGCCGCTGATGTCGGTGGCGCTCGGAAGGAAGTATTCCGGCGATTCCAGGATGGTCACGCCCTGCGCCGCGCAGTAGGCGATGGTCTCCGGCGTATAGGCGGCTTCGCCGAACGCGCCGGGCCAGCTGATGTAGCCGATGGTCGGATTTTCCGGGAACTGAGCGGCGTTGGCGCCGACGTAGCGGCAGAACGAACCGATCTGGTCGGCATAGAGCGGGTTGGTGGCGTAAATCCAGCCGTTGCTCATGCCATCTTCGCCGTACAGACCGGCGACCGACCCCGCCGAGATCATCGCCAGGATTTCATCTTCGGCGAGCTGTTCACGCAGCAGTTCGGCGTCGCCCGAGGCGTACAGCAGGATGGCGGCGGGCTTCGGGTCGAGCGTCGAATAATAGTCATAGTGCGCCTGGGTCTGCGCCTGATCGCCGCCCGTGTCGCGGTTGTCGGCGGCGATGGTCGCGCCGCAGATGCCGCCGCGCGCGTTGAAGTACGCCATCGCGTCCGTCAAGCCCGCCAGCAGCGGCTGCGTGATGAAGGCGTAGGAGCCGCTGATGTCGCCGAAGTGATAGATAGTGACCGTCTGCCCCGTCAGATCGACAGCGCATTCCGAGTGCTGAATGAATTCTGGCAGTTCTTCCTGCGCCAGGGCGGGCGTCACCGCGACCAGCAGCAGCACGACCAACAAGATCAGTTTGCGCATGATGTTCGAAACCCTTTCCACCAAAAGAAGCGACACAAATCCTTTTGAAGCACGCCCTGCGCCTTGACCGCCCCCGGACGCCAGAGACGCCATCTCTGCGCCACGTGAGGATGTAGGGACAGCATTCATGCTGTCCGTCGATGTCGGCTTGTCCGCCGATCCCGACGAGTCAATTGGCATACGGGCGAATCTTCCAACTGATTTTGAAGATCTCCCAGCGGTGCGCCAGCCCACGCGGCGCAGCGATCAGGAAGATCACCAGCGCCAGCCCGAACAGCAGCGGGCTGAGCGCGGCGAAGATGTTCACCGGGTTGATGAACGGCAGCAGCCGGGGCAGCACATCGTTCAGCGGCGGGATCAGCGAGGGGATGACGTTCTGCGTCAGCAGATTGACGAAGCCCACCCCGAACAGCGGACCGAGCGGGTAGCCCGCGCCGCCGATCACCAGCATCGCCAGCAGCTCGACGGAGCGGTCGAGCAGGAACGAATCGCGCGAGATGCTGTTGCTTTCGAACGCCATCAGCGCCCCGGCGACCCCGGCATAGAGCGCGCTGAGGAAGAAGGCTTGCAGTTTGTAGGCGAAGACGTTGATGCCCAGCAGTTCGGCGGCGAGATCGTTGTCGCGGATAGAGATGAACGCCCGTCCCACGCGCGTGCGAATGATGTTGCGCGCCGCCAGCATCATGAACACCGCCAGGGGGATGATGATGTAGTACATGGCGTTTTCGTGGGCGAAACTGATGCCGAACAGCGCTGGAACCGGCACTTCCAGCGGGCGCGAGCCGTTGGTCAGCGGCTCCAGCGGGTAGCGCAGCAGCCAGGGGATGATGAACTGCGCCGCCAGGCTCGCCATCGCCAGGTAGAAGCCTTTGACGCGCAGCGAAGGCAGCCCGAAGATCAGCCCGACCACGCCGGTGAAGACCGCCGCCAGCGGCAGGGCGACCCAGAACGACATGCCCAGCTCGCGGACGAAGATGGCGCTGGAATAGGCTCCGACTGCCATGAACGCCGCATGACCGAGCGAGATCTGCCCGGTGTAGCCGATCAAGATGTTCAAGCCCTGCACGGCGATGGCGAAGATGGCGATGCGGATGATTGTGCCGATCCACAGCTGCGGGAGGAGGTTGACGCCGAATGGGCCCTGCACGGTCAGCAGCGGCAGCAGCAGCAGCAGCAGGAACAAGCCGCTCGACAGCAGTTTGTCGCCGCGCGTGCGGTTCAGGCTGATATCCTGCTCGTAGCGGACATCGAAGACGCCGGAAGGACGGATATTGGCAGACATCCTATATTCTCTCGATTCGCTTCTGACCGAATAAGCCGTCCGGTCGGATGACCAGCACCACCATCAGCACCAGATAGGGCGCAAGCTCCGTGCCCGCCTCCGTGCCGGGGAAGAGCAGGTTGGACATCTCCTGCACCAGCCCGATTACGATGCCGCCGACCAGCGCCCCGCCGACCGACTCCAGCCCGCCGAGCAGCACCGCCGGGAAGGCGCGCAGCGCCAGGAAAGGCATATTCAGCGACAGGCTGCTCGCTCCCCCTTGCAGCACCCCGGCGGCGGTCGCCAGCAGCGCGGCAATCGCCCAGGCGATGGCGAGGATGGTCCGCACCCGCAAGCCGACGGACTGCGCGAGTTTCTGGTTTTCCGCCGTCGCCCGCATCGACAGCCCGGCGCTGGTGAACTGGAAGAAGGCGACGAAGATGGCGAACGCCGCCAGCGCCAGCAGGAACGCCACCAGCAGGTCGGCGCGGATGTTGACGGCGCGCTCGAAGAGGTCTTCGCCGAAGCGAATCTGCGCCGGGATGCCCAGGTTCGGCAGCCCGGTGAAGACCTGAAGGGGGATCTCCACGCTGCCCCAGGTCAGCTGGGTGACGCCGTGCAGCAGCTCGCTGGCTGCCAGGGTCATCAGCACCATCGCGAAGAGCGGCTGACCAATGAGCGGGCGGATGGCGAAGCGTTCGACGACCATGCCGACCAGCACGCCGCCGATGACCGCCCCGGCGATGGCGCGGATGAACTGCCAGTCGTTGCCCGGCAGGAGCAGCAGCGCCGCGCCGACGAGCGTCACGCCGCCGACGCCGATCAGCGAGCGGCGCGCCGCCAGGGAGCGCCAGCCGTTGGTGCTGAAGACCATCGCCCCGGCGATCAGCGGCAGACCGACCGCCGCCGCCGGGCTGACGTTCGCCGTCGAAAAAAAGCTGAAGAAGAGCAGTCCACCGAGCAGCATCAGCCAGCCGTGCGCGAAGTTGAACACCCCCGACGCCTTGTTGATGATGACGATGCCCAGGGCGATCAGGGCGTAGATGCCGCCGACCAGCAGTCCGGTGACGAGGCTCTGCACCAGCCGGTAGCTGCGCTGCCCGCCGAGGATCGGCGCGAGCCACAGGATGAGCAGGACGACGGCGGCGAGGGCGGCGGCGCGGGTCAGCATCCGGCGGTGCTGGGTGAAGGTGCTGGTCAGGGTCGCCATCTAAACCTCGCACACCCGCACTGCGGTCTGCACCACGCCGGTACGCCCGTCGCGATACTTCACCTCGGCGCTGACCATCACCCTGTCCAGGTTGGTGTACATCGCCGTCAGCATGTCGCCATATTTCTGTTCCAGCGTGCGCCGGCGCAGCTTGCGCGTGCGCGTCAGTTCGGCTTCGTCGGCGTCGAAGGCTTTATGCAGGATGACGAATTTGCGGATGCGTGCCGCTTCCGGCAGCGTCCGGTTGACGCGCTCCACCTCCTTCTTGATCAGGTCGTAGACTTCCTGCTTCTGCGACAGATCGACGAAGGTGGTGAAGGCAACGCGCCGCTTTTCCGCCCAGCGCGCCACGTTGTCGAAGTCGATGTTGATGATCGCCGTCACGAAGTGCATATCGAAGCCGCCGACGGTCATCACGTCCTGAATGTAGGGGCTGAATTTCAGCCGTCCTTCGATGTACTGCGGGCTGAACTTCTCGCCGTTCGCCAGATCGATCATATCGCTGATCCGGTCGAGGTAGATCAGGTGTCCATCCTCGTCGAAGGTCCCGGCGTCGCCGGTGTGGAAGAAACCGTCGGCGTCGAGCGCCTTCGCCGTCTTCTCTTCGTCCTTGTAGTAGCCGCAGAAGACCGACTGGCTGCGCACCCAGATTTCGTTGTCCGGTCCCAGTTTGATGTCCACGCCGGGGGCGGGCGCGCCGACCGTCTCCATCTTGATGTTGCCTCGGTAATGCAGGGTGTGCGACTGGCATTCCGTCGAGCCGTAGAGGTTCTTGAGTTCGACGCCGACGGCGCGGAAGAAACGCAGCTGATCGGGGCTGAGGCTCGCGCCGGAGGTGAAGGCGTCGCGCATCCGGCTCATGCCCATCATATTGCGCAGCGGCGCGAACACGGCGAGGTCCGCCGCCGCGCGCAGCGCCCGCCAGTGCAGCGGCAGCCTACCCTGCCGCTCTTCGATCTCCGCCGCCCGGTAGGCGACCGGCAGCAGGAACCGGAAGAGCGTCCGGTTCAGCCAGCTGCTGTCGTTGATCTTCATCTGCACGGTGCTGGCGATATTTTCCCACACCCGCGACGGGAAGAGCAGGTGGCTGGGGGCGATCTCGCGCAGATCGTTCTGCACGGTCTCCGGGCTTTCGGGGAAATTGACCATGAAGGTGTTGAGGACATGCCCGGTCAAGCCGAGGCTTTGCTCGGTGATCCAGGCGGGCGGGCTGAAGGACAGGTAGTTGTCGGACGGCAACGCTGGAGCCAGGGCGGCGACGTGGCGGTTGCCGTAGATCAGGTTGCGCTGGCGGATCATCGCGCCTTTGGGCAGGCTGGTGGTCCCGCTGGTGTAGCTGTACAGGGCGATGTCCTCGCCGCTGCCCTGGGCGACGGCGGTTTCGAAGGCGCGGGGGTTCTGCGCGCCATAGGCGCGCCCGCTGATCTCGACCGCTTCCAGGTTCATCAGCCAGTCGTCGTGGTAATGCCACATGCCCTTGTCATCCCAGTAGATGACCTTGCGCACCAGGGGCAGCTTCTCGCGCAGTTCCAGCGCCTTATCGACCTGCTCCTGATCGTGGGCGAACAGGAAGACGGCGTCGGCGTTGGTGACGACATAGCCGAGTTCCTGAAGGTTGGCGTCGGTGAAGATCGCCGTCGTACACCCGCCGCTGCACCACGTCGCTAGTTCCACCCAGTAGAACTCCGGGTCGTTCTCGCCGATGATGGCGACCGCCTCGCCGCGCTTCAGCCCCAGGCTGATTAGCCCCAGGCTGAGATCGCGCACGTGGGCAAGGCTTTCCGCCCAGGTATATTCCTGCCAGATGCCGAAGCGCTTCTTGCGCATCGCCACGTGACTGGAAAGCTTCTGCGCCGTCGCCACGAAGTTCTTGGGCAGCGTGTCGAGGCTCGGATCCAAAGCCGACGGGATGTGCAGCTTTTCCGGCGACCGATACGTTCTTTCTTCCGTCTGAAGACGCGCCTTTGCTTCAACTGTCATCGCAAGAATTCCTGCCAATACTTCACTGAACCACTGCCTTGAACTTCATGGACCGTCTCGCAGCGGGCGGGGGTCTGTCCCGGCGAAATTCAACCTTCCTGACCGAGGTACGCCTTGATCACCCGCTCGTCGTGTTTGATCTCGTCGGGCGTGCCTTCGGCGATCTTGCGCCCGAAGTCGAGCGCCATCACCCGCTGAGAAATATCCATCACCAGCCCCATGTCATGCTCAATCAGCAGGATCGTCATGCCCTGGCGCTCGTGAATGTCGAGGATGAAGCGCGCCATATCTTCTTTTTCTTCGACGTTCATGCCCGCCATCGGCTCGTCGAGCAGCAGCAGCGACGGCTCCAGCGCCAGCGCCCGCCCCAGTTCGACCCGCTTACGCAAGCCGTAGCTGAGCGTGCCGACGATAGACTTGCGGATCGCCTCCATTTCCAGGAAGTCGATGATCGCTTCGACCACCCGCCGGTGGGCGACCTCTTCGCGCCGTGCCCTGCCATAGAAGAGCGCGCCGGTCAGCAGGTTCGCCTTCATGTGGATGTGCCGCGCCGCCATCAGGTTGTCGAGCGTGGTCATGTTGGTGTAAAGGGCAATATTCTGAAACGTGCGCGAGACGCCGAGCGCCGCACGGCGGTAGGCGGGCAGTGCGGTGATGTCCTGTCCGTCGAAGAGGATGTGTCCCTGCTGGGGGTGGTAGAAACCGTTGATGCTGTTGATCAGGCTGGTTTTGCCTGCGCCGTTGGGACCGATGACGGTGAAGATTTCGCCGGTGCGCACCTTGAACTCGACGCCGCTGAGTGCGCGTATGCCGCCAAAGCTCAACGAAATATCCTGGACGTGCAGTTTGACGGCTGGTTCAGCCATAAAGTGAATTTCCTGAAAGGCTGCGCAATAACTTTAGAGATTTGTTTCAAAGTCCACTTCGCCATTGTAACGTCATTCTCCTTAAGTGCAAATGAGAGGTGATATTTCCAGAACCGAACTCATGATTCCTCCTCGCGCGGCGCGATCCACCGCGCCAGCCGCTCGGCGATCTGCGGCACGTCCAGCTCGCCCTGGGCGATCTCCAGGATGAACGCCCGCGCCGTCGCCTCATCCCAGGTCAGACGATGATCATTTCGTTCCAGAAAGAGCGCCGCCCCCAGCGCCGCCGTCCGTTTGTTGCCGTCGGCGAACAGGTGATGGTATGCCAGCGAATGGAGCAGCACCGCCGCCTTTTCGACCAGCGTCGGGTACTGCACCTCACCAAACACGACCTGATTCGGGCGTCTGGCGGCGGAATTGAGCAGGTGCAGGTCGCGTACGAAGGTGTGCCCCTCGGTCACCGCATCGTTCAGGTTGTACAGGTCGGACGCCGAAAGGGCGTGGATCGGTTTACTGTCGTTCGAGGGCATCGAGCAGCCACTTCTGGGCGGCGATGATCTCGGCGATCCGCCGCCTATCCTGGTCGGCATCGGGCGTGAGCGCGGGCGCGACCGCCTCCAGCGGCAGCCACGCCGCCAGTTCCTCCGCGCCGCAGTTTCCCTCGGCGGTGCGGAGGATCATGGTCAGCGCCTCCTCCTGAACCCAGCACACCGCCTGCCCGTTGACGCGCAGCAGGAAGACCGCCCCGACGGCGGCGGTGCGCTTGTTGCCGTCGGCAAACGGATGGTTGCGGGCGACGCTGTGCAGCAGAGCGGCGGCTTTCTGCGCCAGAGTGGGATAGGCGTCTTCGCCGAAAGCGCTCTGGGCGGGGCGGGCGACGGCGGCGTCGAGCAGGGCGATGTCGCGAATCTGCCGCCTGCCCTCGACGATCTCCGGCGTGTTCAGCACCGTCCCGTTGATGTAGATCAGTTCCGACAGGGTGACGTAGCGCACGTTCAGGACCACCCCAGTCGGTCACACATCTTGAGCGTTGCCATTAGGCTGTTCCAGTGAACGCTGTGCCAGCTTGCGGACCATGCCAGAAAAGATCAAGCTGTGAAGTGGATACAGTCCATACCAGTACAACAGACCGAACAGTCCCTTAGGTGCGAAAAATGCCGACTGGGTCAGCCGTGTGCTGCCGTCTTCGAGTGGTTCTGCCTTGAATTGCAGCCACGCTAGTCCGGGCACTTTCATCTCAGCCCTCAACCGCATCAGCCTGTCAGCCTCCACGGCTTCGACGCGCCAGAAATCGAGGGCATCACCGACACGCACTTCTGTTGGGTGTCGCCGCCCACGTCGCAGTCCAACTCCACCGACCAGACGATCCAACAGCCCTCTTAAGTGCCATGCCCAGTTGAAGTACAGCCAACCATTACGACCGCCGAGGCTGGTAAATGCCTGAAATACGGCGCTTGGTGTTGCCTGAACGACCTCCTGCCGCTGTTCGAGGAACATGCCTTCATGGGTGGACAGCACCGCCGGCGGCTTATTAGGTCGGCTGCTCACCAGTGCGTCTGCCCAACTCGTCTCGACTGCACTGGCATTCAGTTTGTCTAATGCTTGGCTGACCGCTGCTGCAAAGGTTCCCGGTCGGATGTCTGGAAAGAGTCTGCGGGCGGTGTCGTCAGACACAACGACTTCGTTCCGCAGCCCTTCAATCAGCGGGCGAGCAATGTCGCTGGGGATGGGCGTCACCCAGTGTACCCAGTACGAGGACAGGTAGGGCGTGAGTACCGGTACCGGGATCAAGTAACGGCGAAGCCCGCGAACGCTCGCATAGCCAAGCATCATATCGCGATAGGTCATGATCTCTGCCCCACCAATTTGAATGATTTGCCCCGCGCTCTCCGGGGTCTTCAAGGCGCTGACCAGATAGTTCAGCGTATCACGAATGCCAATCGGCTGAATGCGTGTAAAGACCCAACGTGGACAGATCATGATGGGGACACGCTCGGTCAGATAACGAATCATCTCGAACGACAAGCTGCCCGAACCGACAATTACCCCGGCGCGAAATTCTGTGATTGGAACGGCGCACTCGCGCAGTGCCTCACCGGTTTGTTGGCGTGATCGCAGATGCGGTGATAGCTCAGCTGCCTCATCGCCCAAACCACCCAGGTAGATAATACGTTTTACCCTCTGACGCTCGGCGCCGCCGCCGAAGTTACGCGCTGCCCGGATGTCACGCTCATGAAAATGCTCCCCACCGCGCATACTGTGGATGAGATAATAAGCAACATCAATGTTCGCCAGTGCTGCATCCAGCGTTTCGGGTTGTAGTACGTCGGCTTGTACCACATCGACCTGCGCCAACCATGAGCGTCCTTGTAACCGCATCGGATCGCGCACCATAACCCGCACCCGATAGCCCATCGCTAGAAGCAATGAAACAAGTCGTCCGCCGATATAACCCGTCACACCCGTTATGAGGACATATTGAGTCTCAGAGGGCAAAGTGCTATTCATCGGTGTAACCTCAACCAGCTATTCTGCCAAGAATTCGGAACGGTTGCGGGTCTGTATGCTGCGCCAGTAAGCCCAGCCTTCACAGGCTGATGTCGCAGCCCAGATGCTCAGAATCTGGGCTGGCTCAGGAAGCCTGCACCGGCAGCACCGCGCAGCCGGGGAAGGTGGAGGAGAAGCCGAACCAGCGTACCAGCAGTTGATTCGGGCGTTCCACCAGCCGGGGAACCGCCGCCTCGCGCGACTCGTAGAGCGCGTCATGGCGGATGACCCTGCCGCCGTCCAGGCGGAGCGCGTCGCCTTCCCAGCGCGCCGTCTCCGTCTCCGCATAGACTGCCGTCGGCGAAATGGCGTCTTCCGCCACATAGATCACCAGTCCCCGCCCGCCGAAACGGGTGACGACCGCGTTGTTCTGCGCGTACAGCGTCGAGACCGGCACGAACAGCGTCCCGCTTTCCGCCCACACGCCCAGCCCCAGCTCGAAGCGCGGACGCCGCGTATCCTCTGCGCCGATGGAGGCGGCGATCACCGCCTCGACGGTCGCCGGATTCGCCCGCATCTTCTCCATCGAGTGCGCGAAATGCCGCTGAGTCTCGCTCAGATCATGGACCGGCAGCCACGCCTCGCGATGCTGGGCGGCTTCGCGTGCCGTCATCATCCGCGTCGCGGCGAGCATCGGCAGCCGCGCGCCGGCGCTCGGTCCGTACAGGCATTTGCCCCGGATATGCTGCCAGTAGGAGCCGGTCTCTTCGTCGAAGATCAGCATCAAGCCGTCATAAGCGCCGCGCCGCTGAAAATGCAGGAGCCGCCCGTTCAGCCTTGGGTCGAAGACGACGCCGGTGTTGCAGGCGTTGCAGAAGGTCATCATCCAGGGCTGACCGTCCGCCAGCGCCCCCTGCATGACGTTGTACGCCAGCACGGTGGACATCGGCACGGTGTGCAGCGCGCCGCCGATCTCGAAGGTGAGCAGTGGGGCGTCCGGGGCGAGGCGTCCCGCCGCCAGCGCCACATCGAGCGGCTGCACTGCTTTAACATCCAGGCGCGCCGGGCTGAAGGCGCTTCCGTAGTCCTGTAGGACCGCGCGAGAAACGTCGAACTGCTGAACTGACTGCATGGTTTCGCTCATCCCTGCCTGTATCCCTCGGGCGACGCATAGAGTCTAACATGAACCAACGCCGAGCGCGGCTTTTTTGCACTACAATCAGCACAGATTATCTTTCGGAAGGCGCATCCGATGCACCCGACTGCCAACCCGCTCGGTTTGGAGCCTATCGACTCCAGCGAGTCGCATGTGTTCATGTCCTATTCCCGTCAGGATATCGCCTTTGTGCGCCGCTTCGCCCGCGACTTGCAGGTGAAAAATGTCAACGTCTGGATCGACAAACTGGGGCTGAAGCCGGGGACGCCCGACTGGGAGCAAACCCTGCGCGATGCCATCCGCGAGGCGCGCGCCATCCTGCTGGTCGCCTCGGAATCGTCTCGCCGGTCGCCCTATGTCGGCGACGAACTCGCCATCGCCCGCATGTATGGCAAGCCGATCTACCCGGTCTGGGCGGCGGGCAGCGAATGGATGGAAGTCATCAGCATGGGCATGGGGCGCACCCAGTTCATCGACGCGCGCGGCGACGCGTATGCCGGCGCCGTCGTCGAAGCCGTCGCCGCCATCGCCGGCGCGGAGGGCGCGGACATCGCTGCGCTGGCGGCTACCGGCGAGATCGCCAGCGTCGGCGAAAGCTCCGAAGGCGGGGCATCGCCCGCACCCGCCGGCGAGACGGCGCTGCGCAACCCGTACAAAGGGCTGCGCCCCTTCCGCGCCGAGGACCGCATCGACTTCTACGGGCGTGAGGCGTTCGTCGAGGCACTGGTGGAGGATCTGCGCCGCGCCCCCGGCTTTCTGGCGGTGATCGGCGCCAGCGGCAGCGGCAAATCGAGCGCCGTCATGGCGGGACTCCTGCCCAGCCTGAAAGACGGAGCGCTCCCCGGCAGCGACAAATGGGTCTATCTCAACCCCTTCGTCCCCGGCAGCCGCCCGATCCGCGCGCTGGCGGAGACCATCGCCCTGGCGCTGCCGCAGAAGCCGGTCTTCACCATCGAAGAGGAGCTGAAGCATAAATCGACCCAGGGGCTGTCGAGCCTGAGCCGGCAGATCCTCAGCGCTCGCCCCGACCTCCGCGCGGTGCTGTACGTCGATCAGTTTGAGGAGGTGTTCACCCAGTCCGCCGGCGATGAGGAGCGGGTGCAGTTCATCAACCTGATCTCGACGGCTGCCGAGGACCCGGACAGCCGCTTGACCCTCATCCTTACCATGCGTGCCGACTTCTACGACGAGCCGCTGCGCCACCCGGCGCTGGGACGCCTGTTCGAGGCGCACAGCCGGGCGGTGCTGCCCATGTCGCTGGCGGAACTCTATGATGTCGTCCTCAAGCCGGCGGTGGCGGTCGGGCTGAGCTTCGATTCTGGGCTGGTCGGCGAGCTGATCTTCGACGTGCGCGATCAAGCCGGGGCGCTGCCGCTGCTGCAATTCACCCTCGACCAGCTCTATGAGCAGCGCGACGGATCGCGCCTGACCAACCAGGCATACGAAGCGCTCGGCAGGGTCAAAGGGGCGCTGGCGGGTCATGCCGAGGCGACCTATACTGCCCTGCCCGACGATGATCACCGGCGGCTGGCGCGAGCGCTCTTCCTGCGCCTGATCGAGCCGGGCGCGACCGAGCAGGATACCACCCGCCGCCGCGCCGCCCTGGACGAACTGAGGCTGACTGATCCCGAAGCAACGCGCCGGCTGCGGGCGGTCGCCGATGCCTTCGTCAGCGCCCGCCTGCTGATCACCGACCGCTCTTCCGAAGTGGAGACCATCGAGGTCAGCCACGAGGCGCTGATCCGCGAATGGGACCGCCTGGGCGCATGGCTGCACGCGGCGCGCGAGGATGTGCTGCTGCAAAAGGCGGTCGCCTCCGACGCCGCCGAGTGGGAGCGGCGCGGCAGGTCGGCAGATCGGCTGTATCGCGGCACGCAGCTCGGCGACGCTCAGGCGTGGGCTGCCCGGTCCACGCCGAGCGCCCTGGAAGCCGCTTTCATCGCTGAATCCGACGCCGCTCAGGAACGCCAGCGCCGCCACGACGAAGCCGTCGCCCGGCGGGTGCAGAATTTCCAGCGGGTCATCCTGGTTGGCGTGCTGATCATCCTGGTGGCGGTCGCTGCGTCGATCTTCGCCGGCGTGACCGCCTACAACGCCACCAACACCCAGGCGACCGCCGAAGCCGAGCGGCTGACGGCACAGGCGGATGTCGCCTACGCCCAGGCGCTCAACCAGGCGATCCTGGCGGATCAGGAGACGGCGGTGGCGCAGCGGGCGACCGCCCTGGGCGAACGCGACGCCGCCTCGACGGCGGTCGCCCTTGCCGGCGCGACCCTGACGCCGATTCCCCTCACCCTGGAGGCGGCGGTGGCGCGGCAGGCGATGGTCGAAGGCTTGGGGACGCGGGTGGCGGTCGATCTGTACAGCTCGCGCTCGCTGCTCCTCGCCGAACAGTCGCGCCAGCAGCTCGACCTGCACAACCAGCAGAACGCGCTGATCCTGGCGGTGGAGGCGGCGCGGCAGCACGCCGTCGCCTCCACCTTCGAAAGCCAGCGGGCGCTCTATCGCGCCGTCACCTACCCGCTTTATGCCCAGCAGGAACTCGGCGGAGTCGTCGTCTGGGATGAGCGGGGGCGGCAGATCGCCCAGTTCAGCGGCGATACGCTGACCCTGCTGACGACGCCTTTCGACGCGCCGCGCGCCATCGCCATCGCCGCCGGCGAAGGGGTGACGGGCGCGGTCTTCAGCCCGGACGGCGCGCAGATCGCCTTCTGGACGGCGGCGGGCGAGGTGGCGGCGCTGGCGGTGGAGACCGGCACCGAGATCGGCAGGATGCGCCTGAACACCGACGGCTTCTCGATTCTCGAGGCGACTTTCAGCAGCGATAACCGCCGCCTGATGATCCTCGCCTGGAACGGCGACATGGATCGCCTGGCGTCGGTCTGGGATATCGCCGCCGGGTCGCTCTTCGACCTGCGCTCATCGACGATCAGCGCCGCCCCTGACGAAAGCGTGCGCTACGCGGCGATGAGTCCCGACGGCGCCGCGCTGGCGGTCCTGGTGCGCGGTGCGGAGGCGCTGCGGTTGGAAGTGTGGGATATCGCGACGCAGAAGCGCCGCGCCATCGTGCCGATAGACCCAGGCGAGGGCATCGTCCTGGATACTTTCCAAGACGACCCGGCGATCTGGTCGCCGTTCGGGCAGTTCTTGTGGATCAGCTATACCTACGGCTCCGGCGTGCTGGTCGAAGCGGCGACCGGCGAGGTGCGCTACACCCTGCCGCCCGACGCGGACGGCGAGACCGGGAGCGTCACGGCGCACGCCTGGATCGAAGACGGCAAGCACCTGCTGCTGGCGGCGGACAACGGCGCGCGGCTGGACATGCTGGACACGTCCAACGGGCTGATGCTGTGGTCCACGCCGCTCGACAGCCGGGGGCTGGCTTTCGTCGTCAGCCCGGACGGCGCGGCGGCGCTGGTGATCGGCTTCTCGCAGATCGGCAGGATCGACCTGGAAACGGGCGCACGCCAGGAGGACTACCAGGCGAATTACGTCCTCGCCAATATCGCCGCTGCCGCCTGGTCGCCGGATGCCCGCCGCTTCGCGACGCTGGAATATGACGGCACGGTGACGATCTGGGACGGCGCTTACGGCAGTCCCATGCTGGGAGCGGGACACGGCGCACCGCTGGGCGGCGGTTTCAGCGCGCTGGACCTCGCCTGGAGCGCCGACGGGCAGACCGTGCTGACGCGCACCGATACCGAGCTTCAGCCCGCCGCGACGCTGTGGAGCGATCAGCCGGCATCCGACACCGTCGTCGCGCTGCCGCATCAGTGCCCGGTGGAGACGGCGCGCTTCAGCGCCGACGAACGCTGGGTGATCACGGCGTCGGGCGATCAGGTGACGCTGTGGGACCTGGAGACGCGCCAGCCCGTCTGGCAGATCGACACCCCGCCGCAGCCGTTCTATTTTGCCCGCGACGCCCGATTCAGCCCCGATGGGTCGCGCGTGCTGGTGCATTACGATGGCGGTCTGGCAGCCTATGCCGCCGCCGACGGAACGCGCCTGTGGTCGGTGGCGACAGCAAACTTTGTCTCCGCGCCCGCCTGGCGACCGGGCGGCGACGAGGTGCTGTTGTTCACGGCGCAGTCCACGCTGGACGGCGGTGGAAGCGCGCAGATAGCGATCCTCGACGGGGCGACCGGCGAGACGCGGCGCACCCTGAGCGCCGAAGGGCTGGCGCTGGAACCGGGCGGCGCGGCGTGGAGTCCCGATGGCGGGCGCGTCCTGGCGTGGATGAACAGTCCCTTCGAGCCGAGCGCCTGGGTTTGGGATGCCGGCAGCGCCGTCCTGCTGGGATCGTTCATCTTCGCTGCGCCGCCCGCTGGCGGAAGAGGCGGGGGTGGGGGCGGCGGTGGCGGATTGATGCGCTGCCCGATCAGCGGCGGCATCGGCGCGGGTCCCCTGTACAGCGGGGCGCGCTGGGGTAGGGATGACCGCACGATCATCACCTGGGGCGAAGACGACACCCTGCGCCTGTGGGACGTCGCCTTTGCGGGCGCGACCGGCGCGGCGGTCTTCCTGCCGCCGACGGACGGCGCGTCGGCGAGGAGTGCCGGCGAGCCGCCAGGGGTGGACGAACGCTGGCGCACGCTCGCCAGCACCGACGGGGCGATGCTCAGCGCCGACGGCAGCCGTCTGGTCAGCTGGGGCGAAGGCTTCCTGAATGTCTGGGACATCGCCAGCCGGGCGAGCGTCGGCTCACGGTTTTACGATGTGGGCAGCCTGATGAGCATCGACTGGACGCCGCAGCAGACGAGCTATATGGTTGTGCAGGGGGGAGCCATCAGCGTCTATGATCTGGCGACCGGCGCAACCCGGTTCAACATCCCGCTGGAAGTGTCTGGCGCGGCGCTCAGCCGGGACGAAGCGCGCCTCATGGTCTGGGGAGGGTTTTCGCCGGTTGGGGAACACGGCAGCGCCGTGATCCTGCCGACGGCGTTCGGCGAACTGTGGCGCGCGGCGGACGGCATGATCGCCGCCAGCCTGACCAACTACGAGCGGGGGCTGCTGTATCTGCCGTAGGACTGCGCTTATTCCGGCGGGTAGATCTCGACGAAATAGGCGTCCGTCGTCCCCTCGGCGATCCAGCCCTCGATGTCGTCGTAGACGATGCGATACCAGGCGTAGCGCTGGCTGCACGTCGGACCGCCGAGGACGAAGAGGATCTCGCCGGGTTCGATCTGCGCGATGACCTCGAAGCCCGTCCCCGCGCCTTCGCGCACATTCAGCGGCGCGTCGTCTTCCAGCGTCACGCGCGCCCGCTCGCGGACGATCAGCCGGGTGCGCGGCGCACCGGGGCAGGCGAGAGTCGGCGTGGCGTTCTGTCTGCTGCCGAGCGGGTTGGCGGTCTGGGCGGCGGCGGTCGCCGAGCCAGCCGGGATGACCGGAGTCGTCGTCCCTTCCTGGGCGAACGCCGACGGCGCGCCGATCAGGCACGGCAGACAGAACAGGAGGATGGACAGCAGGAACGGTATGCGTTTCATAGGACTGCGCTCGGTTCTGGAACCCGGGACATGCGACCTCATGCCCGTGCGGCAGATGGGGACGAAGAATTGCGCTTCGCCCCGCTGATTCGCATTATACCTGCGAACGCCGCCGCCGCGAAAGAACGTTGTCCCGCCACAGCCAAATCGTCATGATCCCGAAGGACAGCGTATAGATCAGGAAGTAGATCGTCAGCCCCGGCGCGCGCCGGAACGCCAGCCATGCCGAAAATGCCGAGTACAGGCAGAGGATCAGCTCGACGCTGATCACCGGCGTGGGGATCGCCGTGACCGCCGTGCTGCCGAACTTGGGCGTGCGGCGGAACTCCCCGCCGTCGACGATCACGCCGCGCAGCGCCGAACGGGCGTTGGACCACGCCATGCCGGTGGCGATGATCAGCAGCGCCGGAAAACCGCGCGCCAGCCGGCGCAGCCAGTCCGGGTAGAGTGCCTGCTGGCTGATGGCGAAGATCAGCACCGGGAAGAGGCTGACCAGACCGAGCGGACCGAAGCTGAACGACGGCAGCGCGCCGAGCGCGATCAGCAGCGGCGTCAGGATGATCAGGATGAGGACCAGCACATGGACGAGATACTGCGCCAGATGCATGGTCGCCATCAGGCGCTGCATCAGGGTCAGCGCCGGGCTGCGCCACAGCGCGCCGAGGATGCGGGTCAAGACCTGTGTGCCGCCCTGCGCCCAGCGCGCCTGCTGCTGGCGGTACAGGCTGAGGCGGGGCGGAATCTCCCCCGGCACGACCAGATCGGACAGGTAGACCAGCCGCCAGCCGGCGAGCTGCGCCCGGTAACTGAGATCGAGGTCTTCGGTCAGCGTCTCTGGACTCCAGCCGCCCGCCTCCTGAATCGCCTTCGCCCGCCACACCCCGCCGGAGCCGTTGAAGTTGAGCAGCCAGCCGGCGCTGCTGCGCGCCGCCTGTTCGACCACGAAATGCCCATCGAGCGCCAGCGCCACCGCGCGGGTCAGGGTGTTGGCGTCGGCGTTGAGGTGTCCCCAGCGCGTCTGCACCATGCCAATCGTCGGGTCTGCCAGGAAGAGGGGCAGGGTGCGGCGCAGGAAGTCCGGCGGGGGCACGAAATCGGCGTCGAAGACGACGAAGAACTCGGCGTCACAAAGCGCCGCGCCGTGCGCCAGCGCGCCGGCTTTGAAGCCCTGGCGTTTCTCGCGGCGGATGTGTTCGATGCGCACACCGCGCGCCGCCCAATGGGCGACCCGCGCCGCCGCTTCCTGGGGGGTGACATCGTCGGAATCGTCCAGGACCTGAATCATCAGCCGCGACGCCGGGTAGTCCAGCCGGGCAGCGGCGTCGATCAGCCGTTCGACCACGAAAGGCTCATCGAAGACGGGGAGCTGCACGCAGACCGTCGGCAGCGCCGCGTCTGTCTCGTCGGAGTCTATCGGTGAAGGAGGCGCGGCGTTCGGCGGATCGGGTCTGCGGCGAAGATAGGCGATGAGGATGACGCCCGCGCCGAGGGCATACGCCGTCAGCAGGGCGACGCACCCCAGATAAAGCAGCCGCAGCAGCGCAATGAGCATCGTGCAACCTGCTATGTCACGGCGAAATGAGCGCTCGTAAGTCTATCAAAGCGCCTTACACCCGGCAACCCCACCCGCGCCGGGTGCATTTCAATATTTTGGGTACTTCAACGGACGATGCAGGCATCGTCCCTACGGAGGACCATTTTGTAGGGACAACGCCCACGTTGTCCTATATGCACCAAGTTAAGGGCTGCGGGGACCGCCGAGGGCTAAAGCGCCTCGGCTAGCAACCGACAAGCTCACTCAAGGAGCTAAACCCGAAGCCGGCG
>JABWBO010000043.1 GCA_013360465.1 Anaerolineae bacterium | reverse complement strand
CACGCGCCGCCGTCGTGACCAGCCCGACGGCAGTCGCCACAATGGAGCCAACCCCGCTGACCGCCACCGACGAGGTTTCCAGCACGATGGCGGCGCTCAACGCCCGCGCAACCGCGCTGCGGGCGACGGCGACCGCACGCGCCGCCGCCATGACCAGCCCGACGGCAACTACGCGGTCGCGCGACCTGGTGTCGCTCACACCGACACTTCGGATACTTGCGTCGCCGACGCTGCTGCCCAGTGCGACTCGTCTGCCGGAAGTCGGGCAGCCCGGCATCTTCAGCCCTGGCGATCTGATGGAGCGCCGGGTATTGACGACCGAGGATGACGGGTTTATCCGCACCGTCTACCTGTGCTGCGCGGCGAGCGACTTGTTCGTCGAGATCGCCTTCGAGACGCCGGACACCACCGCCTACTGGGATGTTGGGGTCGCAGTCCGCGAGCAGGCGGCGACGAATCAGGAGCTGCGCTTTTTCGTCACCAGCAACCGCACCTGGCACTTTGGGTTGGGCGCGGAGATCCAGGCGAACGGGTCGCACAGCGCGCCGTTCAACACCCGCCCCGGCACGATCAACCGGCTGACCCTGGTCGCCTTCGGAGAAACGGGCATCGCCCTGCTCAACGGTGAAATCATCGCCGTCCTCGACTTCTCCGCCATCCTCAGCAGCGGCGATATCTACATCGGCACGGAGTTCGCCGATGGCAGCCCGCCCGGCATCGACATCGTGATCGTCAGTGCCAACGTGGGGGCGCTCGAATCTGCCTTCGGACCCTTTAACGGCATGCTGCCGCATCGCCCCAACAACGGCGTCGTCGAAAGCATCGCCGCCGAGGGCGTTCAGCGCGGATCATTCATCGCTCAGGCGGTCCTGGGCGTGCCGTACCCGACCGATCAGAGCGGTTGGGATATCGGTTTTGACTTCCGCAAGCCGGGCGCGAATCGCTTCGTCCGGCTGATCGTCGACGCCATGCGGCAGACCTGGTATCTCTATGACTTCAACAGGGAGTTCACGCTGAGCGAATCGGGACCGGTGGGGACGCTGCGCCTGGGCACGAACGATGTCAACGCGCTGATCCTGGTGGCAGTGCGTGAACACGGCTATCTGATCGTCAACGGGCAGCCCGTCGGCAAATTCGAACTGCCGATGATCCCCGGCGGCGGCGCGGTTGAACTGGGGAGCGGTTTCTTCTCCGGAAACGAGATCGACGGCGAGCAGACGACCTTCAGCGGATACACCGTCTGGACCTTTGCCGACCAGCCATAGTCCGATCGCCTTCGTCTTCAACGGTTGATCTGCCGCTGCGTGCGCTTTCAGCCGACGCGGCGGCGTACTACTGTGTGCATGGTGACGCTGACGGTGATGATCAGCCCGTAGATGAGCTGCGTCCAGAAGCCCGTCAGACCGATGGCGACGATTCCGGCGTTAATCGAGCCGATGATGAACGTCGCGATGAACGTGCCCAGGATCGAGCCGACGCCGCCGAACGCCGAAGTGCCGCCCAGGAAGATCGACGCCAGCGTGGTCAGCAGGTAGCCTTCCCCCAGCGTGGTGAAAAAGTTGGTGACGTGCAGGCTGGCGACCAGCCCGGCGAACGCCGCCGCCGCGCCGACCAGGGCGAAGAGCAGGATGCGCGTGCGGTCCACGTTGACGCCCATCAGCCGCGCGCTGTTGACGTTGTCGCCCGTCAGATAGGTATGCGCCCCGAAGCGGTGACGGTTGAGCAGCGCCCAGATGGCGATGCCGATCAGGATATACCAGACCATCTGCATCGGCACATAGTCGCCGATCTTGCCGACGAGCATCTGCCCCAGCGGCGAATTCTTCGGCTCGACCAGTACTTCGGACCGCCCATTGGTGACGATCAGGATGACGCCCCGCCAGAAAAACTGCGTGCCGATGGTGGCGATCAGCGGCGGAATGCCCAAACGCACGACAATCAAGCCGTTGATGATGCCGACGGCGAAGCCGGAACCGATGCAGGCGGCGAAGGCGAGCCATACATTCGCCGTCGAATCGAAGACCAGCACAAAGGCGACCACCCCCACCGCCATGATCGACGGGAAGGACAGGTCGATATCGCCGGCGATCACCACCATCGTCAGCGGCAGCGCCACGATGCCGAAGAACGGCACGGTCGCCATGAACGAGGCGTAGATTTCCGGGGCGAGGAATGTCCTGGGCGCGGCGACGATGAATACGCCCCACAACAGCAGGAGAACCACGAAGATGCCGATCTGCAGGGCGTTGCGGCGCACGCGGGTGCGCAGCGTCGGCGCGGGCGCGGGGTGTGTTATAGCATGTTCCATCATCTTCCCCCTCAATCCAGGCTGCCGGTCTTGGCGACGCGGCGCATCTTGTCGAGCAGATCATTGAGCGTCAGATCGCTGGTGCGAAACTCGCCGGCGACCCGCCCCCGATCCAGCAGGACGATGCGATCCGCCACTTCGTAGACGTGAAAGATATTGTGGTCGATGAAGATCACCGATTTCCCTGCCGAACGCACCTGCTCGACGAATTCCAGCAGCTTACCGGTCTCGCTCAGCGCCAGCCCCATCGTCGGCTCGTCCAGGATGATCAGCTCCGCCTGAAAGTAGAGTGCGCGCACGATGGCAACGCCCTGCTTTTCGCCGCCGCTGAAGGTCTGCACAGGGGAATCCGGCGTGACGGCGGTCGAGGTGAAGCCCATGTGGTCCTGCATCAGGCGCTGCGTCTCGGCGCGCATACGCTGGATGTCCATCAGCCCGAAGCGCGTGGTCAGCTCCCGCCCGATGAAGATATTGCGCCAGAGCGACTGCTGGTCTGCCAGCGCCCGCTCCTGGTAAACCGTCTCGACGCCGAGCTGTCGCGCCCTGGGCACGGTCAAGTGCTCGACGCGCTGTCCGTTAAACAGAATTTCTCCCTCGTCGGGCTGATAGTAACCGGTGATGATCTTGATCAGCGTCGATTTGCCCGCGCCATTGTCGCCGAGCAGCCCGATTACCTCACCGCGATCCACCGTCATGGTGACGCCGCGCAAAGACTGTACTTCGCCAAAGGATTTTTTGATGCCGCGCAGTTCCAGGAAGTGGCTCATCGTAGGCTCCAGGTGCAGCGCCCGACATGCAGGACATGCCGGGCGCTGCGTTTGTTGACCAAAGGTTAGCGAATCTGCTGTTCGACCAGCCCCGCCAGCACCTCGATGTTGCCGGCATGAGCGAAGCCGGAGCCGGTATCGACGTGCAAGCCGCTGAAGGCAAACTTCTCGGTCAGGCAGATCTGCAGGATGGGCAGATAGCCCTGAAGCCACTGCTGCTGATCGATGACCAGATCGGTCCAACCGCCGCGAATCGCCTCGACGGTCGCCGGAGCCAGGTCAAAGCCCGCCATGAAGATGTCCTCCGGTCCCTTGCTGGCGGCTTCCAGATAGGCGCGCTGCGTCGCCGTCACCGAACCGTGATCGGTCACGATGATCTTGACATCGGGGTTGGCGCTGACGTAGCCGGTGAAGGTGGCGATGCCGGCGGAGGCATCGGCGTTGGTGGCGCTGTCAATCTCGATGTAATCGACCACCACACCCGCCTCTTCCAGCGCGTCGATCACGCCCTGGGTGCGCTGTCCGCGCTCACCCTGCGAGAGCAGTCCCCAGACCATCGCCCGCTCGCCCGACTGCACGCCGGACCGGGCGACCGTCTCGCGACCCAGGTTGTAGCCGGCAGAGTAGTTCTCCGCGCCGACATAGCCGAAACCGTTGCCCTTGTAGGTCGCTTCCAGGCTGGCAAGCTGGGTGTTCTGGCTGGTGACGATGATGCCGTTCGCCTCCGCCTCATCGACGAGCGCCTGGAATGCCTCGACGCCGGGATGCCCCATGACGGCGATGCCATCCGGGCTGGTGGCGGCGGCTTCCGAAAAGCCGGTGATCATCTGCGCCGGATCCCAGGATGACCAGACGTACTGTACGTTCGCGCCGAGGTCGGCTGCCGCCGCCAGCGCGCCGTTATAGACCACCGTCGCGAACGGATCGCCCGCTGCGCCGCCGGGGAAGAAGACGATATCGACGCCGGCGCACCATCCGCCGTCATCCTGCGCCACCGCCAAGCCCGCCGGCAGGAGCAGGACAGCGATCAGCGCCGCCACAGAAAGAAGGCTGACCAGTTTTCGTATCACGAGACTCCTCCAGAATTATGCTGTGCGAAACTTGTGCCCAAAAACGTGAGGACGAGGCACGTCTCGCCCTCACGCTGCGAAACAGGGAGACTCTCACCAACGAGCCTCTCTGCTCTCGCTCAATCCATTATGGGACGGTCGGCAGACCGTTATCGGTCTCCGGCGCGCCGACGGGTTCGGTCCACAGGTTGCCCGCCAGATATGCCGCCAGATTGTCCGGCGTCACCACCACCGACGGCGTCAGGGTGATCTCCGGCACTTCTTCGCCCGCGAAGATCGCCGCCATCGCGTCGATCACCGCCACGCCCATCCGGAACGGGTCCACGCCCAGCGTCGCGCTGAACTGCCCCTGCGACAGCAGGTCGAGCGTCGGTTGGTTGCCGTCGATGCCCACCGCGAAGAAGTCCTGGTTGATCATCAGCCCCAACTGCTCCGCCGCCAGCGCCGCGCCTATCGCCATCTCGTCGCTGTTGCCATAGAACACATCGATGTCCGGGTTCTGCTGCAAAGCAATCGCCGCCACCTCAGACCCGCGCGTCCGCAGCCACTCCGCGCTCTGCGACCCCACGACCTCTACATTCGGGCAGTTCGCTTCCAGCCCGGCGTTGAAGCCCTGCGTCCGGCGGTGGCTGAAGATGCTGTCGATCCCTTCCAGGATGAACACCTTCCCCGTCGTCTCCGCCGACGTACTGCCATGCTTCCCGGCGATCAGCTCGCAGGTGTATGCCGCCAGCGCCGCAGCGCCGCCCCACTGATCGTAGCCGATGTAGGTCTCGACGCTGCCCTCGGAGAACGGCGTGATGAAGTTGTGCGCCAGGATCGGCACGCCGCGCTCGTTGGCGCTCGTCACCGCCGTGAATCGGGTTGATGCTGATCGCCTCAACCCCCTTCTCCAAAAGCTGCTCGACCGTCGTCACGAATGCCGCGAAGTCGCCTTCGCTCGCCGGAGCCTGGACCTCCAGCGTCCAGCCCAGTTCTTCCGCCCGCGCCTGCGCCCCCTCCACCATGGCGACGTGGAATGGGCTGGTCAGCGCCGGCGGCACGAATCCGACGTAGTGGGTCTCCTGCGCCCGAATTCCCGCCGCTGTGAAGGCGAGAACGAGCATCAGGAGCAGGATGAGTCGTACTTTCCGATGCTGAAGCATAAATCTCCTCCTAACATACAAGGAATTGACGAACTCCGCTCAACCCGGCACAAGCCGGGATCGAACACGATTCACTCAGACAGCCCGCCGGCGCATCCGCAGCCACGGGATGTCGCCGCGACGCAGTACGTCGAGCGCGACCGCCAGCACGATGATCACGCCCAGGACGATCTCCTTGGCGTTCGAGGGGACGCTCAGGTAGACCATGCCCTGCTCGACCACGCGGATGATGAACACGCCGACCAGCGTGCCCCAGATGCCGCCCTTGCCGCCGGTGAGCGCCGTGCCGCCGATGACGACAGCGGCGACGCTCATCAGCGTCATGTTGGTGCCGTTCTGATACGCGCCGGAGACCAGGCGCGCCATGACCAGCACGCCACCGACCGCCGCCAGCAGCCCGCTGATGGCATAGATGCGAATCTTGACGAGGTTGACGCTGATGCCCGACAGCCGCGCCGACGTCTCGTTGCCGCCGATGGCATAGGTGTAACGCCCGAAGCGGGTGTGCCGCAGCACCACCCAGGAGATGAAATAGATGATCACCGCGATGATCAGCACCATCGGAACGCGAATCGCGCCGTCCTCGCCGATGCGGATCACCTGCGTCATGAAGCTGAGGAACTCGTCTTTCTGAATATTGATGCCCGCGCCGTTGGTGATCACCAGCGACACGCCGAGCAGGATGCTGCGCATCCCCAGCGTGACGATCAGCGGGTTCATGTTCAGCCCGGTGATCAGCA
This sequence comes from Anaerolineae bacterium, assembly GCA_013360465.1. Lineage (GTDB taxonomy): Bacteria > Chloroflexota > Anaerolineae > Aggregatilineales > Phototrophicaceae > Flexifilum. The sequence goes on along the minus strand of JABWBO010000043.1, from coordinate 49,706 downwards.
CGCCCTGGAACGCGCCGATCAGCGCGCCCGCCGAGAGGGCGATCAGGATCGCCAGGTACGACGGGATGCCGTTGGCGATCTGCCCGCCGGCGACGTTGGTCCCGGCGATCAGGATAGCGGCGATCACGCCGGCGAACGACACCATCGCCTCGACTGAGAGGTCGATACCGCCGGTCAGGATCACGTAGGTTTGCCCGGCGGCGACGATGCCGATGGCTGCCGCCTCCAAACCGAGCAGCATCAGGCTGGTCGGCGAGCGAAACGCCTCGGAAAGCGTCCACAGCACCGCCAGCATGAACAGAAGGACGAGCAGCGGTCCGGTGTTCGACAGGAACCGCCCGATGCTGCGCATGGACCGCGCCCCGGTCGAGGGCGATGTGACTGCCGTTCGTTCCATCACGGATGTCCTTCGTCTCTGCGATGTCCTGTCGCGTATTCCAGCAGGGTCTCCTGCGTCGCCTCAGCGCGACCGACAAACCCGGTCACCGTTCCCTCATGGATGACCATGATCCGATCGCTCATGCCGATCACTTCCGGCAGTTCCGAACTGACCATGATCACCGCGCCGCCGCCGGCGACGAACTGATTGATCAGCCGATAGATTTCAACTTTCGCGCCGACATCGATGCCGCGTGTCGGCTCGTCGAAGAGCAGGACGCGCGGCTCGGTCGCCATCCATTTGCTCAGGACGATCTTCTGCTGGTTCCCGCCCGACAGGCTGGAAACCAGATTTTCTGGATCGGCAACCTTGATCTGAATGCGCTGAATGTACTGCCCCACCAGGGCGCGCTCTCGACGCCGGTCGATCAGCGGTCCCCGCGTCAGGGCGCGCAGCACCGCCAGCGTCACGTTTTCGCGCACTGCCATGCCCATGACCAGCCCCTGCTGCTTGCGGTCTTCAGGCAGCAGCACAATGCCATGCCGAATCGCGTCGCGCGGGCTGCGAATCGGCACACGTCCGCCATCGACGTAGACCGCGCCGGCATCGATAGGGTCGGCGCCGAAGATGGCGCGCAGCAGTTCCGTCCTGCCCGCCCCCACCAGTCCGGCGATCCCCAGCACTTCGCCGGCGTGGACGCTGAAGCTGATATTGCGCAGGCGGTCGCCCTGGGTCAGTCCCTCGACACGCAGCAGTTCCTTGCCGCGCGGAGCGGTCTCTTTCGGGAACTGTTCATCCAGCCGCCGCCCCACCATCAGGCGAATCAGTTCGTCCATCGTCAGATCGGCGGCAGCGCGCGTAGCGATGTGACGCCCGTCGCGCAGGATGGTCAGGCGGTCGGCTATTTCGAAGGCTTCGTTGAGGTGGTGCGAGATGTAGATGATAGCGACCCCGGCGGCGCGCAGATCGCGGATGATGGTGAAGAGATCGTCGATTTCGCGCAGACTGAGCGCCGCCGTCGGCTCATCCATGATGATGATGTCCGAGCGGTGATGCAGCGCCTTGGCAACTTCCACCATCTGCTGCTGCCCGACGCCGAGCGATCCGACCAACACGCGAGGATCGATATCGAGGTGCAGGCGCTCCAACAGCGCCCGCGCTCCCTTGTGCATCTCGCGCCAGTGGACCAGCGGACCCCGCATGATCTCGCTGCCCAGGTAGATGTTCTCAGTCACCGTCAGCAGCGGAATCTGGTTGAGTTCCTGGTGAATGGTCGTGATACCTGCCACCTGCGCCTGTTTGGGCGTATGATAGCTGACGCGCCTTCCCTTGAAGATGATCTCGCCGGCATCCGCCTCATAGACCCCCGCCAGGATCTTCATCAGAGTCGATTTGCCCGCGCCGTTTTCTCCCAGCAGGGCGTGGACTTCGCCGCGCCGCACGTCGAAGCCCACATTGTCAAGCGCCACCACACCGGGGAAGCGCTTGATGATGCCGCGCATCTCCAGTACAACCGGATTGTCGGCGTTCACGTTTCTTGTCGTCCTTACCGTCCGGTCAGGGCGATCGCCTGGTGTACTCGCGGCATGATCTGCGTTTCAACATCGATATCGCGCGCCGGGGCGGACACATCGCCGAACAACAGCCAGTCTTCGACATGTTCGACCGTCGCGCCCGGCTCAACCGCGGCCAGCGGTCCCAGCGACTCCACTTCCAGCATCACGTCGTTGGTGAAGACCTCGCAGTTGCTGCCATAATCGGGATAGGGTGCGCCGGCTTTCAGGCTGAACATCTTGAGGAACAGCGCCCCGCCCAGGACGTAGCCCGCCCAGCCATCGGGGACGCTCGCGCCGATCTTCTGCGGCACTGCCCCAGGCACCGAGCGCAGCAGGACGTACTTATTTCCCCAGGTCCAGCGAGGATCGCTCATGTTGGTATATGCCCACAGCGCCAGGTTATTTTTGGGCAGCAGATTCTCTGTATGGCTGCCGCGCGGCGGCAGCGGCACGACCGCCGTCCCGCCGGATGCCATCACCGAGAGCGCCCAAGGTGCGAAGGTGACCGCCCATTGATTCGTATTGCGCAGCCGGTGGATGACCTTCATATGCGGCGCGCCATCGGTCACGCGCAGCTCGATCTGCTTCTCGATGCCGATATCCGGCTCGACGGGCTGCGTCAGGATGACGCCGTCCGCCAGCACGTCCACCTTCACCGGGCTGTTATCCGGCGAATAAGTGCGCACCGGGTCTTCGGGAGAATGCCACAGGCGGTGACCGCCGAAGTTGACCCACTTGTCGCCGCCGGTGACGCCCATGCCCTTCGGATTTTCATAGAACAGGTTCGCGCCGCCCGGCAGGCTGAAGCGGATCACGCGCGGACCCACGTCGGCGGTGACGACCACTTCGATCTTGCCGTTGCTCAGGGTGTAGCAGCCCTGCCATCCCCCGTAAGGAGTCTTGCTGATGCTCACAGCCATTTGAGTGATCCTTCGCGCCTTCGCGCTGTCCAGGTGTCAGACTTCGATGCCCAGTACGGACTGCCGCGCTTACTTGTGCCAGTAGGTCGCCCAGCCCAGGTACTTGTTGAACGCCTCGTGTACCGCCGCCGCAACGTACGACTGGTTAACCGAAACGTGATGTTCGTAACCGTTCTCGCAGATGTGCGCCAGAATTTCCTGGAAGCGCGGGACCCGCACGACGCCGTAGCCGCCAAACGTGTCGACCGGATCGTTGGTGAACTCGCCTTCGCCGACATAGGCGCGGATGCTGCCGCTGAAGTCGTCGGTGGTGATGCGCAGGTAGGTGAACGGGCTTTCCTTCACGCGCCCGTAGATGGTTCCGAAGGTGTTGTCCTTGCCCACCGACCCGGCGATGATCTCCTGGTAGTCCATGATCGGAATCTCATCGACGAACACGTCTTTGGGCAGGTTGGAACAGTGGAAGACGACCGCCTTGTCGGGGTCCTCGCCGTAGTTGTTGTTCCAGTCCACCAGCGCCGACGGTTTGCCGCTGGCAAGCTGCATCGCCAGCATCGCCAGCGCACCGACGATGTCCGTCTCGCACGCCGAAGGGTTGAGATTGTTGCTGCTCATGCTCATCAGGGTGCAGGGGACGACGCCGAAATATTCTTCCATGCTCGTCCAGCACTGAATCGCGGTCGCGTCCAGTTCGTGGCTCGCCATCCAGCCATCCAGCACCACCCCGAACTTCGCCATGCGATACAGCGACAGCTCCGGCACGTTTGCCGTGCGGGCGTAGGCGCGAATCTCCCCCAGCTTCGCCTGAACGGCGTCATCGCCATCCTTCAGCCGCTCGATCCGACCATAGACCTCGCTCAGGTCAAGGGTCTCGATGGTGATGCCGGCGCGTTCCAGCAGCTTCTCGCTGAAGCGCACCGTCTTGAAGGCTTCCGGGCGCGCGCCCATCATGCCCAGACGCGCCGTCTTCATGCCGCGCACCACCCGGCAGACCGCCGCGAAGCGCTTCAGGTCCGTCATGAATGCCTCGCCGGTCGGGTCCATCGTGTGCCCGCTGGTGAGCGTAAACTGGATGCCGTACTGCCGCAGGTTGTTGCAGGCGCTCATCTTGCCGCAGAAGCTGTCGCGGCGGTCGGCGATGCTCATCTTGGTAGCGTCGTCCGGGAAAGCATGGATCAGCATTGGCACATTCAAGCCCGACCAGCGCACCGTGTCGGCAATCGGGCGTTCTTCGCCGAAGTTCGGCAGGGTCAACAGGATGCCGTCGATCTCATCGGCGTGCTGTTTGAAAAAGTCGGCACAGTAACGCGCCTCCTGGTGGTTGGAGATGCTGCCGACGGTGGTCGCATCTTCGGGGGTGATGATGGCGCGGATGCCCGCCTTGGCAAGCTGTTCGAGGATGATCTTGCGACCGCTCTGCGCCAGATGGTCGGGGAAAAATCCGCGATTTCCGACGATGACGGCGAGCGTGACGGGGCGCGTGTTCAAGCGCGAGGCAGGGACGATTTCAGGTTGGCTGAGCACCATTCTCTGTTCTCCTGGTAAGCATCTTCTCGAAACCGGGCGGAACGGCGCAGCAGGCACAGCGCCCTTCAACCCGACGGGGCAGCAGTCTTCAACAAGCGTCTTGTGAACGCTCACAACCGATTAAAGCGCGAAATGGCGGCGCTGTCAAATGGATGCGGCAGATTGCACAAGCGCGTTTTCTGCCGTCTGCTCCAGCAGATCATACCGGCGAGAACAGACCCGGCATAGGCACGGCGAGATCGCGATACAATGGTTCACAGCAGGAGCGCCTGCCCCTGCCGTGAACGTAAGACGTGATCGTGAGGACTGCTCAACCATGACCGATTCTTCCTCTGCCGGCGGCATGACGCTCGGCGAAGAGCGCGCCGCCGGATGCCCGATCAAGCCCTGTCGGGGCGCGGATGACAACGAGACGATGCTGCGCAGCATCCGCAGCGACCGCCTGCTCTGCCTGTACTGCGCCACGCGCACGCCGACCGGCTACATCGGACGCGAGGAAGCTCGCGCCACTGAAAACCGCTTCTTCAAGGCGACCCACACGGACTATGCCGTGCAGTTCGCCGTCAGCCTGGTCGGCTCCGGCATCGCCGGCGCCATCGCCAGCCTCCTCGGCGTCCTTCTGTTCGTCTTCTTCATTGGGGCAGCGGCGGGCGGGGCAATCGCCACGCTGGCGCGGCGGCTCAGCGGACGACGGCTCGGTCGCTATTCGGCTGAAATTTCCGTCGCCGGGGCGGTGGTCGGCGCGCTGGGAGCGCCTGTCGCACTGACCCTGCTGCGCACCGGACAGTTCATCCCACAGGCAGCGGTGAACCTGAACGCGCTGGTCTGCGCGGCAGTGATCAGTGTCGCCATGTGGGCGGTGATGAAGGGGCGCATCTGACCGCGTACGTTCTATGCGGCGTTATCCAGACTCACGTTTGATGAGTTCGCTGTAGACGACGCTCTTGACCGGGATGGTGTCTACGCCCTTGATCTGACGATCGAGGATGCGCATGGCAAGTATGCCAATTTCGTACTTGGGGATGTGAACGGTCGTCAGCGGTGGTCGCGCGTAGCCGCTTTCCAGCGTGTTATCGATGCTGCCAACGGCGATATCGCCCGGAATGTTCAAACCTGCCTCGCGAATCGCCTCCATCGCCCCAAACGCAGTCTTGTCGCTTACCGCGATCACAGCGGTTGGGCGTTCCGGCATTGCCAGGATTTCCTTCATCTGGACATAGCCTTTAAGTGGATGTCCCGATACCGGATCGGGCATCCACGCCGCAGCAGGCAGCAGGTTCGCTTCGGCGACGGCGGCTAAGCAACCCCGAAATCGATCAACCAGGCTGCTGTACTTGCTCGGACCTTTGAGTATTGCGATCTTGCGATGCCCCTGATCCAGCATATGTCGCGCGATTTTATAGCCGGCGATGTAGTTATCCCCGATCACACAGGGGAACATCTGACCTTCGATGTAACTCTCGATCAAGACAACGGGCACGTTGGGAATCTTGAGCTGGATAATCGTCTCTGGATGGATATCGCCATCGTTGGCGACCACCAATCCGGAGACTCTGTGAGCGAAACCCTTCTCCAGCAGATTGAGATCCTGTATCTCCCGATCAAATGTCGAAAGAAGGATATGGTAACCCAGGCGATCCGCTTCCGCCTGAAAGCCGCGAATGACATCTCCATAGAAGACATCGCTTATCGCAGGAATGGAGGACTGCTCGATGAGTAATCCAACCGACTCGGATTTCTCGTCGGTTTCCGCTGGCTTGGCAACGTAAGACAGCCGGTCCATGGCTGCCCGAACCTTGCCGACCGTCTCTGGAGCAATACCGGGTTTGCCGTGGGCAACCATCCAAACCGTTGTCGCCGACACATTGGCGGCATCTGCAACATCCCGCATGGTGACTCTTGATCTCGTCAACAGATCGCTCCTCAGCGGCATCATTCTGTTCACTAAACAAGGCGATTATATCCAATTTACAGCAAGTTGACATGTCTGACTGAACGGAGTATAGTCTAGTCGCTGAGTGGTTGTTTGAAAGATGTGATTATGTTGATTTCCGCCCTGCCATCTTCGAACGTTCTTGCTTACTTCCACGCCCAGCATCAGAATTGTTTATTAAACGTTCCTGGTGAACTCGCGCCTTATCCTCCCACAGTTCCCATGCGCGGCAGCCTGTTGGCTGGTGACACCTATCCTGAAACAGACATATCCCCCGATGCTGGACTCTTTGTGCGTGAAGTCCGCGTCCACATGGTTCAGAGGTTTGAACTCCGAACCGAAAGAAGCCTGTCTGACTGAGAGCCATACAGCGGAGTCCTCCGCAGAAGGGAGCAGATCGAAGTATACACGCATACCCTGTTTCGAATAACACTTGTTGGATACCTGCACATGATCCTGATGGAGGCTGAAATGAATAAACGCACATCACTATTTCTGCTCGTTGCGATCCTCATAGCGACTTTTGGGGCGAGCGTGACGCAGGCTCAGGATGCGACCGATTTGAGCCTGTGGGTATTTGTCGACCGTCACGGCTTGTTCATGCAGCATCAGGCAGAGCGTTGGAATGAAGCCAATCCTGATCGCCCGATCAATCTCACCTATGAGCAGATCGACTATACGCAGATGCATGACAATCTGCTGTCTGCACTCCTCGTCGGCATCGGCGCGCCGGACCTCGCAGACGTGGAAATCAAGAAATTCGCCACCTTCACCAAGGGAGATCTCCACTTCATCCCGCTGGAGTCCGCTATCGATCCCTATCGGGGCGACATCATCGAATCGCGCCTCGCTCCCTACACGGCAGGCGGACATAACTACGGTATTGACTACCACCTCGGCTCGTTCGTGATGTACTACAACACCGCAATCCTCGAGGCGGCGGGTGTCGATGTCAATACCCTGACCACCTGGGATGCCTATGTGGAAGCCGGCAAGAAGGTCACGCAGGATACTGATGGTGACGGGTCAGCCGATGTCTACATGACAAGCGTCGAGACGACCGACATCTTCTCCGCCTATGCGCTCATGCTCATGATGGGCGGCGGGACCTACAACGCCGACGGTGAGATCATCCTCGAAAGCCCTGAGAATGTTGCCGCGCTCCAGTTCCTGCAGGACCTTGTACACACGCATGGGATCGCGCGGGCGGCATCCAGCGGTTACCATCACTCGCCAGAGCATTTCACCGACCTGATCGAAGGTCGCACCGCCTCACTCTGGATGCCCCAGTGGTACATGACCCGCTTCCCGGATGATATGGGCAGTGCGCTTGCTGATAGCGCTGTCGTGCGTCCAATGCCGGTTTTTGAAGAAGGTGGTTATACTACAACCATGGGCGGCGGGACCGGCACCGTCATCACCGACCAGATTGACCCTGCCAAGGTTGACCTCGCCAAGGAATTCCTGGCGTTCGCCAAGCTGACTTACGAAGCGAATGTTTCGCTGTGGACAGATCTGGGCTTCGATCCGATGCGCACCGATGTCTATGAAGACCCCGCGCTGCTGATTGCGATGGATGACTTCATGGGCGAAGTTCCGTTCACCTACATCGCGGCTGGGCTGGGTAACGTGGCACCTGAATACACGGGACCGTTCTATCCTGAGATTGCGACGATCTTCCAGACGACCGCCCTCTATGACCTGATCGAGAACCAGGCCCCTCCGGCGGATGTTCTGGCGGCTGCGGTCGAAGAACTTCGCGCGATGGGCGCTGAAGTCGGCGGCTGAAGCTGAGGGTTTTGGCTGATCGAAAGCGGGTATCTCTTGTCGATGCCCGCTTTCAGCCTTCTCGAATGGGAATGAATTTCTAGTGTCAGAGGTAAATTCAAATTGTTAAAGCCCGTTTACACGATACTGAATAACAAGAAAGTAGTCCCGTTCGTTTTTCTGCTTCCCTTCATGACTGTCTTCCTGATCTTCAAGGTTTACCCGGTGATCACAGCCGTGATCATGAGCTTCCAGAACTTTCAGGGGATTCAAAGTCAAGAGTGGGTGGGACTGACCAACTATCAGAATGTGTTTGACCTGGTGCGCTTCAACCAGGCGCTCACCAATACCACTGCCTATACGCTTGGCACCCTGTTAGTTTTGATCCCGCTGCCCCTCATCCTGGCGGTGCTGCTCGACTCTGGGCGAGTTGTCCAGAGTACAGTCTTCAGAACGCTGCTCTTCCTGCCGGCGCTGACTTCGCTGGTCGTCACCGGGACGATCTTCCGTCTGATGCTGGCTGAAAATGGATTCATCAACCTTTTCCTGGAAGCAACCCTGGGAGTGCGCCCGCTGCGATGGCTGGAAATTGCGGACCTCGCGCTCCCCTCTCTTATTGTGGTCGCCACCTGGCGCTGGACCGGCATCAACATCCTGTACTTCAACTCCGGGCTTGTCAACATCCCCCGCGAGCTTTACGAAGCCGCCACCATCGATGGGGCGAACGTCTTTCAGTTATTCTGGAGCATTACACTGCCCCTGCTTCGTCCCACGACCCTCTTCGTCGTGGTCCTCAGCATTATTGGCGGCTACCAGGTGTTTGTCGAACCTTTCATCGTCTACAACGGCGGCGGTGGACCTGGCGACAGCGCACTCTCTATGGCGCTGTTAATCTACCGTACCGCGTTTACCTCGTTCAACTTCGGCACGGCTGCCGCAATGGGCGTGATCCTTGCCGCCATCATCTTCGTTTTCTCGCTCATCCAGTTCCGCTTCTTTGGCGTGTTTAGGCAAGAGGACTAAGGCTGATGGCTGCACGCGCTTCCGACACCGCGATTCTGAGTGCCAAACCACGCAAGAAACCGCGCATTATCGTCAGCAAGATCCTGATGACGCTATTCTTTGTGATGCTGGCTGTCGCGTTTGTCTTCCCGTTGTACTGGATGGTGATCAGCTCGCTGCGACCTGAAGGGCGCATCTTCGTCGATGCGTTTGATGTGTTCCCATCAGTGCTGTCGTTGGACAGCTACCGCACCCTCTTCGAGGAAGAACCTTTCGGGCGCTGGATGCTGAATTCCGTTCTACAGACAGGCGGTTTTGCTATCACAGCGCTGTTTCTATGCACAACCGGAGGCTATGCCCTCGCCAAATTCCGATTTCGGGGGCGCAACCTGCTGTTTGTCCTCATCCTGGTCTCGCAGATGATCCCCTTCCATCTGCTGATCGTGTCGCTGTTCCTGATGATCATTCAGCTCGGCATGGTGGAAAGCTACTGGGGCGCCATCATCCCCATTGCGGCATCCCCAATTGGCATCTTCTTCGTCCGGCAGTATATGCTGTCCATTGACGACGAACTGCTGAACGCTGCGCGAGTCGATGGGGCAAATGAGTATCAGATCTTCTGGTCGATTGTGCTGCCAAACGCCCGCCCCGCCATCGCGACTCTGTTCATCCTTTTTTCGCTGGAATACTGGAACAATCTGCTCTGGCCCCTGATCGTCTTTCGCCAGGCAGAGAACATGCCGTTGGCGGTGGGCGTCTCGCGCTTGGTCAACCAGTACCGCGCGCAGTATGACCTGGTCATGGCGGGATCGACGCTCGCGACGATCCCCATCATCCTGCTGTTCCTGTTCCTCCGTCGTCAGGTGATGGAGGGCTTGGCGGCGACCGGTACAGGCATGAAATAGACTCAGGCGCAGGCGGCGGTGCTGGCGCGCACCACCAGGCGCGGCGGGATCAGGCGCTGCCCGTTGGCGGCTTCCGGGTCGCCGATCAGATCGATGAGGTATGCCATCCCCTGCCGTCCCAGCTCGGGGAAATCCTGCGCGACGGTCGTCAGGGGAGGGTCAAAATATGCCGACTCCGGCATGTCGTCAAACCCGGTGACGGAGACATCGCCCGGCACGGCAAGCCCGCGCGCCTTCATGGCGCTGATCGCCCCCAGCGCCATCGCATCATTGCCGACCAGCAGTCCCGTGCAGCGTACATCGGCATCAAGGATGCGCGTCGCTGCCTGATAGCCGCTGGCAGGGGTCCAGTCGCCCGCCTCGATCAGCGCCGGGGTGATCCCGGCGTCGCGCAGTCCGGCGATCCAGCCCTCGCGGCGGGTCAATGCGCCGTACCAGTCATCGGGTCCGCAGATCAGGGCGATGTCGCGGTGTCCCAGATCGACCAGGTGACGCGCGGCGGCGACTCCTCCGGCATGCTGATCGATGATCACCGACGGCGCAGATGATCCATAGGCGGTGTCGATCAGGATCAGCGGCGCGCCGCTTAACTGCTCGATGACGTGTTCGGCGCTCTGCGCCGCCACCGAGGCGATCAGCAGCGCGCCATCCACCCGCCAGGAGAACAACCGGTCCAGCGCCGAGTGCAGACTGACTTCCTGGTGCAGCCCCAGGTTGGCGTTCAGCACGTCATAACCCGCCACGCGCGCCGAATGCTCAATGTTGATGAGCATCTGCATCGGTCCGTAGAACTCGATGCCGCAGCTGATGACCGCCAGCGTCCACGAACGGTGGGCGGCGAGGCTGCGGGCGGCGCGGTCGGGGCGGTAATTCAACTGCTGGATCAGGTCCAGGACGCGGGCGCGCGTCTCCGGCTTGACGCTCGGATGATGATTGATGACGCGCGAGACGGTCTGGTAAGACACGCCAGCCGCCTCCGCCACATCCAGCATCGTCACGCGCCGCGCACGCCCGCCCTCTGCCATCGCCTTATCCATCCACTATCCGTTTACTGTCCGTAAACGTTCTGGTAGCGGTCGAAAAGCCTGTCAATGTCCGCCTGAGCGATGGGGATCGGCGTGCCGATCTGCATCGCCAGCCAGGCAATCGCCGCATTGTCTTCGGTCATCACCGCCGCCTTGACCGCCGTTTCGGCGTTCCTGCCGGTGCTGAAGACGCCGTGATTTTGCAGCAGACACGCCGGGCTGCGGCTGTCCTTGAGCGTCTCGACCACCACCTGCCCGATCTGCTCGCCGCCGATCAGCGCAAAGCCGCCCAGCGGGATCGGTCCGCCGAATTCATCGCCCATCGCCGTCGTCACGCAGGGAATCGGCTTGCCGACGACGGCGAACGCCGCCGCGTAGCGCGAATGCGTGTGGACGACGCCGTAGACCTGCGGCATGTGCCGGTAGATGTAGCAGTGCGAGGCGGTATCCGACGAGGCTTTATAGCTGCCCTCGACGATCTTGCCGTCGATATCCACCACCACCATGTTCTCCGGCGTCAGCTTGTCGAAGGTCACGCCGCTCGGCTTGATCACCACCAGGTTGGTCTCCGGGTCGCGCCCGCTGACGTTGCCGCTCGTCCAGGCGACCAGGTTGTTGCGCGGCAGCTCGGCATGCAGCGCGCAGACCTCTTCTCTCAGATGTTCCAGAAGCATGGCTTATTCTCCAAGCGCCTTGTTGCGAATCTTCTTCAGGCGCTTCATCACGTCGTTCGCGCCGCGCCCGAAGTAGCCATACAGAGTCTTGTATTCGGCGTACAGCGCATCGTAGACCTGCTGATTTTCCGGGATGGGCGTCACGACCTCGTCCTTCAGCTTGCCCATCTTCTCCGCCGCCGCGTGGATATCCGGGTAGACGCCCGCCGCCACCGCCGCGTGCATCGCCGCGCCCAACGCGGGAGCCTGCGCCGAGCCGGACAGCTTGAGGGTGCGCCCGGTCACGTCGGCGTAGATCTGGCGCAGCAGTGCGTTCTTTTCCGGCAAACCGCCCGCCGCGACCAGCTCCTTGACTTCCACGCCGCGCGCCTCGAAGGCTTCGATGATCTCGCGCGTGCCGTACGCCGTCGCCTCGATCAGCGCACGATAGATTTCCGGCGCGCGAGTCGCCAGCGTCATGCCGACGATCAAGCCGCTCAGCTCGGTATCGACCAGGGTCGAGCGGTTGCCGTTCCACCAGTCAAGGGCGATCAGCCCGTGTTCGCCGACCTTCTGCTTCGCCGCCTCTTTTTCCAGATAGCTGTGCAGGTTCTCGCCCGCCGCCTTCGCCGCCTCGTGAGTTTCCGGCGGCACAGCGTTATCGACGAACCAGGCGAAGATGTCACCGACGCCGCTCTGCCCTGCCTCGTAACCATAGAGTTCGGGCACGATGCCGCCATCGACCACGCCGCACATGCCCTCGACATCCTGAAGCTTGTCACCCGACATGATGTGACAGGTGCTGGTGCCCATGATCATCACCATCACCCCCGCCTGAGTCGCCTTGACCGCCGGCGCGGTGACGTGCGCATCGACGTTGGCGACGGCGACGGCGATCCCCGGCTTCAGACCGAGCTTCGCCGCCCAGGCGTCCGTCAGACCGCCGACATTCGCGCCGAGCGGCACGAATTCCCGACCGACCTTCTGGGCGATCACGTCGGCGAAGTCGGGATGCAGCGCGCCGAAATACTCGCGCGAGGGGTAATCGCCATCCTGCACCAGCATCTTGTAGCCGGCGGTGCATTTGTTGCGCGTCTTAACCCCTGTCAACTGCCAGATCACCCAGTCCGCCGCTTCGATGAAAGTGTCGATCTCGGCATAGACCGCCGGCGCTTCCTCCAGGATTTGCAGCAGTTTGCTGAAGAACCACTCGCTGGAATACTTGCCGCCGTAGCGCTTCAGCCAGGATTCGCCGCGCGCTCGCGCCACCGCGTTGATCTTGTCCGCCTGCGGCTGCGAGGCGTGGTGCTTCCACAGCTTGACGTAGGCGTGCGGTTCGCCCTTGAGGTGATCCAGAAACGCCAGGGGCGTGCCGTCCGCCTTGGCGGGCATGGGGCTACTGGCGGTGAAGTCGATGGCGATGCCCACCACTTCCGCCGGGTCCACCCCACTCTGCGCCAGGGCAGCCGGGACGGTCTGGATGAACACGTCGAGATAATCCTGCGGATGCTGGAGCGCCCATTCCGGCGGCAGGCGTCTGCCGGTCGCCGGCAGCACATCGTCGATGACGCCGTGCGGATAGTCGAAGACCGCCGTCGCGACCTCGCGCCCGTCGCGGGTATCGACCAGCACGGCGCGCCCCGACAGCGTACCGAAGTCAATGCCTAGGGTATACACCATGAGAACTCCTCCTCGTCTTCAAACGGCGTCCGGGCGATCCACGCGGCTTTCCAGGGTCACGAAAGACCCGCTCGCCGCCGAATCGGCAAGCGACAGCATGATGTCCAGCACGTGATAGGCAAGCTCGCCGGAAGCGCGGAACGGTCCGCCGTCGCGGATGGCGCGCGCCATATCCGCCACGCCGACCCCGCGCTGGATATCCGAACGACCGACCGGCGCGACATTCGCCCACTGGCGCTGATCGCGATCCCACAGCAGCACATCGCCGCCGAAAGTGTTCGGATCGGGCACTTGCAGCGAGGACTCCACGCCGTAGATTTCGATGCGCGGCAGGGTCCCGGCTTGCACATCGAAGCTGAAGACGACCGTGCCTATCGCGCCGGATTCAAAACGCAGCACGCCGGTGGTGTGGGTGTCGATTTCTACCGGCACGCGCTGCCCGCGAATCGTCTCGTGACCGGCGACTCGCTCCACCTTCGCCCGCCCCGCCATCGCCCCGACCTGGGCGACCGGTCCCAGCAGGTTGACCAGCCAGGTCAGATAGTACGGAGCCATGTCCAGGACCGGACCGCCGCCGTACTGGAAGAAGAAGTACGGGTTAGGATGCCAGCTTTCCGGTCCACCGGAGAGCATGAAAGCGACGGCGGAGGTCGGCTTGCCGATCAAGCCGTCGTCGATGGCTTTGCGCGCGGTGCGCCCGCCCGCGCCCAGGAAGGTGTCCGGCGCGCAGCCCACTTTCAGCCCTTTGGCGGCTGCCGCCGCCAGAATCTTCTTGCCATCCTCGCGGTTGAGCGCGAACGGCTTTTCGGAGTAGCAGTGCTTGCCCGCCTCCAGAATCTGCTGGCTGATCTCGGCATGGACTGCCGGGATGGTCAGATTGATCACGATGTCGATATCCGGCGCAGCCAGCAGATCCTCGACGGACGACGCACGCAGCTCATATTCCCCGGCAAAGGCGACGGCGCGGTCCGGCAGCACATCGGCGCAGGCGATCACCTTCACGTCGTCGGGAAAGTAACTGCTTCCCTTGATATATGCGGGGGCGATATTCCCCGTTCCGATGAATCCTACATTGAGCGGCATGTGTCCTCTTCCTTGTTTCGCAAAGCGAATTTTGCCGCCGCCTACAGGCGAGAAGGGCGGCATGTGAACCTTCACATTTTGCCTGATTATGACGCTTTTTCGACCGGTTGCCAAAGTTCTGCGCATCGTCCTGCGCCGCGCTATGATTGAAGCAGACGAACTATCCTGCCGACAAGCGAGGTCGCCATACCATGAATCAGCGCTATACCCTCTCCCACCACGACGCCATGCGCGTCCTGGACGCCATCCGCGCCGAACTCGACCGCGACGGGCGCGGGGCGGCGGTCGCCGTCGCCGACGAACACGGCGAGCTGATCGCCCTGCTGCGCACCGACGGCTGCCCCCTGCCCAGCATCAACAACGCCATCAACAAAGCCTACGTCTCGGCGCGCGAGGGCGTTCCTTCCGGCAGGGTCGGCAAGAAAGCCCGCGAGGAAGGCTGGCACATGACCAATTATGGCGACCTGCGCTACACCGGCTGGGGCGGCGGCGTGCCGCTCGTCCATCAGGGGCAGGTCGTCGGGGCAGTTGGCGTGAGCGGGCTGCCGGAAGCCGAAGACGTGATGCTGGCGGAGCTGGGCGCGCGGGCGCTCAACGGCTGAGCCGCCCGCGCACTTCACATCGGCGATCATCTGATGCGTGGTCGTAAACCCGCGCTCCGCCCCGATCACTCGGATGGCACGGGCATTGGCGAGAATCGCGGGGTCATGCACCCCACACTGACTCATGGTCGAATATCCTCACTTCAGATCGAATGCCTGTCAATGCGTGTACCCGTCCTACACGAATTCTGAACAACCCTACGCTATCATTAGGGCGTTGATCGGTTCGTGCGCACTGGCAAAACGTCATGTCGAAAACCCTGCTCGTCGTCGATGACAAACTCTCCGTTCAGGCGCTCCTGCGCGACTATCTGACGGAAAACGGCTACCGCGTCGTCACCGCCTCTAACGGGCGCGAGGCGATCTTCGCGGCGCGTCAGGAGAAGCCCGATCTGATCCTGCTCGACATCATGATGCCAGAGATGGACGGCTTCGCTTTCCTCAAGACCTACCGCAAGGAACGCGAGACACCGGTCATCCTGCTGACGGCGAAGCTGGAAGAGACCGACAAGGTGATCGGGCTGGAACTGGGCGCGGATGACTACGTGACCAAGCCGTTCGGCATGGCAGAGCTGGTGGCGCGCATTCGGGCGGTGCTGCGCCGCACCGAAAAACCGGCATCGTCCAGCGAGTCCGAGGTGCTGCGCGTCGGTGAGGTCACGCTCGATTCGGAGACGCGGCGCGTCACCATCGGCGAGCGGCGCATCGACCTCACCCCGTCGGAATTCGCCCTGCTCGGCTGCCTGATGCGCACCCCCGGCAAGGTCTTTTCCCGGCTCGACCTGCTGGAAGCGCTGAAAGGCGACAGCCTGGAAGGGTCGGAACGCACCATCGACGTACATATCCGCAACCTACGCGCCAAGATCGAGGACGACGCCGCCGAACCGCGCTTCGTCCAGACGGTCTTCGGCGTGGGCTACAGGTTCACGCATGATTAGGTCGCTCACCCTCAAATGGGTCCTCACCCTGGCGCTGACCAGCCTGGTCGGAGTCGTCCTGATCGCCGTCGTCTTCAACGCCATCACCGCCCGCGAATTCGACCAACTGCTGATCGATCAGGCGCAGACGGCGATGGCGGACGCGGCGGCGCGCTACTACACAGACAACGGCTCGCTGGACGGCTTTCACGTGATGATGCGCCAGATGAACGGCAATGCCGGCGACGGGTCCGCACCAGGGCGGCGCGGCTTTTCCGGGCGCGGTGGACCACCGGATGGCTCAGGACCGTCGCCGGGATTGGTGCTGGTCGATGGCGACGGCAGCGTGGTCAGCCAGGGAGCGGGCTACGATCTGGACGATCAGGTGCCGGCGGAGGACATCAAGGCGCGAGTCGCCGTGATGGTCGATGGCGCACAGGTCGGCGAAGTCTACTTCGTCGGCGGGCTGCCGGAACTGGACACGCGCGAGAAGCTGTACATTTCGACGATCAATCGGGCGATCCTCTTCGGCGCGGCGGCGGCGGTCGGGGTCTCGGCGCTGGTCGGCATCCTGCTGTCGCGCGGCTTCCTGCGCCCGCTGCGCGCCCTGACCCGCGCCGTCCAGGGGATGCACGCCGGTCAGCTGGAACAGCGCGTCGAAGTGCGTTCGCGGGACGAGCTGGGGGCGCTGGCGGCGGCGTTCAACGAGATGAGCGCTCAGGTCGCCCGCGCCAATCAACTGCGCAGACAGATGACCGCCGACATCGCCCATGATCTCCGTTCCCCGCTGACGGTGATCGCCGGCTATCTGGAAGGGCTGCGCGACGGCACGCTGAAACCCACCCCCGCCCGCTTCGACACGATGTATGCCGAGGCGGCGCAGCTCGGACACCTGATCGAAGACCTGCGCACGTTGTCGCTGGCGGACGCCGGCGAGCTGCGGCTGGTGCGTCAGTCGATCAGCCCGCAGGAGCTGATCCATGCCGCCGCTCAGGCGTTCCAGCCCGCCGCCAAGGCGCGCGGCATCACCCTTTCCGCAGAAGCCGCGCCCGATCTTGGCGCTGTGCCGCTCGACCGGGAGCGCATGAACCAGGTACTCGCCAATCTGATCGGCAATGCGCTGCGCTATGCCCGGTCGCACATCACGCTGCGGGCAGGAGCGGAACGCGGGGCGATCCGTCTGAGCATTGAAGATGATGGTAGAGGCATTCCGCCGGAGAAACTGCCGTTCATCTTCGAGCGCCTGTACCGCGCCGACGAGTCGCGCGCCTCAGGCGACGGCGAGTCGGGTTTGGGGCTGGCGATTGCCCGGGCGATCATCGAGGCGCACGGCGGGACGATCCAGGCGAGCAGCGCGGCGGGCATGGGGACTCAGTTCACCATTCTGCTGCCGGCGGGAGCGAATGCATAGCGGCTCAGAAGATCGCGTAATCGGGGCTGAAGGTCTCGAATTTGCCGCTCGCCCTGCCCCAGGTCGTCTGCACGCCGATCACGTAGGCGGCGGGGGGTCCCTTGTGCAGGAAAGCGATGAGCTGGCTCAGCTGGGCGCGCGTCCCTTCCGCCAGCACCTCGACATCGCCATCGTCGAGGTTGCGCACCCAGCCGGTGATCCCCAACTGGCGGGCGGTCAGGGTGGTGAAGCGGCGGAAGTTCACCCCCTGCACCCGCCCGCTCACGATGGCATGGACCTGTTCGATCTCTTCGGACACTGCGTTTCGTCCTTCCGCCGAAACCATCTCCGACAACGCGGTTGTAGGGGCGGAGCTGTGTCTCCGCCCGCCGTTCACGGGCGAACACGTGGGTTCGCCCCTGCAACCGCTGGCGCGTCTTTTGTCTGGAACAGCCTTAGCGCCGCCGCGAGATGTTGCCCAACCGCCTCCTGCGATCTAGACTCGCCCCAGTGTCGCGCCGGACCATCGCCTAGGAGCCGACCCATGAAGACGAAGCCCCCTGCTGATCCTTTCAGCCTACCTCCGATGGAATTCTGGGCATTTCTGGAAAACTCCGACTTTCAGCGCCGGCGGGGCGGCGGACTGTACCGTCAGGACGAGGTTCGCCTGATCCAGCACGACACCCGCCTGGACGAAGACTACACCCTGATGGTCAGCATCGGCTGTGTCGGCATTCGCGACGCCGCCCGCTGGTACATCACCCACCCCGCGCCGCACCGCTTCGACTGGGGCTGGCTGGATCCGGTCGTCGCCAGCGCCGAGCGTCACGGGCTGCGCCTCTACCTCGACCTGTGGCACTACGGCTATCCAGACTGGCTGGACCTCCTGGCGGACGACGCCCCGGCACATTTCGCCGAGTTCGCCGCCGCCATCGCGGCGCGCTACCCCTCGCTGCAAGACTACTGCGTCTGCAACGAGCCGACGCTGATGGTCGAGATGGGCGGGCATCACGGACGCTGGTGTCCTTTCCTGCGCGGAAAGACGGGTGAGGATCGGCTGCGCGCCCAGGTCTGCCGGATGATCATCGCGGCATCGAGGGCGATCCTCGCCATCCGTCCGCAGGCGCGCCTCATCCTGCCCGATCCCTGGCACGCGACCGAAGGGAATCGCGCCCGCCCGGAGGACGTGCAGGCGCGGGTACTCGATACGGTGCTGGGGCGGCGCGACCCGGAACTGGGTGGCGGGGGCGACTGCATTCACGTCATCGGGCTGAACCACTACCGCGACACCACCCTGCCGCCGTTTCACCGCCTGCTGCTGAAGGCAAAGGAGCGCTGGAGCGACAAACCCCTTTGGCTGACCGAGACTTCCGGTCCGCCCCAAGGCTGGCGGCAGAATGAATGGTTCTGGTGGATGCTGTCCGAGGTCATGCTGGCGCGGCTGATGGGGGTGGCGATTCCGGTCTTCACCTGGGCGCCGGTGATTTCGATGTTCGATTGGGTGGACGAGCGCAAACACCTGCGCAACGGCGTCTGGAAGCTGACTCCGGAAGGCGAGCGCCGCCCGAACGATCACTTGATCGAGGCGCTGGCGCTGGCGCGGGAATATGGCTATCTGCGGCAGCGGCTGTCATGAACGCCTCACCTCATCCCCTGACCCCTTCTGCGTTGGAGAAGGGGTCAGGGGATGCGGCGGCTGCACCCAGATCAGTTCAGATTCTCGAAGATGCCCGCCGCGCCCATGCCGCCGCCGATGCACATCGTCACCATGCCGTAGCGGCTGCCGCGCCGCTTCATCTCGTGGACCAGCTGTACCGTCAGCTTCGACCCGGTGCAGCCGAGCGGATGTCCCAGCGCGATGGCTCCGCCGTTGACATTCACCTTCTCCGGGTTCATCTCCAGGTGGCGGATCACCGCAAGTGACTGCGCCGCGAACGCCTCATTTAGTTCGATCAGGTCGATGTCGTCCAGCTTCATGCCCGTCCGATTCAACAGCCGGGGGATGGCGTTGATCGGACCCACGCCCATGATCTCCGGGCGCACGCCGGCGACGTTGAAGCCGACGAAGCGCGCCAGCGGCTTCAGCCCCAACCGCGCCGCCTTGCCCGCCTCCATGACGATCACCGCCGCCGCCCCGTCGCTGAGCGGGCTGCTGTTCCCTGCTGTCACCCGCCCGTCGGTGCGGAAGACCGGCTTCAGCTTCGCCAGCCCTTCGATGGTCGTCTCGCGGCGCAGATGTTCGTCCTCGGTCAGCACGATCCTCTCGGTGATCACCTCGCCCGCCGCATTGACGAAGGTCTCTTCCACTTCGAAGGGGGTGATCTCCTCGCGGAAGTAGCCCGCATCCGTTGCCAGCGCCACCTTCATGTGACTCTCGTAGGCGAAGCGGTCCATGTCTTCACGGCTGACGTTCCACTCGTCGGCGACATGTTCCGCCGTGTGCCCCATGCTCATATAGACTTCCGGCTCGTTCGCCGCCATGGTCGGGTTGGGGCTGATCTTGAAGCCGCTCATCGGAACCAGCGACATGGTTTCCGCCCCGCCGGCGATGATCACATCCGCGCCGTTGGCGATGATACGCTCGGCGGCGGTGGCGATGGTCTGCAAGCCGCTGGCGCAGAAGCGGTTGACCGTCTGCCCGGCGGTCTCCACCGGCAGCCCGGCGCGCAGAGCGATCACGCGGGCGAAGTTCAAGCCCTGCGACCCTTCCGGCATGGCGCAGCCGATGATCACGTCGTCGATCTCGGCGGGGTCCAGTTTGCCGTCGGTCTGGCGCATCACCTCGTTGATCACCGCCGCCGCCATATCGTCGCTGCGGGCGCTGCGGGTGACACCTTTTTTCGCTTTGCCGACGGCGGTGCGCGCGACGGCAACGATCACAGCTTCACGAGTCATAAAATTCGTCCTTCGTCACTCACCAGATCAAAACTGATGTTACACTGTGCAATACGCATAGAGTTTTTCATATGAATATGCACAAGAGGGGGCAGCCATGCCTAGGTCTGGCACGATTCTCGAAAACCCGCTGCCGGTGCAGAGCATCATGATGGGCATCTTCGGCGCAATCGGCGGCGCGATGGGCGTCAAGGCGCGCTACCCACAGTACAGCGACACGTAAATACAAGGGATGAGCGGTGAGGAACGAGGGATGAGGTAAGGCGGCGAGCCAATCCCTCATCTCTCATTCCTCATCCTTCATTCCTCAGCCCTAGTTCCTGAGCGGCTTGTTCGTCTGAAGCATGTGCGCCATGCGCGCCAGCGTCTTTTCCGTCTGCACCAGCGTCAGGAACGCCTTGCGCTCCAGATCGAGGAAGACCTGTTCGTCGATCCAGCCCGGTTCGCTCACTGCGCCGCCGGTCAGGATGTGCGCCAGCTCGCGGGCGATCACGGCGTCGTGTTCCGTCGCCTGCCGCGCCTCCAGGAAGCCCTGGATACCGATCAGCAGCGCCGCGTACACGTCGCGCCCCGCCGCATAGACTTTGCCGGCGCGCAGCGGCGTATAACCATCCGCCAGGTGCAGCGCCTCACGCTTCGCCTCGCCGAGCAGATGCGCCCGGTTGGTCACGATGCGGTCGTTCGGCGAAAGGATGCCCAGGTCGCGCGCCTGCTTGGCGCTTTCGCTGACCTTCGCCAGCATGATCTGTTCGAACACCCGCTGCAAATGCGGGATCACATCGGCATTGGGGTGCGACGCCATGACCGGGTTGACGACGCGCCGCACCATCTCCTTGCAGCCGCCGCTTCCAGGGATCAAGCCGACGCCGACTTCCACCAGCCCGGCATAGAGTTCACTGTGCGCCACCACCCGCGCCCCCGCCATGACCAGCTCCGCGCCGCCGCCCAGCGCCATGTTGTGCGGGGCGACCACCACCGGTTTGCCGGCATAGCGCAGGCGCTGCATACCGTCCTGAGCGCGGCGCAGCATCGATTCGAGCTGATCCAACTGCCCGCTCTGCACCGCCACCGCCACCATGAACAGGTTCGCGCCGACGCAGAAGCGCTCGGCGTCGTTGCCGACGACCATCGCGTCGAAGTCGCGCTCCAGCAGGTCGACCGACTGGTGGATCATCTCGATCACGTCGGAGTCCAGGGCGTTCGCCGGGCTGTGAATCTCCAGCAGCGCCACGCCGTCGCCCATATCCAGCACGCTCGCGCCGGCGTTGCGGGCGACTTCCCCGTTCTGGGCGCGCAGGCGCGCCACCGAATAGGCGCGCGGATGACGCGGCAAATCGACGTAGCCACCCGCCTGCGGGCTGTAGTAGCCGGTCGTCTGCCCACTTTCGCGGCGGTAGAAGGCTGAGACGCCGCCCGCCAGCATGGTCTTGACCCATTCCGCCACCGGGTAGCCCGCCGACTCGAACGCCGGGACCGTCTCCGCTACGCCGATGACGTCCCAGATCTCGAAAGGTCCCAGTTCGTGACCGAAGCCCCACTTCTGGGCGTTGTCCACGTTGACGATGCTTTCGGTGATCTCTGGCACGCGGTTGCTGGCATAGGCGAGCAGGAAGGCGTGATGATGCCACAGCAGATGAGCGGCGCGGTCGTCCTCGTTGATCAACAGGCGGATACGTGTCGCGGTATCTTCGACCTTACGATGCTTGCCCACGCTGTCGAAGCGCGGTTTGCTCGGCGCTTCATATTCCAGTGTTTGCAGGTTCAACGTCCAGAATTCTTTCTCGCCCCCTACCCCTTTGACCGTCTTGTAGAAGCCCTGCCCGGTCTTGCCGCCGAGCCAGTTGTTGGCGATCAGCCGGTCGAAGAGCGCCGTCGTCCCGGCATGTTCCAGCACCGTCCGCGCCGGATCATGCGGGATCGCCGGGTAGAGGTTGCGCGCCACGCCGACCGCCACATCGATGCCGACCAGGTCATTCAGGCGGAAAGTCGCCGTCTTCGGGCGTCCAATCAGCGGACCGGTCAGCGAATCGACCTCATCGACCGTGAAGCCGTAGTCGAGCGCATAATTGACCATCTGCATCCCGCTCATGGTCATGAAGCGGTTGCCGATGAAATTCGGTTCATCCTTGCACAGCACCACCCCTTTGCCCAGGCGCTTGGTCGCGAACTCGGTGAGGTAAGCGATGACACCCGGATCAGTGCGCGGGTGTGGGATGACTTCCAGCAGGTTCAGGTAGCGCGGCGGATTAAAGAAATGTGTTCCCAAAAAGCGGTGAGTGAAACCGTCATCCATGCCTTCGGCGATGGCGTGAATCGGCAAGCCCGACGTGTTGGTGCTGATGATGGCATCCGGCTTGACGACTTCGATCAGCCTCGCCATCAGCGCACGCTTGACATCCAACCGCTCCACCACCACCTCGATCACCCAGTCGGCGTCACACAAGCTGCCCAGGTCATCGTCGATGTTGCCGGTGCGGATCAGCGCGGCGTCGGCTTCGGCGAAAAACTGCGCCGGTCGCAGCGCCAGCGCTCGCTTCAGTCCCTCGTTGGCGACGGCGCTGCGCTTCGCCGCCGAATCGCCGGGCTGCGTGTCGCGCGCCGGAATGTCCAGCAGCGTTACCTCCACGCCCACGCCGGCGAGGAGGGCGGCGATGCCGCCGCCCATGGTGCCGCTGCCGATGACAGCGGCTTTGCGAATGTTGTACCCCATCCTGAATCGGTCCTTTCGGTCGCTTTCACACGTGTGTGGCGCGATGACGGTCGATCAGCCGCACCGCCTCATCCAGGGTGGTCGCCATCTGGAAGGCTTTACCAAGGTTGGGGAACAGGCGGGTCACGATACTGATCACCATGCGGGCGAACTGGTTGTTTCCGACGATGACCATCAGATCCCAGTCCTGACCGCCGCGCGCCATCTTGCTGCTCTGCTTGATGACATCCGGGGGAAGGCGGGTACTCTGGCGCAGATCGACGATGGTGCAGCGCTTATCTTCCCCACCCCCCAACAGCTTGCCCACATCCTCTTCGATGCTGTGCTGGAACTCGTCCCACGTCCACACGCCGACGAATTCGATGTGGATGATGTTTGTCTCAGGTTTTCCGTCGTACCACTTTGCGGTGACCGTCATGGCAGCGCCTCCCCGTCAGATGCTAGCAACCTTGAAATGTTCGGATAAAGTCATCCATGATGAGTGCTGTGATTCTATCGCGATTCCGCGCTGCCGGTCGTATGCATTTTGTTGCGTCAGCTCAATTCACGACTGCTGTAACCCAGCACGCGCCGCGCCACGATCAGCGTGTTGATCTGCCCGGTTCCCTCGTAAAGGTCGTTGATCTTGGCGTCGCGCATCCATTTTTCCAGCAGCCATTCGCGGCTGTAACCCGCTGCGCCCAGCAGCGCCACCGCCTTCTGCCCGATGCGCGTCACGACTTTGCCCGCTTTCGCCTTCGCCATCGAGGCTTCCAGGCTGTTATGCTGCCCGTGATCGAGCATCGAGATCGCCCGCAGCGTCAGCAGATAGGTCGCCCGCAGTTCCGCCTCCATCTCGATGACATCGCGCTGAATCGCCGACAGTTGGTGATACGGCGCGCCGTAAGGAATTTCGACCCCGTTCTCCTTCAGCTTTTCGATCAGAAATTCCAGCGAAGCACGCCCGATCCCCAGAGCGCTCGCTGCCACCAGCGGACGGGTAGCGTCGAAAGTCGCCATCGCGCCCTTGAAGCCGCCGGAACCTTCGCCGCGCTGCACTTCCGGGCTGCCCAGGATAGCGTCCGCCGGGATGCGGGCGTTTTCGAAGACAATCGCCGCCGTGTCGCTGGCGCGGATGCCGTGCTTGATCTCCGTCTTGGTCACCTTCACACCCGGCGTGCCCGCTTCGACGATGAACGGGCGCATACCCGCCCGCCCCGCCTCGCGGTCGATGGTCGCCCAGACCACCACCAGCCCGTTGGATTCATCCAGCGCCAACTTGCCGTTGGTGCAGAAGATCTTTTCGCCGTTGATCACCCACTGCTGCGCTGCTTCGTCGAAGACCGCTGTCGTCTGAATCGACGACGTATCGGACCCCGCTCCCGGTTCGGTCATCGCCATCGCGCCCCAGGCGGCTTGGTCGCCTTCGGCGAAGCGCCCCAGGTACTTCTTCTTCTGTTCCGGCGTGCCCACCGCCTCGATAGCTGCGCCGCCCAGCGCGCCGCCGGGCAGACACAGATAGATGCCGGCGTCGCCCCAGGAGAGCATCTCGATCATCATCATCAGGCGCAGGTTGGCGACTCCGGGTCCTTCGCGCCGTTTCCGTCCATCGCCGGCATCGAGCTTTTCCAGGTTACGCTTCTGCATATCGCGCATGAAGGGCCACATGTTCTCGACGAAGGGCAGCGGGCGGGCGTGTTCGTTCTCGTCCAGCTCCCGGCTGATGGGGCGCATGATGTGTTCCGCCACCATCTTGACCATGTCCTGCTGCTGTTTCACATTCTCAGGAATTTCAAAACTGATCGCCATCGTCATCTCGCTCCAAATCGCTCAGCCGTCTCTTACGCCCGCTCAAATGATCGCCAGCCCGTCGAACGTCGCCAGCCCACGCGCATTGCGCAGCAGCCGCTCGACCGGGTATTCGCGGATGAAGCCATAACCGCCGAGTACCTGTACGGCGGCGTCGGTCACGAACATGGCGGCTTTGTCACTGTACTGCCGCGCCAAATAGGCTTCGCGGGTGGCGTCCTCGCCGCGATCCAGCTTCCATGCCGCCTCCCACACCATCAGGCGGGCGGCGTCCACTTCAATCGCCATTTCCGCCAGCATGAAGGCAATCGCCTGCTTCTGGGCGATAGGCACGCCAAACTGCACGCGCTGTTTGGCGTAATCGCGGGCATACTCGAAGGCGTAGCGCGCCACGCCGACGCCGAGCGCCGCCAGCGCCGTCCAGGAACGGTTGAGGAGCGCCTGCACATCCGCGCCAGTCTCGCCGCCCAGTTTGCAGTCGAGATCGACGGCGGCGTCCTTGAAGGTCACGCGGTGGGTCGGCAGGGCGCGCACACCCAGCAGCTTCTCGCGCGCACCGATCTCCACACCGTGCGCATCGGCTTCGACGATGTAGGCGGCGGCTTTGCCGCCGTCGTCGCGGGCATAGACCAGCATGGCGTTGGCGACCGCCGCCAGAGGCACGGCGCTCTTCACGCCGTTGATCAGTATCTTGCCGCCTTCGACGCGCGCCGTCGTCTTCAGATCGTGCGGGTCGAAGAACACGCCCGGTTCAACCAGCGCCGCCGAAAAATGCGCCGGGCGTTCATCGAGAAACTGCGGCAGATAAAGCTGCTTCTGCGCCTCTGTCCCGTATAAGACGAGCGGATAGGCGAACAGCGCCGGCGCAAGCACCTGGAGCGCCGTCGCCAGATCGCCATAGGCGAATTCTTCGGCGGCAAGCACGTTGGTGATGGCGCTCATCTCGCCCAGCCCTCCCATCGCTTCGGGGATCGCCGTCGGAACCAGCCCGATCTCCCACCCGGTGCGCACCACATCGCCCGGCACGCGCTCATGTTCGTCCGCTTCGTGCGCCACCGGCTGCACGTCGCTGACCGCGTAGCGCCGGATGACCTCGACCAACTGCTGCTGTTCTTCCGTAGGCGTAAAGGAAATCACGTATTTTGCCTTTCACCAATAACGACCAACAAGCAGGGCGCAAGCTTCACGCCCCGACGTTCACCCACCTGCTACCAGCCGCCCGCCACTTCCAGCACCTGCCCGCTGACATAGTTGGAAAGCGGACTGGCGAAGAAGAGCAGCGCGCCCGCCGCTTCCTCGGCAGTGCCAGGGCGGCGCATGGGAATCTGATTGAAGATCAGGTCGCGTACCTTGTCCGGCATGCCCAGCTTGATGCGCTGTCCGTCGCGTTCGGTGAAGTCACCCTCCGCGTCGCTCTGGGTCAGCCGCGTCTCGATGAAGCCGAAGGCGACGGCGTTGACCTGGATGTTGAACGCCCCCCACTCCTTCGCCAGCGTCCGCGTCAAGCCGATGATGCCGGCTTTGCCCGCCGCGTAATTGGACTGCCCGATGTTGCCGCGCGTGCCGGTGGTGCTGCTCACATTGACGATCTTGCGGGCTTTCGCCGCGCCGCCGCCTTCCTGTTCCGCTTTGGCGATCTCGCGCATGTAAGGGATGGCGGCACGGATGATCTTGAACGGCGCGGTCAGGTGGATGCGCAGCATCGCCTCCCACTGCTCATCGCTCATCTTATGCATCATGCCATCCCAGGTGTAGCCGGCGTTGTTGACCAGGATGTCGATGCCGCCGTAAGCGCTGGCCGTCCGCCCGATCAGCTCCTCGATGTCGCCATCTTTGGTCACATCCGCCGGGACGACCAACGCGCTGCCGCCCACGCCGCGAATCGCCGAGGCGATCTCATTCGCCGGAACCGGGTCGATGTCGCTGACGACGACATTCGCCCCGTGCGCCGCGAACAGCCCGGCAGCCGCCGCGCCGATGCCGCGCCCGCTGCCGGTGATGATGGCGGTTTTGCCTTCGAGTAATCTCATGAACACTCACCTTGCTGATTTCGCGTATCAGAACAAAAGCGAGGGAGGGATGAGGCGGTCATGCCGGAGGTCCGAGCAGCGCCACCAAAACCAGGACGACGATCACCGCGCCGACGACGACGGCGAAGGTGAAGACCATCAACCGGCGCGAACGCTCGCGTTCTTCCGGCTCCGCGCGGCGATCAGCGGTGATGGCGTCCAGGATTCTCGCGATCACATCAAACCAGTCCATCACGCGCTCCCTTTCGCATCACTAACGCCGGAATGAAGTAGCCGGTGATTTCGGCGGCGATGGCTTCGCCGGAAAGCCGTCCATCCGGGCGATACCACACGCCGACCCAGTTATTGGCGCCGAGCAGTGCCTTGACGAAGATCGGCACATCTACCGGGTGAAATTCGCCGCTGCGCACCCCCTCCTGTACCACCGCGCGGAAGAGGTGTTCAAAGGCGTCACGCCTGCGGAAAAAGGCGTCGCGCTGCGTCAGAAACGCCTCAAATGCTTGTACATCTTCCGGCTTGGCGCGCCGGGTAGGCGGCTTGGCGTGGGAGAGCGCGTGAATCTCGAAGACCATCGCCGCGCCGACGGCGGGGTTGTCCGCCACGCCGACGATATGCTCGCGGATCATGGCGCGCAGCCGTTCTTCGGCGCTTAACCCGCGCTGGCAGGTGATCGGCTGGATGCGGTTGATGGTGAATTCCAGCCCCATCTCCAGGACGGCGAGGAGGAGCGCGTCCTTGCTGCGGAAATGATGATAAAGGCTGGCGGCAGTCAGGTTGACCGCCGCAGCGATGTCCTTCATAGTGGCGGTCTCATAGCCCCTCCGGCTGAGTACGTCAGCGGCGGCGGTGATGATCTCTTCGCGGTTAACCGACTGATCGGCAGGCTTACGCGCCAAAATCAAATCCTTGCCTGAAATAATCTAATGCAGATTCGATTATAACGGGCGTGAGGGCTTGCGGTCAACGCCCCAAGACAAACTGATCGACCACGACATATCCGCCTGTCAGGCGGACCCGGTCTACATCCCGGCGAATGCTGTCGCCCGTTAGGGCGCGTCAAGCGCTTCTTGTGCTTTGAGTTCGCCTCCGTCCCCTCTCCATCACGATGGCTGAGGGGACGGAAGGGTGAGGACCTTCTCTACCACCGCACCAACAGCACGCCCCCGGCGTCGGTGCTGAGCTGCGTCCCCGGCGTGATGCGCATCATGCCGCCGTCTAACGCCAGGTCGTAGCCGGCGTTCGGCGTCAGCCCGGCGATCAGGTAGGTCGCCGCCGCCGCGCTGAACGTCAGGCTTTCGACCTCCGCATCAGCATCAACCGGGAAGAGTACCGCGACATCTCCCACCACTGCGCCCTGGAAGGCTGCGCCATCCACACTCTCGATCAAGTCGACAGCGGCAGGCGAGGCTCCGGCGTCGCTGCCTTGCAGCACGTGCAGGAAGCGCGTCTCTGGCGCGGCGGCTTCAACCCGCAGGCGGTAGCGCATCGACTCGTTGGCGGCGGGCGCGCTGCTGGCTTCATCGACCAGCGGCGACACCGTGATCTGCGCACCGACGGGCAGCAGCGTCTCGACGGTGAGCATCTGCCCACGCTCGGTCGTCATGCGCGTGACTGTGCCATCCACCACGCCCTCCGCCGGGAAGTTGAGCCAGAATCGGCTGACCGGGTTTTCGGCGCGGGTGGCGGCGCGGTCGTAGACCACGATCACATCCGGCTTCAGCCAGATCACCGACCGGCTGACGTGATCGACGGCGGTCACGCCTTCGTATTCCGAGTTGTACAACGCGGTGGAGTCGCCAAACGCATAGGCGTAGGCGTCGGTCACGCTGATCGTCGGCTGCGGCGGGTCGCCCGCCGAAAGCAGCCACTGCGAGCCGCGCTGCCCGATCATCAGCCGGAAGTCGTCGCGGTCGGGGAGCGTGTTCTGCACCGTCAGCGTGTTGAAATTGTCGGAGGTGTGATAGTCGAAATCGTAGCCGACGCGGACTTTCGTCAGCCATTCACCGCCGCGATAGAACTCGATGGCGTTGCCGTTGCCGCTCTGATGGTCCACCGCGTCCCAGCTCAGGTTATAGGTGAACCAGGCGGCGTCGGCGCCCCAGTCGGTGCGGGCGAGCAGCCGGCGCATCCCCGGCGCGTACCACGACGTGCCGTAGCCCGGTCGCGGGTCGGCGGGGTTCAGACTGGCGGGGTCGAACAGCAGATAGTACAGGATCGCCTTATGGGCGGCGTCGGCATCCGCCACCCGTTCGCTCAGGGTGAATTCTCCGCCGGGGGGCGTGTGCATCTGCATCCAGCGCAGCGCCTCCAGGCGCGCCGGGTCCCCGCCGCTGAAAACATCGTAAGCGCCGAGCGCCCCGAACAGCTCGATATAGTCGGGCAGCCAGTAGTTCTGCCCCGATCCGTACCACGCCGGCAGGTAGACGACGCCCGCGTCGTCGCTCACAGCCGCCGCCGGACTCATCGAATGGGCGAAGGCGCGCATGGCGTCGTCCCAGAAGGGATTGGAGACGAAATCGACCTGCTGCCCCCACACCGCCGGGTCATCCGCGCCCGCCGTCGCCAGCGCCAGCATGAACTGCGCCACATAGCCGAGCGCCTGTGGGCTGTATTCGAAGCCCTCCGTGCCGAAGCCGCCGCGCGCATCGGTGCGCAGCAGGTGATCGATCACGTACAGCCACGCGCCGGTGGCATTTTCCAGATACGCCCGCAGCGCGCCGTCGGGATCGTCCGCCGCGTCGAAGGCGAGCGCCATCATGCCCATGTTGCGCATGTGCGCCGCGTAGTAGTTATTGCCCGCCCAGCGGACCAGCGCCGGGTCGCTGACCAGGATCGGATCGTTGATCACGCCGATCGGCTCCGGATGGTTGTAGTTGGTCGTGTAGGCGTTCAGGTTCTCCTCGCACCAGCGCAGAAAGACCGCCCGGATCGCCGTCTTGTCCTCCGCCGAAAGCACCGGGTAAATCCAATCGACCGTCAGGGGAAAGCTCACGCCGTACCAGCGCGACCGGTCGCTGGTGGCGAACTCGGGGTGCCGAAACGGCTGATCCTCCGCCGCACCCGCCGCCTGATCGATCACGTGCATCAGCAGCGACCGCGCCCGCTCGGCATGTTTCAGCCGCGCCGTCTCGCTGCTTTCGATCAGCGACATGAAGGCGAACAGCAGGGCATAGGATTCCGTCGGGTAATCTTCGTAAGCGTAGCCGCCGGTGTCCTGCGCCGGGATGATCCCTTCATCCATCTGGTGCGCCGCCGCATTCGCCAGCCATGCCAGCTCGCGATACATCGGGTTGCCCTGCGACGCCCATTCGCGCAGGCGCGGCAGGTCCTGAGCAGTCACCCACAGGTGCGGATGCGCCGCGTCGGTTTGCGCGTGAATCGCCCCGCTCAACAGGATCAGGCAGGTGGAAACGATCAGCAGGCGTCTGAACATGGCAGATTCTCCTCGTTTCGGGTAAGTTCCGTGATCAGGGCGCGGTGGATGCGGCAGCGCTGCCCATTCTAGCGCGGAGTCTCACAGGCGCATACCGCAGCCGCATAGGGTGTATTTCAATATTTTGGGTACTTCAACGGACGATGCAGGCATCGTCCCTACGGAGGCACATTTTGTAGGGACAACGCCCGCGTTGTCCCGCCCGCGTTGTCCCGCCCGCGTTGTCCGCCCGTATCCCCAATCATCTGAAATGCACCCGACGCATACCAGCCCCCTTGACAAAGTCTTGCGCCTTGCATTACGCTGATCACGATTGCGGCGGAGGTTTCGTGTTCGGATTCTCCCCCCGGTCTGCTGCTCACCCGATTCAGGCAGGTTCAGATGACGACAGACGCGCTGTACCCCATTCGTTCCTGAGGACGCCCCCGGTCCCGCGCGCTTTCGATTCCCTCGTTTGATTCCCAGGCGCTGCCCGGATTCGTCCGCTGGCGGCGCTTTTGATTCCCCAGGCTTTGCCGGGCAGGCTCCGCCACATCTCCCGATTCACCCTCCACCCCGCGTGTGCCGGGCGAGGGTCCACGTCCTAACCGCAACCAACAGAAGGCGGCGCTATGTTAGCCACAGCCTCCCACCTCCATAAGACTTTTGGGCTGCACACCGTGCTGAACGACGTTTCTCTGTCGCTCCTCGACGGCGACCGCATCGGGCTGGTCGGCGCGAACGGATCGGGCAAGACGACGCTGCTGCGCCTGATCGCCGGCGAGCTGAGTCCCGATTCCGGCGCAGTGAGTATCCCTGCCGGCGTCCGGGTCGGCTATTTGCAGCAGATGATGCTGGACATCGACGGCAGGACCGTCAGCGACATGATCGACCGCGCCGTCGCCGGGGTGCGCGCCGCCGAAGGCGAGATGCGCCGTCTGGAAGCCGCCATGACGACGGCGGCGGGCGAGGTGCTGTCCGCAGTGCTGCACGACTACGGCACGGCGGCGGACGCCTTCGAACAGGGCGGCGGCTATGAACTCGATCATCGCATCGATGCCACGCTGGCGGGGCTGGGGGTCGGGCACATTTCCCGCGACCGCCTGTTTTCGACGCTCAGCGGCGGCGAAAAAGAGCGGATGGCGCTGGCGCTGCTGCTGCTCAACACCCCCGACCTGCTGCTGCTTGACGAGCCGACCAATCACCTGGACGCATCAAGCCTGGACTGGCTGGAGGCGACCCTCTCGGCATACCCCGGCGGCGCGCTGATCGTCTCGCACGACCGCGCATTCCTGAACCGGACGGTCAACGCCATCATCGAAATTGACGAACACCGTCACACGGCGAAGCGCTACGGCGGCGACTATGACGCCTACCGGCGCGCCAAGGAGATCGAGCGCCGTCGGTGGCAGGAGGAGTATGCCCGCCAGCAGGAGGAGATCAAGGCGCTGCGCTACGATGTCGCCGTGCGGGCGCGCAACAACGACAACTACCGTCCGCCGCCCGACGGCGACAAGTTCCTGAAGTTCAAGAAGGAGCAGACGCACGACCGCACCGTCGCCAAGCGAGTCCGCAGTGCCGAGGAGCGGCTGCGGCGCATCGAGGAAGACCCGATTCCCCAGCCGCCGGAAGACCTGTGCTTCGATGGACGGCTCGACCCGGCGGCGCTGCGCGGGCGGCTGCCCTTGATTGTTCGAGGACTGAGCAAGCGCTACGGCGACCGAGTGATCTTGGAGGAGGTCTCTTTCGAGGTGGGCGTCGACGCGCGAATCGCGCTGGTCGCCCCCAACGGCGCGGGCAAGACCACGCTGATCCGCCTGCTCACCGGTCAGGAGACGCCCGACGCCGG
Organism: Anaerolineae bacterium; assembly: GCA_013360465.1. Classification (GTDB taxonomy): domain Bacteria; phylum Chloroflexota; class Anaerolineae; order Aggregatilineales; family Phototrophicaceae; genus Flexifilum. The sequence goes on along the minus strand of JABWBO010000043.1, from coordinate 17,683 downwards.
CGAGGTGGTCTACAACCCCGCTGTGCAGGTCGGCTTCATCGACCAGGAATCGGCGGACCTACCGCCTGAATCGACGCTGTTCGAGGCGTACCGCCGGGGAATCGACCGCGAAGAGCAGGCGCTCATGACCATCCTGCTGCATTCCGGTCTGTTCCGCTATGCCGACGTACACAAGAAGGTGCCCGAGCTGAGCGGCGGTCAGCGGCGCAAAGTGCAGATCGCGCGGCTGATCGCCGGCGGGGCGAACCTGCTGATCCTGGATGAGCCGACCAACTACGTCAGCTTCGATGTGCTGGAAGCGCTGGAAGACGCCCTCCGCGCCTTCCCCGGTCCGGTGATCGCGGCGTCGCATGACCGGCGCTTTCTGGAACGCTTCGGCGGCGACCGCTGGACCCTGGACCGGGGAAGGCTGGTGCGCTGACTCTCCGTCAATCCATTCTGCCAGGGTAAGGCAGTGCCTTGCCCTGGCAGAACGGCGGTCCCTGTTCCTCCCCATCTGTCGCGCCTACTTACGCGGCGCTCCATCGGGTATCCCGTACCCCCATCGCTCGCCCCAATCACGCAGCGAGTCGATGATCGGGCGCAGGGTCTCGCCACATTCGGTCGTTGGGGTTGCTGTCCAGCATCGCATACAGCCGCGCATGTTCAGTGTAAGCAGGAGGAAAAACGCGGATACTGCTCCGTTGGATGATCTTGCGCGAGTGGTCAGATCGGATTGCCTCTGCAATGGCAACATGCCGCATTCTGCCTTGTAGAGTGCACCCTAAAGCCAGAGTGATCTGACCACTAGCCAACGGTCCCAGGTGATGAAGGTCCAGGCTCACGCACCGACGCAAACCGGACGTAAGCCGGACGCGTCCGGCTCGAAGCCCGGCGGCAGTTCGATTGTCAGTTCGCGCGGCGGGTTGAAGAAGGTATAGAAGTGATATTTCTCCAGAATCTCCTGGCCCTGCACGCTGCGCACATAGGTTAGAAACTGACGCGCCAGCGCCGCTGTCTCCGCACTCATCCCCTGGGTGTTCACCACGTAGAAGTACAGTGGGCGGATCATCGGGGTAAAATACTCGTTCAGATCGACATCTTCACGCAGCGGATCGATAGCCCGCTCATCGCCCTGGAGTATGGGCAGCACGCGGATGTATTCTTCGGGCTGCGTGCGCATCCAGGCAGTACTCACCCAGTACAGCGAACCGGGCGTGGAGAGCGTCTGATTCAGGCAGTCGCCGTTGGATTCGCACGACATGTATCCCGAGTTCGGCGGGAAATACTGGTCGTCGAAGATGTTGGCATCGCGGTAGCGCGCCGCTTTTTGCAGCACGATATCGGTGGTGCCGCTGCCCGGTCTGGCGTAGATGCGGATCGGCAGGTCAGCACCGCCCACCTCGTCCCAGTTGCGCGTCGCACCGACCAGAATACCGCGCAGATCGCGTGCATTCAGGGCAGCCAGTGGATTGGTGCTGTGCGTCACAAAGGCGATCACATCAAAGCCAATCTCCGCCGCGCACTGGAGTGTCACGCCATTGGTCGTCAAGCCGATGTACTGCGTATCGGTCATTGGTTCGGACATCGCCAGTACATGCACGCACTCGCCGTGGATAGCGTTTTCCACGCCGCGAACCGATCCCACGCCTTCGATGCGTACGCGAACATTGTGACTGGCTTCGAAGGCGTCGGACCATTCGTGAGCTAGTGCCAACCCGTCGCCCAGGATGGTATTGCTGCCGGCAATACACAGTTCCGGGTAGGTCAGTCGACGCAGGCGATCCACCGTGTCAGCAGCGTCAGCCAGGTCCGCGGCGACGCCTAACAGCGTTCCCAGGAGCGAACCAAAGAAAACGATGAGACCGACACTGAGACGGGATCGACCTCTAGAGGACGGGCGCGGGTCTCTGTGTTCGGGAGTTCTTGTAGCGTTTCGCTGACTCCTCGACGAGCGGGCGGACGATACATCGGACGAGGTCACTGCGCACCCCTTTCATGGCAAGTCCATGATTAGATGATAACGCGGCGACTTGATAAGCGAACCCCAACAGAGCAGGGCGTCGTGTGAAGAGATGGTTAAGTCCTGGAGAACCCCATCGGCGATGCGAGTGGAAGCGTCGTGAGAGCGCTTGTGCCCGAGCATGATGACGCCCGCGCATGGGCGCGGGCGTCATCGTGATCTGAAGTCTACTGCGAAACCCTAACGGACGGGACACTGCGGTGGCGCATCAACATCCCGAACAGCAGCACCGGCGCGGTCAGCACCAGCAGCGCCGCCCATTCCACCACGCTCAGCGGCTCGGTGCGGAAGATGTCGCCCCCGAAGGTGACGATCAGGATCGTGCCGACCAGGATGGCGGCGGCGATGGCGATGAACGCCTGATTCTCCTTGATCCCGTCCAGCAGCGAGACGCTGCGGAAGAGGATGCGGGCGTTGAACAGGTTCCAGAACTGCAATAGGATGAACCCGGCGTAGAACAGCGACAGCTCGTGCGTCGTCACCGCGCCGTCGGTCTGCATCAACAGCAGTGCGCCAACCAGCATGACGATGAACGCCCCCCCCATCAGCAGGATGCGCAGCCCGATTTCCGGCGTGATGATGAAGTCGGTCGAACGGCGCGGCTTATCGTACAGCACATCGCGGCGCGCCGGTTCCGTCGCCAGCGCCAGCGAGGCGAACGTATCCATGATCAGGTTCACCCACAACATCTGTATCACCGTCAGCGGGAATTCCACGCCGATGAAGGGACCGAGCAGGGCGATGCCCAGAGCGGCGACGTTGATGGTCAGCTGGAAGAGGATGAAGCGCTGAATGTTACGATACAGCGACCGCCCCCACATCACCGCGCTAACGATGCTGCCGAAGGAGTCATCCAGCAGCACGATGTCGCTCGCCTCCTTGGCGATGTCCGTGCCGGACCCCATCGCCAAGCCAACATTGGCGAAGTTCAGCGCCGGGGCGTCGTTGGTCCCGTCGCCGGTCACCGCCACCACCTCACCGCTGTCGCGCAGGGTGGTCACCACCAGCAGCTTGTCCTTCGGGCGGGCGCGGTACAGCACCTTCAGCGCTTTCGCTGCCTTCAGCAGCTCCGCGCCTTCCAGCATGGCAATGTCTACACCGCTCATCAGGGCGTAGGGCGTGTTTCCGTCGCGGGCGTCGTCCCACAGCCCGATCTGCCGGGCGATCTCCCGCGCCGTCTCGGCGGTGTCGCCGGTGATGATCTTCACATCGATGCCGGCGTCGCGGCAGGCGGCGACCGCCCCCGGCACTTCCTGGCGAATCGGGTCGGCGATGGCGACGAAGCCCAGCCAGATCATCTCCTCCGCCAGGGTTTCGATGTCCAGCCCGCTGCCCGGTTGAATCGGCTTGTAGGCGAAGGCGAGCGTGCGCATCCCCCGGCGCTGGAAGTCCACCAGTTCATCGAGGATGCCGTCGCGCTGCGCCGGGGTCAGCGGGGCGCTGTCCTCGGCGTTGAGAGCGATGCTGCTGCACTGTTCCAGCACGATCTCTGGCGCGCCTTTGACGTGCAGCAGCGTCCAGCCGACGGCGTAGGACAGCCCCATCGTGCCCATATATTTGCGTTCTGCCGAAAAGGTGAGCTGCACATCCACCGTGAAGCCGGCACGGTGCAGGATGTAGTCCTCGCCACGCCCTTCCATCCACAGCAGCAGCGCGCCTTCAGTGCTGTCGCCGATCATCTCGGTCGCTTTGCCCGCCACCCGGCTGAGGTTTGCCGTCGTGTTGGCGGCAATCCCCTCGTAGAGGAGCGCCAGCGCCCTGGGCGACGTTTCGCCATCGACGAACGGGAAGCGGGTATCGAACACCTGCATCTGGTTGAGCGTCAGCGTGCCCGTCTTGTCGGAACAGATGACCGTCGCCGCGCCGACCGTCTCGGTGGCGTGCATCTGGCGGACCAGGTTGTTGGCGGCGGTCATGCGGCGCATACTGTACGCCAGGCTCAGCGTCACGCTCATCGGCAGCCCTTCAGGGACCGCCACCACGATGATCGTCACCGCCACCATGAAATAGCGCAGCAGCGCCGTGCCCACGCCGTTGGGCAGCCAGTTCGACACATCGCTGGGCAGCACGCCCAGCAGCACCAGCGCGACCGAGCCAACGATGAAGATCAACGCGCCGACGATGAACGAAAGCAGCCAACCGACTCCGCTGGTATCGCGCAGCCGCGCCGGCAGCTTCAGCGCGCGCCCGGCGAGTTCGTAAGCGTCTTCCAGGATGGGAATCCACACCCGGCTCATGGCGACCAGCACGGCGGCGCTCGCCACCAGCACGAACGTCCAGTTTTCGGCGCTCAAAACGATGTCGCCGACTGCTGCGCCGCGCACCACCAGCGCCGCATAGGTCAGCAGCGCCATCGTGAAGCCCACCACGCCGATCAGCTTGCTCAGACGTTCCAGCTGTGCGTTCAGCGGCGTCACTTCGCCGGTGTCGGCGATGGCGTCGCGGGCGATCTCGCCGATCTTGGTGTGATCGCCGACGGCGGCGACCTCCACCGTGCCGCGCCCATCGACCACCAGTGTGCTGCGAAACACCCGCTCCTCGCTGAACATCGCCTCTTCATCATTGTTATCCAGCGGGCGCGCTGCTGCCTGTTTGCGCACCGGCACTGATTCGCCGGTCAGCACGGATTCGTTGACTTCCAGGGAGACCGCCTCGCGGACGCGCCCATCCGCCGGCACTTCGTCGCCGGCTTCCAGCAGCAGGATGTCGCCGTAGACCAGATCGCGCCGGGGAATAACCCGGTATGCCCCGTCGCGAATGACCTTGGTCGGCGTATCATCGCTCACCCGGTTCAGCACGTCGAATTCACGGCGGGCGCGAAATTCGTTCAGGAAACCCAGCGTCGTCGCCAGCAGAATAGCGATGACGATGCCGACGCCTTCGGCGTAGTGACCATCCACGACACCCACCAGGATGGTGATCGCCGCGGCGATCATCAGGATGCGGATGACCGGGTCTTCGTACTTTTCCAGATACAGCTTCCACCAGGGATCACGCTTGGGCGGCGTGAGGACGTTCGTACCGTGCGAGTCGCGGTTCCTCTCCACCTGCTCCGGCGTCAATCCACGAAAAGGCAGCGCCTGCGACTGAGTCACAGGCGGCGGGTTGAGGATCGCCATCTCAAAACTCCTTGTGTTTCACGCGCCCATTGTAGACTATGTAGCGGCAAACATCCCCCTAAAAATTAGGAGTTCATAACGATTTGCGCTGGACGATGACGTGCGATTTTGCCTCTTGCTAAATCAGGTTATTTAGACTAGACTAAATTCGTATTTCGACCGCAAGCACCTGAAACTTATGTGCTTCAGCGACAAGGGTTTTCCATGAAGAAACTTCTGCGCCTTGTGCTGACGACAGCCCTGCTGTGGCTGGCGCTGACCGCTTCCCCGGCAGCGCTGGCGCAGGATGCGCCGATCAATGTGGTAGCGACCACCACCCAGGCAGCCGACCTCGCCACCCTCCTGACTCAAGGGGTCGAGGACATTCAGATCACCGGCTTGATGGGCGCAGGCGTTGACCCCCACCTCTACAAACCGACCGAAGCCGACATCGCCGCCATGAGCGCTGCGGATGCCGTCATCTACAGCGGGCTGCATCTTGAAGGACAGTTTGACACCGTTTTCGAAGCGTTGGGGCAGCGCGGCGTGATCATCCTGCCGCTCTCCAAGCCGGTCAAGGACGCCGGTTTCGTCATCGGCGGCTTCACCCTTTCGGCAGAACTGACCAACGTCGATGACCCGCACTTCTGGTTCGACCCGCGCAACTGGGAGATGTCGGCGCTGGAACTGGCGGAGGCGCTGGCGCGGCTCGACCCGGCACATGCCGAAACCTTCCGCGCCAACGCCCAGGCATACACTGCGCAGCTTCAGGCGCTCTTCGCCTGGGGTGAAGCAGGCATGAGCAGCGTGCCGGAAGCGCAGCGGCATCTCGTCACTTCTCACGACGCCTTCCAGTATTTCGGCGGGGCGTTCGGCTGGCAGATGACCTCGATTCAGGGCATCAGCACGGCGGATGAAGCCGGCGTAGGCGACGTGCAGGCGGTCATCGATACGGTCATCGAAGGGGGCATCCCGGTCCTGTTCGTGGAAAGCAGCGTCTCGCCCGCCACCATCAACGCCGTGCAGGAGGGCGTCCGCGCTGCCGGCGGCGCTGTCCGGCTGGGGGTGCGTTCGCTCTATTCCGACGCGATGGACATCCCCGGCACGTTCGGCGGGACGTACACCGGCATGATCGCCAGCAACATCTACACCATCCTGCAATCCTTCCAGTGCGCCGGCGTCGCCGTGACGATTCCCGAATGGGACAGCGCCGTCCAGCCGGAACCGCCCGCCGACCTGCTCGCTCCAGACTGCCAGTGAGATGAGACCATGACCCATCACACGCCAAACACCCCCGCCCTCGCCATCAGCGATCTCACCGTCGCCTACCAGGATAAGCCGGCGCTGTGGGATGTCGATCTGAACGTGCCGGAAGGCGTACTCCTGGGCATCGTCGGACCCAACGGCGCGGGCAAGAGTACGCTGATCAAGGCGGCGCTCAACCTCATCCCCCGCGCGGCGGGCGAGATCCGCTTCTACGGCAAGACCTACGAGGGAGCGCGCGATCTGGTCGGCTATGTGCCGCAGCGCGGCAGCGTCGATTGGGATTTTCCCACATCGGTGCTGGACGTGGTGACGATGGGCTTGTACGGCAAGCTCGGCTGGTTCCGCCGCCCCGGCAGGCTCGAACGCGCGCGGGCGCTGCACGCCCTGGAACAGGTCGGGCTGAGCGATTTCGCCGCCCGGCAGATCAGCCAGCTTTCCGGCGGACAGCAGCAGCGCACCTTCCTCGCCCGCGCCCTGGTGCAGGACGCTCGCATCTACTTCATGGATGAACCTTTCGCGGCGGTCGATGCCGTCACCGAGCGCGCCATCGTCAGCATCCTGCGCGAGCTGCGAGCGCAGGGCAAGACGGTCATCGTCGTGCATCACGATCTGGGCACGGTCCACGACTACTTCGACTGGGTGACGCTGCTCAACGTCGAAGTCATCGCCAGCGGACCGACCCGCGAGGTCTTCACCCCGGACCTGCTGCGCCAAACTTACGGCGGGCGAATCAGCGCCGTCGAAAAGGCGCACGGGCTGGCGGCGGTGGGCAGTTAGTTAGGACACAATGCTATGATCTCCCTCGTCAAATCGTCTGCTCCTTCATCGGCGGCACAGGATCGCCGGGTGTGGCTGTTGATCGCCGCGCTGGCGCTGGCGGGGGCGCTGTTCGTCCCCGCCAGCCAGAGCGCCTGGGGCGTCACTTACGATTACACGCTGCGGACGGTGGCGCTCGGCGGCGCGCTGCTCGGCGTGGTCAGCGGCGTGCTGGGCAGCTTCGCCGTGCTGCGCCGCGAAAGCCTGGTCGGCGATGCCCTCTCGCACGCCGCGCTCCCCGGCGTCGGCGTCGCTTTTCTGATCGCCGGGCGCGACATGGGCGCGCTGCTGATCGGCGCGGGGGTTGCCAGCTGGTTGGGCGTGCAGTTCGTCGGCGCGCTCACCCGCACCACACGGATCAAGCAGGACACCGCGCTGGGGATCGTGCTGACGGCGTGGTTCGCCGCCGGGGTCGCCCTGCTCGCTTACATCCAGTCGATCCCCGACGCCAGTCAGGCGGGTCTCGATCACTTCATCTTCGGGCAGGCGGCGGCGATGGTCGAGGACGACGTGCGGCGCATCGCCGGCTTCGGCGTCGTCGCGCTGGTCGTCGTGCTGCTCTTCTGGAAGGAATTCAAGCTGATCACCTTTGACCCCGGCTTCGCGCAGGCGAACGGGTTTCGGGTACGATTCCTCTCCGCCCTGCTCTCAACCCTGATCGTCGCGGCGATTGTACTCGGCTTGCAGGTCGCCGGGGTGATCCTGATGGTTGGCTTGCTCATCGCGCCCGGCATCGCCGCCCGCCAGTGGACACACCGACTGGATCAGATGCTCGTCCTCGCCGCGGTCTTCGGGGCGTTCTCCGGCGGCGTCGGCGCGGTCATCAGCGGCGTGGAGAGCGACATTCCCACCGGACCGATGATCATCGTCGTGGCGGCGCTGCTCGTCGCCCTGTCTATCGGCTTTGCGCCGGGTCGTGGTCTGGTCTGGGCGCGTCTGAAAGCCCGCCGCGACCGCGAACAATTGTCGCAGGCACGCCGGTCGGAAAGGATTTCAGGCGCATGATCGCCCTCGAACAATGGATCGTCGAAGCCCTGACGCGCTTCATGCCCACCGAGACACTCAACACGCTTCTGCGCGACCCTCAGACGGTCGCCGTCCTGCTCGGCGGCATGATCGCCGTATGCGGCGCGCTGCTCGGCTCCTTCCTGCTGCTGCGCGGCATGTCGCTGACCAGCGACGCCATCAGCCACACCGTCCTGCTGGGCATCGTCGTCACCTTCATGCTCATGACCGGCGTCCTGGGCGCGCCGGCAGATCTCGCCTCGCCGCTGCTGATCCTGGGCGCGGCAGCGGCGGGCGTGGCGACGGTCGTGCTGACCGAGATGATCTATCGCTCCGGGCTGGTCAAGCAGGATGCCGCGCTGGGTCTGGCGTTCCCGCTGCTCTTCGCCATCGCCGTGATCCTGGTCTCGCGCTTCGTCGATGACATCCATCTGGATACCGACGCCGTGATGGTCGGCGAGATCGGCGTCGCCTGGGCGGATGCCGACGCCATCTGCCTGGAGGGCTGTGAGACGGTGACGATCACGCCGGATGATCCGCGCGCCGAAATCGCCCGTCAGTGCGTCAACTGCGCGCAGTTGGGTATCAACCCGCGCGACTCACGCGCCGAATTTGCCGAGGACTGCGCCAACTGCGGCGAGTATGCGCCGGCGGAAGCCTGGCAGGCGGGGTTGCTGGAACGCCAGCCGACGTTGGTCTTCTTCCCCAGTTCCCTGGGCGTCATGGGCGGACTGACGCTGCTCACCGCCGCCTTCGTGCTGGTCTTCTACAAAGAACTGAAGCTTTCGACCTTCGACGCCGCGCTGGCGCGGGCGCTCGGTTTTCGTCCCGGCGCGCTGCACTATGCGCTGATGATCATGGTCAGCCTGGTGGCGGTCGGGGCGTTCAACGCCGTCGGCTCGATCCTGGTGATCGCCTTCTTCATCATCCCGCCGGCAGCCGCTTATCTGCTGACCGACCGCCTGTCGCTCATGCTGCTGATCAGCCCGGTCATCGGCGCAGCGGGGGCGTTCTTCGGCTACGACCTGGCGCGCGGGCGTCTCTTCGGGGTGGTCGAGGTCGGCGGAGTCTTCGCGGCGCTGAACGATCTGACCGGCACGGCGCTGCCGACCACCTGGAACTCGTCGATCTCGGCATCGATGGTGCTGATGATGTTCGCCTTTTTCGCGGCGACGTGGGTGCTGTCGCCACGCTACGGTCTGCTGGCGGGGATGATGCGCCGCTGGGCACAGCGTCGGCGCTTCAGCGATATGGTCTTCCTGGGACACGTGCGCAACCATGAAGGCACGGATGCAGCGGCGGACGAGCTTTCAACGGAAAACCTGCACCATCACCTGCGCTGGACGCCGGAGCGAGCGGCGCGCGTCCAGCGGCGGGTGCGCGGGCGCGGCTGGGTGGAGCTGCGCGGCGGACTGGTCGCGCTGACGCCGCGCGGACGCGATCAGATCGACGCCTTCCGCCGTGAATCGCTGGCAGCGGATCGCCCTCAGGCGGTCACTGCCTCGACCAGCACCGGATGAGCGCAACCCTGTCTCTGGGTTCTTATCAGTCGGGCTATAACGGTCCAAGACGGTCAGCACTGCCCTTGACACCCTGCCGATAGCGCTGGCATAATCAGCGTCAGCAGCGACAGGCGAGATAAGTACGCAGAGCCCCGTCCTGGCAGGGAGCCGACGCCACAGACTGAAAGCGCGGCAGGACGACCCGCCGAAATTCCCTCGCCGGATTGGCGTATCGCGCGCCAGCGCTGGCGGGTGAAGGGATCAACCGTCCTGGGTAGTCCGTCCGCTTTCCCGGCGTCACAGGGTTCAACGAGTGGGCGGCGTTCGCGCCGGTCAGCCGACCGGAGGAGCGCAGCCAACGAGGGTGGTACCGCGGAAGCTAAACGCTTTCGTCCCTTGGCAGTATACCGCCGGGATGAAGGCGTTTTTGTTGTCGTCTGTGAGGGTGAGGATCGCATATGCTGGAACAGCTTGAAGCCATGTACCAGGAGGCGGCGGCGGAACTGAACGCCGTCACGACATCGGACGCGCTGCGCGAGTGGGAGCTGAAGACACTCGGTAAAAACGGCGCAGTCACCCGGATGATGCGGGGCGTGGGCAGCCTGCCCGCCGAACAGCGCGCGGCGTTCGGCAAACGCGCCAACGAAGTCAAGTCGGCGCTCACCGAAGGTTACGCCGAGCGCGAGAAGCTGATCAAGGTGCAGGAACTGGCGCGCGACCTGGAGTCGGGGCAGATCGATGTGACTCTGCCCGGTCGCCCGGCGTCGCTCGGCGGGCTGCATCCCTCAACGCAGACGCTCCGCCGCTACCGCGAAATCTGGGCGGAGATGGGCTTCCAGGTCTATCGCAGCCGCGAGGTGGAAGACGACGACACCAATTTCACCCTGCTGAACATGCCGCCGCACCACCCCGCGCGCGACATGCAGGACACGTTCTACACCACCACGCCGAATGTCATCCTGCGCACCCACACCTCACCGGGGCAGATTCGCGCCATGCGCGAGTTCGGCAAAGACGGAACGGAGCCGATCCGCATCATCCTGCCGGGCATGTGCTACCGCTTCGAGCAGATCACCACCCGCAGCGAGATTCAGTTCCATCAGGTCGAGGGGCTGGCGGTGGGGCGCGGCATCCGTATGACCGACCTCAAGGGGACGATTGCCGAATTCGCCCGGCGCATGTACGGCGACAAGGCGCAGGTGCGCTTCCGCGCCAGCTACTTCCCCTTCACCGAGCCAAGCATCGAGGTCGATGTCGAATGCTTCCTGTGCGGCGGCAAGGGCTGCCGCGTGTGCAAGTATGCCGGCTGGCTGGAGATCTCCGGGGCGGGCATGGTCCATCCGACGGTGCTGCGCAACGGCGGCTATGATCCGGCGGAGTGGAGCGGGTTCGCCTTCGGCATGGGTCCCGAACGGGTCGCAATGCTGCTGCATGACATCAACGACATTCGCTATTTCTGGTCCAACGATCTGCGTTTCCTGGAGCAGTTCTGATGCTTGTCCCTGTTTCGTGGTTGAAAGCTTTCGTAGACATCGATCTTCCGGCGGAACTCCTGGCGGAAAAACTGACGCTGGCAGGGCTGGAAGTCGCCAAGCTGCATTACTACGGCGTGCCGCAAACGCCGCCCGCCGATATTCACGCCCGTTTCAAGGCGGATATCCGCTATCCCGCCAGCGATCATCTCGTCTGGGATCGCGAGAAGATCGTGCTGGGGGCGATCCGCGAAGTCAAGCCGCACCCCAACGCCGACCGGCTGGTGATCGCGATGGTCGATCACGGGGCGGTAGAGTTGGAAGCGACCGTCACCGGCGCGCCCAACCTCTACCCGTACAAAGGCAAGGGGGAGCTGCCCTCACCTCTGTGGACGGCATTCGCCCGCGAAGGCGCGGAAGTCTGGGACGGACACAGCGAAACCAGACAGCGGATGATTCTGAAGGAGAAGGCGCTGCGCGGCATCCCCAACCGCTGCATGGTCTGTTCAGAATACGAACTTGGCTTGAGCGAGGAACACGAGGGCGTCATCCTCCTGCACGACGATCCCGGCTTCGCGCCGGGCACACCGCTTCAGGATGTGATGGGCGATGTCGTGCTGGAGATCGAATTCACGCCCAACCTCGCCCGCGCGATCAGCATCTACGGCGTGGCGCGCGAAGCGGCGGCGCTGCTGGATAAGCCCCTGCGTTCGCCGTCATACGAGGTGGTCATGGAAGGCGCGCCCATCGCCGGGGCGGTCAGCATCGACATCCGCGAGCCGGAGCTGAACCCGCGCTTCACGCTGGCGCTGCTGCGCGGCTGCCAGATCAAGCCGTCGCCGGAATGGATGCAGCGCCGGCTGAAGCTCGCCGGGCAGCGCCCGATCAACAACATCGTCGATGTCACCAACTATGTCAATTTCGAGATCGGGCAGCCCCTGCACGCCTTCGACTACGACAAGCTGGCGGCGCGCGCCGGCGGAGCCGCCCCGACCCTCATCACCCGCCTGCCCAACCCCGGCGAGACGCTGGAGACGCTGGACGAAGTGAAGCGCACGCTCGATGCGCACAACATCCTGGTCTGCGACATCGCCGGCGCGCTCTCCATCGGCGGCATCATCGGCGGCGCAGAGACCGAAATCGACGATTCGACGACCAATGTCCTGCTGGAGGCGGCGGCGTGGGACTTCATCAACATCCGCCGCAGCATGTCGTCGCAGAAGGTCCACACCGACGCGGGCTACCGGTTCAGCCGGGGCGTCCATCCTTCCAGGGCGATCCTGGGCGTGCAGCGCGGCATCGAGCTGATGCGCCAGACGGCGGGCGGCACGGTGGCGCAGGGGATCATCGACGCGTATCCGCTGCCGCCGCAGACGGTGGTGGTCGATCTCGGCGTCGCTGAGATCGCCCGCATCCTGGGCGTGCGCATCAGCGCCGACGAAGCCTCCGCCATGCTGACGCGCGCCGGCTTCGCGGTCGAATCGCGCGGCGGCAGCCTGCGCGTGACCGTGCCCGACACGCGCCTGGACATCAGCAGCGACCCGGTGATCGGACAGGCGGACCTGATCGAGGAGATCGGGCGCATCTACGGTTACGACAACCTGCCGACCACCATGATCGCCGACGCCATGCCGCAGCAGCACCCCAACCCGGCGCTGGAACTGGAAGAAGCGGCGCGCGATCTGCTGGTCGCCCTGGGTCTGCGCGAGAACATCAGCTACCGGCTGACCACGCCAGAGCGCGAGGCGGCGCTCGTCCCGACCAGCGCAGAATCGTCGCTCCCGGACGCCGATTATGTGGCGATGGCGAACCCGATCAGCAGCGACAAGACGGTCCTGCGCCACACGGTGCTGATCAACCTGCTGGAAAACGCCCGATCCAATGCCCGCTATCAGGCGCGGCAGGCAGTCTTCGAGATCGGCGCGGTCTATCTGCCGCGCGAGGGCGAGCCGCTCCCCGATGAACCGCGCCGCCTTGCCCTGCTGCTCACCGGCGCGCGAACGCGCGCCGCCTGGCAGGAAGGGACCGCGCCGCCGCCGCCGATGGACTTCTTCGACATGAAGGGCGTGGTCGAAGGGCTGCTGCACGGAATGCATATCGCCGGCGCGGTCTATCAGCCGGCGAAACATACCACCTTCCATCCAGGGCGCTCGGCGCAGGTGGTGGTAAACGGCGTCACGCTCGGCGTGTTCGGCGAACTACACCCGCAGGTGGCGGAGCGCTTCGATCTGACGGGCGCGCCAGCGCTGGCAGCGGAATTCGACCTGGAAGCGCTGATCGCCGCCGGCGACCCGACCTTCCCGATCCGCCCGCTGCCGACCACCCCGCCGGTGCTGCAAGACATCGCGTTGGTGGTGAACGACTCGGTGACGACGGCGCAGGTCGAAGCGGCGATTCGCAAAGCCGGCGGCAAACTGCTGCGCGGCGTGCGCCTGTTCGACGTCTACACGGGCGATCCGATCCCGACGGGGCATAAGTCGCTGGCGTTCGCGCTGAGCTATCAGGATGACGAGCGGACGCTGACCGACCGCGATGTCTCCCCGGTACACGCCAAGATCGTCAGGGTCTGCGAGCGGGAACTCGGCGCGAAGCTGCGCGCGTAAGGGTAAAATGGAATACAGCGTTGACTGTCATTAGGCGTGGATCGATGCTGTGCTGAGAGGATACTGCGGATCATGGGGATCGTGTTGATCGTCGCTGCGGTGGTGGCGCTGGTCGCCTGGGTCATTCTGCCGATGATGCCCTTCACGCAGGACAACAGAACCATCGATGGCTGGTTTCAACCGCTGTTCTGCGGTGCAGACGAGACCTTCAGCCGCGAACAGTACCGTTTCGTGGGTCCACGCATCACCGACCGCTTCGGCGTGCGCGCAGCCTGCATCAACAGCCAGTCCGAGGCGCGCGATGTGAGTGGTCCCTGGACGCTTTTGACCATCGGCGCTGCCGGCGTGCCATTCGTGATCGGGGTGCTGCTGCTCATCGTCGGTTTTTCCGGCAGCAAAGCCACTGTGCCTATCGTCCTCCCTGGAGAGACGGGTCCAGGTGAGACTTACAACGAGCGCGTCGAGGCGCTCTACGCCAAATTGAAATCTGGCAAGATTACGCAGCAGGAGTACAACCAGCGCCTCAACGAGATATACAAGGCGCTGAAGTAAAGGTACTGGGCGCTGCCCGGCGACAGCGCCTAAGCAACAGACGAGCGACGAGGACGAAACTACCGCGAAACCTGATCGCCTGCGCGACGAGTCCTCTTCATTCGATGAAGCCCCCGCCTGACACTGCACTGCGCCGCCGCTGAAAAAGCGGCGGCGCTGATGCATGACTGCGAAATCATCCCCTAACCGCACGCCATACTGGATTCCACCCAGCCCGAAGCCAGACCCGTCTCATCGACCGCCCGCGCGTAATCCAGGCAGGCGGTCCCTACCGCACAGGCGAACACCTCCGGACTGACGAACATTGTCTCGCCCGGCTCCGGCGTCCAGGTTGCGTAGACCGCCAGGACGCTCGGCGCGCTGGCGATCTCCAACCGGTTCACATTCTCGTTCGCATCCAGCCAGGTGAAGGACCAGTTGAACCCGGCGCACGCCCCGACCCGCTGCGCATCCAGCAGCGCCGGCGCGTCGGCGTTCGTGACCACCGGCAGCAGCGCCGGATCGCCGGCTATCGCCACCAGGGCAGCATCCACCCAGACGACCCTCCCATCCATCAGGCGCGCACCAGCCCACAGCCGGTCGAAACCCTGGTAGAGGCTGACAACCCCCAGCGGCGTACCTGGATCGAGCGCCTTGACGATCTCGTAGGACAGATCGGGTCCCGCCAGAGCCTCGACCGGCGCATTTGCCGCGATTCCGCCGTTCAGGACGACCGGCGTTGGGGTGAACAATAGGAGCGGAGTCTCGGTATCTGTCGCCGTCGGGAGCGGCGTCTCCGTGTCCGTCGGCGTGGCGGATGGCGTATCGGTGAATGTTGCCGTCGGGAGCGGCGTCTCCGTGTCCGTCGGCGTGGCGGATGGCGTATCGGTGAATGTTGCCGTCGGGAGCGGCGTCTCCGTGTCCGTCGGCGTAGCGGACGGCGTGTCGGTGAATGTCGCCGTCGGGACCGGCGTCTCCGTGTCCGTCGGCGTAGCGGACGGCGTGTCGGTGAATGTCGCCGTCGGGACCGGCGTCTCCGTGTCCGTCGGCGTAGCGGACGGCGTATCGGTGAATGTCGCCGTCGGGACCGGCGTCTCCGTGTCCGTCGGCGTCGGCGCAACGGGCGTCTCAGTATTCGTCACCGTCGCGGTGGGTGGAATCAGGGTTTCCGTGAACGTCGCCGTCGGCGCAACGGGCGTCTCAGTATTCGTCACCGTCGCGGTGGGTGGAATCAGGGTTTCCGTGAACGTCGCCGTCGGCGCAACAGGCGTCTCAGTATTCGTCACCGTCGCGGTGGGTGGAATCAGGGTTTCCGTGAACGTCGCCGTCGGCGCAACAGGCGTCTCGGTGAACGTCGCCGTGAACAGCGGCTTGGTCGGTATCGCCGTCGCGGTGGCAGGAATCAGGGTTTCCGTGAAGGTCGCCGTGAACAGCGGTTTCGTCGGGATTGGCGTGCTGGTCATCGGCGGGGGTGGCGGAAGAAGCGTCGCCGTCTGCGTAGCTGTCGGCGGGGAGATCGGCGTGTTCGACACCGGCGGGATGGTGATCAGCGCCAGGGTGGGCTGCGGCGTAACGACGGTCGCCGACGGGATGAGCGTCAGCGTCGGCGCAGCGGTCGGCAGCGCCGGGAACACTACCGTCGGCGGCAGAGTCGCCGGCAAAGCGACCTGTTCCGTCGCCGTGATCATCACGACCAGCGTCAGCGGTTGGGTCGGCAGCACTGTCGGCGGTAGAATTGCCTCCGTCGTGAGCGTCATCGTCGGCGGCAGAGTCGCCGTCGGGGTGCTGGTGGGCGGTTCTGCTGAAAGGGAGCAGCCCACCAGGCTCAGCAGCCCGATCAGCAGCGCGAGTCGCGCTGCCCCGGTGGTCATCATCCCTGCGACTGCGCGCAACAACTGCCTGCTGAGCCTGTTCATATGCCGCCGCCTCTACTTAGTCGCGCGTAACTTCAAACGACGCTATGATGTGAATTACACTGATTATAGTCCGCGATGCGTATGGCGCGAAAAACGCTGAAGAGGAGTTGGGGATGAAGAAAAGTCGAGTCGCATATCAGGCGATTCGCTGGGCGAGCCTGATCGGGTTAATCCTGCTGCTGGTTTCGTCCGCCGTCGCTCAGGATGACTTCCCCTACAACGGGTCAGATGACCTGGCGGCGGCGCTGGCGTTCGTGCCGGATAACAGCGGTTCGCGGTCGTGGACCACTTACGGCGATTATCGCGCGGCAGCGGCATCGCGCGGGATGGAACTGCCAGAAAACTTTGAGGCATTTGCTGCCAGCGGCGCGCCGCTGGCGGCGTTCATGCCGGCGGGCGGGCTGTCCCTCAGTTTCATCAACAGCTTCGGCGATATGCCCGCCGCGCTCGGCTTCGACTTCTTCACCGTCGAACGGACGCTCACATGGGGTCTGCCGCCTGATCAGGGCATCTATCTGAGCGGTGCGTTCGATGTCGAAGCAGTGCGCGCCGCCCACCTCGAACGCGGCTTCGTCGAATACGACTGGGAAGGAACGCCCGTCTGGTGTTCGGCGGATGGCTGTGACGCCGGCGCGCTGGTCGATTTCGCCAATCGCCAGCCTGCCGACATCTTCGGCGGCGACCTGGGGCGGCGCTTCCCCCGCGCGGCTACAGCGTCGGTGATCGTCGGCGCGGGCGTGGATACGACCCTAGCGGATTCGCTGCGGGCGGGGCTTCAGGGCGAGGGCAGCTATGCCGATAACCCGCTGGTGGTGGCGGCGCTGCGCGGTCTGGATGGCGAGTACTACCTGCGCGCTGCTCAGTTCGCCCGACCGGACGACTTCCTGGCGCTGGCGCTCGACGGTATCGCAGCCGGGGCGAGCGAAGAGGCGATTCGCGCCTACCAGGACGCAGTACGCGGCGGAGCCGATAACCTACCGGTATACAACCTGGCGGTCTTCGGCGACGCTGCCGATGCCAAATCGGAATACGCGCTGATCGTGCTGGTCTACCGCGATGAAGCGCTGGCGCAGACGGCAGCATCCGTCCTGGATGAGCGCCTGCAGGTCGCCATTTCCGGGGTGATCGATGCCCCCTGGCGCGATCTGATCGCCGAGCGCGGCGGCGAGATCGCCCCGGCGCGGGTGATCGCCGTGCCGGAAGTCGAGCGCGCCGTCGTGGTGATCGCCCTGACCAGCCCGCTCCCTGACAGCCAGCCCGGATCAGACGGACGCCCGGTGAGGTCGGGCGCGCTCTACCAGTTGATCATAAACGCTTTCAGCCGCCGCGACCTGGGTTGGCTCCAACCGGTGCTGCTGAACTGATGGAGAATAGGTTTAGACCTGGCGGGATGTAGGGACGCGATTAATCGCGTCCGACACGGCGGACGGCAAGAATGCCGTCCCTACGAATTGCGCCAACTCTAAATCGTT
>JABWBO010000042.1 GCA_013360465.1 Anaerolineae bacterium | reverse complement strand
AAAGGCGCTCTTTTATCCCCTTCAGTGGGATAGTCTCTGCGTTTAGCCGGGGCGCTTTAGCCCCTGGCGAACTGAAACTCAACTTTCGTGATTCACTGAGATTGTATATAGAGCGTTCCCGCCCTTTTGGCACAGAACTTTATTCCAACAGTACGGTGTTCTGTTGGAGTATTATTTGTGTTTGGGGCGCCCTGGTTGATCAACACGAGGACTCACCCCATCATGCAAGGCGTCAAACTCGGACATCTTCTCGTCGGAAAGCCGCTGGAGACCAAAGACCTGCCGCATCAGGCGATCAGCAAACCCATCGGCTTGGCGGTCTTCGCCTCCGACGCGCTGTCGTCCACAGCTTACGCAACTCAGGAAATGCTGATCATCCTGGCGCTGGCGGGCGGCAGCGCGGCGCTGTTTGGCATCTCTATCCCGCTGGCAATCGCCATCTCCGTTCTGCTGATCATCGTCACCCTGTCTTATCGGCAGACCATCCACGCCTATCCCAACGGCGGCGGCGCGTACATCGTCGCCCGCGACAACCTGGGCGAGCTTCCGGCGCAGATCGCCGGCGCGGCGCTGCTCACCGACTACATTCTGACGGTCGCTGTCAGCATCTCCTCCGGCGTCGAGCAGATCACCTCCGCTTTTCAGGATTTGCACCCGTACCGCGTCGAGATCGCCGTCGGCGTGATCATCCTGATGACCGTCGTCAACCTGCGCGGCGTCAAGGAGAGCGGCAGCATCTTCGCCGTGCCGACCTATTTCTTCCTGGCGATCACCTTCGTGACGCTGGGCGTCGGTTTCTTCCGCCTGCTGACCGGCACGCTCAGCCCGGTCGAAGGGGTCGAGGCGCTGCATCACAATGTCGCGGAACCGCTGACGCTCTTCCTGATCCTGCGCGCCTTTTCGAGCGGCTGCACGGCGCTGACCGGCATCGAAGCCATCTCCAACGGCATCACCGCCTTCAAAGAGCCGAAGAGTCGCAACGCCGCCATCACCCTGGCGTGGATGAGTACCATCCTGATCGTGCTGTTCCTGGGCATCACCTTCCTGGCGAACCAGATTCAGGCGCAGCCCAGCCACGTCGAGACGGTGATCTCGCAGATGGGGCGCGCCATCTATGGCAACGGCAGCATCTTCTACTTCCTGCTGCTGGCAGGCACGGCGCTAATCTTGTTGATGGCGGCGAACACCAGCTACGCCGACTTTCCCCGTCTGGCGGCGCTGCACGCCGGTGACGGCTTCCTTCCCCGCCAGCTCACCTATCGCGGTGGGCGTCTCGTCTTCTCGTGGGGCATCCTGGTGCTGGCGGGCGCGGCATCGGTCCTGGTGATCCTGGCGGGCGCGACCACCACCCAGCTGATCCCGCTCTACGCCGTCGGCGTCTTCCTCAGCTTCACCATCTCGCAGACCGGCATGGTCGTCCGTCTGCGCAAGGTCGGCAGGCTGAAGCCCGGCGAAGTGGTCAAGGGCTTGGAGACCGACCTGACCTATGATCCGCACTGGCGAACCCATCTCGCCATCAGCGCGATTGGCGCGGTCTGCACCGGTATCGTCATGATCATCTTCGCCGTGACGAAGTTCACCTCCGGGGCATGGTTCATCGTCGTCCTCATCCCGGCATTGGTCTACGTCTTCTTCCGCATTCACTACCACTACAAGGATGTCGCGCACACCCTCAGCCTTCAGGGAGCGCGCCCCAATCTGGAACGTCGTGATGTGCGCACGCTCATCCTGGTGGACGACGTACACAAAGAGACGGCGCGCATGGTCGATTTCGCCAATTCGCTGGGACACCCCTGGCAGGCGGTACATGTCGGCGTAAGCCCGGAAAAAGCAGAAGTGGTCAAGCAGAAATGGGAGCAGCGCATCGGCACGGGCGAACTGGTCGTCCTTCCGTCGCCGTTCCGTCAGCTTGCCGAGCCGATCAAGGATTACATCGAGCAGCTTCAGCGGGAAGTCCCCGGCTGCTTCGTCCACGTCATCATGGGACATCTGGTCATGGATACGTTCTGGGGGCAGGCGCTGCACCAGAACAGCGCCTTCATCTTCAACCTGGCGCTCGGTCGGTTAGAGCGGGTCGTCGTCACTCATGTACCCTATCAGATTCATGCGCCGCAGACGGCGGAGGAAGACACCGTGACCGCAGCACAGGGGGCATAGCGCCGGCTTTCTGCTTCCTGACGCCGGCATCAAGACCGCATAAAAACAGCCCCTCTGGGCGAGGGGCTGTTTTTATGGTGATGTGTCGCGTCATCCAGAGTTCTGACGGATCAGGGCGTCGCGTCGGCGGAGGGCTTTCCACGCCGACGGCGGCGGCGGCGGCTGTCGCTGCGTTCGCCGTAGCCGGTGGAGGAATCGGCGTTGGCGGGCGCAGCCGCGCCGCGACCCGACGCACCCTGCGCATTCCCGCTGTAGGTCGATGCGCCGGGGGAATGGCTGTGATTGGCGCGGTTGCCCTCGAAGCGCTGCCCGCTCCCCGGTCGGTTCGACGACGCAGCGCGGCGCTGATCGTTCTGGCGTCCGGCTCCGCCCTGGGGGCGCGGTGAACGCACCGGCGGGCGCAGATGCGCTCCGTCGTTGGTCGCTGCGGCGTACTGCGCCGGAGAGAGGGCATAGGGGTGTCCATCGGCGACGGGGACGCTCACCCGGATGAGCCGCTCGATGTCGCGCAGCAGCTTGAACTCCTCGCCATCCACGAAGGAGAAGGCGATGCCCGAAGCGCCCGCCCGCGCCGTCCGCCCGATGCGATGGACGTAGCTTTCCGGTTCGTAGGGCAGGTCAAAGTTGATGACATGAGTCACGTCGTCCACGTCGATGCCGCGCGCCGCGATGTCGGTCGCCACCAGCACCCGCGTCATGCCCGTTTTGAAATTGGACAGCGCCTTTTCGCGCGCCGACTGGGATTTGTTGCCATGAATGGCTTCCGCCATGATGTTGGCGTGTTCCAACTGCTGCGCCAGCTTGTTCGCGCCGTGCTTGGTGCGCGTGAAGACCAGCGCCCGGCGAATCGAGGCGTCGTCCAGCAGGTGTTCCAGCAGCGCCCGCTTGTTCTTCTTGTCCACGAAGTAGACGGACTGGGTGATCTTCTCGACGGTCGTCGCCGGCGGCGTGACCTCCACCTTGACCGGCGCGATCAGGATGTCATCGGCAAGCGCCTGAATCGGCTCCGGCATGGTGGCGGAGAACATGAGCGTCTGACGCTGGACGGGCAGGGCGGCGATCACCCGCTTCACATCCGGGAAGAAACCCATGTCCAGCATACGATCGGCTTCGTCCAGCACGAAAACCTCGATGCTGTTCAGACGGATATAGCCCTGCCCCATCAAGTCGAGCAGGCGTCCCGGCGTGGCGACCAGAATTTCCGCGCCGCTGCGCAGCGCCTGCACCTGGGGGGTTTGCCCCACCCCGCCGTAGATGACGATGGTCTTCAAGCCGGTATGGCGTCCATAAGTGTTAAAGCTGTCGGCGATCTGCGACGCCAGCTCGCGGGTGGGCGAAAGGACCAGGATGCGCGGCTTCCTGCGCCCCTGCCTGTCGTTCGTGTGAAGTGCAAGGCGTTGGAGCAAGGGCAGCGCGAACGCCGCCGTCTTGCCTGTGCCAGTCTGGGCACAGCCGATCAGGTCTTTGCCTGCCAGCACATGCGGAATCGCCTGCGCCTGAATCGGCGTCGGCTCGGTGTAGCCTTCCGTCTGCACAGCGCGCAGCAAAGGCTCGATCAGTTTCAACTCAGAAAATTGCATGGGACCTCAATGGTGGTAGACACGCGAAAATGCGGCGTGATTGCCGCGGCGACAGCAGACACGTTGGACGGATAAACGCTTGATGTGAGGGCTGTGTTCACCAGTATACCACAGTTTCAACCGCCCAGGGGTTCAAGTCGGATGGTGAAATGGCGCAGCACCGGAGCCTGCCACACGATGCGATAGCCGGGCAGCGATTCACGCCGGGCGTTAACTTCCAGGATCACCTCGGCGAGGTAATCGACATGGCTCTGGGTATACGTGCGGCGGGGAAACGCCAGGCGCACCAGGTCCATGCGCGCCGGCTGTTCCGTGCCATCCGGCTGCAAGCCAAACATGACCGTGCCGATCTCGACGGCGCGCACTCCACCCAGCAGGTAAAGCGCATTGTTCAGCGCCCAGCCGGGATACTGCATCGGCGGGATGTGCGGCAGCATTTCGCGCGCGTCCAGGTAGACGGCGTGCCCGCCCGTTGGCTGCACAATCGGGATGCCCGCCGCCGTCAGCCGGTCGCCCAGATAGGCGATGGAGCGGATGCGGTAGCGCAGATAATGCTCGTCGAGCGCTTCATACAACCCCTGTGCAATCGCCTCTAGATCATAACCCGCCATGCCGCCGTAGGTCGGGAACCCCTCGGTGAGGATTTCCAGATTGCGACACTTCGCCGCCAGCTCGTCGTTGTTGACCGCCAGGAATCCGCCGATATTCGCCATGCCGTCCTTCTTGGCGCTCATCGTGCAGCCGTCAGCATAGCTGAACAGCTCCTGGGCGATCTCCTGCGGGGTCTTGTCGGCGTAGCCCTCTTCGCGGGTTTTGATGAACCAGGCATTTTCGGCGAAGCGGCAGGCGTCGATGAAGAACGGAATGCCATGCCGGCGCGCCACCGCACTGACCGCCCGAACATTCGCCATGCTCACCGGCTGACCGCCGCCGGAATTGTTGGTCACGGTCAGCAGGATCGCCGGGATGCGCTCCCGCCCGACCTGCTCGATGGTCGCCTCCAGCGCGGCGATGTCCATGTTGCCCTTGAAGGGGTGAATCAGACGCGGCTGCCGTCCTTCGGCGATGACCAGATCGCGCGCCTCCGCCCCGGCGTGTTCGACGTGCGCCCGCGTGGTATCGAAGTGGGTGTTGTTGGGGATGACATCGTCTGGCTTGGCGATGGTGGTGAACAGGATGTTCTCCGCCGCCCGCCCCTGATGCGTCGGGATGACGTGCTTGAAGCCGGTGATGTCGCGGACCGCCGCCTCGAAGCGATAGAACGACGACGCCCCGGCATAGCTTTCGTCACTGGCGATCATCCCCGCCCACTGCCGTGAGGACATCGCCCCGGTCCCGCTGTCGGTCAGCAGGTCGATCAGCACATCGTCGGCGCGCAGCAGGAAGGGGTTGTAGCCGGCGGCTTGGAGCGCGGCTTCGCGCTGCGCCGAGGTGGTGAAGTGGATCGGCTCGACGGAGCGGATGCGAAACGGTTCGATGATGGTCTTGGGCTGGAAATCGTGCATGGGGGTCCTCAAAGCCAATCTGTCTGAAGTAAATAATCGTTTATCGGGCAATTATGCCCTGCTTCGGCTTCGGCGGCGAAACAAAGAGACCCCCACCCCCCTTTGTCCGCTCCCACGTGCAGGAGAGGATAGGGATGAGGGTCTGAGGACCGATGCTGTCCTCACCCCTGCTGCGCTTCGCTTAGCTTCCCCTCTCCATGCACGCAAGCGAAGCTTGCACGGAGAGGGGACCGAGGGGTGAGGACCAATGGCTTTGCAGACAACCTCACCCCCTGCCCCTCTCCAATTGGAGAGGGGCGGTTGAGCGCAGCGAAACGGGGTGAGGTGAGCCGTTTGCAGAACCGTCCTAGAGCGAAACCGCCCTACTGCTGTTCCTTCAGCGCCGCATGTGCCGCCGCCAGACGCGCCACCGGGACGCGGAAGGGTGAGCAGCTCACATAGTTCAATCCAGCGCTGTGGCAGAAGGCGATGCTCTTCGGCTCGCCGCCGTGTTCGCCGCAAATGCCGATCTCGAGGTCCGGGTTAGCCTTGCGCCCTTTCTCGACCGCCAGCTTGATCAGATGCCCGACGCCTTCGGAATCAAGCACCTGGAAGGGATTCTCTTCCAGCAAACCGGTTTCAACATACTGGAGCAGGAATTTGCCCTCGGCGTCGTCGCGGCTGATGCCATAGGTCGTCTGGGTCAGGTCGTTGGTGCCGAATGAGAAGAATTCGCTGAACTGCGCCATCTTGTCGGCGGTGATGGCGGCGCGCGGCAGCTCGATCATCGTGCCGACCTTATAGTGCAGGTCAACCCCATACTTCTGCATCGCCTCGGCGGCGATCTCATCGATGATATCCTTCATGTACTTGACTTCGCTGGCTGCGCAGGTGACCGCCACCATGACCTCTGGCAGGACGGTGTAGCCTTCCTGAACCAGCTGACACGCCGCATCGAACAGCGCGCGCACCTGCATCCGGCTGATTTCCGAGCGGATGATGCCCAGACGCACGCCGCGTAGACCGAGCATGGGATTGAATTCTTCCAGCCCCTTGACGGCGGTCATCAGTTCTTCGATGCGGGTGAGTTCGTTGGGGCGGTCACCGATCAGGCGCAGACCCGCCGCGCGCAGGGCGAGCTGTTCGTGATTGGGCATGAACTCGTGAAGCGGCGGATCGAGCAGGCGGATGATGACCGGCTGTCCGTCCATCGCCTTGAAGATGCCGTAGAAATCATCATGCTGGAAGACCTGAAGCTCCTTGAGGTAGTGGGCTTCGTCTGCGCTGTACGGTTCGCTCAGGATCATCGCCTGCACGATGGGCAGGCGCTCTTCCTGGAAGAACATATGCTCGGTGCGGCACAGCCCGACGCCCTCCGCGCCATAGCTGCGGGCGCGCTTGGCATCGTTCGGGTAGTCGGCATTGGCATAGATGCCCAGGCGGCGGAATTCATCCGCCCATTTGAGCAGCGTTTGCAGATAGGTCTCACGCATGAAATCCGGCTCAACGCGCGGAATTTCGCCGACGAAGACCTCGCCCGCGCCGCCGTCAATGGAGACCAGATCGCCTTCGCGAATGACCACATCGCCGACCTGCAGGCGGCGCGCCGTCAGGTTGATGTCCAATGCTTCCGCGCCGCAGACGCACGGGACGCCGAACTGCCGGGCGACCACCGCCGCATGGCTGGTCGCGCCGCCGCGGCTGGTCAGGATGCCCTTTGACGCCAGCATACCATGCACATCGTCCGGTTTGGTTTCCGGACGAACCATGATGACCGCCTTGCCGGCTTTGCCCCACTTTTCGGCGATGTCGGCGTCAAACGCCGCGATGCCGACCGCCGCGCCTGGGGAAGCGTTCACGCCCTTGGCGATCATGCGCCCCGCCTTGAACGCCTGATCTTTGGCGTCCTGGTCGAACTGCGGATGCAGCAGCTGAAGCACGTGTTCCGGCTTGACGCGCATCACCGCTTCCTGCTTGGAGATCACGCCCTCATTCGCCATTTCGACGGCAATGCGAACGGCAGAACGCGCGGTGCGCTTGCCGTCGCGCGTCTGGAGCATCCACAGCTTACCGTTCTCGATGGTGAATTCGACATCCTGCATCTCGCGGTAGTGCTTTTCCAGCTGCGCCGCGATGGTGATGAACTGCTGATAGACATCCTTGTTCTCGCGCTGAAGCTTAGCGATCGGTTCCGGCGTGCGAATGCCCGCCACCACGTCCTCGCCCTGCGCATTCATCAGATAGTCGCCGAACAGCACGCGCTCGCCCGTCGAAGGATTGCGGGTGAAGGCGACACCGGTTCCGCTGGTGCTGCCCATATTGCCGAAGACCATCGTCTGAACGTTAACGGCGGTGCCCAGGGTATGGGGAATGCCGGCGGCGTTGCGGTAATCAACCGCGCGCTTGCCATTCCACGACTTGAAGACCGCTTCGATTGCCAGAGCCAACTGGCGCAGCGGATCCTGCGGGAAATCTTCGCCGACATGGGTCTTGTAGATTTCCTTGAAGCGCGCGACCACGATCTGCCAGTCGGACGCCGACAGATCGACATCCTGCTTGACTCCGCGCTCTTTCTTGATTTCAGTCAGATAGTCTTCATAAGGCTCATCGGCAATGCCCATGACGACAGTGCCAAACATCTGAATCAAGCGGCGGTAGGCGTCGAAGACGAAGCGCTTGTCGCCGGTCAATTCAGACATCGCGTTGGCGATAGTATCATTCATGCCCAGGTTGAGGACGGTGTCCATCATGCCCGGCATGGAGAACTTCGCGCCGGAACGAACAGAGACCAGCAGCGGGTTTTCAGCATTGCCGAACGACTTGCCGGCTTTGCCCTCGACGCTCTTCAAGGCATCAAGCGCCTGCTCCCACATACCCGCTGGGAACTTGCCGCCTTCCGCCAGATATTCATTGCAGGCTTCAGTCGTGACGGTGAAGCCGGGCGGAACCGGCACACCCGCGCGGGTCATGTCGAACAAGCCTGCGCCCTTGCCGCCCAACAGCGACTTGACGTTATCCCACTTGGTCCCGACGAGCTTCTGCACGTCTTCGATCTGGTCGAAGCGGTACACCCACTGTTTGCCAGAGGTCTTCTTCGACTTCCGGTCAAGGGCTACACGCTCAACATCACCCACTACCATCTTCTTATAACCTCCTAATTCTCCTCGCGGAGAGAAATCAGCGTTGTGATATCGCGCTTCGCCGTGCGGAAGCGCATCAAAAGCGTACCGACATAGCCGCCGACGATGACGATGACGACCGCCAAGCCGAGCAGCAGATAGGCGTTGGTATCCGGCATGATCTCTTCTTTCCTCACATCAGCTTTCCAGCGCCGCGCGCAGGGCGGCGGCGCGTTCGATCAGGTTTTCCAGGCGGATGCGCCACCAGACCAGCGTCGGGGCGATCAGACAGCACCAGACAAGGCTGCCGACGGCGAGCGCCGCCGTCATCGTGCTGGTCATGGCGAAGCCGCCCTGAGCGTTCTGCGGGCTGCTGCCGATGACCGTCGGGTGGATGGTGTCGGGACGAATGCGCGTGATCATGTAGGTGATGATCACGGTGGCAAAAGCGAAAATGCCGTACACCGAAGCGAACGCCCGCCGCTTGTCGGGGTTTTCGATGGCGCTGCGCAGCATCAGATAGGCGGCGTAGGTCAGACACATGATCGCCGCGCTGGTCAGACGCGGGTCCCACGTCCACCAGGTATTCCAGATCGGGCGCGCCCAGACCATGCCGGTGAACAGCGTGATCAGCGACAGCGCGAAGCCGACTTCGATTCCCGCCAGCGCCAGCGTGTCCCACTTGACGGCTCGGGTGCGCAGATAGGCGATGCCGCCGACCACGCCCATGAAGAAGGCGACCGATGCCGCCGAGAACGCCGCGACGTGGAAGTAGAAGACGCGCTGAACATTGCCCTGCAGGGCATCCGGTCCGGCATAAACCAGCGCCAGATAAGCAGCAACCGCCAAGCCCACGACCGCCGCCAGGGTCAGCAGCTTGAGAAACGCCAGCCGGTCGCGTTCAGGGCGCACCCCGGAACGTTCTGCGGCGATCGGCTGTTTGATGGTTCCAACTGCGCTCATGAGTTTGTCTTTCCCTTTTCGATTGCCTGCAATATCGCCGTGCCTTCTGCTGCCCATGCCGCACGTTCCTGACGGTAGGCGGCTTCCGGTATTTTGCCGACGAGAAAGTCCTCATCCAGATCGCGCATGGACGCCAGGATGCGCTCATAGTGCGTGATCAGAATTTCCCGCGCCTTCTGACGGTCAGCGGCGGCGAGGTTCGTCGCCCGGCGCTCCTGCCACAACGGCAGCATCAGCCAGGCTGCGCCGACCACCAATACCACCAGAGCGAGGATAAGACCCGAAGTACTCATCACTGTCCTCCTACCCTGCCAGCGCGCGGTCGATGATCCGGCTGAGGCTGTCGGCGCTCACGCCGGCGTAAATGAACTGCTCGATCTCGCCGTCGCGCCCTACGATGAACGTCTCTGGGACGCCTTGAATGTGATAGGCTTCGCTGATGCGCGTGCCCAGATCGGGTCCGTTCAGATAGGTGATGCCGAACTCTTCCAGATAGGCGATGGAGCGCGGTCCGTTGTCGGCATACGCCACGCCCATGAAGACGACATCGCCGCTGTTTTGATAGCGTTCCCACGCCTGCTGAAGGTGCGGCGCTTCGTCGCGGCACGGTCCGCACCACGACGCCCAGAAGTTGATGACCACCACCTTGCCGCGCAGATCACCGAGGCGCACCGTCTCGCCGGAAAAAGTCTCCAGCGCAAAATCCGGGGCGATGCCCTGTGTCGGCTGTGTTTGTCCCTGCCGCGCCAGCGCAAGGGCGAAGGTCGCCGCGGCGGCGATCACGCCGATCAGCAGGACAATCGACCCCACCCCAAAGCGGCGTCCTGCGGCGGTTGGCGCATCTGCCGTCGCTTGCGGCGCGTCCTGCTGACCCAGTGCGAGATCTCGCTGCTGAACTTCTAACGTAGTCATGGACGATCTCCTGCCAAATCGCGTTCAAGCTGATCGGCGTAGTCGGCGCGCGGCGCGCCTTCTGCGACGGTCCCCGCCGCAGGGCGCATCGCCGACCTGTCCATCCGGCGTGTCAGCCGGATCACGACGAACACCGCCGCCGCCAGCCCCAACACTGCCGCCGCATAAGGCAGCGCCAGCGAAAGCGCCCGCAGGACGGGATCGAGCGGCGTACCGACGACCCGGTCGCCAAAGCGACGGACGAAGTCTTCGCGGATCGCCTCTATCGTGCGCCCGGACTCCAGCTGGAGGCGGATCTCATAGCGCCAGTCGGCGCAAGCCGCCGTCCCACAGGTGTCCAGCGTGATGTTCTCGCACACCGGGCAGTACAGGGTCTTGGCGACGGCGTTAACCTGGTCATCGGTGACGACGGGCGTCGCCGGCGTCTCGGCGTCCTGGGCGACGACGACCCGCGCCGCCAGCCCTTGCAGCACGAAGAACAGCACGATCAGCCCGACAGCCGCAGCCAGGCGCATGGGCATCCTCTTCATCACTGTGCCCCTTTCCGCGCCAGCCGACCGGTCGGTGCGGCTGCGCCCTCTTCTGCGCGCATCTCCTGACGCAGCCGCGCCGGCAGAACCTCATGCTTCCAACCGGCGGCGAGCGTGCCGAAGATCAGCAGGATGCTGCCCCACCAGACCAGGTTGATCAGGGGGTTGATGTAAACTTTGAAGGTCGCCGAGTTCTGATTGATCGGCTCCCATTCCACCAGCAGCACGTAGAAGTCGTTTTCCAGCGTGCTGTGTGCCCCGGCGATGGTCATGGTGTTCATGCCCTCGGTCTGGGGGAAGAAGTCGCGGCGCGGGCGCAGGCGAGCGATCTCCACGCCGTCCCGCAGCACCGTCACCAAAGCGATATCCATCAGACGACCATCGTCGGAGATCTGTCCTGCCAGCAGTTCGTCGAAACGCAGGCTGTAGCCATCAATGCTCAGGCTTTCACCGACGGAGAGAGTCTGCTGTGTCTCCTGCTGAAAGAGGGTGCTGCCGATCACGCCGATACCGATCACCGTGATGCCCAGGTGGATCAGGTAGCCGCCGTAGCGGCGCGGATTGCGCGCGAAAAGTGACAGCAGCGAGACGTAGACCGGCTCGCGGTGCGCCTTCTGCCGCGCCAGGACGCCGCGCACGGTTTCGATCAGCGCGACCCAACCCGCCAGCAGCACAATGCCGTAGCCGAACAGCGCGCCGAGATGCGTCGTGCCGTCGGCGACGAACAGCGCCAGAGTCGCCAGGGTCAGCAGCACCGGCAGAAGCAGCGCCCGACCCAACCGGGGCATCGAGGCGACGCCCCACGCCGAAAGCGGCGCGACGCCCATGAGGATGTACATCAGGATGAACAGCGGCGGCGTCACGCTCTTGAAGTACTCCGCGCCGAGGGTGATGTTGGTGTTCATCACCAGTTCGCTGATGATGGGCGCGCCAAAGCTGCCCCAGAAGATGGCGATGGTCAGCGCGACGAAGACGAAGTTGTTCAGGACGAACAGCGATTCGCGGCTGAGGATGCCGCCGAAGTGACGTTCGTCGCGCAGTTCGCCGCGCGACCGCCGCCATAGGATCAGCGCGACCGCCGACAGGGTCAGCAGGAACCAGAAGCCGAACATCGGGAAGCCGATCTCGCTGCGGGCGAAGCTGTGGACGCTGTCCACCAAACCGCTGCGGGTGGCGAACGTCCCGAAGATGACGGCGGAGAAGGTGAAGATGACCAGGAACATGTTCCAGGTTTTGAGCATCCCGCGCTTTTCCTGGATCATGATGCTGTGCAGGAAGGCGGTCCCGACCAGCCAGGGCAGGAACGCCGCGTTTTCCACCGGGTCCCAGCCCCAGTAGCCGCCCCAGCCCAGCACGTCATACGCCCAGCGCCCGCCCAGGATCAAGCCGAGACTGAGGAACAGCCAGGCGATCAGCGCCCAGCGCCGCGAGGCTTTGATCCAGCTGCTCGAAAGGTCGCCGGATGCCAGGGCGCTCATGGCAAAGGCGAACGGGATGACGAAGCCGACGAAGCCCAAATAGAGCATCGGCGGGTGAATTGCCATGCCGAAGTGGCGCAGCATGGGGTTCAAGCCGCTGGCAGTCTCCGCCAGCCGCGCCGCGCTCGGCGCTTCCGCACCCGCCGGGATGAGCGCCGCCTTGACGACCTGCAAGTCGGCGGAGGCATCTGGCAGGATCCACCAGCGGTCAAACGGATTCTCGACGAACAGCACCAGCGCCGCAAAGAAGGCGACCGCCGCCATCATATAGATGATGGCATATGGCATCAACCGACGATGCGAACGCCAGTTGAGCGTCACGGCGGCGGCGCTGAAAGCGCTCATCAGCAGCGTCCAGAAGAGGAGCGACCCCGCCTGTGACCCCCAAAGCGCCGTCAGACGGTAGAACATGGGCATCTGTGGGTTCGTCACCGACCAGACGTAGGCGATCTGGTATTCTTCGGTATAGAGCGCCGCCAGCAGCGATCCGCTGCCCGCAAGGAGCAGGAGGAAGGTCAGGATGACCGCGTTACGCGCGCTGACGGTAAAAGCCTCACGCCCGCCGGCGTGCGCCCTGCGCTCGCCCCACAGCGCCGCGCCGACGGCGTAAAGGGCGGTGAGGAGCGCAAAGGCGGTGGTGAATACTCCGATTTCAGCAAGCATGATCAGCCTTCAGGATCTCTTATCCCGTTCTCGGACGATGGTTACGGATGAGCAGCGTTGAATTCGTCGGAGACGACCGCCTGTTCAGGAACCGCCTCTTCATAGCGACTGGGGCACTTGAGCAGCACCTCGGTGGCGTAGAACGTGCCGTCGGCGTCCAGCGTCCCGGTCATGATCGCCTGTGCTTCGTCGATCAGCAGGTCGGGCTTGACCATGTTTTCGACGTGTACCTGAATGCGCGCCGAATTCGGATTGACGACGGCTTCATGCAGCGCGCTGACCAGATCGGTCGTGCTTTCATCGAAATCGGCGACGGTGAAGTCGATGATCAGGTTCTCGGCATCGTAGGCGATGCTGCTGCCGACCACTGCGCCAGAGACGCGCACCGTCTTGCCTATATATGTGGGATCTTCGAGCAGCGTGCTAATGCTGATGAAATAGCGCGCGTTGTTGACCGTACCGTTGACGATGACGAATACCAGGACCGCCGCGATCAGCACCAACCCGGCATACAGCTTCAGTCGTTCAGCGTTGATCCTGCGGGACGGGGCAGCAGGTTGGCGTGATTTTTCCCAAGCAATATCCGTCATGGCAAGTCCTCATTCAGTCTATTTTGGCACCTTGCAGATGTCACGCCCTTAAGCTTACCGACAGCGCGCCAGAAAAAGACCTTGTATATGGCACTATTCGATTGTGATAGGTGTCACAGTTTCCAGGGGGGTGTCTGATCGAGAATAATGATCGACAATAAAGTGAACATCCATGATCTAGCGCACGGGGGTTGATCTGATGGCACAAACAATGATCAGGAATGCGCAGCCGACGCCGCAGAACCGAACCGGCAGCGCGGGGACTGCGCCGGGGCGCACCCGCCGTCGGCTAACCCTGTACTGGCTGTGGATCGGTCTGCTGGCGACGGCGTTCGCCATCGGCGTCTACAGCGCGCTGCAAGTGCTGACTCAGGGCTTAGGCATCACCAACCTCTCGGACGAACTGCCCTGGGGTCTGTGGATCACGGTGGACCTGTCGTCCATTGCGCTCGGCGCGGGTGCGTTCACTTTCTCAGCAGCCGTCTACCTTTTCGGGTTCAGGAAATACGAAGCGATAGCGCGGGCGGCGGTGCTGGTCGGCTTCCTGGGCTATACCTCGGCGATGATCGCCCTGTTCGTAGACATCGGGCGGTTTGACCGTTTCTACCATCCCATCATCTACTGGAACGTCCACTCCGTGCTGTGGGAGATCACCATGTGCGTGATCTTCTACACGACCGTGCTGGCGGTCGAAGTCCTGCCGGTCATCATCGAAAGCACACCGCTCAAGAACATCCGCGCCCTGCACGGGCTGGCGCACTTCCTGCACCGACTGACGCCGTTCCTGGCGCTGGCGGGCATGGGGCTGAGCCTGCTGCACCAGTCCTCGCTGGGCGCGACCTACGGCATCCTGACGGCGCGTCCCGTCTGGTATTCGCCCAGCGCGCCGGTGCTGTTCATCCTTTCGGCGGTGGCTGCCGGCACAGCGCTGACTCTGCTGGTCACGCTGGTGGCGGGCAAGCTCACCGCCATGCAGCTCGCTCCTGCCGACGTGATCAACGGCATGGCGAAGGTCGTCGGCTTCGCCTGCCTCGCCTATCTCTATCTGAAGATCTGGAGCTGGGCAGCGACGAACTACTACAGCAACATCCCAGAACAGCGCCTCGGCGTAGAAGTCCTGGCGACGAATACCCCCTACAACTTCACCTTCTGGTTCGGTGAAGTGCTGTTCGGCGCGCTGGTCCCGGCGATCATCATGCTTTGGCGGCGTCTGCGCAGCAACACCAATGTGCTGATCCTGGGCGGCTTGATGATCGTCGCCGGGCTGGTGATCAACCGTTGGAACATGACGCTCTCCGGTTTCGTCATCCCCCTCGACTGGTCGCCCGGCGTGCGCGATGTCTTCGGCGTCAACTCGTATACGCCGGCGCTGGTGGAATGGGGTGTGGCGCTGGGCATTGTGGCATACAGCTGGCTCGGCTTCTCGCTGGGGGCGCGCTTCCTCAAGCTGTATCCGCGCGCCAAATCGCTGAATCCGCCGCCGCCCAGCGCTCCGACAGAAACGCCAAGCCCGGTCGAAGACGATGATACCGCCCCGAAAACCGAGGCGTGAGCGTCAGAGGGAAAGATGCCGAACGGCGTGGATGAAGGTCTCAATCGCGCCGTTCATACGGTTCTCCGCCTCTGGAGCAGCGAAGTTGATCAGCCTGCCGTCGCGCCACGACTGAACCTCGCCTGCGCTCGTTTTTGTTACCCAGATCACAGCGCAGTTTGGGAAGATTCGGCGCCATGCGCGATGCGCTTCAGGCGGCGCAGCCCCGGCGACAGGCGGGCGATCAGTGCTACCGTGAGGATCGTACCGATTCCACCGAAGACCACCGCCCCGACCGGTCCTATCAGCGCCGCCGCCGCCCCGCTTTCGAAGCCGCCCAGCTCGTTCGAAGTGCCGATGAACACCGAATTGACGGAGGCAACCCGCCCGCGCATGGTATCGGGGGTGAAGGTCATGATCAGGGTGTGGCGCACGACCACGCTGATGTTATCCAGCGCGCCGGTCAGCGCCAGCAGGAAGACCGACAACCAGAACGATGTGGACAGCCCGAAGGCGACGGTCGCCGCGCCAAAGCCGGCTACCGCCAGCAGCATCGCCCGACCGGCGTTCTGGAACGGCGGGCGGCGCGCCACGATCATCGCCATGATCAGGGCGCCGATGGATGGCGCAGCTCGCAGGATGCCCAAGCCGGTGGCGTCCACTTTCAGGATGTCGGTAGCGAAGACCGGGAGCAGAAATACCGCCCCTCCGAACAGGACGGCGAACATGTCCAGCGAGATCGCCGCCAGGATGATCGGCGTGTCGCGCAGGAAGTGGATGCCGCCGCGCAGCGCTTGCAGCGGCGGTTCGTCGGGCGAAGCAAATTCCGTGTGCCGGGCGTGAATGAGCAGCACTGCGCCGATCAGCGCCAGCCCGGCGATGGCATTGACCAGGTAGACCGCCGCCGCCCCGCCGGTCAACGCGATCAGCACGCCGCCCAGCGCCGGACCGACAATCGCCGACACCTGCCAGACGCTCGTACTCCAGGTGACGGCGTTCATGAATTCCGAGGGCGGCACGGTCAGCGGCGTGAAGGCGCTTTCGGCAGGGTTGTTGAAGGCGCGTGCCGCCCCGATCAGCGCCAGCATGGCGTACAGCACGGTGAGCGATCCCTCACTGACCGAGATCATCAGCAGCGCCAAGGAACATACCACCAGAAACGCCTGCGAAATCAGGATGATCCGCCGCCGGTCGAAGCGATCTACGGCATAGCCACCGGGCAGCGCCAGCAGCATCACCGGGATCACCTGCACCAGCCCCACCAAGCCGAGCGCCAGGGGGTCGCTGGTGCGGCGGTACAGCTCCCAGCCGACGCCAACGCTGACCATCGCTTCGCCGATCTGAGCGATCAGGCGTCCGAGGATGAGCAGGCGAAAGTCGCGGATGCGCAGGGCGGAGTATGGATCGCGCCGCGCGGGCACAAAAGATTCGGTTGTCTGGCTCATGCGCTCAGGTCTCGTCGTAGGATTCCGGGGTCCAGCGCTGTATCGGCAGCGCACACCTGGAACAGCTCCAGGCTTGGAAAGATGCCGCCGATTCTACATGTGAAGATTCAGGATACAACCTCGCGAGTTGCAGGGTAAGTCTCGACGAAAGGTTGTTGTCGAGTAGGAGCTTCATGCTTTGACAACAAGGGTATGGCGCTCGCGTTCTGCCGCATAGCTAAGGCAGGCAATAACGTCGCCCCGCGTCAACGAAGGGGAATCGAACAGCACCTCGTCCACGATCATGCCAGCGGCGAGATACGACAGCACATCATACACAGTGATGCGCAGCCCGCGAATACAGGGCGTGCCGGAGCGCTTGCCCGGCTCAAGGGTGATGATGCTGGCATAGTCCATGACTGATCCTGAGCGGAACACATCGTTTGTCGCATTTACCACGCCTGCCGACCGGGACAATCTGCTCGCCCCGCGCTATTCCAACCCCGCCGCGAATTCCCCTGCCGTCTGCGGGCGGTCGTCGGGGTCTTTTGCCAGCGCCCGCAGTATCGTCAGCCCCAGGCGCAGCGGCAGGTCCGGGTTCTTCCTGCGCGGGTCCGGCGCGGGCGACTGCAAGTGATTCAGGATGGTCGCTGCCGGGTTGGCTCCGCTGAAAGGCGTGCTGCCGGTGAACATCTGATAGGCGACGATGCCGAGCGCGTAAACATCCGCCCGACCATCGACCCGCGACGATTCGAGGATTTGTTCCGGCGCGATGTAGTCGAGCGTGCCGAGCGCCCCTGATCCGCTGGTCAGCGATGTGTGCGCCTCGACCAGTCGAGCGATGCCGAAATCCATAAGTACGGCGCGCACCGACGGCACGCCTGTATCCGGGTCGCTCCGGCGTTCGATCATAATGTTGTGCGGCTTCACGTCGCGGTGAACGATCCCGTTCTGGTGGGCGTGATCCAACGCGGCGGCGATGTCGCGCAGGATGGTGACGCCTTCGGAGATCGCAAGCTTCCCTTCGCGGGCGATGAGCGATGACAGGCTTTCGCCGCGAATGTACTCCATAATGATGTAGAATGCGCCCTGATTTTCCCCGGAATCGTAGATGGAAACGATGTTCGGGTGGCTGAGCGCGGCGACGGCGCGCCCTTCGCGCTGAAAACGCGCGCGGAACCGTTCATCCTTCGACAGCACAGGCGTCAGCACCTTGACCGCCACCTCGCGATTCAAGCCCGCATGATGCCCCCGATAGACTTCCGCCATGCCGCCGCGCCCGATCAGTTCCATCAGATCAATCTGACCGAACCGGTTCCCCACGAGAGCATCGCGCACGCCGGGCAGTGACGGTCTCGCCGGAGGTTCCGCGCCGCTCCGTGCCGCCTGCCGGACAACTTGCAGACTGCGCAGGGAGAAGCGGCGGTCGATATGGGTCTTGAGCCAGGCGCGCGTTGGACTGAAGAGCATCGCCACCGCCAGCGAGGCAATCGCCATCGCCAGGTTTGACTGTTCCCCGCCCGTCAGGCGCAGCGCGATCTGCTGCACCAGGAAGACTGCGCCGACAAACACAACTGCCAGCGTTCCCGTCACCGCACCGACCACCAAAGCGCGGCTGATCACCAGATCGACATCCCACAGACGGTAGCGGGCGATGGAAAACAGGATCGTGATCGGCATCAGCACCGCTCCAAGCCAGCGCCCATAGGCTGAGACGGTGTAGATCACCAGTCCGGCAGAAGTCCCCTTCATCGGTTCGCGGACGATCAACGCCACGACGACGAAGATCAGGTAGATCAACAGCCCCCCCACAACGCCGACCACCACCCATTTGGTCTGCTGCTGCTGGGTCGGCGTATAATAGCGCCGATAGCCGATCCAGATCGCGCCGACCGCCGGCAGGAGTGACGCACCCAGGATGGGGTACGAGGCGACGCTCATCTGACGGGCGATGTCGAGTGGCGGGATGAACCACCACGACAGCACCCACAGACCGTGCAGCGCGCCGATCACCCATATCCACCGAGGGCGAAAGCGTCCATCGGGGAAGAGCAGCACGACCAGCGTGATCATCCACAACCCCGCACCGAGCAGGAAGCGGCTCAGCCAGGTGGTTTCCGCATAATTCGATAGAGCCAGGGTCGGGTTAGAGATACCGGCGCCGAAGATGAGCAGCATAGCGGACGCCAGGACGGTCATCAACTCACTCGGCTTACGCAGGAAGAGAAAAACCGCCGCTGTGCCGAAGATGATCTGCGCCAGGAACTCAGGAAAAACCGTCACGCCAACACACAGCGGCAGCGACTCCGCCGTCAGAGCGGGCATGAAGGGTTGGCAGACGGCATAGCGCACGCGATCCAGCCCTGCCCACCAGAAGCCGACCAGGTAGAAAAGCCATCCGGCGAACAGGGCATACCACAGGACCCCGGCGGCAAACCGCGCAGAACCGCGCAGCGTAAAAGAGGTCTGAGTGTTGTTGGGAAGAGGCGACGTTGCAGTATCTTCAGCCATTAGCCCGGCGCTGGGTGATTTTCTGGACGAGATTCACCTATTATGCCATACGCCAGGCTAATGCAGATCGGCGGCTCAGGGCATGAGCGGCTGGGCTGGAGAATAGTCGATGGCTTCAAGCGACTGGACGATGCCATCCCAGGTCATCGGCGACTGCCACTGCACGGTGACGCGCTTGGTTGCCGAGTCACCTTCGACCTTAAGTACTCCAGCCTTGCCGGAAAGTTCGCCAACAATCGTACGGACGCAGCCATCGCAGCCGATGTTCGGCACGGTGAACGTCTTCGATTCCATAATCTCTGGTCCCTTGCACTCGTGATGGATACGAACTGGTCGCACAAGCAGCGGCACACCAGGGCGCACCGCGCATAGCGCCGTCACTTCAGACGCGGCAGCCACGCCAAATCTTATGTCAGAGCGTCGGCGATTTCCGCGAGTACCTGCACATCGCTTTCCCCTGCAAGCCTGTCGCGCAGCGCCGTGACCGCCCGTTCATCGGCGAACCGTCCGAGCGCCCAGGCGGCATGCCCGCGAACCAGCGGACTGTGGTCTTCGAGGCGCGGAAGGAGCGACGTGAGCAGCGCCGGATCGGCAGCATTGCCGGCGGCGATGCAGGCGTTGCGCACCAGCCGGTCGCGCCTGATGCGCAGGATGGGAGACGCCGCGAAGCGCAAAACGAATTGATCATCGTCCAGCGCCAACAGGTCGCGAAGGAACGGCGCAGCGCGCTCCAGCTGATCTGGCGGCGCAAACGCCGGATCGCCGGCGGACGCAAAGCGGTTCCAGGGACAGACGATCTGACACACGTCGCAGCCGTAAACCCAGTTGCCCATCAGCGGGCGCAGATCGGGGGCGATCCAGCCTTTGTGTTCGATGGTCAGGGCGCTGATGCAGCGCCGGGCATCCAGCACGTGCGGCTGACGGAAAGCGTCGGTCGGGCAGGCGCTCAGACAGCGGGTGCAGGTTCCACACAGCGTCGCCCTGCCGGGAGAATCGTAGGCGTCGAAGGCGAGCGTCGTCAGGATTTCACCGAGGAAAAAAAAGCTCCCGCGTCGGGGGTGAATGAGCATGGTGTTCTTGCCGATGAAGCCCAGCCCCGCCTGCTGCGCATGGCTGCGTTCCAGGATTGCCCCGGTGTCTACGTAGAGGCGCGCCGCTCCGCCCGCCGATTCGCTCAGCCACGCCGTGAGCAATTCCAGACGCTCACCCATCACATCGTGGTAGTCTAATCCCCAGGCATAGCTGGCGATGCGCCCGCGCAGGGGATCGTTCAGGTGCGCCTGCGGGATCGCCGCGCTGTAATCCAGACCGACGATCACCAGGGAGCGCGCGTCGGGCAGGATGACGCCGAGGTCGCGCCGGCGGGCAAGCCGGTCGGGGCGCGCCAGGTAGCCCATGCTGCCATGCATTCCGGCGGCGATCCACCGTTCGTAGGCGTCCAGGGTCGGCGAAGGCTCCGCCCGCGCAATGCCCACCAGGTTGAACCCCAGTTCGCGGGCGCGCCGCTTCACCTGCGCTGAATGGACTGGTCCGTGCGCCATAGGCAGAGAAACCCTGTACAATAGTATGGGACGAACTTAGGCGAGGTCCTATGGATATTCGGCTTAGCGAACGAATCGTCGCTTCCAACGACGTGTTGCACGGCAAACCACGCATTGCAGGAACGAGAGTTCCTGTATTCTACGTGCTGCGACTGCTCGCCGCAGGGAAGAGCATCGACGAAATCACCTCCGATCAATATTACCCCGAATTGGCGCGTGAAGACGTTTTAGCATGTCTCAGGTACGCCTCTCATCTCGTCGAAATGGATGACTTCGTCGCAGTACCATGATCCTGCTGGATGCGTCGACGCCGCGTCGTTTCCTTGAGTCGTTACGCGCGTGGGGCTATGACGTGGAACGCAGTCTTGCCCATCTTCCTGGTGCCGCAGCCGATGAGAAAGTGATCGCGCTTGCTCAGCAGTTGGATACTGTGCTGCTCTCTGTCGATCTGGACTTTTCGAACATCGTCACATATCCACCAGCGGACTATGCCAGCATCATTGTGCTGCGCGATGTGCCTGAACAAGAAGTTAAGGTCGAAGCCGTCCTTAAGCAAGCCCTCGAGAATCACTGTCGCGATGGACTGCGTCGGCGGCTGGTGATTGTGGCGGCAAAGGGATATCGCATCCGACAGGGTAGTACCCACGATACAGACATTGGAGTCGGAGACCATGAGCATTGATCCGAAGTCTCACAGCCGCGAACGCTTCAGCCAGTATGCCCAGGGCTACGTCTTCAGCAATGCCCACAAGGACGGCGGCGATCTCGACGAAATTGTCCGCCTCGCTGAGCCGCAGCCGGGCTGGGTCGCGCTGGATATCGCCACCGGCGGCGGTCACACCGCACTCAAACTCGCCCCGCACGTCGCCCGCATGATCGCCTCTGATTATGCGCCGGTCATGCTGGAAGCGGCGCAGCGCTTCATCACCGGCAAAGGACTGACCAACGTCGATTACGTGCCGGCAGACGCCGAAAACCTGCCCTTCCGCCCCGAAACGTTCGATCTCATCACCTGCCGGATCGCAGCGCATCACTTCCCGGACATCTTCCGCTTCGTCCAGGAGTGCGCACGGACCCTGAAGCCAGGCGGCACGCTGGTCGTCCAGGATCAGGCGCTCCCGGAAGATAAGCAGGACGCCGCCTACATCGAAGCTTTCGAGACGCTGCGCGACCCGTCGCACGTTCGCGCCCTGCCGGTCTACGAGTGGCAGGGGACTTTTCTCGACGCCGGGCTGACCGTCGGCGAGACGCTGCTCGTCAAGCGCGATGCGCCGATGCTGGAATGGGCAGAACGCCAGGGCTGCACGCCCGACGTGATCGAAAAACTGCACGTGATGATGATCCAGGCGCCTGAGGGAGCAGCGCGATGGATGAACATCCGCTGCGCCGGCACGCCTGACGCCATCTTCGATCATACTCACATGATCCTCAGGGGTACGAAAGCCTAGCCGTACCGGACTTACAGGCGCTCCAGCGCCTCGGCTGCTCGCGCCCCGCCGCCTAACGACGCCAGATCGTCGGCGAAGGCGCGGGCGTTCGCGCGCACCGTCTCGTCCGCCAGCAGCGCCGGAAAGGCCTGCCCCAGCAGCCCCTGTTTGACATCGTGCGCGCTGAGGTTCAGCCCCACCTTCGCCTGGGCTGTCCGGCGCGCCTGCCCCCGCTGATCGGCGGCATGCGGCACAACGATCTGCGGCACGCCGTGAACGAGCGCAGCGTGGGTGGTCCCCATACCGCCGTGATGGCAGATGATCGGCGCACGCGGCAGGACGTGCGCAAACGGCACGTAATTGACGAGTCGCGTCCCGCGCGGCAGCGCTTTGATCAGCCGCGCCTTGTCCTCCTTCTCAACCGGGTTCCAGCCCAGCGCCACGATGGGCAGCAGCCCGGCGCGCGCCGCAGCCTGCGCCGCCCAGCTGAAAAAGCCGAGATCGCCGGTGAAGGTCGTGCCCAGCGTGATCAGCGCCAGCGGCGTGTCTTCGGGAATCTCCGTCAGCCACTCCGGCGGTTCGCCCCTCGACTTCGGCGTGCCGCCGACGAAGAGAGTCTGCGGCAGCATGTTCGGCGCGTCCGCCTGATACCACGCGGCGTTGAAGTAGCTGACGTGCAGATATGGGCTGAGGATCGACGGCGTCGGTCCCTGGGAGAAATAGTCCCCGCGCACGCCGAACCGAGCGCACAGGGCATCCAGACGCGCCCGGCTTTCGCCGCCGAGCATCTTCTGCACCGGGAAGAGCAGATCGTCGTTCAGGTCGCGCATCGCCACCCAACCGCAGACCGCCAGCTTCGCCCCGATCTTCTCGGCGACCAGCGCTGCCGCCGTCAGAAAGGGATCGGTCACGATCACCTCCGGCGCACCAAGCTGATCGACCAGCTCAAGCAGCGCGATGACCGCCTCGCCGACCAGTTCCTCGCTCATCCAGGTATCCAGCGCGCGGCGGTAGCGCAGCATCACCGCATCGCTCGGCGTCATCTGGCTGGCTTCAGGCAGCGGCGGCGGGGGCCACAGCCAGCCGATGTCGCGCACCGGCGCGAACGGGATGCCCGCCTGGGTGACAGGTCCCGCTGCTGCGTTTTCGCTGACCCAGGTCACATCATGTCCACGCGCCTGAAGCGCCTGAGCGGTCGGCAGATAGCCGCCCCAGTCCAGGTGACTGTACAGCGGGGCGGAAAGAAACCAGTAGGATGTCATGTGGCATGCCTCAGAGACTGAACGACGCGGCAACGATTCTACCCCAGCCCGCCGCCTTCTTGACATTATTCCATTAATGGAATATGATTTATGGAGTATGTGCTGATAGTGTGAGGAATTCTGTTGCTCAAATACGTCCTGCTCGGCGCGCTGAACTATCGACCGCTGACCGGCTATCAGCTCAAGCAGTTCGTCGATACCTCGGCGAAGCACTTCTGGTACGCGCAGCCCAGTCAGATTTATCGCACGCTGGATGCGCTGGAAAAAGAAGGACTGCTGATCTCGCAGATCGAGCCGCAGGACGACCGCCCAGACCGCCGCGTCTATCAGATCACCGATGCCGGGCGCGCCGACCTGAGGGCGTGGCTAGCGCAGCCGCAGACGGATATCTCGCCGAGCAAGGAAACGTTTCTGCTTCGGCTGTTCTATTCGGCGCAGATCGACAAAACTACCGTCCTGACGCAGCTGCGTTTGCAGCGGGCGCTCCGCCAGGAGCAGCTGATGCTGTTTCGCGACGTGATCCCCGGCGTGATCGCCGCCAGCCTCGCCGAGCATCCCGAACTGCGGCGCGACGCGCTGATGTGGGACGCCACCCGCCGCGCCGGCGAACTCACCGAAGAAGCCGCCATCCGCTGGCTGGACGAGACGATCCAGCGCATCGAAGCCGAATTCTGAATCGCCATTCCCGTCCATATTCACAGGAAGAATCCATGTCGACTCTGCAAGCGCTGTTCGCCGACCCGCCGCAGCCCCGCTACAAGGGCGTGCGGTCGCACTCGCAGTACCTGACCATGCGCGACGGGATACAGATCGCTGTCGATATCATGCTGCCCCTCGACCTGCCGGCGGGCGAGCGCATCCCTGCGCTGATGATCATGGCGCGCTACTGGCGCAGTCTGGACCTGCGCATGCCGAATCCGCCGAAGAAGGCGCTGATCGGACCGCGCGCGGCTGCGCCGGACGATTTCATCGCGCGCGGCTTCGGACTGGTGGTCGTCGATGCGCGAGGGACGGGCGCTTCGACCGGGGTCAGCCGCTGCCCCTGGTCGGCGGAAGAGATCGCTGACTACGGCGAAGTCGCCGCCTGGGTGCTGGCGCAGCGCTGGTGTAACGGCAGGATCGGCGCTTACGGAATCTCGTATGAAGGGGCTTCAGCGCAGCGCCTGATCGCCAGCGGCGTCCCCGGCATCCGAGGCGTGATCCCGCAGGAGATCGAGTACGACGTGTACGCCGATGTCGCCCTGCCCGGCGGCATCTTTAACGAAGCCTTCATCAAAGCCTGGAGCGAGAGCAACGCCCGGCTGGACAGCGGCAAACCGTCCAGCCTGTTCCCGCTCGCCGCGCGGCTGATCACCAGAGGCGTGCGCCCGGTAGACGCCGACCGCCAGGCGCGCGAAACGCTGGCGCAGGCGCTGCGCGATCATCAGGAGAACACGAACGTTTTCGCGGCGATGTCGCGCGTCACCTATCGGGACGATCCCTTTGGCGAGACCGGCGTCACGCTCGATGACTTCAGCATCTTCAGCCATCATGACGCCATCCAGGGCAGCGGCGTGCCGATGTTCACCTGGGGAAGCTGGCTCGACGGCGCCGCTGCCGAAGCAGCCCTGCGCAACTTCAACACCTTCGACGTGCCGCAGATCATCGTGATCGGCGCGTGGAAGCACGAAATGACCCGTCACGGCAGCCCGTTTGAGAAAGCCGGCGCACCGCCGGACCCCACTCAGGCGCAGCAGTGGGCGGCGATGGCGTCATTCTTCGAGCAGACGCTCGTCAAGGATCAGCCGCCGACCGGCAGAGTGCTGCACTATACGACGCTGGGAGAAGGCGGCTGGAAGACGACGGCGGTCTTTCCGCCCACCGGCGCACTCGCCCAGCGCTGGTACTTTCAGGCAGGGCGCGCCTTATCTCCTGAGATGCCGGGAGAAGCGCACGCCGCCGACGCCTACACTGTCGATTTCGAGGCGACCACCGGCACGACCAACCGCTGGCATACCCAGATGGCGCGCCCGCTGCACTACCCCGACCGCGCGCGGGCAGATCGCCGTCTGCTGACCTACACTTCTGAGGCTCTGAAAACAGACATCGAGATCACCGGCTGGCCCGTCGTGACGCTGTTCGTCGCATCCAGCGAGGAGGACGGCGCGTTCTTCGTCTACCTGGAGGATGTCGATGAGCGCGGTGTGGTGCGCTATCTGACGGAGGGGCAGCTGCGCGGCATTCACCGCAGGCTTTCCGACACGCCGCCACCCTATGCGACCGGTATGCCGTATCACTCCTGCCGGCGATCCGACGCCGCCCCGATGCCGCGCGGCGAGACGGTCGAACTGGTCATCGGCTTGCAGCCGATCTCGGCGCTGGTCCGGCAGGGGCACCGCCTTCGGATAGCGGTCGCCGGCGCGGACAAAGACACCTTCGCCCGCATCCCGGCGGCGGGCATGACGACCCTTCAGGTCTCGCGCAGCCAGGGAGCGGCGTCGCATGTCGTCCTACCGATCATCCCGCGCTGAGCAAAGGACCGCGCTGGTCAGAGCCAATCAGGAGAAAGTTTGCCCTGCGGCATGTGCAGCAGCAGATAGAGCTTCTGCGCCTCTGACCAGGAAGCGCCAGCCGCTTCGTGATCCCCCTGGCGGGATTGCAGGCGGCTGCGCTCCGCCAACGCTTCGGCGAGCAGACGGCGGTGATCCAGCCTGCGGGCATGGGCGACGGCGTCGTCCAGAGTACTATCGACGCCTTCCAGGCTGCCGGCGGCGAGACGCGCCCGCGCCTGAGCGATGAGCGCAGCGATCCGCGTTTCGTCGCTGCCACCCGCCGCGAGCGCCTGATCGACCAGCGACAGCGCCTCGTCGGCGCGCCCCAGTGCGGTCAGCGTGTTGGCAGCGTTAACGCGAAAGACAGCCGTCCATTCCGGTTCTGAGGCGAGCGTCTCGGCGCGCTGATGCAGGTCGAGCGCGCGGGGATATTCGCCCAGCGCGTCATGCACCAAACCCAGATTGTCCGTCTCGACCGCTTCCTGAAGCTTCAGCCCAAGCTCCTGGCTGATCGCAAGCGCCTGCTCCAACGTGGTCTGCGCCCGACGCGGGCGTCCAACGAGCAGCAGGAACCAGCCGTAGTTGCCCAGGCGGGTCGCCTGCGCGGCGCGGTCGCCGGCTGACGCCGCCAGTTCAATCGCCTCCTTGAAGAACGAATCTGCCGATTCGGCGTCCGCCCCTTCGGCATAGATCATGGCGGCGTTCGCCAGCACCACGCCGCGCGTTTCGACATCCTCGCGCTCCACGGCGTTGAGCTGCATCAGCGCATGTTCGATGTCCTTGACGGCGCGCGAGCGCGCCCCCAGGCAGCGCCGCGCGTTGGCAATATCAACATAGATGCGCGCCGACTGCGCCAGGCTGTTGGCTTCTTCATAAAGCGGCGCGGCAGTCGTCCAGGCTTGGATCGCCCCGGAGTAGTCGCGCAGACGCCAGCGCGCCAGCCCCAGATCACGGCGGAGATCGGCGCGTTCCAGGGGCGATCCGTGATGGTCGGCGCGGGTGATGGCGTCCTCGTAAGTCGTCAGCGCCGCCGCATGTTCGCCCGCCGCAAAGAGCGCGCCGCCCAGCGCGCGGCGCGCCGAAAGCGGCGCATCGGCAGCGCCAGTCAGCACCGCCCGC
Organism: Anaerolineae bacterium; assembly: GCA_013360465.1. Lineage (GTDB taxonomy): Bacteria > Chloroflexota > Anaerolineae > Aggregatilineales > Phototrophicaceae > Flexifilum. The sequence goes on along the minus strand of JABWBO010000042.1, from coordinate 5,219 downwards.
AGATGAGGCAGCGCCTCTTCGCTGCGCCCAAGCGCTTTGAGCGCCTCGCCGACGACGCCGTGCGCCCGCCCGATTCGGCGGCTGTCCTGAAGCGATTCAGCGATCTTCAACCCCTTCTCGGCATAACGCAGCGCCTCTTCGTGCTGCTGAGCATCGCGCAGCGCCAGCGCCGCCCGACTCATGCCCACCAGCGCATCGCAGAAATCGCCGCCGGCGGCTTCCGCCGGATACAGACTCAGCACGCGCGTGAAGGCGGCATGGGCGTCTTCCACGCGCCCTTCCGCCAGGGCGCGCTCACCCATTCGCGCCGCCCAGCGTCGGCTGTCTACCCGACAGCCCGCTGCCACGCTCAGCGCCATCGCCTGATCCAGCAGGGTCATCCCCTGGGCGATCTGTCCGTTCTCCAGCGCCGCTTCTCCCTGCAAACCGGTCAGCCAGCCGCGCAGCCCGCGATCCGCCTCGATCGGCAGCATGGACAGCGCCTCGCGCAGCAGGTGATCGGCATAGCGTCCCCCGCCATCACGCAACGCGGCATCCGCCAGCAGCCCGCGCGAGAGCGCCGCAACATCGCTGAAGCCGATGGAACTGCCGCCGCGCGTCAGGCTGACCGCCGCCTCAAACGCCGTGCGCGCCGCATCCTGGTCGCCCCGGGCTGCCGCCAGTTCGCCCAAGCCGATCTGCGCCAGCGCCTTGGCGCGCCCGCCCGATGCTCCGCGCTGCATCCGGTCGAATACGTCCTGCGCTTCGTCGAGGCGGCGCAGATCGATCAGGATGCGCCCACGCTCGAAGGCGACATCGGTGGTTTGTTCGCCATAGCTCGCCAGATTCTCGGCATACTGGATGCGTTCCAGCGCCCCGGCGGCATCTCCACCGCAGCGGACGCGCCGGGCTTCGGCAAGCGCGCCGTCGAAGGGGCTTCCAACCGGCGCGCTGAACATATCATTGATGCGTTTCATCCATGCCATCGGCGTCTATCGTTCTTTCCATATCATGCGGTCATGCAGCGAGGTCGTACTCAGCGAATCCTACCACGAAAAGACCTCACCCCTACACCCGTCGGTGAAACCAGCAGGTGTGGGGGTGAGAAGGCTGTGGAACCGAGGAAAGTCTGAAGGATGAAGTCTAGGGATAGAACCCGCGCGTCTTCAGAGCGTCGGCGACGCGCCGGATCGCCAGGATTTGCGCGGCGATGCGCATCGGAACCTTATGCTTATCGGCGGTGGTCTCGGTGGCGTAATAGGACTGCGCCATCTTGCGCTGAAGCTGACGGAAGACCTCTTCGGTATCCCAGAAGAACGACTGAAGGTCCTGCACCCATTCGAAGTAGCTGACGACCACGCCGCCGGCATTCGCCAGGATGTCGGGCACGACGAAGACGCCCATGTCGTTGAGGATGTCATCGGCTTCCGGCGTCGTCGGACCGTTCGCGCCTTCGACGATCATCTTCGCTTTGACCAGATGCGCGTTGTGGCGGGTGATCTGCCCTTCCATCGCCGCCGGGATCAGCACATCACAGGGCAGCGCCAGCAGCTCCTCATTGCTGACCGATTCGCCGAAGTCGCCGCCTTCCAGGGTTCCATGACGGTCGACATGGTCGCGCAGACTGTGGATATCCAGCCCGTCCGCATTATAGACGCCGCCGCTCACATCGCTTACGCCGACGATCTTGAAGCCGAGCGTCTGGGCATATTCGGCGGCATTCGCGCCGACATTACCGAAGCCCTGGACGATCAGACGGGTCTCGCCGGGGACCGATTTCCACCAACTGCGCCCCTTAAGCGCCTCGATCATGACCACAATCGTGCCGCGCCCGGTCGCTTCGACGCGCCCCTGGCTGCCGCCGATGATGACCGGCTTGCCGGTGACAATCGCCGGGACGGAGTAGCCGACGGTCATGCTGTAGGTATCCATGAACCACGCCATCGTCTGCCCGTTGGTGCCCATATCAGGTGCGGGGATGTCGGCGTGCGGAGAGATGAGCGGGATCAGTTCGGCGGCATAGCGGCGCGTCAGCCGTTCCAGCTCGCCCTGTGACATCTTCTTCGGATCAACCACGACGCCGCCCTTGGCACCGCCATAGGGCAGCCCAACCAGCGCGCACTTCCAGGTCATCCACATCGCCAGCGCCCGCACTTCGTCGAGATCGACGGCGAGGCTGTAGCGGATGCCTCCCTTGGAGGGACCCAGCACGGTGCTGTGGTGAACGCGATAGCCGGTGAACATTTCCACCGTGCCGTTATCACGCCGAACCGGGAAATTGACGGTGAATTCCCGACGGGGGAAACGCATAAAATCAACCAGGGCATCATCAATGTTCAAATAATTGACAGCGCGATTGTACTGCTCCAGGGCGTCGGCATAGACACTGGTCTTGGCGCGCTGCGCATGGTTATAGGCGACCACCATAAGCTTCTCTGCTCCTCTTGACGATACTGTGCCGGTTTGGTTGGTCACAGTGGCTAGATTTTCGAGCTTTTCACTGGTCACTATACACGAGGTCTCGTAAAATAAAAAGTAAGATCGACACTTTTTCGTACAATATACACATTTTGCTTTCCCTCAGAGATTGGTCATGTTGCACATTTTTGTGAGCAACTCATGACAAACTTCCGGGCGTGGAGTGATCCTTAGCAACCAGCATAGCTTCTGCTATACTAAAAAAGTTACCCTGACCGATGCGTCAATCCGTCCGATGCATCCGGTGTCCAGACAGCGAAGGACTCATCTCATGGCACTTACCAAGCAAGAAAAAGATCAGATCATCCAGGAATTTGGGCTGCACGAAGGAGATACCGGCTCGGCGCAGGTGCAGGTTGCCCTGCTCACCCGCCGCATCCAGCAGCTCACCGAACATCTCAAGAACTTCCAGCAAGACCAACACTCGCGTCGCGGTCTGCTCAAACTGGTGGGTCAGCGGCGCCGTCACCTGCGCTATCTCAGCAAGACCGATCCTGAATCCTACACCGCGCTGCTTCAGCGCCTCGGTCTGCGCCGCTAACCCCTGTGCTGGGCGTATCGCCTTTATAGGGAGTCGTACACAATATCATGACCGGTTCTATGGGGGAAATCCACCGCTTCAGCGCATCCGTCAACGGTCAGGAAGTCGTCGTCGAGACGGGCAGATATGCGGAACAGGCGGGCGGCGCGATCACCGTGCAGTTCGCTGAATCGCTGGTCTTCGCCACGGCGACGATGAGCAAGTCGATCCGCCCCGGCATCGACTTCTTCCCGCTGAGCGTCGATTACGAAGAAAAACTCTACGCCGCCGGGCGCATCCCCGGCAGCTTCTTCCGCCGTGAAGGCAGACCATCCGAACAGGCGATTCTCAATTCGCGCGTGGTAGATCGCACGCTGCGCCCGCTGTTCCCCGATGGTATGCGGAACGAAGTACAGATCATCCTGTCGGCGTTCAGCCATGATCAGGAACACCAGATCGATATGATGGGCATCGTCGCCGCCAGCGCCGCCCTGATGATCTCAAACGTCCCCTGGAACGGACCGGTCGCCGGCGTGCGCATCGGCTTGGTGGACGGGCAGCTGGTGGTTAACCCGACGATTTCGCAGATGGTCAACAGCAGCCTCGACCTGCGGGTGTCCGGCACGAAGGACGCCATCAACATGGTCGAATGCGCCGCCGACGAGGTGGACGAGGAGACCATGCTGCGAGCGCTGCGTCTGGCGCACGACTCGATTCAGCCGCTCATCGAGCTTCAACTGGAGATGCAGGCGCGGCTGGGCAAGCCGAAGGCGCAGATCGCCATCACCAAGCCGGTGCAGAGCTGGGACGACGCCATGCAGCAGAAAGCGCGGGCGGGGGTTCGCGAGGTGATCGCCACGACCACCGACCGGAGCGGGCGCAACGAAGCGCTCGACGCCCTGCGCGAACAGCTGATCAGCGAATATCGGGAACGCCCTGTGCCGATGGACGAAGAAGAGGGCGTTGCCGAATATGCAACCTTCGACGAACACCAGTTCGGAGACGCTTTCGACTCGCTGATCGCCGAAGAAGTCCGCCGCCGCATCGTCGAGGACGGAGTGCGCCCGGATGGACGCAACTACACCCAGATTCGCCCTCTGGCGGCAGATGTCGGGCTGGTGCCGCGCGTCCATGGCACGGGCTTGTTCAAGCGCGGGCAGACACAGGTCCTGACCTTCGCCACGCTGGGGACCCCGCGTGACTCGCAGGAACTCGACACGCTGAGTCCTGAAGAGAACAAGCGCTACATGCATCATTACAATTTCCCGCCCTTCTCCACCGGCGAGACCTCGCCCCTGCGCGGACCAAAACGCCGCGAAATCGGACATGGTGCGCTGGCAGAAGCGGCGCTGCGGGCGATGATCCCCAGCGAGGACGTCTTCCCGTATACGATCCGCCTGGTCAGCGAAGTGCTGAGCAGCAACGGCAGCACCTCGATGGCGTCGGTATGCGGCAGCACGCTGGCGCTGATGGACGCCGGCGTGCCGATCAAGCGCCCGGTCGCGGGCATCGCGATGGGCTTGATCAAGGAGGGTGAGCGCGTCGCCGTGCTGACCGACATCCAGGGTCTCGAAGATCACATCGGCGATATGGATTTCAAGGTCGCTGGCACAGCCAACGGCATCACGGCGCTGCAAATGGACATCAAGATCGAAGGCGTCACCGACGCTGTCATGACGCAGGCGCTCGCGCAGGCGAAAGACGCCCGTCTGACCATCCTCGACCTGATCCTGCAAACCATCCCTGAGCCGCGTAAGTCGCTCAGCCCGTACGCGCCGCGCATGGAATCGATCAAGATCAGCCCGGAGAAGATCGGGGCGGTCATCGGACCAGGCGGCAAGACCGTTCGCGGCATTCAGGAGCGCATCGGCGTCAAAATCGACATCCAGGAAGACGGCACGATCTTCGTGGCGGGCGTGGACGGTCGCACGGTCGAGCAGGCGATCAATGAAATTCGCGGCATGACCGAAGAGGCGGAGGTAGGGCGCATCTACACCGGCAAGGTGACGCGCATCGAACCTTACGGCGCGTTCGTCGAATATATGCCGGGACGCGAGGGGCTGGTACACATCTCGCAGCTTGCCGACCGCCGCATCGCGACGCCGGATGAAGAAGTGGCGCTGGGCGACGAGATCATGGTCATGGTCACTGACGCGCCCGCCGATGGCAAGGTGCGCCTGAGCCGTCAGGCGGTGCTGGAAGGCTGGACGGCGGAAGAAGCCCGCGCGCGGGACCGGCGTCC
>JABWBO010000167.1 GCA_013360465.1 Anaerolineae bacterium | reverse complement strand
AGCCCGACCTGTATTACTCACACGCGCTCAAGCGGCAGGCGGCGATAATTCACTGCGGGTGGAATATGCAATTTTCGCGCGTGGCGCGCGGTTAATCGAGCCAGTACTCTTAGCGAGACCGATTCAGGCTGAAAGGGTGATTCCCGTTATTCTATCGACCGCATATGCCGACATGTTCGGCTCACGTAGTCAACGGAACTCCTATACAATTGGTGAAATAGGCGTGGTAACGTTTGCATTGCCAGAGGGAAACCGTGACTTGAGATTCCGTGTCATGGGGTTTCTTCCTACTTACCCAGCGGCAGGCGACCGCTTTCTTATTGCGCCTTCAGATGATCTACTGATGTTCCTGAATGCAACCGCATCACCCGAATCGTATTACACCAATAACACAGCATGGCTGACACTGCCTGATCGTCAAATGGACGCGACTGCGCGATCACAAATTGAGGCGTTGCCCGGATTGATTGGTATCAGTGAGGCCTGGGTCGTCTACAATCAACTGCTGCGCGAACCGCTGCCGAATGCCATCATTGGCGTACTGTTCGCGGGGTTCTGGATATCGCTGCTACTGGGGCTGCTTGATTTTGCCTTCTATCTGGTGATGACGGCTTCCCGGCGTGCAACAACCTTCGCGGTGCTGCGCGCGATGGGATTGAACGGCGCGCGCCTGTGGGGGCTGCTCACCGCCGAGCAATTGACGCTGATCGTACCCGCGATTGGGGTCGGTGTGCTGCTCGGCGCGCTTCTGGCGGCGCTCTTGATCCCGTTTCTTTCTCTTTATGGTGATGAAGGTCTGCTCATACCGGTTGGGCAGATTGGCGGTTTACTGTTGGTCTTCATCGTCAGCTTTACGGCACTGCTTACCGGGGCGACAATAGCACTGACTCGCAGCAAAATCGGTCAAGTATTACGCTTGGGTGACGAATAGGTAGAAAAGTGTTCCTTATGACTCAATCGTTCGTGATGTGTGAAAACTTGGTCAAAATCTATAAGGTGGCAGATCTCGAAGTCGTCGCGCTGCAAGGGGTTGATCTGTCGGTGGAAGCGGGCGAGATGATGGCACTGGTGGGTCCATCGGGATCGGGCAAATCGACCCTGATGAATATCCTCGGCGCACTGGATACCCCGTCAGCAGGACAAGTGCATGTTGGCGAACACAACCTGTTGGATTTATCACGTCACCAGCAGGTGATCTATCGCCGCCGCGTCGTCGGTTTTGTATGGCAACAAACAGCACGCAACCTACTCCCTTATCTGACCGCACAGGAAAACGTCGAGCTGCCGATGGCGCTCAACGGAGTGCGGACGAAAGAACGCCGCGCCCGTGCCCGTGAACTGCTCGCCGCAGTCGGGTTGGATCACCGCTTTGCACACAAGCCGGGTCAAATGAGCGGTGGAGAACAGCAGCGCGTCGCGATTGCGATTGCTGTCGCCAACTATCCGTCGCTGCTGCTCGCCGATGAACCCACTGGTGAGGTAGACGGCGAAGCCGCCAACATCATTTTTGACAGCTTGCGACTGCTCAATCGTGAACTTGGGCTGACCATCATCATTGTCACCCATGATCACAACGTCGCGGGACGTGTGGATCGGGTGGTGGGCATGTTAGACGGGCGTGCCAGCACCGAAATTCTTCGCACCCGTGATGCCGCTGGTCAAGCGCTCACCGAAGATGAGTATGTCCTGCTTGACCGTTCCGGTCGCATTCAACTGCCGCAGGCGTATATCGAAACGCTGGAAATCAAAGATCGCGTGCGGCTGCATTTGTCGATAGGGCATGTGCGTGTGTATCCCCAGCAAACGGAAGTCAGCGGAGAAGTCGAATGAGCGGGCTTGAAGGTGTCAAACCGATTATGCGTGTCCGCGAACTGGCTCGTGCCTATACAATGGGCGAAGCACAAGTGCTGGCGCTGAAAGGCGTATCCCTCGATATTCTTCCCGGTGAAATGACAGCGATCATCGGACGATCCGGTTCTGGCAAAACAACGATGCTTAATTTAATGGCAGGGTTGGATCGACCGACGTCTGGTGAAGTGTGGTTTAGAGATCAGCGGATTGATCTTTTGAACGAACGGGATTTGCTAAAGTTGCGTCAGGATCATTTCGGGTTCGTGTTTCAATCCTTCGGGCTGCTGCCGCTGCTCAGTGCCGCCGAGAATATCGGTATTCCGTTGCGTGTACGCCAGTTTACCCGTGCTGAACGTGAGCAGCGCGTTCAAGAGGCACTTGAGTGGGTTGGCTTAACTAAACGATCGAAGCATCGCCCCTATGAAATGAGCGGCGGTGAGCAGCAGCGGGTAGGATTGGCGCGTGCGCTCGCATCACAACCGGAACTCATTTTGGCAGATGAACCAACAGGTCAGCTTGACAGCAAAATAGGGCGTCAAATTATCAGTTTGCTTCGTCGGATTGTTCAAGAACGAGGCATGACTGTTGTCGTCATCACACATGATCCCCAAACGATTGCGGAAGCAGATACGATTTACGAATTACGGGATGGAGCTTTGTTCGACTCACAACAGTAACTATCACGACTCATTTTCGCTCACGACCCTTCCCACATCGATTTGCCAAGAGTATCTGTCACAATTGTCACAGCCTGCAAAAAGCACTTTTGAGGAAAACCCGAACACCCCCATGATCTTTTGCATTTCTACAGAAAATGAGGGTTTTGGATCTGTGACACCTGTGACAGTGACGGTTGATTTCTCCCGCAATAGAAAAGAGACTGTCACAGTGTCACAACTGTCACAGCCTCTTTGATGCGATTCTTCGCCTACCCTCTGCGCTTAGTCTGTCACAGCGTCACAGTCGTCACAGGTGAGAAATTCGGCTTTCAACTGCCAGAAGCGCGTAGGTACGCTCCGAACACGGCGCTGCACGGTCAGGCTGTTTGCACCGGGGATCAGCCAGCCATCCTCGCGTAGCTGCTTACCGATGTCAGTCGCGCTGAACTTCATCGAACCGCCGCGCGCCACTTCCTGAAACGCAATATCAGGCAGCAGCAGGACATGCGGTTCATCCATGTAGCCGATGATGGTCACACCCGGTCGCGGTTCTTCCGGGTGCTGCATACTGCTGGCGAACATCCCCCGCCCGCTGGCGACGAGCTGCGTCAGCTTGTCGAGGAACACCCGTCCGGCACGCTCCTGCTGCACTGCCTGCACCGTCGCGACAATGGCATCCTGCCACGGCGGCAGCACATCGTCCGCGTCGCGCTCGGTCAGGAACTCGTGCAGCAGTTGGTAAACCGACACGAGCACTGCCCAGTTATTGACCATGCGCCCGGTATTCGCCTGCCGTCCCATCTTTGCCTGTAGTTTCGCGGCGTAGCCCTGCGCATTCATAGGGAATCGTTTGGCGAGATCGTCGGTGAGTGTGCCCGCATCAGCGCGACCAGCGAGCCATTGAATGAACGCAGCGGTGAAGGCGGGCAGATCATGGCGCACCGCTTCCACCCGCGCCAACATCCTGCCACCCGGATCGCGCCGTTCCCACGGTGGTACTTCCAGCACCAGCATACGGGCAAGGATCGAGGCTTCGCCTTCAATCGTTGTCTCACCCGTCGAGAGCAGCAGTCCACGACAGGGACGCTCCTGCCGCAGCTTCGCTTCGCGCGTCAAGCGACCGCGTCCCATCCCACGCGAGTAGCTTTGCAAAAAGCGGGTGAAGGTGCGTTCGTCTGCGTAGCAGGTCTTGTAGTCATCCACCCAGTAGAGCGCGTCCGCCAGCGTGTATCCGAGCGCTTCGACCGTGTTCACGGTATCGCCCCACTGCGCGGGCGGCGTATCACGGGTGAAATCGCCGTAGAAACTGGTCATTAGAGCGGCGATCTCGCTCTTGCCACTGCCGGTCGTGCCGACGAGGTGCAGCGCGGGCTTCGGCGCGGCAGTCGGAAAGAAACGCTGCATCACCGGCAGCAGCGAAAAGGCGATCAAAACGGAGGCCAGTTCTTTCGGGAAAACCGCGACGGTCGCCCGAAAAGCATTGAGCGCATCCTCCCATGCAGCCTGTTTCAGTCCGTAATCGCGTAAACGGTTCTCCAGTGCTACTTCGGGCGGATGATTCACGACTCCTGCCGCACTGACGGTGACATCGGGCGAGACACACTGCCAGTGATCGTCGATCCGTGTCCAGCCCATGAAGCGGTAGGTTTGGCGACGCGGCGCATCCGCCGAGAGCTTCAGGATCGCCGGCGCAAGATGCTTCTGCATCCCGGCGCGCGGGGAGAAGATGCCGCCCGCTTTCCCGGCAATGAAACGTGCCAACGCATTCGGATCGCCAAACAATTCGTCCGGCGCATCGATGGTCGTTGAGTACGTCGGGTGCGTAAGCTGCAAACGCATCTGCCGATCCACCTGCCCATCATCATCGACCTGCATTATCCATTCCAAGACTCGCCCCGTCCAGTCAGCAACGGTGAACCGGGATAATCCCCGTTCGGTCTCCTTCTCGTAGACCATGCCGCCGTCACGCTCGGTGTAGCGCTCCGCGCCTTCGCCGTGAGGCGCTGCGGATCGTTCCCGTTCACGGCGGGCTTCGCGATACATGCGGTCAAGGTCAGCGACCTTCAAGCAATCGCCGCACACAGACTTGAGACGCTGGCGCGTTTCCGCCCATTCGACCGGGTTCATTCCGGCACAGGCGCGAACCGTTTCCGCGATCTGCGTGGCGGTTGGATGATCCGATGCTTCCATTTGCCGACCGTAGCGACTGACAAGCTGCTCCACCTGATCACGCGGACTCGGAATCGGATCACGCGGTGGACGGTTGTAGGCGCTGCGGATTGTGGCTAATGCCTCCTTTTCGCTGCATCCATCCGCGACATAGCGCGGGACAAGCTGTGTCTCGGCATCCGATTGCGAATGACCCGCATCGCGCAGTTGGCAGGCAGCTTGAAACAGTTCCGAGTTCCGGTTCCCTTCCGTCGCGCCCACTGCAAGATAGTCCTCGGTGCGCTTGGGCAGCGCGTGCTGTCCATTTGCGTTGAGCGTGATGACGTTCAAGCCCCCGATCCGCTCGACCTGTGGCTGGCTTTCCAACCAGGCGAAGTTACTCAGCGGATAGCGGCGATCCGGATGCAGTTCGACCAGCGTCACGATCACGCCGCCTCTCTCTTGCTTGGTATTCAGGCTGTTAGGTAGTCTCATTACAGATGCGACCGACTTGACATACTGCGGATCGCCGCCAAGCGCGCTGAACAGTCCGCGCAGAATGCCCGCAGCTTGCTTTCGGCTGTCATCATCAAGCGTCACCGGCTCGGAAAGCAACCAGTAGGCGTGCAAGCCACCGCCGCTGTCGATGATCGCTGAAGGCGGCAAATCGAAAGCGTGCAGCTTCGTCAGTGCCGCCGCTCGGCGCGCTGAGTCGTCATCACAGTCGAGATCGACCCACAGCGCGGGCAGCAGCGCCGCTGCTTCGGCTTTGCCCTGCTTGTCCCGGCGCAAACACGGCGCGAAATACAGCCCATAGCCGCTCTCGCGGTTCAAGGCAGTTCCGCGATTGAGCGCGTTGGTCAGAGTCCGCTTGTCCCCGACTTTACTCCAGAATGAGCGAACATCTCGGGTCGTCGGATGGATGCAGCGCAGTTCAAAATATAAATCATCCGCCGCGCCGCTGTATAAAGCGCGGAGAAAATCACGCCACTCCGGTCTGTTGCCGGAGGCGTCAGTTTGTGCGATACTCATGGTCATTCCTTTTATGTGACACAGGGGTTTGAAGCGCGCTGGTCGCCAAACGAGAGCGCTCCATTCCCCTGTGTGCATGTCGGCTAAAAGTCGATGTCGATATCCAAATCCGGTTCCCGATCCGGCGGGGAGAAATCCAACCGGCGCACGTCGGCGAAGAAGGCTTCCCGCTCCACCCCACTCATCTCATTGATCCCATCCGCAAGCTGACGCAGCACGGCGAAATCGCCGCCGATCTCGCTATGCAAGAGCCGCGCCAGCAGTTCCGCCTCGTCATGCTTCAGTCCAACAATCAGCGGGCGAAATTCCACCTCGTCAGCTTCGAGCGTCCGGTAGTAGCCCGTCGCGCTGATCTGCTCATCGGTGCGCCGCGATCCCACCCAGAAGTTGATCGCCCCGTCATCCGTCTCGAATGTGCCGTGAGCAGGCTGCTCGATGATCGCCAACTGCGCCTCGCGTGCTGCTGCCAGATCGTCGTAACGCCGCTCCCAGTCGGGACCAACATAGTGATCCATCTGCTCGGCAACCTGCTGTTCGGTCAGGTCGTGGAGCATGGTGATGTGATCAACGCTTTTGTTCCGGTTGAAATACAGCGGCACACGCTCGCCTAAGCCATCGTCGTAGTACGTGCCGGGCAGCACAACATGGGTGTGCGGATCGTGCCGTCCCGGTGACTGTGGATCGTCGGTCTGGCGGTGATGGGTGACGAACGAGTATTCGAGGCCGCCATCGATGCCGCGCTGCTCGAAGAACGCCTCCGTCGTCTGCACCGTGAGTTCGCGGACGAACTGCTCCCGCCGCTCCGGTGCGACCATGGCGATCAGGTCGGGATTGACGTTGTAGACGAGGCTGAACAGCAGCACATGCTGGCTCTGCAACGCCTCGCAGTGCTGCGCGATCTCCGCGACCGATCCGCCCATCCCGTGATCTTCCCAACGCTCCCGTCCGGCAGCGTAGCGCGCCCCTTCGTCACGGCTCTCGCGGTACGTCAGATAGCGCAGCAGCCCTTTCGCCCGCTTCGCCTCGTTGGCGGTCGGCTTCTTGTACTGCACGTTGGCGACACACATTTGCTTGCGATCCATTTGTTACCCTCCCGTCCGGCGGCGCGTCACGCTCTCGACGAACGCCGCGAACTGCGCCCGCAGGTCTTCGATCTTCGCGTCAAGCGCGTCGATCTTGCCTTCCAGGTCTTTAGCGATTGCCTTGCGTGAACCCACCAGATCGGGCTGGTGCTGGAGGTAGAAACCAACCGCCTCACGCACGAGCGCGGCACGGTTGGTCGTATCGCCCTTGCGACTGCGCGTCCGGTTGAGTTCGTCCAGCTTACTCGCTTGATCAGGGGTAAACCCGACCGTGAAGCGGATTTTGTTCTTGTCCCTGCTTTTCATGCACCCTCCTTCAAGTACCCTTCAATGCGATGCCGCAACCTGCCGACCGGGTGAAAACGGAAGTACAAGCGCGTCAGATATTCCGGCGCGCTGCCGCCCATCTGTGCCCGGATCGCGCCGCTGTTTTTCATACGCTGCACTTCAACGGTCAGTCTGCCAAAATCGCGGATCGCCACCTCGTCGGACTGCGCCAGCGCCGCGCTCCACACCTCAACCACTACGTCCAACACGTCTGCAATCTGCTGCTGCGTCAGGTCGGGAAAGCGTCGTGCAACTTCGCGGATCACCTGTCGATGGTTCATCATTCCTGCCTTTCTGGTTCGCAAACGAGCCGGTGCGCTTTGCCCCGCGAAATCGGCGCGGGGTATGGCGTGTAGACGGTACCAGTACCGTCTACACGTTCGGCGGGTGCTCTGCACCGCCGAACCGGTGCTGCCGCCG
>JABWBO010000166.1 GCA_013360465.1 Anaerolineae bacterium | reverse complement strand
GATGCACCGAGGTTGCCGGCGACGGCGGTCCCCGTCCCGGTGATCGTCACCTGGGCGTTGGTCCCGGCATAGATGCCGCTGCCGGCGGTCGCCGCGTCGCTGCCGCTGACCGTCGCGCCGTTTTGCAGGGTGAGGGCGGCGCTGCTGGTGGCATAGACCCCGCCGCCGTTGGTCGCGCCGGTGTTGCCGCTGATCACGGCGTTATCGACGGTCAGGGTCGTGCCTGAGCCGGTCAGGTAGACGCCGCTGCCGCTGGTGGTCGTCCCGGTGTGATCGCGGATCGCCGCGCCGTTTTGCAGGAAGAGGTCCGCGCCGCCGCTGGCATAGACGCCCGCCCCCCGCGATGCACCGAGGTTGCCGGCGACGGCGGTCCCCGCCCCGGTGATCGTCACCTGGGCGTTGGTCCCGGCATAGATGCCGCTGCCGGCGGTCGTCGCGTCGCTGCCGCTGACCGTCGCGCCGTTTTGCAGGGTGAGGCTGCTCGAGGCTCCGGTGATGTAGACCCCGCCGCCGTTGGTCGCCGCCCCGCCGGTGATTTGCAGCCCGTCGATGACCACCGTCCCGCCGGTGATGCGGATCACCCGTCCCGTGCCGGTGTTATCGACCGTCACCCCCGCGCCGCTGATGCTGACCGAGGCGCTGACGGTCAGCTGCGAAGCCGTGCTGATGCTCGTGACGCCGCTGAAGAGGATGGCGTCTGTCCCTGCCAGCGCATTGGCTTCAACGATGGCGGCGCGCAGCGTGCAGACCGCGCCGGCGGTGGCGCAGACCCCGTTTCCCGGCGCGGCGTCGGTCGCATCGCCGGCGTCGTTGACCGTGAATGTGGCGGCTTGGGCAGGAGTTGGTGGCAGGATGAGCAGGGTGGAAAACAAGACAAATGCTAGGAGCAGGAGGCTGTGAAGTCGGCTGTGGCGCACTAGATTATCCCATTGCTAATTGTAGGGTTGATATATGTAATGCCAACTATAATCGTTCGTTCCAAGAATCACAAAGCGTGTTTCATGAATTTTCTCAAACTCTCCTGAAGATTATTTCGGCAATACGGCGGTTTTGGCGCGTTGTTTCTGACCGTCGTTTAGGCTACACTTCCCACAGCAGTACACGTCGAAAAAAGACATTTCACCAGAGGAGTATTCACTATGCGTACCCGGCTTTTTGGACTCCTGATGGCGTTCGCCATCCTGGTCATGCCCTTCGCCACCCTGGCGCAGGATGATGTGGCGATGGGCGCGGATATAGCAGAAGCCTGTCCCGCCCCCGCGAACCTGCCTGAAAGCATCACGCTCGGCGCGGTGCTGACGCTCAGCGGCGGCGCATCGGTCTACGGCTCGACCCAGCAGCAGGGCATCAACCTGGCGATCAGCCAGATCAACGAGTCCGGCTATCTGGGCGAGGGCACGACTCTCAGCGTCATCTTCGAAGACAGCGCCAGCGAAAACGAGCAGGCGATCTCCGCCATGACCAAGCTGGTCGAAGAAGATGGCGTAACGATGGTCCTGGGTCCGACTCTTTCCCGCGAAGCCTTCGCCGCCGACCCGGTCGCGCAGGAGAACGGCACGGTGGTGATGGGTGTCAGCAATACCGCCGCCGGCATCACCGACATGGGTGAGTTCGTCTTCCGCAACAGCCTGCCGGAAGCGGCGGTCATCCCCGGCGTGGTCGCCCAGGCGACCGCCAGCCTCGGTCTGACCAAGGTCGGTCTGATCTACGCCAACGATGACGATTTCACCGTCAGCGGCTTCAACTTCTTCCGCCAGTCGTTCATCGACAACGGCGTCGAGATCATCGGCGAAGAGACCTACGCCACCGGCGATGTCGATTTCCGTACCCAGCTCACCAACCTGATCGCCGCCGAGCCGGACGTGATCGCCATGTCGGCGCTGGCGACCGAAGGCGTGCAGATCATCCTCCAGGCGCGTGAACTCGGCTTCGAGGGCGCGCTGATGGGCGGCAATGGTTTCAATTCGCCGGCGGTCCTGGAACAGACCGGCGAAGCCAGCGACGGGCTGCTGGTCGGCGCGGCGTGGAACATCGCCAGCACCAACCCGCTCAGTACGGCGTTCATGGCGGCGTACGAAGCCGCCTACAGCGCCAAGCCGGATCAGTTCGCGGCGCAGGCGTACACTGGCACGTGGATGTTCGCGACCGCCCTTCGCTGCGCCGACTCGGTCGACCGCACGGCGGTGCGCGATGCCCTGGCAGGGCTGGCGGAATTCGCCACGCCGCTCGGCTCGTTCAGCTTCGACGAAAACCGCAACCCGGTTCACGACCCGGTTGTGCAGGTGGCGCAGGACGGCGCTTTCTCCGTCCTCGGCGCTGAGTAACTAACCTCACCCCCTGCCCCCTCTCCAGAAGGAGAGGGGGAACGGGGGTGAGGTAGGATGCCCCATGAACGTCACGCAGCAGCTCGTCAACGCCATCTGGCTGGGTTCGGTTTACAGCCTGTTCGCCCTCGGCTATGCCCTGGTTTTCAGCGTGCTGGGCGTGCTGAACCTGGCGCACAGCGCGGTGTTCATGTGGGGGGCGTTCATCGGCTTGATCAGCGTGATCCAGTTCGGGCTGCCGGTCTGGATGGCGCTGCCGGTGGCGATGGTCGGCGCGGGCGTGATCGCCGTCGTCCTGGAACGGGTGGCGTTCGCGCCGCTGCGAAAACGGGGCGCGCCGCGCATCTCGCAGCTGATCAGCAGCATTGGCGCGTCGATCTTCCTGGTCAGCCTGGCGCAGCTGGTCTTCGGCACGCAGCCGCAGCGCTTCCCCTTCGGCAGCATCCCCACCGACGCCATCGAGGGGCTGCCCTTTCGCGTCACGCCGATCCAGATTATCATCCTGGTCATCGCCGTCGTGCTGATGGCGCTGCTCAACCTGATGGTGCAGCGCACCCGGCTCGGTCAGCGGATGCGCGCCGTCGCCTTCAACCAGCGCACGGCGGGGCTGCTGGGGATCAACGTCGGCGGCATTTACCTGAGTACCTTCTTCCTCGCCGGGGCGCTGGCGGGCGCGGCGGGAGTGCTGTACGGGCTGGCGTTCAACTCCATGACGCCGTTCATCGGCGACGCCATCGCCCTGAAGGGGCTGACGGTCATCGTCCTGGGCGGACTGGGCAACATCCAGGGCGCGCTGGTCGGCGGCTTCGTCGTCGCCGGGCTGGAAGTCTTCAGCATCGCCGCCGGCGGCAGCAACTACCGCGACGCCATCGTCTTCACGCTGCTCTTTCTGATTCTGCTGGTCCGCCCACAGGGGCTGCTGGGGCGCAAAGAGATCACGCGGGCATAGGGGCTATGGACATTCTCCGCAGCATCGGCATCACCGAACCCGTCATCCAGTTCATGCTGGTCAACGCCATCCTCGGCTTGAGCATCTACCTGACGCTCTACACCGGCATGTTCTCGCTGGCAAACGCCGGGTTCATGGCGGTCGGCGCGTTCACCGGCGTGATCCTCACCCAGGAGGCGGGGCTGCCGCTGGGCATCGGCGTGCTGGGCGGCATGGCGCTCGCCGGGCTGGTCGCCATCCCCATCGGCTTACCGGTGCTGCGCCTGCACGACATCTATCTCGCCATCGCCACCATCGGCTTCGGTGAAGTGGTGCGCATCCTGATCCTCAACTTCGACCCGCTGATGAGTTCGCTCACCGGGCAGACGGTGGCGCTGACCGGCGGCGCGCTGGGCATCAAGGGCATCCCCAAGATCGCCGAGACCTGGCATCTGCTGCTCTTCCTGGGCATCGCGGTGTACTGCATCGCCCGGCTGCACCGCTCGCGCTTCGGACGGGCGATGGCGGCGGTCCGCCAGGATGAGCGGGTGGCGGCGAACATGGGCGTCAATGTCGTCTACGTCAAGAACCTCGTCTTCGTCCTCAGCGCCATCCTCGCCGGCGGGGCGGGGGCGTTGAGCGGACACCTGACGCGCATCATCAGCCCGGACGGCTATGGCTTTGATCAGGCGGTGCAGATCCTCGCCTTCGCCGTGCTGGGCGGCACGGGCAGCATCGCCGGACCCATCGTCGGCGGCATCGTCCTGACCGGTTTGCCCGAAGTGCTGCGCTTCGCCAGCCAGTATCGCGGCGTGATCAACGGCTTGGTGCTGCTGCTGATGATCGTCTACGTGCCGGGCGGTCTGGTCAACCCGGCGGGATGGGCGCGCCTGTGGCGGCGGCTGCGCGGTCCGACGCCCGATTCATGACGCCTGCCCCCAGATACGAATACCGCTCTGCCGCGCCACCCCTGTTGAATCGCGATGCACTTTGCCAGTACAATCGGCACAGTGTTGATGAAGCCTTGACTTAAACCCCATGCTTCTGGACTTTCCCACAGCCCTCCTGGCGGCGCCGATCCCTCCTGTCGAAGGCAGTTCGGGCGGCTCGGTCGGGGCGCTGCTGTTTTACATTGGGCTGGCGCTCGCCGTCTCTTTCACCTGCTCCGTCATGGAAGCGGTGCTGCTGACCTCTACCGCGTCCTATATCGAAGGACTGGCACAGCAGGGCAGGCGCGCCGGCGCGCTGATGTCGCGCTTCAAGGCGAATGTCGAACGCCCGATCAGCGCCATCCTCACCCTGAATACCATCGCCCACACCGTCGGCGCGACCCTGGCGGGCGCGGAAGCGGCGCTGATCTTCGGCAACGAGAATGTCGGTTTGATTTCGGCGGTGCTAACCCTGCTGATCCTGGTGCTTTCGGAGATCATCCCAAAGACGGTCGGGGCGGTCTACTGGCGACAGCTGACCGTGTCCACTGCCTATATCATCCAGGGGATGCTCATCCTCACCTACCCGGCGGTGCTGATCTTCGAGGTGATCGGCAGGCTGCTGCGCCCGGCAGAGAGCGCGCCGACCGTCACGCGCGGTGACCTGACGGTACTCGCTAAGATCAGCCATGCAGAAGGGGCGATTCTGGCGCACGAGAATCACATCCTGCGCAACCTGCTGCGCCTGGATGTCGTCAAGGTCTACGAGATCATGACGCCGCGCACGGTGGTCTTTGCGCTGGAAGAAAGCTTGTCCGTCGAAATTGCTTACGAACGGTGCAGCGCGCTGCAATTCTCGCGCATCCCCGTCTATCGCGAACGTATCGACGAGGTGATCGGCTATGTCCTGCGCGGGGATATTCTGCACACCTTGGCGCGCGGCGACCGTGCCACCCAGGTCGGCGGGCTGAGCCGCAAGATCGAGGCGATACCGGAAACGATGAGCGTGGCGGAAGCGCTCAACGCCTTCGCCAACAAGCGCGAACACATCTTCCTGATCATCGACGAATATGGCGGCATGGCTGGCATCCTGACTATGGAAGACGCCTTCGAGTCGCTGCTTGGCGTAGAGATCACCGACGAGAAGGACCTGGTCGCTGATCTGCGCCAGCTCGCGCAGCAGCGCTACGAACGCAAATTTGCCCAGATGCTCGCGGGGGAGCAGTTCGAACCGGGGGGCGCTCGCCCGCCCATGTCCGCATCCTCCGACGCCGATTCGGCGGATCATTGAGCCGCTGCGAACAGGAACCGATCTGTGACATCCTCCATCCCCGACATCTCGCTGGACGCCGATTGGACGTGCGACTACTTCGAGGACATCCCCACGCTCTATGAATTCATGGAGACGTTCCGCCTGCCGTCGCTGGCGAAATGGACGTTCGACAAGACGCGCCGAGAGAATTGGCTGGCGTGGCTGCAAAAAAAGTTCGACCTGCCGATGCGCGATATCTGTGTGACCTACCGCCTGCGCATCGACAGCGCGCCGTCACCCGGACGCCTGACCATCAACGGGCGCGACTTCGGCGAAATCGCCGCCCCGCTGGACCTCGACGTGACCGACTACGTGACGCTGGAAGACAACCTGATCGCCTTCCGCGTGCCGTGCGAAGCGCGCGGATCGTTCAGCGACATCCGGCTGACGGCATTCCCCTGTAACCCTCATTCCGACTGAATCAGGCGGGCGAGCTGCGCCGCATCGACGCTGCCGCTGCTCAGCACGATCACCACGTTCCGGGCGGGCGGCAGTGCGGCGCGGTGGTACAGATACGCCGCCAGGGGCAGCGCCGCCGTCGGCTCGACGGTCAGCTTGTGGGTGAGGATCAACCGGCGGGCGGCGCTGACCAGTTCGGTTTCGCTCACCGTGACGATGGCGTCGGCATAGCGCTGAAGGTGAGCGAAGGTGATCGGCTCGACGTGCAGCGTCCGTACGCCATCGGCAAGCGTCTGCTGTGCCTGCTGCGGCGTGATCGCCATGATGCGCCCCGCCGCCAGCGACGCCTGCGCATCGGCGGCGACCGCCGGCTCGACGCCGATCATCTTGACCGAGGGTTTTTGCAGCTTGAGCGCAGCGGCGACCCCGCTCAACAGCCCGCCGCCGCCCACCGGCGTCAGGATCAGATCGACCTCCGGCAGATCGGCGAGGATTTCCAGCCCGATGGTCCCCTGTCCGGCGATCACGTGCAGATCGTTGAAGGGCGGCACGAGCGCGCAGCCGTGTTCGGCTTGCAGCCTTCCGGCGATTTCCTCGCGGCTTTCGCGCAGCGGATCGTACAGCACGACCTGCGCGCCATAACCGCGCGTGCGCTCGATCTTGATCTGTGGGGCGGTGGCGGGCATGACCACGACGGCGCGGATGCCGAGCGCGCGGGCAGCATAGGCGACCCCTTGGGCGTGGTTGCCTGACGAGTAGGCGATCACCCCGCGCGCCCGTTCCTCCGGCGTCAGGGAGGCGATCTTGTTGTATGCGCCGCGAATCTTGAACGAGCCGATCGGCTGAAAGTTCTCCGGCTTGAAGAACAGCCCCTCATCCGCCTGGGATCGGATCAGCGGGGTGTGATAGGCGACGCGGCGCAGACGCTCCTGCGCCTCGCGCAGCATGGCGAGTGTGACGAATTCCATGCGCTTCATCCTGTCGGTATGACGCTTTTTGCGAACCTGAACTGCTTGTTTGTAACGATTTCAGCATCAGAACGCCAGTACGCCGAGGCATAATAGAGAGGTGGACCTCAGCGCTGGGCGTGTTCGCGAGCCTAACGGAGCGCCTTCCACATCCGCCGGGTGATGGTTGTATAGCCCAGCGCCTCGTAAAGACCGACGACGTCCTGGTTGAATTCCCAGACGTTCAGCTCCACCTCTGCCAGTCCCTGCGCCAGCGCCCACGCCTGTGCCTGCTCCATCAGCGCCCGTCCGACACCCTGCCCCCGGTATGCGTCCGCCACATAGACGCCGTCCACCACCATCCAGCAGCGCGGAACGAACATGGGCATCTCTGGACTTTGTCGCACCAGCGCCGCCAGAAAACCGACCACCGCGTCCCCGTCCACAGCGACGAGCAGAAGGGAATCGGGGGTGTTCAGGGCATCGGCGAACCACTCCACAGAACGCGCTGTCCCTTCAATGCGGCGAAAGACGCGCGGGACGGCATCGGCGTGGAGGTTGTCCACCGCCTGAATGACCGCAATCAGTCCTGGGTAGTCGTCGGGTCCGGCAGTGCGGATGATGACCATCAGAGATCGCCTTTCCAACCATGTCATCGCGCGGGCGAGCCGGCGGACTTTGTTGAAAAACAGAGTGGGCAGAAAACGCGATAGAATGTAAGGAAAAGGCACAACGGGCGAGGGTAGAAATGTCGATCCAG
>JABWBO010000165.1 GCA_013360465.1 Anaerolineae bacterium | reverse complement strand
CCTCTCAGCGGCCTCCAATACTTCCAACCACTCCCTAGCCCGGCGCACCATGCGCTGCGCATCCACCAGCGCTAGGCGCTCGGTGTGCCCGTGCATGTCGGTGAGGTATACGAGCGGCGGCAATGGCGGCTCCCGGTCGGTAACGGCGAGGATGTGCGTGTGGTGCAGGCAGGTTTCGGTGGTCATGTAACGATCCTTGCCAACTGGCGGCGATACCGGTGCATCATCTTTTCCAGCAGCGCCGCTTGCTTTTCGGTCAATTCCCGGCCGGGCTGATGTACCGCATAGAACGCCATGTCTTTAGCGAACCGCTTGTCATACGAGCCGGGCAGGAACGTACAGCGAACCAGGGCTTTGGCCTGTGCGATTTGTTCGGGTGTCATCACTCGTTCTCCCTCAGCGTTTGCAGCCAGCGCATCATCTCAATGGCGTCGCCGCTGGCGAGTACGTTTTCGGCTCGCTCGATGTCGGCCGAGATTGCGGCGTAGGCAAATGCGCCCACCGGTCCGATCTCCCGGTATGCGTCCAGCAATTCACGGTTGCGTCGGATTTCCGCTAGTAGCGCCTCTGGTAGTGTGTTGGTCATTCCGCCCCATCCTCTCCCGGCTCGTGCCCGTTACACGCCGTAACTATCAGCCGACCGTCACGCCGCTCCCTTCGGCGAGCGTCCCAACGCGCACGCCTTTGGGCGCGCTCACCCTGGAGCCGACCGAGATCGACGGCGGCGTAGAGCCGATCGGGGTGCGCCCCACCGCCACCGGCTTGATCGGCTACGGATCGGTCGTCTTCTTCGCCGACCGGGGCGGCAACTTCGACCTTTACCGCCTGGACCTGACGACGCGCCTGGAAACCCGCCTGACGAGCGACGCCGCCAGCGACATCTACGGCGCGGTCTCGCCCGACGGCGGGCGCATCGCCTTCCAGTCCGACCGCGACGGCGACTTCGACATTTACGTCATGGATATCGACGGCGCGGGCGTGACCCGTCTGACCGACAATACGGTCAATGACCGCATCCCCGCCTGGTCACCGGACGGCGAGCATATCCTCTTCTCGTCGGATACGCGCGGCGACGGCACGCATGATCTGATGCAGATTCGCCCGGATGCCGACGATCTGCGGCTGATCTACAGCGACGGCGAACGCAACAGCCATGCGCGCGCCAGCGACGATGGGCGCTACATCATCTTCACCAGCGGCAGACCGGACGACGCCGCAACCTGGGACATCAAGCGCCTGGATGTGACCACCAACGAGGTGATCACGCTGACTCAGAATAACGTCAAGGACTGGTCGGCGTCGTTCACGCCCGAAGGCGACATCCTCTACATGACCGACGGCGCGGGTTACGGTGCGGTCGCCCGCATGGATATCGATGGCGGGAACGCCCGCATCCTCTACGACGGCGCGGGCTACGAGTGGAGCGCCCAGGAACATCCTCAGGGACGCGGCATCCTCTTCAACAGCGATATCGGCGGGCGCGACGAACTCTTTCTGATGGACCTTGACGGGACGAACGTGCGCCCGGTCACCACCGACGGCGGAGCCTACGGCTGGTGGCTGTCGTGAATGTCACGCGGGTCGAAGCGCTCGCCGGCATGCTGCGGACGGCGATTCAGCGCGGGACCTACGCGCCGGGGGACCGCCTGGTCGAGCTGCGCATCGCCGAAGCCAACGGCGTCAGCCAGGCGACGGTGCGCGACGCGCTGCGCCTGCTGGAACGGCAGGGGTGGGTGGTCAGCCAGCCGCGCCGGGGGGTGATGGTGCGCGCCTTCAGCCGCGCCGAAGCTGAAGAGGTCTTCGCCCTGACAGCGGCGGTCGAGTCGCTGGCGCTGCGCTGGGTCTTTCCCCGGATGAACAAGGCGCTGCGCGATGCGCTGCGCGGGCATGTGCGGGCGGCGCGGCGGGCGTCGCTCGACAACAAGACCGCGCTGGGGCTGGCGATGCTCTTCGAGATGCATCTGGCGCTGGCGCGCATCACGGCGGTGGAACAGCCGATCACCGCCGAGATGCTTGACCGTCTGCATACCGCCGTGCAGATTCTCGAAAGCGTGCGCCGCGCCCGCTCCCGGCTCCCCGCGCGCGAACTGGATCCGCTGACCGCCGGGCACGAGCTGTTCTGCGACAGGCTCGACGCGCGCGACCTGATCGGCGCTGATGAGACGCTGCGCCGACAGATCACGCTCTACGGCGGCATGGTCCTCGACGCGCTGCGCGGCTGATCGACGCTTCATCGCTGCATCCTCCATCGCTCATTCTTCCGCATAAGCCGGGCGTACACACCTCCAAATTCATCACTGCTAACCGATAATCATATCGACTTGTAACATGCACATGAGGTTCTTCATGATTTCCAGATCGGAATGGCTGTAGAATCGCAGTAGCGTCTGGAATGCGGAGTATCGACGCTGCCTCATCATGAACACCCCACCGGTCTATCTGGTGTCAGGAGTTATCGTCGTGAATGTCCTCATCATCGAAAGCAATGAGGAAGCCTTTCGTCTGGCGGTCGATACCATTGACGCCTCAAACGACGCGTTGTTTTTCGTCAGACGGCAGACGACCCTCGCCGACGGTATCGCTTATTTACAAGCCGCCGAGGTCGATGTGCTGCTGCTCGACCTGCAGCTGCCCGACAGCGCCGGACTTGTCGGTTTCGAGCAGATCGCGGCGCTTTTCCCGGCGCTGCCCGTCGTGATCCTCAGCGGTGTGGAAAACACCGCCGAAGCGGCGCGGGCGGTCGCCAAAGGCGCGCAGGATTATCTCATCCTCGCTGAGATCAGCGCGGCGCTGCTGCCGCGCACGCTGCGCTACGCCATCGAACGCAAGCGCTATCAGCGGTCGCTTCAGGCGAGCGAGGAGCGCTATCGGGCCCTCTTCGAGCAGGCGAACGACGCCGTGTTCATCCTGGACTTCAACGGCAAATACCTCGAAGCCAATCAGCGTGCGGCGGCTATGCTCGGCTATACCCAAGAGGAGATCACCCGGCTCACCCTCTGGGAGGTATCCGGCGAGGTCGTCGAGAGCGAAGGCGTGTTACGACGGCTGATCGCCGGTGAACACATCCCGCTCTATGAACGCCGTCTTGTCCGCCGTGACGGGACCCGCATCCCGGTGGAGATCAACATCGAAGTCGTGCGCGACGCACACGGCAATCCCCTTTTCATCCAAAGCATCGCGCGCGACATCACCGCCCGCCTGCAAACGCAGTTAGCCCTGCGCGCCAGCGAGGAACGATATCGCAGCCTGGTCGAAAGTTCCGACGCGGCGATCACCATGATCAGCCGAAGCGGCATCATCCTCTTCGCCAACACCATCGCCGCCCGCATCCGGCAGACGATCCCCGATGCGGTCATCGGCAAAGCCTGGACGCAGGTCTATCCTGAACATCAGTATCAAGCCATTGAGACGGTCTTCCACACCGGCAGAGGGATCGTCTTTGAGTCGATGGCGGTCTTTCAGCGCCTGCCCCGCTGGTATCGCATCAGCGCCCAACCGGTCAGGAATAACAACGGGGAAACAGTCGCCGCCATCGTCAACGCCGTGGACATCACCAACCAGAAGCGTGACGAAGCGGCGCTGCGCGAATCGCGCGATGAGATGGAACGGCGCGTGATCGAACGCACCATCGAACTGGCGCGGGTCAAAGAGAATCTGGAAGCGATTTTCAACCACAGCGGCGATGGTATCATGCTGCTCGACCTCGAGCGGGGTGTGCAGCAGACGAATCAGACCTTCAACGCACTGATGGGTATCGAACCGGAAAGCGCGTTTGGCGCGAAGCTGACGGCGTTCTTCCGCCCGGAAGACTCCGGCTGCATCGAAAGGACTCTGGCGCTGGTCGCTTCGCGGCGTAGGAACTGTCGAATCGAGACCCGGGTGATGCGCGCCGGAAGCTCAGCGGTCGATGTGGAGATCAGCATCGCGCCGGTTCGTTCTACCGACGCACCGGTCAAAAGTGTGGTCTGCATCGTGCGCGACATCACCACCCGCAAGCGGGCAGAGGCGGCACTGCGCGAGAGCGAGGCGCGCTACCGGCTGCTGGCGGAAAACGTGAACGACATCATCATGCGCATCGCACTGTCCGGTGAAGTCCTTTTCGTCACTCCCTCGGCTGAAACGATCATCGGGTACAGACCTGAAGACATCATCGGGCGCAGCGCCTACCAAGTCATCCACCCCGATGATCGGCGGAAGTTCATGACCGCCTCGAAGGCGATCGAGGGTTCCACCATCCCCGCCTTCTCATATCGCATCAGGCGCGCCGATGGCAACTACATCTGGCTGGAGACCACCGGGCATCTGATCCGCGATCCGGCGACCGACGCTCCGCTGGAGATCGTCGCAGTGTCCCGCGATATTTCCGAACGCAAAGCCAGCGAGATGGCATTCCAGGCGCTTTCGCAGCGGCTCGAACTGGCGACGCGCTCCGGCGGGATCGGCATCTGGGAATGGGACGTGCGCAGCGACATCCTCGCCTGGGACGAGCAGATGGTGGCGCTCTACGGCGCAGATTCAGATCAACCGTCCACCGGCATAGAACGGTGGCTGAACACCATCCACCCTGAAGACTGCGAGCGCGCTGTCGCAGCGCTGTATGCCGCGCTGCACGGCGACAGCCCTTTCGACGCCGAATTCCGCGTCCGCCGCCCGGACGGGACGATGCGCCATCTTCACGGGGCGGCGGTCGTGCTGCGCGACCCACAGGGTCAGCCGCTCCGCATGATCGGCGTCAATATCGACATCACGCGGCTCAAGGAAGCCGAGGTCAGACGCCCCATCACGGGCGCATCGACTATGCGTGCCTGGCGCAAACGGTCGATGCCCACTACGACAGCCGTCTGATGCGTCAGGCGGTCAGCAATCTCCTCACCAACGCCCTCAAGTACTCCCCGCCAGAGCAGAAGGTACTCGTCCGGCTGGCGAAGCTGGATGGACACTTCGCCATCAGCGTCCAGGATTTCGGAATCGGCATCGCGCCGGAGGACCAGCACCGCCTCTTTGAACCTTTTCACCGCGCTCGAAATGTCGGCGAGGTGTCCGGCACGGGCTTGGGATTGAGCATCGCCAGACAGGCTGTGGAAAAGCACGGGGGAACGATCACCGTCCAGAGCGAGATCGGCGTAGGCTCAATATTCACCATGATGCTGTCGGAAAGACCGCCGGAGGTCGAGCAGGATGCCCAAAATACTGTTGATTGAAGACGAAGCGCCGATACGCGAGGAGGTGCTGGACTGGCTCGCCTATGAAGGCTATCAGGCTGTCGGCGCGGAGAACGGACGCCAGGGTCTGGAGATCGCCCTGCGCGAGCGCCCCGACCTCATCCTCTCGGATATTGCCATGCCGGAGATGGATGGTCACGAGCTGCTGATCGAGGTGCGGTCCGCCCCGGCGCTCAGCGACATCCCATTCATCTTCCTGACCGCCGCCGCCGAACGCAACTCCATGCGCCGGGGGATGGACCTGGGCGCCGACGACTATCTGACCAAGCCTTTCACCCATGCCGAAGTCCTCAACGCCGTGCGCTCGCGCCTGGAACGGACATCGGCGCACAGCGAGCAGGTTCAGGCGAAATTCGCCCTGATGTCCAGCGCCCTGAATGAGGAGCGTCATAAGCGGCTGCTGAAGTCGCGCCTGGTGGCGATGTTTTCGCACGATTTCCGCAACCCGCTGACCTCAATTTTGACCTCGATTGGCATCCTCAAGAGCTACGAAGACCGGCTGACGCCCAAACAGCGCCATCGCCACATCGAACGGGTCGAAGGCTCGGTGCGCCTGCTCATGCAGATGATCGACGACATGCTGGCGCTCGCCGAAATAGAAAATGGCAGCATCGAATTCACGCCGCAGCCTTTAGATCTGGCTGGGTTCGTCGGGGCGATCCTCGACGAATTCCTCATCATCGATCAGGAGAGGCACCCGATCACCTTCAGCAGCCGCGTGAGATCGGAATTCAAGGGCGATCCCAAACTGCTGCGCCAGATCATCACCAACCTGACCGCCAATGCCCTCAAATACTCCCCGGAGGGCAAAGGCGTCAGCGTGACGCTGACGGAAACCGACGATGCCGTCGCCATCACCATCCAGGATTCGGGGATCGGCATCCCGCCAGAGTCCCTGTCGAAGATCTTCGAACCGTTCCACCGCGCCGCCAATTCCAGGAGCGTCAACGGGACCGGGCTGGGGTTGAGCATCGTCAAGGACTGCGTGGAACGCCACAAGGGTAGGATCAGCGTCACCAGCGAGATCGATCAGGGCACGACTTTCATCGTCGAGCTGCCCCGCCGCTGATCCAGCGTAGGGCAATCGCGCATTGACGGTCAGCCTGCCCCTGTCGCAAAATCGGACGTTGTCTTGAACTTTGCATAGGAGCAGGTTGAACGTCACATGCTGATTCTCCGCGCCCCTCGCTGCGCTGCGATCCTCAGCCTTTTCCTGCTGCTCGGTGCGGCGCAGCCCTCCCTGGCGCAGGAAGCGCCGGTGACGGCGAACGCCGACTGGTCGCCGGTCGTCGAAACGTTCGACGGCGTGCCGATGGCGCTGGCGCCGCCGGGCTGCTTCATCATGGGACAGGCGGACGACGCGCCGAACGAGCAGCCGATGCACGAAATCTGCTTCAGCGCTGCCTTCTGGATCGATCTCAACGAAGTGAGTCACGATCAGTTCGCCCAGTTCGGCGCGGTCGCTGGTCGCCCGGCGGCGTTCGATGCCATCGGGGGCGATCTCCCGCGCGAACGAGTCACCTGGTTCGAAGCGCGCGACCTGTGCAGCCTGCGCGGGGCGCGCCTGCCGAGCGAGGCGGAATGGGAATACGCCGCGCGCGGCGGCAGTCCCGCCGAGGACGTCTTCGGCGCCGGCCAGGCCAACTGCAAGGGCTGCGGCAGCCCATGGGACGGCAAGCGCATCGCCCCTGTCGGCCGCTTCCCGCCCAACGCGTTCGGTCTCTACGACATGCTCGGCAACGTGTGGGAATGGACCAACGATTTCTTCGATCCCGTCGCCGCCACCGTGCAACAGCAGTCGCATGGTGTCGCCCGCACCATCCGCGGCGGTTCGTTCGTTTCCACGGTCTCCGGTTGGAGCCGCGGCTATCGTTCCTCCATGCCCGCCGGCCACAAGAGCCGCTATACGGGATTCCGTGTCGCCCGCACCATCGCTCCCGCTGCGCATCCCGATCCCGGCCCCGATTGGTTCCGCCCTTATCAGCAACCGCCCGCGGGTTTTGAAACCGCCACCGGAGCCCTCACGCCACTCCTCGCCCCTTCCGAAACCGCGCAATCCTGGGCGCAAAAGCGCAACACGCTTCGCTCCAAATGGCGCGCCATACTCGGAGCCCCCGCCATCGCACCTCCCACCCCCAATGCCCGCCACATCGAAACCTACTCCGATCGCGGCCTGCAAGGCCAAATCCTCGAATTGCAAACCGAACCGGACTCCTGGGAAAAGATCCTCATCCTCCGCCCGGCGAACGCCGCCCGCGCCCCGCTGCCCGTAGTCATCGTGCCCTATTACGACGTCGATGTCCCCGCTGCCCGCAACCTCGGCGGACGCACCTTCATGCCCGGCTCCGTGCGAGCCTACGCCTATCTCGCCGCCCAGCGCGGCTATCTCGCCATCGCCATCCGCTGGTTCGGCGAAAGCTACGGCGAG
>JABWBO010000041.1 GCA_013360465.1 Anaerolineae bacterium | reverse complement strand
TCGCGGATAATGGCGAGGAGTTCTGCTTCACGTGTGTTGTCCATAGCCCACTTTTATAGCCCATTTCTGCTCCGCTGGCTACACCCCCTGAGCAGTTACGCCTATCTTTTTATGCCTTCCACCCCGCCAAATGGCGTATGCCATATCACTCAACGTCGCTGCATAATTCGCCGATAAATGCTGGAGGGTGTGATGCGAATGATCATCGCAGTGGGACTATTCATCAGTTTGATAGTGGTTGGAGCGGCGTGCAGCGCCGCTCCTGTTGTACCGCCGACACCCTCAGGAGAGGCGGTATATAAAGCCATCACGACCGACGAATTTGCAGTCGCGCTCGATCAACCCGACGCTTTCACCGTTATCAATGTTCACATCCCCTACGAAGGTGAAGTGCCGAACACGGACGACTACATCCCATACAACGATCTCGATGCGTTGACGGCGGCATTGCCGGACCGAAACGCGCCCATTATTCTCTACTGCCGCAGCGGTCGGATGAGTGAAGAGGCGAGCCGCGCACTTGTTGCACTGGGATACACCAACGTCGTCGATGTTTCCGGCGGGATGAATGCGTGGACGGACAGCGGGCGCGAACTGCTCATGTCCGGGGACGGCTCATGAGGCTGAGAACCTCCCTTCTGGCAGGGTTGCTAAGCGTGCTGCTGGTGGGCTGCGGAAGCCAGAGCGCCACCATCACCGTCAGCGGTGTGGTGTTTGACGAGGCGCAGATCGCGCAGGGGCGGCAGCTCTACGCGCAGTATTGTGCGTCCTGTCATGGTGCAAATGGCGAAGGGCAGTTCGCGGATTTTCCGCTGCTGCCGGATGAGACCGGGCGTTTTGGCGCACCGCCGCACAATGGATATGGTCATACCTCGCATCACCCGGACGACTGGTTGATTGCGTATGTGCGAGACGGCGGCATCAGCCTGCGAAACCCAGCACTGTACTATCCGATGCCTGCGTTTGGCGATCAACTGTCCGATCAAGAGATTGCCCGGATCATTGCATACATCAAGACGATATGGCATGAGCGTCCTTGAAAAAGGAGGAATGGCATTGATATGGCGAAACTGAGTTTGATAGTGCTGTTGGCACTGCTGTTCGTCGGCTGTTCCAGCCAGCGTGACGTCATTGTCGTCAGCGGCACGACGCTCAACGCCGAGCAGATCGCGCAGGGGCAGCAGCTCTACGCGCAGTATTGCGCTTCGTGTCACGGGGTGAATGGTGAAGGGCAGTTTCCAAATGCTCCGACTGAGCGTGACGCGACTGGGCGCTTTGGTGCGCCCCCGCACAATGGAAACGGTCATACTTGGCATCACGGCGACGCAATGCTGGTCGAGTATGTACGGAACGGCGGTATGAGCCTGACCGACCCGACTAACTGGTATCCGATGCCTGCTTTCGGCGAACAGATCACCGACGAACAGATCATGCTCACGCTGGCGTACATCAAAACCTTTTGGAACGACGAACAGCTTACGCGCCAGATGCAGGTGACAGCCGCAGAAGGGGAACGAGAGTCCAACCCGCTGCAAATCAATCCCGGTGGTTGAATGGATTTCACGCCATTCAGCGCATCCGATTCATTCTGCATCGTGCCTACACTGAAAAGTGAAGCCGAAGAGCAGGAGTGTTAAGGAGCCTGATGATGAAAGACCCACAGCATAAAGATGACACAGCGCATGACATGCCGCCTGCAATGGACGGTGATGCCGCCCGCGCCGACCATGCCCGTCATAGCGCACACACGCCGTCGGCTGACCCGGCGGAACATGCTGCCCACGACAGCAGCTATCGCGCCAGCGAACTCCTCAAACCAGAGCCGGATCAGACAGCGCACGAGATGCACGCCGAACAAGGCAAGCACGACGCACACGCAAGACACGGCGATCACACCGGACATGGTGTGATGCACGAAGGCCACGCGACGATGATGCGTAACCGCTTCTTCGTCGTGCTGCCGCTCACGATCATCGTCGTCCTGTATTCGCCAATGGTGCAGGCGTGGCTCGGTTTCACCATGCCCGAATTTCCGGGCAGCAGCCTGATCGCGCCGATACTGGGGTCGTTCATTTTCTTCTATGGCGGGCTGCCCTTCCTGAGCATGGCGCGGCAGGAACTGACGGGGCGTCAGCCGGGCATGATGACGCTGATTTCGGTGGCGATCACGGCGGCCTTCCTGTACAGCGTCGGCATATTCCTGTTCCCGCCCGGCGAAACGATGGGCATGGCAGGGGTGACGTCCATGCCGATGATGGATTTCTTTTGGGAACTGGCGACGCTCATCACGGTCATGCTGCTCGGTCACTGGATCGAACTTCGCAGCGTTGGTCAGGCGCAGGGCGCGCTGCGCGAACTGGCGAAACTGCTGCCCGACACCGCCGAACGTCTGCTGCCATCCGGCGCGACGGAAACTGTAAATGTGTCGCAGCTTCAGATTGGTGACCGTCTGCTCATCCGCCCGGGCGCAAGCATCCCCGCCGACGGGACGGTTGCCGAAGGCGAAAGCAGTGTCAACGAGGCGATGATCACAGGCGAAAGCCGCCCGGTGGATAAAAAGCTTGGTGACGGGGTGATTGGCGGCACGGTCAACGAATCGGGTTCGCTGCGCGTCACGGTACAGCAGGTCGGCGAAGGCACGGCGCTGGCAGGTATCATGCGGCTGGTCGAGGATGCACAGAAAAGCCAGTCGCGGGCGCAGACGCTGGCACAGCGCGCCGCCTTCTACCTGACGATCATCGCGTTGGCGGCGGGCGCACTCACCTTTATCGGCTGGCTGGTGTTCACAGGCAGTCTGGCTGAAGCGGTCAAGAACATGGTGACGGTACTGGTGATTGCCTGCCCGCACGCGCTCGGTCTCGCTGTACCGCTGGTCGTGGCGATCTCGACCACGCTGTCAGCGCGGAACGGCTTGCTCGTGCGCCAGCGAATCGCGCTGGAGAGCGCCAAAGACCTGAACATCATCATCTTCGACAAGACCGGAACCCTGACCAAAGGCGAACAGGGCGTGGTGCAGGTTGCCGTCGATGGCATCGCCGAAGCGGATGCGCTGCGGATCGCCGCCGGACTGGAAGGCGACAGCGAACATATGATTGCGGAAGCGATTCGGACTTACGTAAAGGAACGCGGTATTACTCCTGCGTCGGTCAGCCGTTTCGAGAGCATCGCCGGGCGCGGTGTGAAAGCCGTCGTCGATGGTGTGACCTACTCTATCGGTGGCCCGCGCTTGCTGGAGCAGCTCAACCTGCGCGTACCCACGTCGCTCGAAATCGCAAAGTCGAATGCGGAGAACGCCGGGCAATCGGTCATCTACCTGACGAACGACAAAGCAATTCTGGCGCTGTTCGCTATCGCCGACGTGATCCGCGAGGAAAGCCGTGAAGCCGTCCGGAAGCTGCACGATCTGGGCTTGAAAGTAGCTATGCTAACCGGCGACAGTGAATCTGTCGCGCGAGCAGTCGCACAAGCACTGAACATCGACACCTATTTCGCCCAGGTGTTGCCCGAACACAAAGCCGACAAAGTGCGTGAACTGCAAAAAGGTGGCAGTAAAGTGGCGATGGTGGGCGATGGTGTGAACGACGCGCCCGCGCTCCTGACGGCTGATGTCGGCATTGCCATCGGCGCGGGAACGGATGTCGCCATCGAAAGTGCAGGGATCATCCTGGTGCGCTCGAACCCGATAGATATCGTCAAGATTATCCGGTTGAGCCGCGCCACCTACAGCAAGATGATTCAGAACTTGGTGTGGGCGACGGGCTACAACATCGTGGCAATCCCGCTGGCGATGGGGGTGCTTGCACCGTTTGGTATCACACTCGACCCGGCGATTGGCGCGGTATTCATGTCGGTCAGCACCATCGTGGTCGCGTTCAACGCGCAACTCTTACGCCGCCTCGATTTAGCGGCGGTTTAAAGTCGGAATCCAATCTGGTACAGGAGTCTCAGCGTGGCACGATTCGAAGGCAACTATAACAGCGTCAGTCCTGCTCGAAAACTGATGCCCATCATCGTTGGTGTTTTTCTGGCAGGGATGCTGATTGGCGCTGTCATTGGGGGTGTGGGTGGTGTATTCGTGTTCATCCGTGTAACCGGGTCGAATGACCAACCCAGCGCACCCATCAGCGCGCCCACGTTATCACTGGACAGCCTGACCATAGTACCCACTACCGCCGCCGTTGTGTCGACGGTTCAACCTACTACCGCACCGACAACGGCGAGCGTCGTTCCCAGTGCAACCCATGATATGGCGGCGATGTCGAGCGTCGCCATGCCAACGGCAGTGCCGGTTGTGCTGGCTCGCCAGCTCTTTCGTATCTCGACCAGTGAGTCGGTTGTTCGTTTCGCGGTCGATGAAACGATCCCGCCACAGACAGCAGTTGGCACAACCAATCAGATCGCGGGCGACTTCATCATCGACTTTGCGAATCCGGCGAATTCTCAGCTTGGGGTCATTCGCATCAACCTGCGCACGCTGCGAACCGACGACCCCGATCGTGACAACTCGATCCGCTGCTGTGTTCTGCTTACGGCTCAGGATGCCTATGAGTTCACCGAATTCGTCCCCACCTCGGTTACGGGGTTACCAACCCAGGTGTCTCTCGGTCAGACAGTCGATTTGCAGGTGACGGGTAATCTCTCGCTGCGCGGGGTAACGCGCCCGGTGACCTTCACTGTTCGGATGACGTTGGGCAGTGCTGAGGAAATACGTGGTGAGGCAACCGCGTTTGTCAACCGCAGTGATTTCGGCATTCTCGACGACGATATGCTCGCCTATCACGGTGTTGCTGAACAGGTACGGCTGGAGTTCGATTTTGTTGCACGCGCGGTTGCATCCTGAGATGACGATGATGCAGCTTCCTCGTCTGCTCATGTTCCTGCTTGCAGCCGTGATGATCATCCTCGCTGGCTGCCAAACCAGCAGCGAACCGCCCGTCGTCGCTGTGCGTCCGACCGACTCGCCAGAGCGTGCCGCTATGATCGCCGCTGACCAAAACTTAGTGACGGGTCAAACGGTGTACAACCTGCGGTGCGCGCACTGTCATGGCTACGCAGGGGAAGGACAACTTCTTTCGACTGTGCCCAATACAGAGCAGCTTGGGCTGCATACTGTGCCTCCTCACGATGCGACCGGACATACCTGGCAGCATCCCAGCCAGTTGATAGAACTGGTGGTTTTGAACGGCATCCAGAACCCACTCGAACATTATCCCATGCCACCTTTTGAGGGGGTGGTTACAGAGACGGAGATCGATCAGCTCATCGCCTATATGAGCCTGTGGTGGACGGATGACCAACGGGCGTGGCAGGCACAGGTGACACAGCGTCGTGCCGAATTGGATGCTGAATACGAGGTCAATGGTAAATAGAGGAATTCAGTGAAGAAAAAACAAAGTCCATCAGATGGGATTGTGATAACGAGACGGCATCTGGTCATCGGCGCGATTTGTTTGATCGGCGCTGTAATAGGTGTTTTTGTTCTACTGAACGCCCGTCAACAGGACGGTACAAGTGGAGCGGTACGGGTAGAAATACCGCATATTCACGGCTTGGGATTTTCGTCTGATGGAAGTCGCTTGCTCGTCCCCGCACACATTGGGCTGCTGGTGTACGAGAATAACCAATGGTCACAGCCGGATTTACCCGCTCACGATTACATGGGATTTTCTCCTATTGATAGCGGCTTCTTTAGCAGTGGTCATCCCGATCTACGCACAGATTACGAACCGCTCTTAGGCTTGATCAAGAGCGAGGATGGCGGACGCACGATTACGACACTCATTTTCGAAGGCGAAAGTGACTTTCATCTGCTCGCCGCCGGTTATCGCAATCATGCAGTCTATGTCATCAACCAATCGCCGAATTCTCAATTAGGGGTAGGTATGTTTTATACCCTTGATGAGGGGCAAACATGGCAGCAAAGCCAGGCGGCGGGATTGGAGAGCAGTCCAATACAAATCGCTGTACACCCTGACGAACTTGGTACGGTGGCGGTTGCGACCGAAGATGGTTTGTGGCTATCAACGGATTACGGAAACACATTTACCCCTGTGTTTACATCTGAGCCAGTAACAGCGGTTGTGTTCGATCTTGATGCAAACAGGCTTTACTTCGGTTATCGACAGCTTTATCGACTTGATCTTGCTACTGGGGAGAATACACCGCTGCTCACGCCGCCGCTGGCAAATAATGACGCACTGATCTATGTTGCTGATAGTCCCACGTCAGGTCAAATGGCAGCAGCCACAAATGAGAAAGATATTTTTGTATTGTTTGGGGATGGGGCATGGACACAAATCGCAAATGATGGCATTGGAGGGGAGTAGGCAGTCATGTGTATGTTTTGTGCGGCTATTCCTATGTCGGCGGCTTTAGGTACGGCAGTAACGGCTAAACATGCTGAGAAGAGGAGGCTGGCGATAGCACAGGGAAAGCGTATACGATTTACATCTTTACCTGTCGGCAAATTCTCGATGGCAGTTACGGGCGGGTTGGTTATAGGTTCAGTAGTGTATCATCTCGTGATCATGCCGCGCACCGGAGCGGTGATATGACAAAACACACCAGAGAAGCCATTACTGTTTGTTGAATTAACCCCCGCCATTTTGCCTGTGCCTCAACACGCTGAAGAGCGCATACCTGTGTAAGGCGCTTGAGGTACGCTCATCTCTAGGTTTGTATCTTTGAAAACGCTCACTATAAGCGTTTCACGCAAAACATGGGAAAGGCAGTTGGGTTAATCATGGGCAACAGGTTTCTACGCCAATCGGCAGTTCTGGTTGCTTTAATTACGCTTGTCTTCGGTCTGCGTCAACCTCTCACTGTTGGGGCACAGAGCTTACCGATTCAGGGAACGATCTGGGTTGCAGACGAAAATGGAAACAGCATCACCGTCATCAACGCCAGCACGAATGAAGTCGTCACGACGCTCACGGGGATTGAAGGTCCGCACAATCTTCAAGTGTCCCCCGATGGCGCAACCGTCTGGGTAGTAAGCGGGCACGACAATACGGCAGTACAGATTGATGCTCGTACCTATACAGTTCTTGGGACGACGCCTACCGGAGAGCATCCTGCCCATATTATCGTATCCCCTGATGGTGGTACAGTCTACGTCACCAACGGAGGCGAGAACAGCGTAACCGTCATCGATGCTGCCACCAAAGAGGTGATTACGACTATTCCGGTTGGCGAGTTTCCACATGGGCTTCGTCCCAGCCCCGATGGCCTTTGGATTTACGTGGCGAATGCCAGTGATACCACGTTAAGCGTGATCGACACGACGACGAACGAGCGTGTCACCAACATCGAAGTTGGCGAACGTCCCGTTCAGGTCGCGTTTGATCCGAGTGGTGAATATGTGTATTTCTCGCTCAACGGCGAAAACGCGGTTGGCAAAGTCGATGTTGCTTCCCAATCGCTGGTTAGCACTGTCGAAATCGGCGAAGGGCCTATCCAAGTTTATGTCACGCCTGATAATCGCTATGTACTCGCTGCCAATCAAGGTACAGCGGAAAACCCTAGCACGACGGTTTCGATTATCGACGTAGCAACCTTCGCGGTCGTGGAGACTCTTGAAACCGGACAAGGGGCGCATGGAGTCGTCATTGAGCCGTCCGGGCGCTACGCTTATATCGCCAACATTTATGGTGACGATGTTGCCGTAATCGACCTGTCAACTCTGGAAATTGTCGCCCGTGTCACAACCGGGGACAGCCCGAATGGAATTAGTTTCTCACCGCTGCCTGCGGTTTCTGCCCAACAGCCCCAGATCGCATTGGCGCTCGATCAGGGGATTGAGGAAGACCATGACGCACATCACCCTGCCAGTGAAGTCACCCCAACGGTTGTACCAGCGATAACCGAGTCCACAATGGGGCAAATGGATATGGGCGGCATGGATATGTCAGCCATGATGCAGACTATGATGGGCCTGATGAACGACCTGATGGGCATGGAGATGTCCACCGACATGATGCCGATGATGCAGCGGATGCGCGGCATGATGGATATGATGATGAGCATGATGTCGGGTGGTGGTATGGCGGATATGATGGGCGGCATGGACATGTCCACCATGATGCAGCCCATGATGAACCTGATGGACGAAATGATGAGCATGGAGATGTCCGACGACATGATGTCGATGATGCAGCAGATGCGCGGCATGATGTCGGATATGGATGACCACTCTGGGCAAAGTGGTGAAGGTATGGACATGGGGGCTGGCGGTCACGATATGATGCCTATCAGCAGCGAAGGTGTACCCGCTGCTACGGACTCCATAGGCGGACAACCGCTGGAGTTTACGCTCGAAGATGGTGTGAAGGTGTTTGAAATCACCGCGCGTCCCGTATTGTGGAACATCCTCGACGATGTTTCTGTTACTGCATGGACGTACAACGGTACCGTCCCGGGACCAATGATTCGGGTAACGGAAGGGGATCGCGTCCGGGTTGTGTTCACCAACGAGCTTCCCGAAGCAACAACAGTTCACTTTCACGGCAACACATTGTCAAACGTGATGGATGGCGTTCCGAACGTCACTCAAAATCCAGTTGAACCCGGCGAAACGTTCGTCTACGAATTCATTGCGAGTCCCAGCGGCACGTTCTGGTATCATTCGCACCTGAATACCGATACCCAAATCGGATTGGGATTGTACGCCCCCCTGATCATTGATCCTGTGCAACCAGAAACGGTACTACCTGATGTCGATGTCACGCTGATGCTCTCCGAGTGGCGCGTCGTGGATGGACTCACTTATCCATCCATGCCGATGGCAGGAGCAGAACCAAACTATTTCACGATCAATGGCAGAGCTTTCCCGGCAACAGAAACGATCAACGTTCAGGTAGGGCAGCGGGTTCGCATCCGTTTCATCAATGCAGGGCAATTTGTCCATCCCATGCACACGCATGGCACATCCTTCCAGATCGTCGCTACCGATGGACACCCTGTCCCGGATGTGGCGCAACTTACAAAAGATACCGTGGCAGTTGCACCGGGTGAACGCTATGACATTGAGTTTGTCGCCACCGAGCCGGGAATGTGGGCGGTACATTGCCACATTCTGCATCACGTCACCAATGATGGGGAAGAACCGGGAGGACTCACACTCGTTGTCAACATCGTTGAGTAACACCCGCTTATAGCGACACTTGATGTGTTCGACCCAAAGCGTATGGGATATATCTCATACGCTTTTTCGTTGTGTAAAGATGCTCCGCACTTTAAGGAATACGCCATTTAGCGCGTACCCGACGCTCAGGACTGTCGTATCGTAGAACACGAAAAGCCGTGCAGAGGATACAGCGATGACAGAAGCAATTAGGCAAATTGAACTCCCCATCACAGGCATGACCTGTGCAAGCTGTGTGCGTAATGTCGAACGCGCGCTGACCAAAACGGAAGGCGTAGATGGGGCGAGCGTCAACCTGGCAACCGAACGCGCCAGCGTTCAGTTCGATCCACAGACGGTGAGCGTTCCTCAGATCATCGAGCGTGTCAAGAATGCGGGGTATGGGGTGGCGACCGCTGCGATTGAACTTCCTATCACTGGCATGACCTGTGCATCGTGCGTGCGCAACGTCGAACGTGCAATTGGCAAACAGCCTGGCGTGCTGGAGGTGGCGGTCAATCTGGCGACCGAACGCGCGACCGTGCAATACCTGCCGAATGCAGTGCGGCGTGGAGACCTAATCAGGGCGGTCGAGAGCGCGGGGTACGGCGTGGTTGATCTCTCATCCGCCGAAGCGCCGGAAGATGCCGAACGTGCCGCGCGTCAGGCAGAAATCGACCGTCAGCGACATATGGTGCTGATTGGTGCGGCGTTCACCATTCCCCTGTTCATCCTGAGCATGGGGCGTGATCTGTACATGGCGAGTTTCGCGGGTATGGATATGGCAGAGATGATGCTCTCCGGCGCGATGGCAGGTCCCAACCCGGCGCTGAACTGGCTGCTCTGGTCGGGTTGGCCGTTTGGCTTCCTGCTGCTGGCAACCCCGGTACAGCTCATCGTCGGGCGGCAATACACCGTTGGTGCATGGAAGTCAGCACGCAACGGCACAACGGGTATGGACACGCTGATCGCGCTCGGCTCATGGGCGGCATACCTGTACAGTATCGTCGTACTGATCGGCATGGTTGTGGGATATAGTGCGGTCGGCGCGCATGTCTATTTTGAGACGGCTGCCGTGATCCTCACGCTGATTACACTCGGTAAGCTGCTGGAAGCCCGCGCCAAAGGGCGCACCAGCGAGGCGATCAAGAAGTTGCTCGGTCTGGCACCGAAAACCGCGACGTTGCTGTGGAATGGTGATGAGGTCGAGGTTGCCATCGATGATGTTGTCGTAGGCGATCAACTGGTCGTGCGCCCTGGTGAGCGTATCCCCGTCGATGGGTTGGTCGTCACTGGGCGGTCATCGGTCGATGAGTCCATGCTGACAGGTGAAAGCTTGCCCGTCAACAAAGAAACAGGCAGTGAGGTGATCGGCGCGACCATCAACAAACAGGGTCGGCTTGTGATCGAGGCGCAGCGCGTTGGCGCAGAAACCGCGCTGGCGCAGATTGTCCGGCTGGTGGAACAGGCGCAGGGGTCGAAAGCGCCGATTCAGCGCGTCGCCGATCAGGTGTCGGGCGTGTTCGTGCCGATTGTGCTTGTCCTGGCAGTGCTGACCTTCATCGGCTGGCTGGTAATTGGGCAAGTTGGCTTCACGGCAGCGCTGGTCAATGCGGTCGCCGTGCTGGTGATCGCCTGCCCATGCGCGCTGGGTTTGGCGACCCCGACGGCGATTATGGTTGGCACAGGACGTGGGGCAGAAATGGGTGTGCTGTTCAAAAACAGCGAAGCGCTGGAGAGCGCCAAGCGCGTGCAGGTCGTGGCACTGGATAAAACCGGGACGATCACGCGCGGTGAACCGAGCGTAACGGATGTCATCGCGCTGAACGGTTGTCATGAGAATGAGGTGCTGCGTCTGACCGCGATTGCCGAGCGAGGTAGTGAACACCCATTGGGACAGGCGGTGGTCGCGGCGGCGGCGGCGCGTGATCTTAAGCTGACGCAGCCGGAAGCGTTCGAGGCGGAGTCTGGGCGCGGCGTGCGTGCAACAGTCGAAGGCAGAACCGTTTTTGTCGGCAGCCCGCGCTTCATCCGTGAACAGGGACACGATCTAACCGCATATACCGGGCAGATCGAAGCGCTGCAAGGACGGGCGCGCACTGCCGTGCTGACGGTCATCGATGGCGTACTGTCGGGCATCCTCGGTATTGCTGATACGGTGAAGGATGGATCACGCGAAGCCGTCGCCGCGCTGCGGGCGCAGGGTCTCGAAGTTGTGATGATCACGGGCGACAATGAAAAGACTGCACAGGCGATTGCCCGCGAGGTGGGCATCACGCGCGTGCTGGCGGACGTGCTGCCTGATCAGAAAGCGGAGATGGTCAAGCGGCTGCAAGGTGAGGGAAAGCGCGTCGCAATGGTAGGTGACGGCATCAATGACGCACCGGCTCTGGCGCAGGCAGATGTGGGGATTGCCATCGGCACGGGAACGGACATCGCAATCGAAGCCTCGGATGTGACGCTGGTGAGCGGCGATTTGCGCGGTGTAGCGCGGGCGGTCAGCCTGAGTCGGGCGACCATGCGAACGATCTACCAGAACCTGTTCTGGGCGTTCATCTACAACATCATCCTTATCCCCGTGGCGATGGCGGGCACGCTCATCCCGATGCTTGCCGCTGCAGCGATGGCTTTTTCGTCCATCTTCGTTGTAAGCAACAGTCTCCGCCTCCGGGGACGAAAGCTGGAGTCAGAACCTGCGGTTCAGCCAGCCGCGCTGAAGCCAGTGAACGCGGTCGGTGACTAACCGTAACAGCAGGGCGCTTGTCGTCTGGTAAGCGCCCTAAAGTTCTGCCTTAATCAAACGTAAACTCCGTTACGCCTCGGCGGGCGCGTACTCGATGGCGGTCAGCGCCTGCTCGATGGTGTCCCACGAGGCGGGTTGCTTCCACTGCACGGTGACGAGCTGCCCCGGCTTGTTGATGTCCAGCACTTCCACGCCGGGAATGCCTTCGAGTTCACCGCGCACGGTGCTGACGCAGCCGTTGCATGTCATGTTCGGAACCTTGAACGTTTTGGTCTCCACTGCCCATTCTCCTTTTTGGAAACGCCCTTCGATCCAAGCGTAGCACCGACGAGGTTTCAGCGTATACGCCATTTGGCGGTATTTTGAGATGGCTTCATGCTTGTAAAATCAATGAAGGAGGCGAATTATGCAACTTCAATCGGTTATTACTTGTCCTCAGTGTGCAGGAATGAAAGAAGAGACGATGCCCACTGATTGCTGCCAGTATTTTTATCAGTGTGTTCACTGTGGAGTTTTACTCAAGCCTTCGCACGGGGATTGTTGTGTATTTTGTTCGTATGGTAGTGTCAAATGCCCACCCATGCAGGCAGAAACGGAATAGACAAATGCGGGTTTTGCTCGCTGAAGATCACAAAATCGTGCGTCAGGGGACGCGAATGTATCTGGAGAGCATGGGCATCGAAGTCGTCGGCGAAGCGACCAATGGTGTAGAGGCAGTACGCCTAACGCGCGATCTACAGCCCGATGTGGTGGTCATGGATATTCACATGCCAGAACTGACAGGGGTCGAGGCGACGCGACGCATTCGCCTAGATAACCCCAATGTGCGCGTGCTGGTGCTGACCGCCTACGATGATCCTGCGTATGTCCATGCGCTGATCGATGCTGGGGCGGACGGGTTCGTCCTCAAGACGGCGGAACTGGCACAGCTTTATCGCGCGCTTCAGGATGTCGGGGTGGGGCGAACTGCGTTCGATCCCGATGTGCTGGCAAAAG
This sequence comes from Anaerolineae bacterium, assembly GCA_013360465.1. Taxonomy (GTDB): domain Bacteria; phylum Chloroflexota; class Anaerolineae; order Aggregatilineales; family Phototrophicaceae; genus Flexifilum. Next base: position 19,966 of record JABWBO010000041.1, on the reverse strand, counting down.
CGGCAAGGCACGAAACGGAAGTGCCAAAACTCGTCGAAGGGCTGACGGATCGTGAAATGGAGATCCTGCACTGTGCGGCACTAGGGTTGACCAACAAAGAGATAGGTGGACGGCTGTTCATCTCGGATCGCACGGTGCAGGGGCATTTGCAAAACATCTATCAGAAGTTGGGCGTCAAGACGCGCACAGAAGCGGTGACCGCTGGACTGACGCGCGGCTTGATTACACTCAACGATGGAGCATCGTCATGAAGCGATTCGTCATGCTGTTCGGTGGGCTGTTGGTCGGGTCAGTCGCCGTAAACCTGTGGGCGTTCGTGCGCGTGCTGAGTCCGGTGCGCCGCCTGGCAGCGAGTGCCGAGCGATTGACGCAGGGCGATATGATTGCATTGGAACAGCAGTGCGGCGGCATCCGTGAAATCGCTGATCTGCGGCAGTCGATGGCAAGCATGGCGGGGCATGTGCAGCGCGCCCAGGCGGAGGCGCTGACCTATCGGCACGCGCTCACTGACGGACAGGAGGCGGAACGCGCCCGTATCGCTCACGAGCTGCATGACGATACAGTGCAGTCGCTTGTCGCTATCGCGCAGAGCATCGAACTGGCTGCAAGTTGGATCGAAACTAACCCACAACGCGCTCGTGCAATGCTCACAATGGCACGCACACAGGCGGTCGAGAACGTTCAAAGTCTACGCCGCCTGATCGCTGATCTGCGTCCACCGGCATTGGAGGAACTAGGTATCGTCGCCGCGCTGCAGATGCTCGCGGATGAACCGCATACGGCGCATTTCGAAATTCAGGTCACCGGAAATGCGCGGCGTATCAGTGCAGCGCAGGAGCTGGCGTTGTTTCGCATCGCACAAGAGGCGGTGCGTAATGCCGAAAAACACGCACAGCCCGGTCTGATACAGCTTGACCTGAACTTTCAACCAGACACCATGACGCTCATCGTTCATGATAATGGGGCTGGATTTACACCGCCCAATACGCTGGACGAACTGGCACAGGCGCAGCATTTTGGGCTGTTAGGGATGCGTGAGCGCGTCGAACATCTGCATGGCAGGCTTGGAGTGACCAGCTTTCCAGGTGTCGGCACAACCATCCGCGTCGATCTGCCGCTAGATCAGGTCGCGCAACCGACCGAGCACGTCCGCGATCCGGTCTGCGGTGCGGTCATTGAGCCGCAGCGGGCGTTTGGCAGTACGGTTTATGAGGGGGAACGGTACTATTTCTGCTGCCCCGTGTGCCAAGGGGCATTTCAGCACAATCCAACAGCTTATCTTCCTCTGAAAACGTAACCCACAAAATGTCACCGAAGCAATACGCTGTTTGGCGTGTATTTCTCCCGCTAAATGGCGCATTCGCCTGAGCGCGTCTGAACTCTAAAATCTCACAGATGGTCGTCCGTTTGCGAGGAAACCGCTGTCTGTGAGTCGCTCACCAGAGATAGACATGCCCGATCTCCAGCCGCCACCACGATGGTTCATCGTCCTAGTAGTAGGCGGTTGCATACTGATGATTGCTGGGGCTGCTGCTGGACTGCTCATCTTCCAGAATGTGCTGCGTCCAGGTCAGCAGCAGCGCATCATCGGTGTACTGCCGTTCATGGAGTCGTTTCTACCTTATCGAGCGGACGAGAATGCCCGCATTCCGACCGCGTTACCTCAGAACAGCGCAATTTCTCCAGAAGATTTATTGAGCTTTGCACTTGCATCGCCAACCCCGACTACAAGTCCGACCGCAACACCGACACTTGCGCCGACTTCAACGTCCGCACTTTTGCCCACCCTGACTGCTACGGCGATGCCGACCCTCATGCCCTCCACGACATCCCCTGAAGTAGTGCCGACGGCAACACTCGAAAGTGCTTTTTCGCTGCCGACGTCAGCACGAATCTACGGATTGCGTGGTGTCTTCCAGACGTGGAACAACTGTGGACCGGCAACCATCACGATGGGTTTGAGTTATTTTAGCTGGACTGAGGATCAGGTCTATGCGGCTTCGTTTCTAAAGCCAGATGAAGAAGACAAAAACGTCACTCCCAGCGAAATGGTGCAGTTCGTCAATGAACAGACGGGTGTTCGCGCGCTTACACGTATGGGCGGAACGCTTGAATTCATACGCGCCTTTATCACTAACGGCTTTCCCGTGATCGTGTCGATTGGTTATGCACCCGAAGGTGAGGATTGGCTGGGTCATTACCGTGCCATCGTTGGATACGACGACACGCAGCGCCAGTTTTTCGCTTATGACAGTTATCTGGGTACAGGTCAGAATGGCGAGGGAATTGCTGTATCCTACGATGCGCTTGATACCGCATGGCAGCAGTTCAATCGACGTTTCATCGTTTTGTATGAAGTTCAAAATGAGGGGCGTGTCGCCGAAATTTTGGGCGAACGTGGCGACCTTGTACGTGCAGCAGAACTTGCCCTTGAAACCGCACAGGACGAAGTGCGCAGGGAACCTCGGAACGGCTTTGCCTGGTTCAATATGGGAACCGCTCTTCTCTCGCTGGAGCGTTATGAAGAGGCTGCAATTGCATACGATCAAGCACGGCGATTTGATTTGCCCTGGCGGATGATGTGGTACCAGTTTGGTCCATACGAAGCGTATTTCACTGTTGGACGCTACAGCGATGTAACAGCGCTTGTAAGTTCCAATTTAAACAACGGCGGTGCGTATGTCGAAGAAACTTATTTCTGGCAAGGACAGGTTTACGCTGCTCAGGGACAGGTATCCGAGGCGCGTGCTTCTTTCAATCGAGCGCTCCAGGCAAATCCGCTCTACACCGATGCACAGGACGCACTGGCTACATTGGACGCTTCATCGTGAGTTTTGTGGAGAGGTATGTGCTGATGTTGATTACGAATTTTGTCGGTAGGTGGTTGAAGCTGGTTACTTCTATCGGGCTGCTGATTGTGGTGATCAGCTTGGGTCAAGTTGCTGGCGTGAGCAGAGCACAAACTGACGATGACCTTGGCGATGGAACGTGGGATTTAGCCGACATCGACCAGCGTGGTCAGTTCACCTTTTATGATTCACCTGCGGGAGCATCACAAACCGGAAAACCACTGGAAGCAGGGGATTTCAACGGTGATGGATGCGGCGATCTGGTGATCGCTGCCTCGAACGCAACAATACGCACGGAAACTTCAGGACGACGAAATGCCGGACATGTCCGTATTGTTATGGACATCTGCACTATCGCTGGAACTATCAGCATGGCAGATGAACCGCCCTATGATTATGACGTTATCACTATTTGGGGCGCTCAATCCGGCGACATGGCTGGAACGGAGGTGTTCGTTGCCGACTTCAACGGCGATGACTACGACGATTTACTTCTGGGCGCTCAGAATAACGATGGAGCAGTAGGTGGTCGGCGCGACGCGGGAGCCGCTTATGTCATTTTAGGCGGTGAAGCGTTTGAGCAGAACGACATCATCGATTTATCCAATCCACCCAGCAATGTTTTTACTTTCTACGGAGCTTCCCCACAGGATCGATTCGGTCTGTGGGTTGACGGCGGTGACTTTGATGGAGATGGTTATGCCGACCTTCTAATCGGTGCAAATCAGGCTGACGGCATAAACAATGAACGCATCAATGTAGGTGAAGCATGGATCGTGTTTGGCGGAACCGATCTGACAGCGCTGTATAAACCGCAGACGGATATGTCGATGCCACCTTCATCCGCAGCGCGGATTATTGGTGCAGACTATGATGACCTGTTCGGCTCAACGACGCTGGGCGCTGATGTTGACCGCGATGGCTTTGATGATGCTTTAGTCAGCGCTGCCTTATGGCGTGAGTCGGCAGGGATAGGTGGTTTGGAGCTAGGTGGCGGAGATGGGATCGACAATCGACGCTACAACAGTGGAGAAACATTTGTCATCTATGGGCATTCGCAGTTGCGGGGTTTAGTGATTGACCTGGCAGCACTGCTGGTAGACGGTGTACCAAATTCTGAGGCGATCAGCGTCATTTACGGGGCAGATGCTAACGATTTGTTGGGTGAGGAACTTGCAGTCGGCGATTTCAATGGCGATGGTATCAGCGAAATCGCACTGGGTAGCCTGATTGCCAATGGCGCAGACAACACCGCATTTGAAGCGGGTGAGGCATGGATCATTTCAGCCCATCCTCCGTTTCGCGGACAGGCATTTGATGTGTTGAGTCTCGAACCTAGACGCGGTTTCGTCATCTACCCGGATCAAGCCGATAGTATGGGTGGGGACATTCTGCGGTTCGCTGATTTGAACGACGATGGATACGACGAACTGCTCTATGGAGCGCCAACTTACGATTATGGGGATGAGGCATCATTACGAGAAGATACAGGTCTCCTCGCCGTATTCTGGGGTGGAAAACACATTTCGCGGATGTTCGATCAACAGCTTATTTTGCCGTCGAGTCTGCCAACAACCCTCGATGTAAATTATCTCGTTGGCGCAGATTCTGACGACGAAACGGTCTATGGGTTAGCAGTCTACGATTTCGATCAGGATGGGCATCTCGACATTGCGCCGAATGCCATGTTGGGGGATGGCGCAGACAATCGCTTACAAAATGCAGGAGATGCTTACATTGTGAGTGGACTGATTTTTCAACAGCGGTTTCGCTTCGTTCGCCGCTAGTCTGTTCTCGCAGCACTGCATCTTTGCGACTGCACTTTTGCAATCGCTTCCCCTCCGCCTGTGAGACCTTCCCATCTGTGCATCGGTGCAACCACTAACGCACCCTAGCACACCACCCCGCTGGGCTAAAGCCGCAAGCGGCTTCGCCTACGGTTTTGCCTCTGGCTTGCGCCGCTACGCTCATGGCAAAACCGTGTCGCCCTTCGGGTAGCCAGACGGGGATGGTGTGCTGAATACGGTGCGTAGTTGCACCTTAACAAATGCACAGCGGGTCATCGGTCACACGGATGCGTGGTGTAATGGCTGCGTTAGCTCGAAAGGGCGCGCTGTAAACCCTGCCCAACGCCGATGTGCGTTGACTGCCTCCTACAGGTGAACGCTCTGATCCTCTGTGCCAAACGCCCCCGAACAATTCGGTTCGGATACCGTACACCGTCGTGGATGGGACAGCGAGCGGCTGCGCCGCAGATAAAAAGCTGTACTACTGGAAGGGTCAACGTCTTGAGCAGGTTCATGCCTGACTTGGGGCGCATCCAGGCATGTCAATGCGGTGATGGGCGCACATAACGAACTTTTCCGCGTCGTTTCTCGGTCGAGAGGCGGCGCGTTTTTCATTTCCCAATCTTTCAACCTCTCTGGAGGTGCAGAATGCACATTCAGTCCACCCATCATGTTCTCATCGCGGGCAGCCGCTATGCCACTCGTGAGATGCTCGACTACGCCCGCCGCGCGGTGCAGCGTGCGCACGCGAAAGGCTACACCATCATCGTCGGCGATAACCCGAAAGGGGTCGATATGGCGGTCGTGCAGGAATGCCGTCGTTTGAAAGCCCGCGTGATCGTCGCGGGTATCGCCAACTTCCCGCGCAACTACGGCTGCAAGCACGGCACATACATCAAAGTCGGGTACGAAACGTACTTCTCCGCGCCGCATCACATGAGCAGTCCGTATGCCGCCCGCGACCGCTGGATGGTTGACCAGGCGCAGACCTGCCTGTTCGTGTGGAATGGCGACAGCCCCGGCACGAAGGCGGGATACGAGTACGCGGTGCAGCGCGGTAAAGATGCACACCTCATCAAATTCGATCGGGAGCTAAAACCTTATGGCTGATGGGCACATCATCGCAATTGATACTTACGGGGCGCAGCGCGTCACCGATCCGCAGACAGGCAAAATTGTCAGTGCCTATAAGCTGGGCTACACCAGCGCCGTGACCGCCGTGCTGCTGGCACTGTACGGGACGAACGCCCGCGACGTATCGCCCAAACAGGCATCGTATCGTTATTTGCAGATCGATGGGGATGTTGTCGTGCGGCACGGTCACATTCTCCTCACGCTCACGGCGAACGAATTGGCGAAGGCAGAGCAGATCGCCCGTCAGAGTCACCGTGCGGGCGTGTTTCTGTGGCGTGACAAAAAGTGGTGGGCATTCCCGGACAGCAACCATGCCGATTTCACCGAACCCGGCTATCGTTCGGGTCCAACCTTCAATCCGATGGGCTTTCGTCCGCCGTCGCCATCGACGGGAGTGCGGGAATGCGTCGTCACAGGCATTATCGCCGAACGCAGCCAGCGCGAGGAAGGTGGCAGCGTATGGTGGTGGTTGCTTGGCGAGACGTATCCGCATCGTGACCTGCTCAAACAGCACGGGGCGCGTTTCAGCGGCAAGCGCAAAGCATGGTATTACGTGGGCGCGGAATTACCTGCTGCGATCCGGGCATTGGTCACGAGCGAAGCCCAACCCGACGTAGACGAGCCGTCAGCTGCATCTGCCTCCCCGCTGCTGACGATCTTCGGCGGACGCATCGGAGGGAAAGAATACGCCTCCAACGGTGATATCATCCTGCGCGGCGAGAATGGCATCTTCGCCACCCGCACCACCTGGATCGACCGAAACGACAAACCCGAAACCGTGTGGGAGTTCGACCTGCCGCCGCAGGAACGAGTGGGCAATCCACTGCCAGTGATCCAGAAGGCGCTGCAAACGAATAACGCCATGTATTCCCTCTACACAAGAAAATGGCACTTCGAGCAGCCGGACAAAGTGGCAGTGCTGGATGCATTGGCGGCAGAAGTGCCGTTCAACGATGATGAACCCTGTACTGTCGATGAGGCTGCCGTCATTCTAGGGTTGCAGGTCAAGGAAACGCCTACGAATGAGCCGCCAGCGCGATTGTTTGAAATGGATGAGACCGCCTACGCCCGTCACGAACTGGAAACAGCAGACAGCAAACCGATTCCAACTGGCACACGGGGTAAAGTAGTTCGGCTGTATAACCACAATGCGAAGCACGGCTGGAGTTACGATGTCGATTTCGAAAACATCGGCGTGTGTTGGTGTTTCGAGCGCGAACTGACACCGTATGAGCCGATCCCCGGCATCAAGATTGTGCGCGGGGCAGTCGTGCCGCCGGGCGCAGCGCTTCCGCCGACGGATGCTGAAATCAAACGCACACTTATCGAGTATAGACAGCAGCCGACCCCGATTGATCCTCCGGTTGCACCCAACGACCCTGATATGGACGAGCAACAGTCCGTCGCGCCCGTCGATGCACCACCCGCCATCCGTGTCATCAAGCCCGCAGTGATGCCCGCCGATGGTGAACCGCTCGATGCCATACAAACCGCCATCCGCGAAGCCAAGCGGGAAAACCTTCAGACCTTGCCTGCAGTCCACTATTCAACTGGACGGATGACACCCATTGAGCAGGCTTACGTTGGAGAGCTGACCGGAAGTATCACCGGGGAGGTGTTTTGTTTCGGCTACGCGGTTCACGAAGGAATCGCCGTGTTCATCAACATGGCTGGACCCAGAATGGGCGTGGAAGCGATCAGGGCAAAGCTGTCAAAAGGTGAACAGGTTTCCGTCGTGCCACCGGATGCGCCCGCCGTTGAACTGACCGCCGGGGAGGGAAATTCGGGCATGTATCACCCGTACCTGCATTATCTACCAGAAGCGCGGTTCGCCTCACTCATCCTCGTGCATGACTGGGCGGTCACGCCGAATTACGGCGGCAAATCGACGACGTTCATCTTCCGCACCAGCGCGGAACAGGCGACCGCCAAACTCAAACATCACATCACCCAGCTCGTGAACATTCCCGTGTTCGATGTGTGGTCGGCATATCTGTATGAGGCGGGACAAAAGGCGATGCTCGTCCGCAAGACGCGCTCGGCGGGCGGCGTTGACCTACTCAGCGTCGATCTGGATGTTGATGCGTGGACGCGCCTTATCACGGGCGGACTGGAGCAGAAAATCATCCGTCTCCCTGAACTAGCGGTATAATTCGGGCATTTGCGCTAGGAGTGTCCATGAAGAAAATCTACTTGATCGCCTTTCGCGGGACGGGTTTTCGTGACGAGAAGTTTGTTGACGAGGACACACTGATCCGTGCGGGACACGTCGGGTTTTCTTTCGAGAGGGATGAGACCAGCATCTTAGGCTTTCACCCGACGCAGAAAGCGGTCGAAGATGTTGGAGGTGAAGAGGCTGCGATCTCATGGCTCCGAGAGAAAAAGACACTCGATGGCATCGTGCAACAAGACTATAGCGTATTCACACGGGCTGTGGAGTTGGTGAAACAAGGAGCGCGAACGCACGTCTGGCAGTTCGTTGTCGAAGTGGACGACGAAACATTCGAGCGCATCCGTCAACAGGCGTTGCAGTGGTATAATGAGAAGATGGTGTTTCCATACACATTCCCACCGGATGAACCGAAAGCGGATCGGGATAACTGTGCAACTTTTCCGCGCCGCTTGGGATTGCCGATCTTCGATCCAGTGGGACAAATCAAAGATTACGTTCGTGTTCTAGAAGAACAGGGACAACCCTGGTCTCCGAAAGGAACCTGACATGCAGCACATTTCAATTGAGACCGACGCACAACTCCTTGATGCGTTGGAAACAAGACTGGGGCGGCTTGCCGCTAAGTGGCGAGGAACGGACGACCCGCAAGAAGAGCTGGTGCTCGTTCGACAATATCAAGCGATCCTGCGATGCATGATCGAAATGGGCTACCGCGAATCGCTTGACGCGGATGCTGAACTCCCTGATAAATTGCTTCCTCAGGAATACTTCGACCTCTTCAAGTCGTCCTAATTCCCTCACTCTAATCGAATGCCAACCGCCCCCGCTCAATGTAAGGCTTCAAAGTTATTGCGCCAAAAACTGCACCTTCACGGGAAGCAGTTTCACAGTATTTGCGCCGGATTTGCAGAGTTCCTGCGCTGAACCTCCATTGGTGTCAAAGTTATTGCACCAAACCTCTCTAAGCGCAGTCCACACTTTCTTCCCTCAGGTGAACTCAACCCCGATCTGATTTTAGAGGGTTTCCGCAAAAACTGTGACATCCAGCGCAGGTAATCTGACGGTCGGTTCAATAACTCTGAAAACCTACACTCAAACGGGGGCTTTTTTCATTTCAGGAGAAAGCTCATGGCGCGTGCCGAAAGTAAACAAATTATGGGGTTTCTACCCATCGAGGAGCGCCACTATCCAGCGCTTCTTTCGTTAGTGGCACCCGCCACGCCAGTGGTGAAACTGCTCGATCCGTTCGCGGGAGAAGGCGCATTCCTTGAAGCAGCGGCAAAAGCATGGAACCTGACACCCTATGCCAACGAACTCGACGGTGAGCGTGCGACGGCATGTATTGCTCGCTTTGGTGCGACGCAGGCGGTGCGCTGCGACGTGGAGCGCTTGGTCGCCTCCAACAACGCTTTCGGTGCAGCGTGGCTCAACCCGCCGTATGACCACGATGCGGGCGCATCAGGCAGCAAGCGCGTTGAGTTCCGCTACCTGCGCCATGCGTGGAAGTGGGTACAGGACGGCGGTCTCGCGCTCTGGTGTATCTACCGCCAGCACATCACCAGCGAAGCGGCGGCATTCCTCGCCAAACACAGCAGTCGCGTTGATATCTGGGCGCTGCCAGGCAAGCATCTTGGCGAGTACGACCAAATGATCGTCGCCGCCGTCAAAGGTGTTCCATTGGATGTCGCCGCCCTGTATGAGCAGCTCATCCGTGACCGGGACAATCCGCAGCCACTCACTATTCAACCCGAACCCACCTACCGCCTCCCATCGCCGCGTCCCATTCAACGGTTCGTATTCGCGCCGGACATGCTCGATGAGGTCGCTGGACTGCAGCTGATCGAAGAACAAGGCGCATGGAAAACGGGCGGATTTCAAGCACTGCTGGAAGTTCCCCCACCCGTGACGGAAATTGAGCCGGTCGTTGCACCGCGTCCGGGACACCTCGCCCTTGTGTTGGCGGCAGGCGTGGCAGATGGTGCAGTCATCGAGACGGACGAGTATGGGCATGTCGCGCTGCGCGGCAAGACCCGCCATGTCGAGCAAATTGCGCGTGTCGAGATTGAAGCCGACCCGAACGACCCAGAACGACAGGTCAAGAAGACGACCATCCGGCTGAAACCGACGACCACGCTCACGTTGCTCGGCGCGGACGGCACAACCGTCGAGATGGAAGGTGACGAGGCGCTGCTCGGTTTCATCACCTCCAACAAGCGGGCACTGGCAAGCTACCTGAATGCCAAGTTTCAGCCCATGTACCGCTTCGATATGAATGGGATTGGGCGGTGGCTCGACAGCATCCGTTTGAAGGGGAAATACGCGCTCTACACCGCGCAAAAGCATGTGATAGCGGCAGTGACACGCGGACTGCAAGACCGCGACAGTATCCTGCTGATCGGTCAAATGGGCGTTGGCAAGGTGCGCCGCACGACGGCGTAGGTGATTGTACTTTAAGTACCGCAGGCTGAAGGAAACTGCCTGCGAGGTCATCCGACTTACCTAACGGGGAAACCTAGTGGGGACAACAGCATGTCGGAAAAGGGGTCAACAGCGAAGCCGTTTAGCTGAATGGGACTTCGAGACCTGCGTGATATGGGCAAGGCTGGATTGCTTCAAGTCTAGCAGCGAGTTGGAGACACGTTCCCCTCCCTCGACACAACGGCTGTGGTCGAGACCTGTCAGCAGCGCTTTAGTTTTGCCGTGGCGCGAAACCTTCCTGACAGGAACAACGGTCAATGAGACCGGTCAAGCTGCGAACGGACGCACCTAAGTCACGCTATATACGTCACTTACGACCGTACTGCGGGATCGCCTACAAGCCGCGAGGCTCATGGCGACAGAGACCATAACCATAGTAGTCGTGGGGGTCACGTCCCACCAAGGCGGCTGCGAATCAGTAAGCAGCTACAGGGCGAAGGGGGTCAGGATTTTTCGCTTGTAGAAGAAAGAAGGTATGCGAAATGCAGACAAGCCAACCTATTTTACAAGCGCTGCACAACATGGGAGTGAAGCGCACACCGCTCACTCGTGTGTATCGCAGTCTGTTCAGTGAGGAGTTGTATCTCAGTGCTTACGCGAAAATCTACAAAAATGCAGGTGCGCTAACACCGGGGTCAGAAGGAGAAACCGCTGACGGGATGAGCATGAAAGTGGTTCGGGATACCATCGACAAGATGCGTCACGAGCGCTTCAAGTTCCGCCCAACACGCGGTACAGGTATCCCTAAGAAGTCAGGCGGAATCCGTAAACTCGGTATGCCAGACTTCGTGGATAAGCTGGTGCAAGAGGCTTTGCGAATGCTGCTGGATGCGTACTACGAACCGCGTTTTCATGACTGCTCACATGGTTATCGACCGGGACGCGGCTGTCACACCGCATTACAGCAGATTAAACAGAGCTTCAGGGGAGCAGCGTGGTTCATTGAAGGCGACATCAAAGGATGCTTTGACAACATCGACCATGATGTGCTGATGGAAATTTTGTCCAGAGATATTCAAGACGGACGGATGCTCAATCTCATCCGGCAGGGGTTGAAAGCGGGAAAACTGGAAGAATGGGAATACAAGGATACCTACAGTGGAACACCGCAGGGCGGTATCCTCAGCCCGCTTTTGAGTAACATCTACCTTCACGAGCTTGACGACTACATCGAAACGGTACTGAAACCCCAGTACACTCGCGGAGGCAAGGAACGCCGTCACAATCCCGAATACCGCCGACTAGAGCATTTGCTCAAACGAGCGCGAGCGGCTGGCGATACTGAACAAGTGAAACAACTTGAACAGACACGCCGCCAAATCCCGTCGCGGGATATGTACGACCCGAACTTCAGAAGGCTGAAGTACGTGCGCTACGCTGACGACTTCATCATCGCCTTTTGCGGCACACGCAAAGAAGCCGAAGCCATCCGAGATGCCATCGCTGGATTTCTACGTGACCGTCTCAAACTGGAACTGAGTTCAACAAAAACGCTCATCACGCACGCAACCAGTGAGAAAGCCAAATTTCTGGGCTACGACATCAGCATCTATCAGGTAAACGACAAACTCACCGCGCATCCCCACATGCTCGCTCAACGCCGCAGCATCAACGGACACGTTCGTCTAGGCATTCCCTACGGACTCGTGAACGAAGCCGCACGCGACTACATGAGAGCGGGCAAAACCATCAGCCAATCCGGTATCCTCATGCACTCTGACGCGCACATCATCGACCTGTTTCAGGCACGCTTTCGCGGCATCGCAGAATACTACTGCTATGCGGTAGACCGCTGCCACCTGCAAGGCTTGAAACACATTATGCAGCAGTCGCTCGCCAAAACATTAGCGCACAAATTCAAACTCAGCGTGAGCAAAATCTACCGTCGTTATCGTGGCACAAAAACGGTAGAGGGGTACAGCTACAAAACATTGCACATCGAAGTTCCAACCCAAAAAGGCACCCGCGACATCTACTGGGGTGCTATTCCCTTGAAAACGGTCAAGAACTTCAGCCAACCTCTGAACGACGCGAAAACATACTACACGACAAATGTACGTTCCGACCTTATCCAACGCTTGAAAGCGGATACCTGCGAACTCTGTGGCTCACACGACCGAGTGCAGGTGCATCACATCCGCAAACTCTCCGACCTCAAGCGGCGTTGGGCAGGAAGAAAAGACAAGCCGAGTTGGGTGATTCGCATGATAACCATGCAGCGAAAAACACTCATGGTCTGTCACGGCTGTCATGTCAATATTCACGCGGGACGTACACCCAAGTTGAGCAGTTGAAGAAATCTGGAGAGCCGGATGACGCGAAAGTGTCACGTCCGGTTCGGTGGGGGGCACACGGAAAAGCGCCTATTAAGGTGGCTCGCCGGGTGCCTACCCAATACGGCGCTCGGAGGCGCTGCTTCTATCGCTATTGCGTCACATATCGCCACTGCCTTTCAGGGAGAAATGCATTCCGATCAAGTCACTCTCATCGTTGCTCCCCCCCACTTGATTGACAAATGGAAACGCGAACTGGTCAGCATCGCGCCAAAAGCGTTTATCGAACGCCTTGACCGCCATGAAGATGTTCGCCAATTCATGTCCAAAGTCGAAACCCTCGACGCGACCGTCCCCAAAATTGGCTTGATCAAGCGTGACCTGACCAAGCTCAGTTGCCCGTGGGAACCGTCGGTCGTCTGGCGGAATGAAGCCGTCGCCTTGTGGCGGTTCGGTGCGCCCGTCCCCGATGGCTATTTGCCACAGCAGCGCATTCGGCGGGAACGTGTGCCAAAGTGTCCCCACTGCGGTTCGGTCATCATGCAGGAAAAGAAAGGCGTGAGTGCGTCCGCCTCGCAAGCGTGGTTGGAAGGTGGCAAGCGGACGTGTGCTATCTGTCAGTCACCGCTCTGGCGTGAGAGCCGCGACCGCGGCGCACAGCCAAAACCGGGCGAGAAATACCCGCCGAAGAATCCGCGTTATCGTCTCGATGAGTACCTCAAGCGCATGTACCCGGATCGCGTCTTTTTGCTCATCTGGGATGAGGTGCATGAGGCGCAACATTCGGATACCGGCAACGGCGAAGCATTCAGCCGCATGGCAGGGATAGCGAAAAAGGTGCTGGCGATGACCGGTACTCCCTTCAACGGACGGTCGTCGTCGATCTTCAATCTCGAATATGCGCTCAACCCGCGTGTGCGCGAACGCTACAACTGGGGTGGTGCAAAACGCCTCAGTCCCAAAGAGCGCGGTTCACGCGGATTTCAGGAAGTTGTCAGCGAGAGCGCCAACCAGCGCGGGCGCGCCGAGTCGCGCTGGGTCGCCGATATGGGAGTAAGGGAGCAAGTCGTCGAAGAACGACCGAGTTACGACCGGGACACAGGGGCGTACACGGGAACATCGACCTACGAGCGACCTTATGAAGAAGCGCCCGGTATTTCACCGCTGCTGGTCGCGGAAGTGCTCGATCACGCGATTTTCTTCTCACTTGGCGATCTGGGCAAGGCGCTCCCGCAGTACGAGGAAATCGCGCTGCCGGTTGAACTCGACCCGGATGTGTATGCCGAATATGACCGCACCCGCGCCCGCTTGAAAGACTACCTCATCCAGCGCCGCTGGGAGGGGGATGCGACGTTTCGCGGAGCCTATCTCCAATGGTCGATGGGGTGGGTGAACGCATCGTTTCGTCCCTACGAAGTCATCCACAATCTCAAGCACCCGATCACCGGCATAAAGGAACCGTATACGGTCGCCTCGATACCATCCTACGGTGATGAGCGCATCTACGCTAAAGAGCAGGCACTCATTGACCTCGTGAAAGCGGAGCTTGCCGAAAATCGTCCCTGCGTCATCTACTTTCGCCAGACCGCGACGCGCGACATTCAGCCTCGTTTGGAAACACTGCTGCGCCAGCATGTACCTGAGGCACGGACATTCATCCTCAAGAACACGGTCGATGCCGAGCGGCGCGAAGCCGTTATAGAGCGCGAAATCGCCAAAGGCACGAATGTCGTCCTCTGCAATCCCGAGTTGGTCAAAACGGGGCTCGACCTCATCTACTTCCCGACATTGATTTTCTATGAACTCGTGTTCAATCTCAGCACGCTCATGCAGGCGGCGGCACGTTCGTATCGGCTGAATCAGACGCACGAACACTGCAAGGTGTTCTACCTGTTCGCAGAAGCGACGATGGAGCAGACCGCTGTGCAGTTGATGAGCCGCAAACAGCGTGCCGCGAAACTACTCACGGGCGATATTGGTTTGACCGGGTTGGATGCGCTGACGGAATCCGAAGGTGGTTTCGAGGAAGCACTACTCGAAGCCATCGGGCGCGACGAGACGCTGCTCGATCCGTCGCAGTTGTTCAAGGCAGCAGGCGCGGTCAGCGAAATCGACGCGGAAGATGCGGGCTACTGGAACGTCGAAGGAGCGGAAACGACGGTCGATGAACCGGTTATTGACGAAGGCGACCCACTGATTGCGCTGGCACTCGAACTGGGCGGCACAGTCACACCGATCAACCAATCGACGAAAGCGGATGCCCCCGTCGTGCAGAAGATGACAGATCGCCCAGTCAATGCGGTCATGACTTACCTCGAAACCGTTCACCTGATTGCAGATGACGCGGCGTGGCAGCGGTTGAAGGTTGAACTCCTGACCATGCTCGACGGTGGCACTCAGGCGGAGATCAGCACATGGTTGACGGAACACCGCATCGTCTTTCCGGGGTGCGAAGCGGAAGTCGCAGCACAAATCATCGCGCTGGCTGGAAACAATGCGGATACTGAGCCGCCAAGGCGAGAACCGCCGCATTCAGTCACAGCGCCAAAGCGTAAACGCGAACCGGAGCGCCAGCCACACTCATTTCCCCGTCAGGAACCGATCTACGAAGAAGCGCTCACCCAACAGTTGGCGTTGTTCTGATGTCATGCGCGACGAACGCCACGCCTTCTTTGCGGCACTGCTCGCTCGCTGCAATGCATTTCCCCACACCGATCTCACGCTCACCGCCATCCATCCTGATGGGAAACACCCGACACCCTCGCGCCATGTCCGACTAGACGACCCGGCTGCACTGCACGACACACTTGAACGACTCAATGCGGCGAATACGCTGGGTTGGGGCGCGTACTTCGCGGTCGGGCTGCGTCGTCCCGGCTTGACCCGCTGGAAACGCGGCGGCGCAGCAGCCGTTATCGCACTGCCCGCATTGTTCGTTGATATCGATGATACGTCATCGGAAGCCCTGGTGCGATTGCAATGCGCTCAACTCAAGCCATCGTGCATCGTGTCGAGTGGCGGCGGCTATCACGCCTATTGGTGGCTGAATGAACCGACCACCGACCTGAACACAGCCCGACTGCTCTTACGCGGGTTGGCAGAAGCATTGGGTGGGGACAGCCTCAGCGTCGCTCAGAGCTTACGGGTGGTCGGTTCAGTGAACACCAAACCATCGCGCGGAAATGTCATGTGCAGCCTGCTTGAACTTCACGAGCGGCGCTATGCTCTGGATGACTTTGCTGCCTATCTTCCGCGGCCGTCTCCACGTCCCACATTGCAGCGCAGCCAGATAACGACACCCTACATTCCGAGTGCCGACCTGCTCACTCTCGTCGTAAGTGCGCTCATGCAGCGCGGCGGCAGAATGCGCGGCGACTGGGTGAACGGTGCCTGTCCCTTTCCCCAACACCACAGGAACGCCGACCAACACGCGAGCTTCGGCTTCAATATGCGCAGTGCATACGGCTTTTGCCATGTGTGCGGCACGCTGCTGCTCAAAGACTTGTGCGCCGCGTTGAATGTTCGCCCGTCCGATCACAACGGTATGACACGAAAGGAGGTGATGCCCGGTTCCGCAACTCGTGTTTCAAGTCGAATACTCACCCGTTGATTCCATGAAAGGAATATGTCATGTCCAAGAAATCCACTCCAAAGCCACCGACGGTCATCACGCTCACACTGCCCGAAAACGAGGATGCTACGCTCGGCGGGACGCTGCTCGTCCAGCGCGGTGATCTCGCCCGGCTGCATCAGTTCACCTACACCCGCATCGCTGATCTGAGCGAGATTATCGCCGACGCGCTGATTGCCTTCGCCGCCGTCGAAGCCGACCCGCCGATCATCCCCGAAGCGCCACCGCCCAAGCCGCAGCCAACGAAGAAAGTGGCAGTACCCACGCCATCCGCCGAACCCACCGTCGATGTCCCGCTCAAGAAGGGGACGAAGGCGGTCAAGATTAGTCACCTCAAGATCGTCGGCGGGGAGACGGATGCCGCCGCCTATCGTCAAGCCGTGCTGCTTGCTGGGAAGCTCATTGACGGCAAACTGTGGGACGGCGAAAGCCCGATTCGCATCGACGATGTGTACATGCTGGCGAAGAAGATGAAGCATCTCAGCGAACGGGAACTGTCCTTGTTCACGCTCCAAGACTTCGTGCAGGTCGGCACACTCGAACCGGACGATGCGCCAGAAGAGACGGCGGACGAACCGGATGTGTTTGATGAAGTCGATGAAGACAGCGCAGCGCTGACCATCGCGCCGCCACGCAAGACCCCGATCTCCGCCAACGGACACCACAACGGTGCCTCCGACCAAACCGCGCTGCTCTAGTTCACCTATTCCAAGTAAAGGATACTTGAATCATGACCGACCAAAACCCGACCCAACCGACCCGCGTGTTCAAGATCGGCGCGACGCGCATCACTGAGGATGCCTCCATGTCCGGCGCGACGAACGAGCAGGTACGTGACCTGCTCAAAACCAGCTACCCGGAAATTGCCAACGCGACCCTCCGTGAGCGTGACGAGAACGGGATGCGTGTCGTCGAATTCTTGCCTCAGCCTGGTCGCAAAGGCTAGCGGCGATGTTCGGTTCTCCGCTCGGTGTGACTTGAAGCATAAAATGTCCGTTTGGACACGTTATGCTTCCAAATCGCAGCGGACACATTATGGTTCCACCCGCATTCTAATAGCTGCCGAGCGGAGAATAACATCCTCTTCTCGGCTGTTGTTCCCGTTGCATATCCAAGCCGTCTCTTAACGATGGGACGCTTTATGCTTCAAAATTCACGACTTTGGACAGGATATGCTTCAAGGACCATGACGCAAACTCCGCAAAACCACACCAATATCGCCCAATTCGGACAGGATATGCCTCAAAGTGAGGACATTTTATGACTCAAGTCACACTCGGATTAGACGATCTGCGCGCCTGTCTTGCATCCATCGCACCGGTCGAATTGAAGGGGATGGGGCTGCTGCGGGAGCAGCCTCATCTCATCGCTGGTTCGTCTCGCATCGCACGCCCCCAGTTGGTCGAAGCGGTGACAGAAATCGTCGCCTACACGGGGCGCTGCGCGGCGGCGGCACGTCAATTGGCGAACCTCACGCCTGTTCCCCTGCTGTCCGCGACCCTTCTGGAGTTTGGCATATGAATCCATTGACCGAGATGTATGAACAACTTGCCGTATCGCTCACCGCCGATCCGCTGCTTCTGCTGGCATCGGCGGTCGCCGCCTTCGATCCGTTCTGGGCAGACTTCGACGAGGCAGACATCGACTACGACACCGACCCGCTCACGATTGCTGTGCAGGTCACACGCGGCGCGTTCCCCGATATCTATGCGGAAGCGGTCGAGCGACTGCGGGCGGGCGCACCCTATGGAGAGATGGATCGACTGCTCTGCAAGGCAATCTCAGCCAAAGGCATCCCACTCGATGACCTCGACACGATTGGGTGGGGTGTGCCCATGACTGCTGTGGGCGTTGATCTTGAAGACCCAGAGTTCTACGCCGTCCATACCGATCTCCTACCTGTTCTTGCGCCGTTCGGTATCGACATGCCCGAAGGTGAGACTTACAGCGTCGACCTACCGGAGTGCGTCCATAAAGTCGGCTGTGCCATCGCTACTAGCTTGCACGAGCAGAGCGACCCGGCGCTGCGGCAGATTGGTTGGTTGTTCGGCTGGCTGTTTAGCTGCACGGGCAATTCGCTGGTCGATTACAACGATGAAGCCCTCGCGGAGATTCCGCCGCTCTCGTGGTCAGCCGATGACATCGCGTTCGCGGTCGAACTGATCGAAGAAGCGGACGGCATCATGCGCGATGTACAGATGGGACTCGATTTGCTCAAGACAACCCCTGAGCTGATGACGGCGCTGGAACGGAATATTGCAACCCTGTACCGTGAATTGAAGAAGAAAGGAAAGCTCGATGAACGGATCATCCGATTGGAATGGGAAGGCGCTGGCAGCCGCGCTGACGGAACAGCCATCGTTGACATTGGCGTTTTACAGCTTCGGCGTGATGCTACGTAAGACGGACGGTGAAGTCACCACCGAATTTGCAGTTGACCCCGGTCAAGTCGCGCTGGCGCTGGCAGCGAAAGTCACCTTCGATACCGGACTGCTCGGTGGAAATACCTTGCTGGTACGGCAGGACGGCGTGAAGCGGACAGTGGTTGAATACCGTCCGCCGCAAAAGACGGGTGTGTTTCTCGACGGTTCAGAAACAGCATTGCGCGTGCCGCTGCCCGGTCTGGTCATGATCCGCGTCACGACGGATGAGAAAGCACCTGTCTATGGCGTGTATGCCGTGAAACGCCGCCCGGAAAAGCTGGATACCGCGCTGTTTCATGCCCCGCTGCCCAACGTATTCGGCTCCGGTGCGGTCTGCTGGGGAACGGTCCAGCGCGTGACCGATACTGCACTGCGTAGCGGATCACTGGCAGACGACTGGACGATGCTCCTTGGCTCGTCGTTCGGCGACCATGCCGTCGGCAGCAAGAGCAAGCGCGAACCGCGTGATATTCGCAAACTGCTCATCGATCTCGAAGCGAAGAAAGCGCGGGCATATCCGAAAGGCGATCTCATCCCAGTCAAGAAGACGCTAGCGCAAGTCTTGGGGGACGCGGAATGATGAATCTTTTCGATCCGAACACGCACATTCAATCCATCGTCATTGTCGGGTGCGGTGGGACAGGCGCTCAGGTCGCCCGCATTGTTGGACGCATTGTCTACGACATGCAGCGCGCCCGACTGCACACGCCGAAAATCATCCTGATTGACCCCGACATTGTGGAGGAAAAGAACGTCGGGCGACAGTTGTTCACGCCGGCAGATGCGGCTCTCCGATTGCCGAAAGTCGAAGTCGTCGGCAGGCGTTTGAACATGGCACTTGGGCTGGACACCGCGTGGATTGTCGAGCCGTTCCAGCACGATAAACATGGAGATCGGTACGGCTCACAGGTGGTGATTAGCTGCGTCGATAACCACATTGCGCGGCGCGAACTGCACCAGTCACGCGGCATCCTGATCGGTGCAGGTAATTACCGCGACGGCGGGCAAGTGGTCATCGGCAATACGCCGGATGCGGAACTGATGCGGCGACATATTGACGGCAAGGAAGGCAAATATGCTTATCTGCCGAAAGAAGGGCTGCTGTTTCCATCACTGCTCGAACCCGAAGCACCCTGTAGTGTCTCAAAGTGGCTGCTCAAGCCGCTCGCGTGACGTATGGAGTTATCTCAAAGTGACTGCTCACTTCGTCTCAAAGTG
>JABWBO010000040.1 GCA_013360465.1 Anaerolineae bacterium | reverse complement strand
CGCTATCTGAATCCTAATCCCGTTTCGCTTTGGATTTCGACGATGGACACCTCCCCGACTTTCTGTTCTATGTAGTTTTTCAACAGAGTCCGCCGGCTCGCCCGCCGCGACAGGAACCCTCGCCTTACCCCACCGGCATGCCGAAGGTCCGCGCCACCACCGGGTGGGTGATCTTTCCGGCGCGCACGTTCAAGCCGGTCGCCAGGATCGGGTCCTCCGCCAGCACCCCGTCCAGGTTCCCGGACGCCAGCTTGATCACATAGCGCAGCGTGGCGTTGGCGAGCGCCAGGCTGGAACTGCGCGGAACCGCGCCGGGCATGTTCGCCACGCCGTAGTGCAGCACGTCATCGACATAATAGGTCGGGTTGCTGTGGGTGGTCGGGCGAGTCGTCTCGACGCAGCCGCCCTGATCCACCGCCACATCGACGATCACGCTGTTACGCGGCATCAGCTTGAGCATGTCGCGGGTGACCAGGCGCGGGGCGCGCGCCCCGGTGACCAGCACCGCGCCGATCACGGCGTCGGCGGTGCGCAGCGCCTCGGCGACGTTGACCTCGGTCGAATAGACGGTCACGATGCGCCCGTGCATCACGTCAGAGAGGTAGCGCAGCCGTTCCAGGCTGATGTCCAGCAGCGTCACCTGTGCGCCCATGCCGACGGCGATCTCTGCCGCGTGTGTGCCGACCGTGCCCGCGCCGATGATCACCACGTGGGCAGGGCGCACACCCGGCACGCCGCCGAGCAGGATGCCGCGTCCGCCTTCCGATTTCTGCAAATACTGCGCCGCGATCTGCGTCGCCATGCGCCCGGCGACTTCGCTCATCGGCTGGAGCAGCGGCAGGTGTCCGTCGGGCATCTGCACCGTCTCATACGCCAGCGCCGTGACGCCGCTGTCGAGCAGTCCGCGCGTCAGCTCTTCGCTGGCGGCGAGGTGCAGGTAAGTGAACAGGGTCAGGTCTTCGCGCAGATAGGCGAATTCGCTGGGCAGCGGCTCCTTGACCTTGATCGCCAGATCGCTGCGCCCCCAGGTCTCTTCGGCGGTGTGGGCGATGCGCGCGCCTGCCATGACGTATTCGTTGTCAGTGAAACCGCTGCCCAACCCGGCATCTTTTTCGACGGTGACCTGATGTCCACGCCGGGTCAGCTCGCGGACGCCGCTCGGCGGCAGCGCCACACGGTATTCGTTATCCTTGATTTCCTTGGGGATGCCGATATTCATGAAAAGACCTTTTTTCTTCAAGCCCGCACGATGGCGCCTATTTTATACAGAGTGATGGAAAAACTGCCAGTATTTTCGTACAAAGTGTAGAGATAGAGACTCAGCAGATGGGACCGCCCCACCCGCCGCCGCCGGGGGTCTCGATCACCAGCCGGTCGCCCGCCTCCAGCCGCCCCGTCCACTTCGCCGGGACGCGCTCCGCTTCGCCCGCCCGAATGACGGTGTTGACCCCCATCGCGCCGTCCGCTCCGCCCGCCGAGCCATAAGGGGCGATCTCGCGCCGCTCGCAGTTGAGCGTCACCACGCCCGGCGCGGTCAGTTCGTACTCCCGTCGGATGCCGTCGCCGCCGCGATGCCGCCCCGCGCCGCCGGAATCGTCGCGCAGGGCATACGCCCACACACGGATCGGGTACGCCGCCTCCAGCGCCTCGACCGGCGTGTTCAGGGTGTTGGTCATGTGGCTGTGCCGCCCGCTCAAGCCCGCGCCGTCTGCCGAGGCGCCGTGCCCGCCGCCGATGGTCTCGTAGTAAACGCGCTGTACGCCGCCCACCATCGCGCCGATGGTGATGTTGTTCATCGACCCCTGCGCCGCCGCCGGCAGACATTCGGGGAGCGCCTGCGCCAGCGCGCCCAGCACGACATCGACCACCCGCTGCCCCGTCTCGGTATTGCCGACCGCTACCGCCGCCGGGAAGCGCGGGTTGAGCAGGCAGCCCTCCGGCGCGATCACCGTCACCGGGTCGAAGCAGCCGGCGTTGACCGGTAGGTCTTCGCCGCTCAGCAGGCGGACGCAGTAGCCGACGGCAGAGACGGCGATGGGGGTGACGGCGTTGACGTTGCCCGCCACCTGCGCCGCCGTGCCGCTGAAATCGACCGTCAGGCGTGATCCCTGCACGATCACCGCCGCACGGATGGGGATGCGGAACGACGCCTGCCCGTCGCCTTCCAGCGCATCTTCGAAGGTGTAGACGCCGTCCGGCAGGGCGGCAATCGCCGCTTCGGTCATGCGCCGGGTATAGGCGATCAGGGCGGCGGCATGTTCACTCAGCCGCGCCACGCCATGCGCGGCGATCAGCCCGCGCAGCCGCGCTTCGCCGACGCGGTGCGCCGCGATCTGCGCCTCCAGGTCGCCGATGCGCTCGTGGGGCGCGCGGCTGTTGGCGGTGATCAGCGCCAGCACGCCGTCATGCCGCCGCCCGCCCTCGAACAGGCGGATCGGCGGGATAATTACGCCTTCCTGATACAGCTCGGTGCTGAGGGGCAGCGACCCCGGCGACATGCCGCCCACGTCGGCATGGTGCGCCCGGCTGGCGACGAAGAAGAGCGGCGCGCCGCCTTCGAAGATGCCGGAGACCAGGGTTACATCCGGCAGATGCGTGCCGCCGTGATACGGATCGTTGACGATGATCACATCGCCGGGCGCGAAGTCGGGGAAGCGGTCCAGCGCGGCGCGGACGCTGGCGGGCATACTGCCCAGGTGTACCGGGATATGCGCCGCCTGGGCGATCATCGCGCCGGCGGCGTCGAAGACGGCGCAGCTGAAGTCCAGCCGCTCGCGGATGTTGGGGCTGAACGCCGCGCGCCGCAGCGCCACACCCATCTCTTCGGCGGCAGAGACGAAGAGGTTCTTGAACACTTCCAGGCTGATGGCATCGACGGTCATGCGCTATCCTGCCTGCTCGATCACATCCTGGGCGGCAGCTTCCGCCGTGCGTTCACCGCGCAGCACGGCAATCAGCGCCGCCTGCATGGCGCGCCCCGCCACGCCTCCGGCGGAGTCGGAGAGCGGCAGAGTCGCCCGGTCAATCAGCGCCTCGGCAAACTGGGCATAGTCCGGGTCAGCGCTCTGGCGCAGGGTCGCCCTGCCGGTCGGCAGCATATGCAGGGCGCGGGTGTAATCGGCATGGCGATCCACGTCGAAGACCCAGCTCAGGAAGCGCAGCGCATCCGCTTGACGGGCGGCGTCGCCGGTGGTGATCACCCACATCCAGCCGTCGATCAGCGCCGCCGGCTCGCCGTCGCGGGTGGGCAGGGGGGCAAAGGCGAGCGCCGTGCCGGAATCGCGCAGGGTCAGGAAGCTGCTCGATGAGATCACCCCGGCGGCGGTCCCGGTGATGACCTGATCGATGTAGTCGTTCGCCGCTGTGTAGTCCAGCACGCTCGCCGGGATGATCTCCGCCGTCCGCGCCGACTGGTAGAAGCTGAAGACGGCTTCCAGCGCCGCCGCGTCGACCGGCACGCCCTCATCCTGCGTCGTCGCCCCGGCGGCGGCGGCGCGGTACTGTGCCAGGAAGGTCTCGTTGGCGATCCCGGCGCGCCCGGCGGGGAAGAGCAGCGTATCCCGGCGGCTCAGCACCGCGTCGAAGGTCCAGGCGTCGGAGTCGGTCAGCGCCGCCTCCGGGTTCAGCGCCAGGTGCGCGACATCGACGGTGAAGGGCAGCGCGTAGAGATCGCCTTCGACCGAGCCGAGCGCGATCTCCGACGGGTACATGTCCTGGATCAGGGCGGTGACGCCTGTTGGGTCGAGCGGGCGTACCAAGCCGAGGGCGACCGCCGCCAGCAGATCGACGCGGCGCAGCAGCGCGAGATCGGGCAGCGCGGTCGGGGCGACCAGGCTGGCGCTGCGGAGCGTCTGGAAGATGCCGCCCACGTCGGCGGCGCGCTTCAGCCGCATCGTCACCGTGAGATCGCCCTCCAGGGTTTCGAAGGCGGTGATCCACACGGCGCGCTGCACCTCGGCATCGGCGTTATCGGTCGGGGCGAGGACATCGGGCATCCAGATCATCAAGGTGCGCGGACCTGTCTCGGTCGGCAGCGGCGCAGGAGAGGCGATCGGGGTGAGCGGCGCTGAAGGAGAGGGCGACGCCGACGGCAGCGCCTGCAGCGCCATCTCCGCCGCCGGGGTCGGCGCCGCGCCCGCGCATCCCGCCAGCGCACAGCCGATCAACCCGCCTACCACCCATATCCAGATGAAGCGCATCTCTGTTCTCTCCGCGTATGCCGCCGCGTCATTATAACCTAAGCCGTGCGGGGTTATAATGACGCAGGCAGCCTGAATGCCGCAAACAGACCCAGACCCCAGTGAGGAGCCGGCGACATGCCCGTACAGTTGAATCCGACCGAAATTGTCCAGATCGGCGTGGTGGTGCGCGATGTCGAAGCCGCCGCCGCCCGATTCGCCGCCGTCCTTGATCTGCCCAGCCCCCATTTCTTCAGCGCCCAGGGCGAGCCGCGCGCCGTCTACAAAGGGGAGCCTATCGCTGCGGGCGTGCGCGGGGCGGTCTTTGAGCTGGGGCGTGTGCAGTTCGAATTCCTTCAGCCCCTCGACGCTCAGAGTGTGTGGGCGGATTTCCTGGCGGAGCGCGGCGAAGGCATTCACCACATCGCCTTCGAGGTCGCCGATACCGACGCCGCCGTCGCCGACTTCGCGCGCTACGGTTACAGCGTCGTGCAGCAGGGATTGTTCAGCAGCAGGGATGGGCGCTACACCTACCTGGATACCGACAGAGACATGGGCATCGTCGTCGAGGTGATGGAACGCTTCGGCGGGCGTCGCGCTGAACCGCCGCCCTTCGCCGGGAGCGGCATCGGCACGGCGCACGTGAATCAGGTGGCGGTCATGACCCACGACATCGCAGCGGTCAAGCGGCGCGTCGCCGAAGTCTTCGGGCTGCCCGACCCGAACCTGATCATCACCAGCGGCTACGACGTGGTCAAGACCACCTATCACGGCGCGCCCTGCGACGCCACCGCCAAACTCGCCTTCTTCAACTTCGGGCAGATGCAGCTGGAGCTGATCGAACCCGACCCGCAGCCGAGCGTCTGGCGCGACTTCCTGAACGCGCGCGGGCAGATGGGGCATCACATCGCCTTCCCGGTCAAGGATACCGCCCGCGTCGCGGCATATCTCGCCGGGCGCGGGCTGCCGGTGGTGCAGCAGGGCTTGTACGGCGATCTTTCCGGCATGTACACCTACCTGGACAGCGACGCCGCGCTGGGCGTTTCGCTGGAACTGCTGGAGAGCTTCGCGTCCGCGTCGTGACGCCCAGCATCATGACGCGCCGCACTCGCTTCGCGCCGCACGCCCTCGCCGCGCTGGGGCTGTGCCTGTTCGCCTTCGCCATGAGCGCCATCCTCAGCCGGACGGTCTTCGAGCGCCTGCCGCACCTCGAAGATGAATACGCCTACCTCTTTCAGGCGCGCACCCTGGCGCGCGGCGACCTGGTGGTCGAATCGCCGCCCGTCCGCCGCGCCTACTGGCTGCCCTTCCTGCTCTATCACGACGATGTGCGCTTCGGCAAGTACACGCCGGGCTGGCCCCTGCTGCTGGCAGGCGGGGTGATCGCCGGGCAGGAATGGATGGTCAACGCGCTGCTGGCGGCGCTGACCGTCGCCCTGGTCTACCGCCTGGGGAGCGATCTGTTCGGGCGCGATACGGGCTTGATCGCGGCGGCGCTGACGGCGTTCTCGCCGATGGCGCTGCTCCTCAACGCCACCCTGATGGGACACACCGCCGCGCTCTGCTGCGGCGCGCTGGCGTTCCTCGCCTATCTGCGGCTGGAACAGAGCCTGATGCGCCTGCGGGGCGAGCGCCGGTTCGTCCTCGCCCTGATCGTCGGGCTGGCGCTCGGCTTGCTGGCGGCAGCCCGACCGCTGACCGCCGCCGCCTTCGCTCTGCCCCTGATGGCGCGGGCGAGCGCATGGCTGCTGGGGCGCTGGTCGGCTCCCCTCGGCGGGCTGCGCGCCTGGCTCGTCCCCCACCTGATTATCGCCGCCGTCGCCCTCGCCGTCTTCGCCATCGTGCCGATCTACAACGTCGCCGCCGTCGGCGACCCGACCGCCAACCTGTATGCCCGTTACTGGGAGTACGACTGCGTGGGCTTCGCGGGCTGTGGACGCAGCGGGCACACGCTGGAGCGCGCTTTCCGCCACACCCGCTTCGACCTGTCGCTGACCGCCGCCGACCTGTTCGGCTGGCAGTCGCCGCTGCCGCTGACCGACGAGGCGGCGGCGCATCTGCTCAACGACGGCGATACCTATCCGATCCCCGGCTACAGCTGGGCGCTGCTGCCGTTCGGCGTGCTGATCGGGCTGCGCCGCCGCTGGTGGCTCGGCGCGCTGTGGCTGATCGGTCTCGCCGGGGCGGCGCTGTTCGCCATGCACTACGACGACGGGCGGCTGCTGACAAGTCCCGATTTCGCCTGGGCTTGGGTGATCGGCGCGCTGGTCTGGACGCTGCTGCCGGTCCTGGCGCTGCGCGAACGCCGCGCCGCCTGGACGTGGATTCTGCTGGCGACCGCCGCCCTGGTGATCGGCTTGCAGCTCACCTACTGGATCGGCTCGCAGCGCTACAGCACGCGCTACTACTTCGAAGGGCTGGCTGCCGCCGCGCTGCTCAGCGCCGTGCCGCTCGGCAGCCTGATCAGCCGCCTGTCCGCCATCCGCCCGTCAGTCGCCCGACGGGCATTCTATGGAGGACTCGCTGCCCTGCTGCTGGTCGTCCTGTTCGTCTACGCCCTGCCGCGCGTGGCGCTGCTGCGCGGCTACAACCGCATCACCCGCGATCTGATCGACCAGGTGAACGCCCGGCGTGAAGGCGACCGCCCGGTGCTGGTGCTGGTGACCGGCGAAGATGTCCGCTGGCGCGCTTATGGGGCGCTGATGGCTTCGACCAGCCCTTACCTCGACAGCCCCATCGTCGCCGCCTGGGATTACTCCAACGGGACCGACCCGGCGGTGCGCCAGGCGATCCTCGACCGCTTCCCGGATCGGCAGGTGATCGAGATGGGCGCGAGCATCAACGACTCCTGGTTCATCGACGACCCGCCGGGCTGAGTCGCCTTACGGCGGGTCGCCGCGCTGCTTTTCCCAGAATTCCTTGCCCCGGTCGTCCAGGTGCATGGCGACGCGCGTCTGATACTTGCGGCGCAGGTGCGCGGCGTTCCCGCAGTGATCGAAGTCGCCGTGCGTCAGGAGGATCAGCCGGAGCTTGCCGGGCGCGCTTCCCGCGCCGTGCCGTGTCGATCAGGGTGCAGTTGACCGAAATGCCGGGGAAAAACGGGGTGGTGATCGTCTCAATCTGGGCTGGCTCTGCCATCGCCATCCTCCATGAAGCGGTGAGCGGACTGGGACAATGCATCTGCGCAGAAGTGTATACGCGGACGCCGGGACAGGGGGTGTGAAGCGCATCACAGAATGGCGTCGCGCTTATGTGGTCGGAACCCTTCGACAGGTTGCGTCGTCATTCTCCTGGGCGGTATAGTCAAGAGCAGACACAGGAGGTGAAATGATGGCGTCTCCACAGACTGTGACCGACACCAATCTGTCCGCGCGCCTCTACGGACGGCGGTTGTTGAGCGCCCGCGCCTTGTGGGCGGTGCTGGCGAGCGTGGTCATCGCCATCTCGCTGCTGACCCTGCCGCTGACCTACGCCGAACGGCTCAGCCAGGCGATGCTGCCGCCTCTGCGCTTCGCCGAGATCGGACTCCCCGAACTGGGACTGTCGCCGCAGTTCTACGCCAGCTACTTCCCCTTCCTGGGGCTGATCCACTTCGTGATCAGCGCCGCCATCGGGCTGCTGATCGTCCTGCGCCGCTCCGACGAGCCAATCGCCCTGGTGGTCTCCTTCATGCTGGTCTGCGCCAGCGGCATCAACGCCTCCGCCTACAACGCCTGGATTCGCAGCGATCCCGCCATCAAACCGCTCCTGGTCGGCGTCAGCACCCTCTCGTACATGAGCATCCTATCTACCGTCATGCTCTTCCCCGACGGCAGGTTCTACCCGCGCTGGACGCGCTGGCTGCTGCTGCTCTGTCTGCCCCTGGCGGCGCTGGACGGCGTGGTCGGTCTCGGTCGCCCGCTCGGCTCATCGGCGGCGGGCACGCCGTTCGTCATCGGGTTGGGGCTGATCGCCGTCGTCGGGCTGTTGCAGCAGCGCCGCCGCTACCGCCGCGTCCTCACGGCGGCGCAGCGTCAGCAGGTCAAATGGATCCTCTTCGGCATGGCGCTGTCGCTGCTGCCGATCACGCTCTTCAACATCATCGATCCCTTCATCACGCCCTGGCTGGTGCAGAACCCGCCGATTCGCGTACTCTACCGCTTCGGCGTGCAGGCGCTCATCTTCTTCGTCCCTAACACCGCCTACGCCTTCACCATCGCCTTCGCCATCTTCCGCTACCGCCTGTGGGACATCGACTACGCCATCAACCGCTCGCTCGGTTATGCCGTCGTGACCGGGGCGCTGGCGCTGATCTTGCTGATCCTGTTCCTGGTCCTGCAGAGCATCATCCTGAACCCGCTGGCGCTGACGGCGCTGGCGGTCGGCTCCGGGCTGGTCTTCAACCCGATCCGGCGGCGGGTGCAGGGCGTCATCGACCGGCGCATCTACCGACTGCGCTTCCCCATCGACTCCGTCGCCGACTACGCGCGCAGCGAACGCCCCGCGCCCAAGCCGATCACCCTGCCGGGGGCGCTCTCCGGCACGTCGCTCGGCGGCTATGCGCTGACCGACTGGGTCGGGCGCGGCGGCATGGGCGAAGTCTACAAGGGGCAGATGGGCGGCAGGACCGTCGCCATCAAGCTGCTGCCCGGCATGGCAGATGACGAGGCGCGGGTGCGCTTCCAGCGCGAAGGCGAAATCCTTCAGCGCCTGAATCACCCGAACATCGTCCGGGTCTACGAATTCGGCGACTCCGGCGGGGTGCGCTACATGGTGATGGATTACCTGGAGGGTGTTCTGCTCAGTCAGTTCATCCAGAGCGGCGGACCGCTGTCCGTTTCGACCGTCCGCCGGATTCTGCTGGATGTGACGGCGGCGCTCGATTACATCCATGCGCGCGGCATCGTCCACCGCGATCTGAAACCGTCGAACATCATGATCCGCCTGAACCCCGACAAGACGGTCGCCGGGGCGGTGCTGATGGATTTCGGCATCGCCAAGTCGGAGACGACCTCGATCACCGGCGCGGAGACGATGGGGACCATCGACTATATGGCTCCGGAGCAGATTCAGTCTTCCGGGACGGTCGATCACCGGGCGGACGTGTACGCGCTCGGCGTCATGCTCTATGAGATGGCGACCGGCGCGCGCCCCTTCCAGGGGAACGCCGGGCAGGTCCTCTTCGCCCATCTGCGCCAGCCCCCGCCCGACCCGCGCCAGCTTGTGCCGAGCCTGCCGGGCACGGTGGTCACGGCGATTCAGCGGGCGCTCGCCAAGGAGCCGGCAGATCGCTTCGCCAGCGCCGGAGAGGTGATCGCGGCGCTGGCGTCGCCCGGCGTGTGATGATGATCAGGGGAGGAGGTCGGCGACCGGGAGCGCCGCCGCTTCGCCGCCGTCCAGCAGCAGCGGCACGGCGCTGTCCGCCGGGTAGATCGCCAGCGAGGCGTAGAACGGCGCGCCTTCGCCGCGCTGCGGCTGCGTGTAGACCTCGATCTGGCGGTCGGGGATGTTGATGATCCAGTAGATCGGGATGCCCGCCTCGGCGTACAGGCTGAGCTTGACGCCCCGGTCGGCGTCGAGTGTCGAGTCAGACACTTCGATGATCAAGCCGATGTCCGCCGCCGTCACCCGCCTGCCGGCATAGTCACGAGGCGATCCGCGCGTGACCCGTGCGTCCGGTTCCGGCAGGCTGTCGCCGGTCAGGATCGGGTTTTCGGTCGAGAGAAACCAGCCCGGCGGCAGGCGAAACTGCATGGACTGCAACAGGAGTTCAGAGACGATGATGTGCGCCTGGTTCTTGCCCATCTTCCTGACCAGCTTCCCGTGAATCAGCTCGATGCTGTCGTCCTCGGTGATCGCGCCCGCCCGGATCATCGCCTCGTAGCGTTCGACGCTGATCGGGAAGAGATCGTCCAGCGACACCTCTTTCGAAGCCGCCGGGGCGGTGAGGGTGAACGTCTGCTGCACCATGCCTCGCCTCGTTCCAACTGCTCTTGACGCCTGCCCTATCTTAACACAGGCAGCGCAGCAGATCGCATTCACCGCTGCCTGAGATCATTTCCCCGTTATAATCTCCATACATCAGCGAAGCGGCGCGCCGCTGCACAGGCGGAGCGCGTCAGAAAGCGAGACTTATGTCATGACGATCCCTCTCGATGCGCGGACGATTGCCCGCCAGACCCTCGCCGATGCCGCCTATGGCGTGTTCATCGACAACGCCTTCCGCCCGGCGGCGGACGGAAGGACCTTCGAGGTCACCAACCCCGCCACCGGCGATCTGCTGGCGACCATCCCTGACGCCGGCGCGGCGGATACCCACGCCGCCATCGATTCGGCGGCGGCGGCGCTGCCCGCCTGGTCGGCGCTGCCGGCGCTTCAGCGTGCCGACCTGCTGCGCAAAGCCGCCGCGCTGATGGTGGAGCGCAAGGAACATCTGGCGACTCTCATGACCCTGGAACAGGGCAAGCCGCTGACCGAAGCGCGCGGCGAGATCGTCTACGCCGCCAGCTTCCTGAACTGGTTCGCCGGCGAGGCAGAGCGCATCTACGGGCAGATTATCCCGGCGTCTGTCGCCGGCAAGCGGCTGATGGTGCTGCGCCAGCCGGTCGGCGTGGTGGCGCTGATCACCCCCTGGAACTTCCCGTCGGCGATGCTCACCCGCAAGCTTGGACCGGCGCTGGCGGCGGGCTGCACGGCGATCTGCAAGCCGGCGGAGCAAACGCCGCTTTCAGCGCTCGAACTGGGGCGGGTCTTCATCAACGCCGGTTTCCCGCCCGGCGTGGTCAACATCCTGCCGTGCAGCGACCCGATCCCCTTTTCCGACGTGATCTTCGCCGACGACCGGGTGCGCAAGGTGTCTTTCACCGGCTCGACCGAGGTCGGCAAGATTCTCATCCGCAACTCGGCGGCGACGGTCAAGCGCATCTCGCTGGAATTGGGCGGCAACGCGCCCTTCATCATCTTCGACGATGCCGATCTGGAAGCGGCGATCAAAGGGGCGATTGCCTCGAAATTCCGCAACAATGGGCAGACCTGCGTTTGCGCCAACCGCATCTACGTGCAGCGCGGCATCTATGACCGCTTCGCCGCCCACTTCGCCGAAGAAGTCGGCAAGATGCGCGTCGGCAACGGCTTGCTGCCGGACAGCGTGCTGGGTCCGCTGATCGACATGGCGGCGCGGCTGAAGGTGGAACGGCACATCAGCGACGCCCTGGCGCACGGGGCAAAGCTGATGTTGGGCGGCAGCGCCATGCCCGACAACGCCACCGTCGGCGGGACGTTCTGGCAGCCGACGGTGCTGACGGACGTTCGCGCTGACATGCTGATCACCCAGGAGGAGACCTTCGGACCGGTCGCCCCGCTCATCCCCTTCGACACTGAAGACGAGGTGATCGCGGCGGCGAACGATACCCCCTTCGGGCTGGCGGCGTATTTCTACACGCGCGATGTCAGCCGGGTGATGCGCGTCGCCGAACGCCTGGAGTACGGCATCATCGGGGCGAACGACGCACTGCCCTCGACGGCGCAGGCTCCGTTTGGCGGCGTCAAGCAGAGCGGCTTGGGGCGCGAAGGCGGCAGCGTCGGCATCGACGAATACCTGGAAGTGAAATATCTCTCGCTGGGGATATGACGCCTGTACAACCGCCTTTACATGGCGATAATGAAGCACAAGGCACTTGTGGAGCGCGCAGCGTTGCGCCCGACCATCAAGATGGTGAAGACCCAGGCGCAGCGCAGTCTGCTGCGCCCTACCGACATTGTTTGCTTTTTGAGGAGAGTACCCGTGAAACAAAACAGGCTTTTTCTGATCCTGCTGCTCGCGGCGCTGATCGCGCCGGGGATCGTCTCGATGGCGCTGGCGCAGGATGCCATCCCCGCCGCCGAGATCATCAACGACGAGGGCGGACCAGTTTCTATCACCGGCGCAGTGACTTATACCAACGGCTTCTTCACGATGGGCGTGGCGGAACCGCTGGTCATCCTCGAAGATCAGGCGGGATTTGTGGACCGGGATCGCGGCTTCCTGATGCCGGAAGCATCGCAGGTCATCGGCAAGATCACTTCGGACTTCTATACCTCGCCGTTCACCTACAGCATCGATCTGCCGATTGAACCCGCCGCCAGCCTGCGCGATGTCGATCAGGATGGCGGGGAAGACACCGGCGTGATGATCTACGCCATCGCTTACTGGACCAACACCTGGGGCGATCCCTACCTGGAAGAGCGCGATCTCTATGGCGGCGGCTGGTCCGGCGCTTATGCCTCGACACGGATTAATCCCAACCCCTCGGCGAAGGCGGAGATCATCGGCGGCACATATCTGATTTACGCGCCGGATGACGCCCAGGGCTTCCCCTCCGGCTTCGGCGAGGACGGCTTGCTCTTCAGCGCCGACGACCCGATCGTCATCGTGCCGCAGGGCTATACCATCGTCAACCTCGACACCGACCCGTTCACTTTCGACCGGTCGCGCCGCTCGGTGATCGACCTGATCGAGGGCGAAGGCGCGGAACAGGAAGATTTCTCCGCCCTCAGCTATACCGAAGCCTTCGACGCGCTGATCGCGCTGTTCCGCGAGACCTATGCCTACACGGAATATAAGGGCATCGACTGGGACGCCAAGCGCGAGGAATTTCGCCCCTTGTTTGAGCAGGCGGAAGCCGACGGCGACTCCTTCGCCTATCAGCACGCCCTGCGCGATTTCATCTGGTCGATCCCTGACGGTCACCTGAGCGCCCCGACCGACGACGCCGAGTTCATCAACGCCACCGGCGGCGGTCTGGGCATGGCGGCGCGCGAGATCGACGACGGGCGGGTGATCGTCAACTTCCTGCTGGAAGAGGGACCGGCGGCGCAGGCGGGAATCGCGCTTGGCGCGGAACTGATCGAACTCAACGGGCAGCCGATCGACGATGTGATCAGCGCCACCCGCCCCTGGTCGCTGCCGTTCAGCGCCGAACACACGCTGCGCCTTCAGCAGCTGCGCTACATGCTGCGCTCGGAAGTCGGCACGGATGTCGAAGCCACCTATCAGAACCCCGGCGACGAGCCGACGACCGTGACTTTGACCAGCGTGCCAGAGCGCGTCAGCTTCGCTTTCTCGTCGTTCAACGCCGGGCTGACCGGCGCCGAGCCGCCGGTCGAGTTCCGCCTGCTGGAAAACGGCTACGGCTACGTCAAGATCTACAGCTTCGCCGACAATGACCTCCTCAGCATCCAGCTGTGGGAGCGGATGATCCAGTACCTCAACGGCGCGGGCGTGCCGGGGCTGATCATCGACATGCGCCAGAACGGCGGCGGCAGCGGCTTCCTTGCCGATCAGATGGCGGCGTACTTCTTCAACGAACCGCTGCTGCTGGGCAACGCCGCCACCTACGACGAGAGTCTGGGCGAATTCTACGCCGACCCCGATTTTGAAGGGCAGTACTACCTGCCGCCGGAGGAACTGCGCTACAACGGCGCGGTCGCCGTCCTGGTGGGACCGAATTGCAACAGCGCCTGCGAATACTTCACTTACGACATGACCCTGCAGGACCGCGCCGCCGTCGTCGGTCAGTACCCGACGGCAGGCTTAGGCGGCGGGCAAACCACCTATCTGATGCCGGACGGACTCCAGCTTCAGTATTCGGCTTCACGGGCGCTCGGTCCCGACGGCGAGATCATCATCGAAGGCACGGGCGTCGCCCCGACGGTGGTCATCCCGGTCAACGAGGAGACGCTGTTCGCCGAAGGCGACCCGGTCCTGGATGGCGCGGTGGCGCATCTGGACGAAGTGACCGCCGTCGAATTGGTTGACGGCGGCGAGATCGCCGTCGGCGAGACGGTCGCCGGCGAGGTGGTCGAACGGCAGCGCATCCGCTATACGCTGATCTTCGAACAGGACGGCGTGATCAGCATCTTCCTAACCGACGAAGCCAGCGCGCTCGATACGGTGCTGCGCATCTATGACCTGTCCGATCAGCTTCTCGCGGAAAGCGACGACTCTGACGACGGCGTGACCGCGCCCAACTCGTCGCTGACGGAACTGGAAGTCCCCGGTGGGCTGACGGTCATCCTGGAAGTCGCAACCTATGACGACGCCAGCGCCGGCAGCTACATCCTGGAAGTGCGCGAACTCGAATAACCACTCTCCCCTGACCCCTTTCGCGTTGAGAGGGGTCAGGGGAAGACCGAACCCCGTCGGTGTGGGGTGCATTTCAATATTTTGGGTACTTCAACGGATGATGCAGGCATTTTTCCCTACGGAGGTACATTTTGGGACAACGCCCGCGTTGTCCCGTATCCCCAATAATCTGAAATGCACCCGTCGGTGTGCCGTCAGTTTCCCCGATCAGTTTCCCGTGCGACAATAGGATCAGCGATTGTATCGACCGCATCGGACGCGCGGGAAAATCTGCCGCGCCTGCCGGTGAGCGCTTCTTCAGGGAGGAATTGCGATGCTGCGAAGACTGACGATGGCGATTCTGCTGCTGATCCTCAGCCTGGGGGCTTCCGCCGCGACGGCGCAGGACAGCGGCGCACCGGCGTTTCTGCGTGTGGTTCAGCTGGTCAACGACGGCGCGGCGGTTTCCATGACGATGACCGATGGCAGACCGGTGCTGGTCAATTTCACGCCCGGCTCGATCAGCGACTATTTCCCGTATGTCGCCTACCGGTCGGCGGCGGCGACCTTCATCGTCGCCCCTTCCGGCGGCGCGGCGTACACCCGCGCCTGGACCTTCCCGCCGCTCGCGCCGGGCTATCACACCGCCGCGCTGGTCGGCGGGGGTGGCGATAACACGCTCGACCTGATCGTCCTCGATGAAGACCGGCTGTGCGCCGCCACGCGGGCGGACGATTCCTGCATCATCCTGATCAACAACGTCAGGAACTCCCCGCCGCTGACCCTGAACCTGGACGGCAGAGGCGTGATCGGCGGCGTGAGCTATCGACAGGCAGCGGCGGCATCTGCCCCGGCGGGCGGCTATCGCCAGCTCACGGTCGTCGATCCCGCCACCCCACAGACGCCCTTCCTGCGCATTGAGCAGGGCTATTTCGCGCCCAACCTGATCAGCCTGATCGCCATGAGCGGCGGCTACAGCGGCGGTCAGCCGGTGAACATGCGGGTCGGTCTGCCCCGCCGCGTCCCGACCGACATCATCACCTTTCTGCGCGGGCTGACGGCGGACCTGCAGGTCACCGACGGCGAAACGCTTTACGCGGCGGAAAACATCGTCGCGCTGATCGAGATGGCGCGCTTCGAGACGCTCTTCGGCAACCCCAATTTTCCGCTGACGGTCTTCGCCCCGACGGACGGCGCGGTGCTGTCGGTCCCGCCGGAGGTGTTCGAGTGCGCCATGAGCAGCACCGAGGCGATGCGCGCGCTGATCTTCCATCACATCAGCGTGGGATCGTACACGCCGGCGCAGCTCACCACCGAAGGCAGCCTGCCGACGCTGGCGGGGACGACGCACACCTTCCGCGCCGCGCCGGGCGGTTTCGTCATCGACGGCGCGGTGGCGGTGACGGATGCCGAGCATTACATGACGCTCAGCGGCAGCCTGTACCTGATCGACACGGTGCTGGTCCCGCCGGATTTCGAACAGCGCTACTGCGCGCTGGGGTAAGCCTTTCGCGAGCCGCCGACGGAAGCGGGCGAGCCGGTGGATCGCCCCCGCATGAGATGTCCCGTAGGGGAGACCCGGCGCGTCTCCCCTACGGCGCAGGTTTGCCTTTACGCGAGGATGACCGTCCCGCCGTCCGGGTCGGTCACGACGGCGCGCCCGTCCACAACTTCGACGGCGCGCCCCTGCGCCCGCAGATTCGCGGCGGCGGCGGTGATGCCGCCCGGAAGGTACAGCGCGAAGGACTCCAGACCGGTGGCGTTCGGCGGCGGCGGACGCTTCCCCGCCCAGGTATTCAACCCCAGGTGATGATGATAGCCCCCGGCAGCGGCGAACAGCGCGCCGGGATAGCTGCGCTGCATCACGTCGAAGCCGATAGAATCGACCCAGAACGCCTCTGCTTCCTTCAGGTCGCTCACACTCAGATGGACATGACCGATCTGGGTCAGCGGATCGATTCCCGTCCAGGGCGAGGTGTCGCGGGCTTCCAGCACGCCGTCGACATCCATCGCCTCGGTGGTCATCGCCACGCCGTCGGCGTCCATGCGCCAGTCCTCGCGGGGACGGTCGCGGTAGATCTCCAGCCCGTTGCCCTCGGTGTCCGCCAGATAGAGCGCCTCGCTGACGGCGTGGTCCGACGCCCCTTGCAGGGGATAGCGCGCCGCCAGCAGGCGAGCGATGATCTTGCCCAGGGCGGCGCGCCCAGAGACCAGGATGGCGACGTGATACAGCCCGACCGTCCGCGATGGCTTGGGCACGGCGTCG
This sequence comes from Anaerolineae bacterium, assembly GCA_013360465.1. Classification (GTDB taxonomy): domain Bacteria; phylum Chloroflexota; class Anaerolineae; order Aggregatilineales; family Phototrophicaceae; genus Flexifilum. Next base: position 16,586 of record JABWBO010000040.1, on the reverse strand, counting down.
GGGATGGCGCGCAGGGTGATGATCGGCGCGGCGTCGCGCGACGGGGCGAGGTTCAGCGCATCCGCCGACTCGCCGACGACGGCGAAACCGAGCAGGGCGGCGTAGAAGGCGCGGGCGCGCGCCAGATTTGCCGCTTTCAGCACCACGCCGGCGATGCTTGTTTCGTCCGGCAGGCGGTAAGGGGTCACGGCGTCACCCTGACGAACTGGTAGCTCAAGCCGGTCCCCAAGCCTTCGCCGTAGCCCAGGGCGATGATGAACGCCGCCAGATTTTCCACGTGGCGGGCGTTCGCCATGCCGCCGGCGTCGAGCGGGTTGAAGCCGGCATCGCGGATCAGACCCGCCGCCAGCGCCTTGGCGTCGGCATGGTCGCCGACCATCGGAATATCCGCCCGCGCCAGCCGTTCCGCCGGCGGGGTGTGGATGATCTGCGCAAAGACGGTATTGAACGCCTTGACCACCTTCGCGCCGTTCGACCAGCGGGCGATCAGCTCGGTCGAGGTCTCCGGTCGGGGATCGCGCAGCTTGTTGGTGGTCTCGATCAGCGTCTTGCCCGCCAGACCGGTCAGGCTGTGCAGCGTCTCTTCTGCCGCCTCCCAGGGGGTGGTCAGCACGACCACCTCGCCAAAATCCACCGCCTGCTGATACGTGCCGCCCTGAGCGCCGACTGCCGCCGCGATTCCGGTGGCTTTGCCGGCATCGCGCGAGCCGAGCAGGACGCTGTGCCCCGCTTCGGTCCAGCGCTTCGCCAACCCTGTGCCGATTCGTCCCGTGCCGATGATTCCGATCTTCATAGTGACCAACGCTCCCTTATCAACTCATCCAGCCGCCCAACGCGCGAATCGCCGACGGAGCGGCAACCCTGCCACCCTGCCTTCCTGATGGAATGCCGGCAGACCTCAGCTCGCCGTCAGCCCGCCGTCGAGCGCGAGCGCCTGTCCGTTGATAAAAGACGCTTTGTCACTGCACAACCATACCACCGCCTCGGCGATCTCTTCCGGCGTGCCGAGCCGCCCCATCGGGTTGCCCGCCGTCGTGGACCCCGCCATCGGCGGCGCCGCTTCGAACATCTCGCGCACCATCGGCGTGTCGGTGAACGCCGGGCAGACGGCGTTGATCCGCAGCCCGCGCCGGGCATTTTCCAACGCCGCCGAGCGCGTCAGCCCGATCACGCCGTGCTTGCTGGCGCTGTAGATGCCCCCGCGCGGAAAGCCGACCAGCCCGGCGACCGATGCCATGTTGACGACAGCGCCGCCGCCCTGGCGCAGCATGACCGGAATCTCGTATTTCAGGCACAGCCACACGCCCTTGAGGTTGACGCCGATCACCTGCTCCCATTCGTCTTCGGTCTTGTCGTGCAGGCGCGCCAGCGTGCCGCCAACTCCGGCGTTGTTGAAGGCGTAATCGAGGCGCTGAGTCAGCGACAGGGCGGCGGCGACCAGCGCCTCGACCTCGGCGGCTTGCGAGACCTCGGCGGCGACGAAGATGCCGGTCCCGCCCCCCGCGCGAATCAGCGTCTGGGTTTCGACGCCGCCGACCTCGTTCACATCCGAGACGATGACCGTCGCGCCTTCGCGGGCGAACGCCAGCGCCGCCGCCCGCCCGATCCCCGATGCGCCGCCTGTGACCAGCGCCGTCCTGCCATCGAATATGCCCATCGTCCGCCCTTCTCCCGCTCAACATCGAATTGGTCCTATGAGTGTAGATCATTCCGGCTCTATCGTCCCTGATGACCGCGCGCTAGGCTGGATCTCATGGGTCCGGCTGCAATGCAGACATGCTGTGGAGGAGGATGTGATTGTGGTTTTCTTCATGACCCCGCCGCTGGAAATCACCGACCGCCCATTCGAGGGCGATGCCGACTGGCAGCGCGTGCGGCAACTGCTGATCGAGACCCGGCGGCTGGTCCCCACCGGCTGGAACTGGGAGATTCGGCGCTGGCACGGCGGGCGCTTCCACATCGCCGGCGGCGCGATTCCGCCAGAGTGGCGCACCAGGATTCACCTGTGGGAAGACGCCGGGGGGCGGCTGGTCGGCGTCGCGCACCCGGAAGGGCGCGGCGATGTTCACCTTCAGCTGCACCCGGACTACCGCGCCTTGCAGCCGTCAATGTTCGCCTGGGCGGAAGAGGCACTGCCCATCCCCGACAGCGACGGCGCATCACAGAGCGTGGTGACCTTCGTCTTCGATTACGACACGCCGCGCCGCCGTCTGCTGCAAGAACGCGGCTGGGCGCAGCAGTCGTGGGGCGGCGTGACCCGCCGTCTGCGCTTCGGGGGTTGGCGTCTGCCCGCGCCGAACCTCGACCCCGGCTACAAACTGCGCACGATCCGCGCCGGCGACGCCGAAGACTGCCAGCGCCTTGCCGATCTGCTCAACGCCGCCTTCAACCGCACCATTCACACCGCCGAGGACTACATGACCTTCTCCACCCTCGCGCCCTCCTACCGCGCCGACCTCGACCTGCTGGCAGTCGCGCCGGACGGGGCATTCGCGGCGTTCGTCGGCGTCACGTTCGACGGCGATAACCGTCTGGGCATTTACGAACCGGTCTGCACGCATCCGGCGCACCGGCGGCACGGGCTGGCGCGCTCGCTGATGTTCGAAGGGCTGCACCGTCTGAAGGCGCTGGGCGCGCTCGACGCCGTCGTCGATACCGGCGACGACCCCGCCGCCAACGCGCTCTATGAGTCGGTCGGCTTCAGTGAGACGTATCATGGGACGGGGTGGAAGTTCACACGTTCCCCGTCTCTGCACTTTCCAGAGAGTCTAGCGTGAATTTCAACGCCTCGACTGCGGCAGGATACACGGTTTTCGGATGTTCAGCGCTTCTTGATCGAGCTGCCGGATTCTCCTGGACGATCGGGCATTTCCAGCGGGAGTTCTTTTTGACTCAGGCGAGCGTCACCTGATACACCATCTGGCGCATGGGCATCTGCCGGCGCGCGCGCGCGAAGTTCTGCTTCAGCCGTTTGAGATGGCGCTTCCAAAGATGTCTGACTTCGGCGTCTTTTTCCGCCATCTTCGGGCAAGGGTTCAGCGGTTTCACCGTTCCATAACAGACCTGGGCGCGCGATACGATAGTAGTTTGCCTCGTTTTCAAGGGCCGGCGCAGGTTTCTCAACGGAGTAACGCTCGAAGCGGCCAAGAGCGCCTTTTAGATAATCCTCGGTTATTTCAATGCATTGCCAGCGGCGCTTCAATCGCTCCGATACTTCGCCTGTCACGCAGCTTCCCCCAAATGGATCGATCACCATGTCTCCTGGATCGGTCAGCATGCGAATGAAGTATTCCGGTATCTCAGAGGGGTAGCGAGCGGGGTGAACTGGAAGTCCTTTTTCCTGACAGTATCGGATATAGGAGCTGTTGCTCTCAGTGTTCGGGATGGCGATCAGATTCGGTGGAATCGCTGCGCCGTTGTTGTTCGCGAATTTGTCGCTGATATCGTGTCCTGAAGGACGGCGCTTGGCTCTGTAGCCGGTTGCAAGCAGCTGCATCATGCTGGCGCTGTACGGCTGAAGGACACGTCGGTTGCTTGCCTTGGGCCAGGGGGTTTTGGACAGCCACCAGATAGTGTTGATGGCATCCTTGACCCTGATGCGCCGGACGGTGACCCATTCGGCGGGCGTGGGAAGCTTGGATGGATTCCACCAATAGAAGTCTTGCGCCAGATGAAAGCCATACGCCTCGCAGAGCATGATCAACAGCTTGAAGTGATAGAGATGGCGCGTCGGTACGCCCTCATTCCACGCGCCGCCTATGTCAATGACCAGGCTGCCGGTTGTCTTCAGGATTCTGTGAAACTGCTCCGCAAAGGGTTGGAACCATTCGCAATAGTCATCCGCGTGAACGTTGCCGTATTCCTTTTTGCGGACAAGCCCGAACGGCGGACTGGTCACCACGAGATCAACTGACTCAGCCGGCCGACCAGAAAGCACCTCAAGTGAATTGCCGTGCAACATCTCACCGAGGGCGGTGGCAAAAAACGTCGTGAACCCGGGTACACGCTCGGTCATGGCGTCTCCAGTCAAATTTCCAGATGCTTGAGTCGCATCGCTGCATGAGCTTCCCGCTCAAAAATGCCGACGATACTGGTGGGTTGAACCGTGACACGTTCAATATCCGTGCCATCCAGCATGACGACTGCCAGATTCGTCTGTATCATGATACTGTTCGCATAGCGGCGAGCTTCACTGCCAATTTCGCCGGTCGACACGATGACGATGACGTTGGTTTTCAGGAACTGGCTTAGTCCTACCTCTTTTGCTACATCGTCAAGCGACACGCGCGCCGTGTTTTTGCATTGGATCTGCCATCGGGAATAGACAAGTCGCGCCGAATGGAAGATGAGATCGACTTCAGCACCGCCGGTTGCAGATCCGCGCAGACGGGTTGCCAAGTATTCCATGTCTAGCAGCCTCATAAGTTTGAACGCGAGCGCTTCGAGCGCCAGACCTGAAATATGGCGATCCTCCGATTGTATCTCTGCCAAAATTCCCTCAAGCGGTTTCTTGAGGAGCCGCCGCAGTTTGGGATCGGTCTGGTTGATCAACTGTTCCAGAAGTGGATCGATGATTTCGGTGACGAGTTTTGGGGTTGGGGCGACCAGGAACGGCTTAGCGCCTCGACCTGATGTCGTCTTTTCCGCAGTGATGTAACCGGCAGAAATCAGGGCGTCGAGGACCCGTTTTGGAAGACTCTTTTCGGGGAATGTCACACCATAAATGGCGGACGCCATACGGGCAATTTCGTTTGCCGGCTGCGGCGATTCAACACCGGTATTGGCGAGTGCGCGGACGAACGCCCTCTGCTCTGCGCTAAGATCGGCAAGTATTTCAAACTGGTCAGGGTCGATTCCCAGTACATCCCGCAGTCGCAGTTCGTTAATCTGCCATCTACCGCCCAGGAATATGCCGGCTTTGGCGAGCCACAATCGCATAATGCTGGGATGTTTCCCCCCCGATGGATAGTGAACTCCCCGCAAAGCCAATCCCTGACGCAGGGTGGTGAGGGTGACTTCTTCTCCAGCGGCGGTCATATCCAGAACGCACTGAATCAGGTTCATGCCATTCAGATTCAGCAGGATGTGTTTGGCGAGTGTGCTATATAACGCTTGTTCGTCATGCCTGATAGACAGAAGTGTTTTCCCAAACACCGTGAAACGCGCCTGATTATCGACGATCTGGTAGGCGATGAGACCGAGCCTGCAATTGGAGGCGAGTTTTCCGCGATTGTATTCATCTCCTTCGGAACGCCCATGCTGGCTGAAATAACGGTCGAGAATCGCCTTATCAAGCGTCTTTGGACTCCCCTCGCTCACTTCGATGATCGTGAGAATATCGGGGAGATCGATCTGCGATGGGGAGAATTCGCTGCCAAACGGCAAATCGCTCTTTTTGCTCAAAGTGAGAATTCCCTGATGCACCAACCGATGAGGTCATCCTCTAACGATTATACGCATCGGGACGCTCTATTGCACAGATGAGCGAATAACAGGACGGGGTGGAAGTTCACACGGCGCTGAAACCTGGGCAGGCACGCGGCTAGGTCCCCTGCGCCTTCCGCCAAGCCAGATGCCGCGTCCAGACTTTCTCCCACAAGGCGGCGGCGTCGCCGCTGCTGAAGCGCAGATCGAAGGCTTCATCGAGGATGCGCGCGTAGGACTCCGCATCCTCGATGATCTGTTCCTGCTCCCCGGCGGCAGTCAGGCGGCGAAACACCGCCCCCCGCAGCGTCAGCAGACCCTCCGGCGTGAAACGAAAGCAGACGGTGGCGCGCACGAAGCCGGACGCCGGGGACGTTTGCAGCCGGTGCGACTCGGCGGCGAAGTCGGGGAGCGTATGCGGCTCCAGGGTGAAGTCGTAGCCCGCTCCGCCATCAGGCTGGTTCTCGAACCACCAGCGGTCGCCCGCCAGCCGCAGACCAAACTCCAGACTCCGCTGGCGATAGCGCCCTTCCGCCAGCGGGATCGGCTCGAACAGTCCGTTGCCGAAGCCAACATCCGCCAGATAGGGGCGATCCAGTTGAACCAGCAGGATCAGGTGATCGCCGATGAACGGCTCATCCGCCGCCCCCCGTCCAACGCTGGAAGCCAGGAGGGTCACATCAAAGCCGATGTCGCGGAGCGCCCAGGCGAGCAGTCCATTCATCTCGAAACACCAGCCGCCGCGCCGGTCCGCGACGATCTTGCGGTAGAGGGTGGGGAGGTCGAGGCTGAGCGGGACGCCCCGGTGAATATCCAGGTTCTCGTAGGGGATATGGATCAGGTGGGCGCGGTGCAGCGCCGTCAGGGTGTCCAGATCGGGACGCACCGGCGCGCGGTGTCCGATCCGTTCCAGATAGGCGTCCAGGCTGAGCGTCATGGGCGGGTCCTCCGGCTTTCCGACAGGGATCAGCGTGATTGTACTGAAGTGAAATCTCGAAAGAAATCCACGAGCGGACGTGCGGACGAGCGCGAGACCCGACGGGTCTCCCCTACAACCAACGTGTCGTAGGGGCGAGACGCCGGCGCGTCCGTTGAAAAGAGGCGAGACCTGGCTTAAGCCATGCCTTCCGATCCTTGTCCACGTGAACAGGCAGAACGGGCGTCGGCAAAGCCCACTTTTCGCCGCCGCTTCCTGATCCGTCCTACAATACAGACAGTGGCACGCGATGTCACGGCGCGGACGACTGTCGCGCACAATTGAGGAACGCAAAAAGGGGGAAGCCATGACTCAGAAGATCGCCGTCGCCATCATTCACGGTATCGGCAGTCAGGACGCGACCTTTGCCGATAAGATGATCGCCGGACTGCACAAGCGATGCGGGGAGCAGATCAGCGCGGACCTGATCATGCGTGGGGTACACTGGGCGCCGGTGCTGCGCGCTGTTGAAGACGAACTCCTCAGCCGCACCGCCGCCGGGGGTCCACAGCGCCAGGGGTTTCTGCGCCGCTTTTTGGTCGAACTGATGGGCGACGCCTTCGCCTATCAGCCGGTGCGCGGCGACCGCACCGTCTACGACACCATCCACGCCGTCCTGGCGGAGACCCTCCGCCTGCTCGCGGGCGAAGCGGGAGCAGGCGCCCCGCTGGCGATCATCGCCCACAGCCTGGGATCGATCATCGCCAGCAATTTCATCTATGACCTGCAGGTCGATCCGTTCCGCCCGATGATCGGGGAAAAGACGCGGGCGCAGATGAGCCAACCGCCTACGCCGTTGGAGATGGGCGAGACGCTGACGCTGCTCTATACGCTCGGCAGCCCGCTGGCGATCTGGAGCTTACGTTTCGCCAATTTCGGAAAGCCGATCCGCATGCCCGCGCCCAATCTGAACCAGTATTACCCGTTGCTGACGGGCGAATGGGTCAATTTCTACGACGCGGACGATATGGTCGGCTTTCCGATCAAAACGCTGAACGATCAATATCGCGATACGGTCACGCAGGACCGTCCGGTCAACATCGGTCGCATTCTGGAATCGTGGAATCCGCTGTCCCATTTAGGGTACTGGACGGATAACGATGTACTCGACCCCATCTCCGACGCACTGCGTCGAGTGTGGGGCGAGGTCAACCCTCAGGCGTCTTAGGTTGGTAGTGGGGATTGTCTCGGATGATCAGCGTGCAGGCGTTGTCTGAACGCGGATCGGTGATGTGATCGTAGAGGATGCCGCGCACCGCAAACCCGTTGCGGAGCTGCATGGTCAGGGTGGGGTCGTGCAGCCGCGCCTGATGCACGTGCAGCACGTACTGCGCAACCGTGAGATGTTCACGGTAGCGATCATAACCGGGGATCATACCGCCGGCGATCTCGCCGCGCAGGTTGAGGCGCTGCACCAGCTTATGCCGCGCTTCGTACAGACGGCGACCGACACGCATACCCCGAAAATTGGGATGCACGCTGATGTCCGCGCCGTAAATCCACGCGCCTTCGGGGTTGTGGTGCGTCAGCCACCCGTCGGCGACGGAGTCCATGAACGTGAAATGCCCCTGTCCGAACTCGAAATTGGTGCGGAAGGTGCTGGTCGAACCGGCGCACACCCACTCGCCTTCGCGGATCTCCGCCAGGGCGACGAACTGCCCTTCCGGGAACAGCTCGATGTGCTTGGCGTACTTCTCTGGCGAGTATCGTTCGTCATCGGTCAGCGTGGGGAAGGCAAGGCGCTGAACCTGCGCCAGCCCGGCGAAATGTTCCGGCTGAATGTTGACGACCCGAATGGGCAGAATGACCTGATGGTGAGGTTGGACTTCACTTGGTAGCGCAGGTGACGCAGAGGATGCTGCTGAATGGGTCTCGCGTGGGGTGGATATGCCCGGTGGGTGGACAGGTCGCGGGACATGCTGCGGATTGTGGATCTGTTGTTCTCGCAGCGGACGCTGGTACGGTGAAAATGGCTGTTGGTGCATCATGGTATCAAATCCCTCCGATATACACTGCTTTGGTCTCCATATACTCGTGCAAGCCCTCAGAACCATATTCACGCCCTAAACCGCTGGCTTTGACGCCGCCAAACGGCATTTCGGGCGTGGTGGGCAACCACTCATTGACGCCGATCATGCCGAACTCCAGCCCTTCATAGGCGCGAATGGCGGTGTTCAGGCTGCGCGTATGGACGTAGGCGGCGAGACCATATTCGGTCGCATTCGCCAGCGCCAGCGCATGATCGATGTCGTCAAACGGGATGATCGGCATCACCGGACCGAACAATTCCTCGCGATAGGCGGGCATTTCGGGGGTGACGCCGGTGAGAATCGTCGGTTGGTAGAAATAGCCGCGCGGCAGTTCCACCGGGCGCGCGCCGCCGGCGACGAGCTGCGCGCCAGCTTCCACCGAAGCATCGACGATGCGGGAGAGGCGGTCGCGCTGCACGGCGTTGATCAGCGGACCGACATCGCTGCTCTCGTCCAGCCCCGCCCCCAGCCTGAGCTTCGCCGCCAGGTCGCCGGTTCGCTCGATGAACGCTTCAGCGATGCGGCTGTGGACGAAGAAGCGCTGCGGGGCGATGCAGACCTGCCCATTGTTGCGCATCTTGCTGCCGACGGCGGCGCGGGCAGTCGCCTCGACATCGACATCCGGGAAGATCAGGACCGGCGCGTTGCCGCCCAATTCCAGCGACAGGCGGGTCACGGTCTGCGATGCGCCGTCCATCAGCAGCTTGCCGACACGGGTGCTGCCGGTGAAGGCGATCTTACGACAGCGCGGGTCGCGCAGCATGGCTTCGCCCATCGAGGACGGGTCGCCGTTGATGACGTTGATCACCCCCGCCGGGATGCCCGCCTCGACGAGCGCCTGCCCCAGCAGCATCGCCGAGCGCGGGGTGTATTCCGACGGGCGACCGACGACGGTGCAGCCCGCCGCCAGCGCCGCCGACCAGGCGCGCACCGGGTTGTAGACCGGGAAATTCCAGGCGGTGATCGTCCCCACTACTCCGACCGGCTGATGCACCACCAGCAGGCGGCGGTCGGCGCGGCGCGACGGCACGACGCGCCCATGCGCGCGCTTGGCTTCTTCGGCGAACCACTCAAACGAATTGGCGGCAGTCGTCCATTCGCCGCGCGCCTCGCGAAGCGGTTTGCCGCACTCTTCACTGCTGATGCGGGCGAGGTCCTCGTGGTGTTCGCGTATCCAGGCGGCGGCGCGGAACAAATAAGGGGCGCGGTCGTAAGGCGTGAGCTGCGCCCAGGCGGGGAAGGCGCGGGCGGCGGCATCCAGCGCGGCTTCGGCGTCGCGGGCGTCGCCGAAGGGGATTTCCGCGATGATCTCTTCCGTCGCCGGGTTGACCAGCTCCCAGGCAGCCCCACCGACTGCGTCTCTCCATGCGCCGTCGATGAGCTGTTGAAACTTGTACGATGACATTGCAGCGATGACTCCTATTCTTCAACCGTTATAACCCAAAGTCCCAATTTTCCGCGTTACGATTCGGCTTGCAATAGGGAAAAGCTTGCAACTTTCGCCGTGATCCATCACAATGCAGCCATCGAGACCCTGGTCCTGGCAGCGGCAAATCAGACATGATGCGAAGTTCGTCGGCGACAGATACTCAGTCGTTAGAACGCTTCAATCCACTGGCGCGCTTTGCGATCCGCCTGAGCTGGGCGGTGGTCATCGGCATCGCGCTGACCACCACCTTCTTCAGTATGCCGGTGACCTTTGCCATGCAGACGCGCAGCGCCGTCGTGCTGTTCAGCGAACCACTGGCGGCGCTGGGCTGGTCGCCCGTCGTCTTCGCGCTGTGGATCATCGTCGCGCAGATCATCTACATCCTGATCGCCCTGATCGTCGCCTTCTTGCTGCTGTGGCAGCGCCCGCACGACTGGCTGGCGATGCTCACCGGGGCGGTGCTGGTGCTGTTCGGGACGCTGAATCTAAACACCGGCATCCTCTTCGTCCGCGATTTTCCGCCGGCAGTTGCGGTGATCACTCTCAACGGCGTGCTGTTCGCCTTCTGCGCCAACTGGCTGCTGCTGGTCTTCCCGGATGGGCGCTTCTATCCACGCTGGACGGCGCTCTTCCTGATCCCGATTCCGGTGCTGATCCTCGCCGACACAGCGCTGCGCCTGAGCCTGAACGACACGATGCTGATCGCCACGCCCTACACGATGGCGCTGACGCTCTGGACGCTGCTCGGTTTGGGGACGCAGCTTTACCGCTACCGTTACTATCTGACGCAGGTCCAGAGGCAGCAGATCAAGTGGGTGGTCAGCGGCATGTCGCTGGTGATGCTGTCGCTCCTGCTGCTCTTCATCATCGATCCCCTGCTCACCCCGACGCTGGTCGAACACCCGATGCTGCGCATGGTCTATCGCATGGTCTATCCCATCCTGCTGATCTTCCTGCCGGTGGCGGTCAGCGCGCTGGCGCTGGTGAACGCCGTGCTGAAACGCAACCTGTGGGGGGTCGATTTCACTATCAACCGGTCGTTGGGCTACGGCATGGTTGGCATCGCCGCGCTGCTGGCGCTGCTGCTGATCATCAGCGGGGGCGATCTCTTCCGCACTCCGCTCGCTTTCGGGCTGCTGGTGGTGGTACTCGCCGCCGCCTTCAACCCGCTGCGCCGCCTGATTCAGGCGCAAATCGACCGGCGGCTGTACGATCTGCGCTACTCCGTCGAGACCTATGCGCGCGCGCCGCGCCCCGTCGTGACTCAGCCGGGACGGCTGACGGGGACGCATATTGACCGCTGGGAGCTTCTGGACTTCATCGGGCGCGGCGCGACCAGCGAGGTCTATAAAGGCTTCTGCGCGGGGCAGATCGCCGCCATCAAAGTCATGCCCAGCAGCGCCGACGCCGAGGTGCGTATGCGCTTCGACCGCGAGGTGGACATCCTCGAAAGCCTGAATCACCCGCACATCGTGCGCTTCATCCAGCACGGCGAAGTCGAAGATCAGCGCTACATGGTCCTGCAATACGTAGAAGGCGAGACCCTGCGGCGGGCGCTGGAAAGCAGGGGCAAGCTGACGCCGGCTGTCGCCCAGGCGGTGACGCGCGACATGGCTGCGGCGCTCGACTATGTGCATCAGCGCGGCGTCATCCATCGCGATCTGAAGCCGTCCAACATCATGCTGACCACCCCCGCCGCTGATGGCTCTTTCCGCGCCATGTTGATGGATTTCGGCATCGCCAAGGCGGAAAGCGTGCAGGTGACCGGCGGCGGCACGATGGGAACCATCGACTACATGGCTCCAGAGCAGATTCAGTCTTCCGGCGCGGTCAGCCCGGCGTCGGATGTCTATGCGCTGGCGGTGATCATCTTCGAGATGCTGACCGGGCTGCGTCCCTTCAGGGGCAACCCCGGACAGATCCTCTTCGCCCATCTGCGCCAGCCCGCGCCGGACGTGCGCCAGTTCGAGCCGGACCTGCCGCCACAGGTGGCGCTGGCGCTGATGCGCGCCCTGTCCAAGTCGCCGGAGGACCGCTACCTTTCGGCGGGCGATTTCTACCGGGCGCTGCGGCAGAAGGTCGCCGACGAGACCGCCGACATCCGCCTCTACTGATAAGGAGGTTTTCGATGCGGAGCCTTTCAGCCGATGAGGCGCTGGAAGAACTGCTGGCGGGCAACCGGCGCTACGTCGCCATGCGCCAGCTCTATCCCCGCCAGAATCGGGTGCAGCGGCAGGCGCTCCTGGACGGGCAGTATCCTTTCGCCGCCATCCTCAGCTGTTCCGATTCGCGTGTGCCCTCGGAACTGATCTTCGACCAGGGTTTGGGGGATCTGTTCATCGTGCGCACCGCCGGTCACGTCATCGACCCGCTGATCCTCGGCAGCCTCGAATTCGCCGTGCATGTGCTGCGCGTGCCGCTGGTGGTGGTGATGGGACATGCCCAGTGCGGGGCGGTCACCTCGGCGGTCAAAGGGCAAAGCCTGCCGGGGAACATCCGCGCCATCGCCGAGGCTTTGCAGCCGGTGGTCGCCAGCGTGCGCGGCGCTGCCGGAGACCCGGTCCTGAACGCCACCCACGCCAACGCCATCCACACCGCCGAGCGGCTGATTCACGACAGCGCTATCCTGGCGGAGGCAGCGGCGAAGGGGCAGTTGAAGATCGTCCCGGCGTACTTCGATCTGAAGACCAGCACAGTGCAGCTGCTGGGCGAAGGGTGAATAACCTTCGCTAGGTGTAGGGTTGAAGCGCGAGCGAGCCGAGCAGCGGAGACATATCCTTCAGGTTGTGCGTGTACAAAGGCAGATTCAACCTGTAGGCAATGCCAGCCAAGTGATTGAGGCAATGCCATAGTGCTGTTGGTTGTCGAGCCAGTTCAGGGCAGGAGGATATTTGCGGAAAAGGTGCAGAATGACCGTCGTATCCAGGATCGCCGTGATCATTCCGCTTCATCCAGCCCCAGCCTTAGCCGATCCGCTCGTTTTCGCCGCTGCGCTTTCCCCCACTCGACCGGGTCATCTAGGTGCGGATCAACGAACTCGATAGGATCTATTGCCCGAAGCATCGCGACGATATCTGCGCCAGTTCCTGACTGCGGATTCTCATATGTCTCCTCTCTGCAACCCGCCCGCCATCTGAGCCGTACATGAATGTTAAAGGGAGAGCACTCACTGGCATTGTATACTGGTTGTAACGCGGCAAAGGGATAACACCATGCGTGTCATCGTGCATACCGGCAAGGGCGGCGTCGGCAAGACCAGCGTTTCCGCCGCGACTGCGCTGCGCTGTGCAGAACAGGGACTCAAGACCATCGTCATCAGCACCGATACGGCGCACAGCCTGGGCGATTCGCTCGAAGCCGAGATCGGTCCTGAACCGATACAAATACGCGACAATCTGTGGGCGCAGGAGGTAGACGCCCGCTATTCGATGGATAAGTACTGGGGACGCATCCAGCAGTACATGACCTCGCTCTTCGCCCGCCAGGGCGTCGAGGACATCGTCGCCGAAGAGGTGACGATCCTGCCCGGCTTGGAAGAAGGCGCGCACCTGCTGTGGATCAACCAGTACTTCGTCGAAAACGAGTACGACGTGCTGGTCGTGGACGCCGCGCCGACCGCCGAGACGCTGCGCCTGCTCAGCCTGCCGGACGTCACCCGCTGGTGGTTCGAGAAGATCATGAGCATCACGCGCGGCGCGGCGCGCATCCTGCGCCCGATCGGCAAGGTGCTGGGGCGCGCCGGCGACTCTATCCCCGCCGATGATGCCTGGAACCAGGTTGATCAGCTCTTCGAGACGCTCGACAAGGTGCGCCGCCTGCTCACCGACCCGGAGGTCGCCAGCGTGCGGCTGGTGGTCAACCCGGAGCGCATGGTCATCAAAGAGACGCAGCGCACCTATACCTATCTCAACCTGTACGGCTACGCCGTCGATTCGATCATCTGCAACCGGGTCATCCCGGATGAAGTGACCGATCCATATTTCGAGATGTGGAAGCGCAACCAGCGCGACAACATCGCCTACATCCGCGAAGCCTTCGGCGAACTGCCGATGTTCAGCGCGCCGATGTTTTCGCAGGAGATCACCGGGCTGGAAGGACTGCGCCGGCTGGGGAACGCCCTCTACACCGACCGTCACCCGGAAAAGAAGCAGTTCGACGGCACGACCCATCAGATCAGGGAGGCGAACGGCATCTATACACTGAGCGTGCCGCTCCCCTTCGCCGATAAAGAAGACCTCGACCTGTACCGCTCGCGCGATGAGCTGACGCTGCGCGTGGGTCCGTACCGCCGCAATATCGTCCTGCCCTACAGCTTATGGGACCTGGAAATCGAGGATGCCAAATTCGAACACGCTGCCCTCAACATCACCTTCGCCAGGGTCGGCAAATGAGCCGGCGAATGTGCCGCCGCCTATGAACGGGTCTGCGGCGAACGGCGTGCGGGAGCATACTCCCGACATCCCTCCGAACGGCGGCGGTTCGTCCGCTGCGCCGATCTTCGATATGCCTGCCGAAAACGGCGAACCGGAATTCCTGGGGCGGCTGGGCGACGATTCGGCACCGACGATGGCGATCCAGCCAATTCTGCCGCCCCCGCCGCCGCCCGCCGAAGCAAGTCCGCCGAGCGTCCGCGAGGTCATCGCCAGACGTCCGCGTTCCCTGGCGCTGACCCTGCGCTTCGCCCGCGTGGTGGTCTACTTCGCCTGGCTGTTCGTGCAGACCGTCTTCTGGCACATCATCCTGTCGCGCTACTTCCCAGAGATGGTCGAACGCGGCAACCTCCAGCGCTGGCGCGGCTATGCCCGCTCCTTCCGCAATTTCGCCATCGACCTGGGCGGCGTGATGATCAAGGCGGGGCAGTTCGTCTCGACGCGCGGCGATATTCTGCCCGAAGAGGTGATCGCCGAGCTGGCGTCGCTGCGCGACGAAGTGCCGGGCGTGCCGGTCAGCGAGATTCGCAGCATCCTGCGCCGCGAGCTGGGCGACATCACCCGCCGCTTCAGCTGGTTCGACGACACGGCGATTGCGGCGGCGTCGCTCGGTCAGGTACACCGCGCCCGCCTGCACAACGGCGACAAGGTGGTGGTCAAGGTGCAGCGCCCCGGCATCGCGGCGATCTGCCACACCGACCTCGCCGCCATGTTCGTCGTGGCGCGCATCGCCAACCGCTTCCGTTTCATCCGGCGGCGCATGGACGCCGTCGCGCTGATCGACGAGTTCGGGCGCGTGCTGCTGGAAGAACTGTCCTACAAGCACGAAGCTTACAACGCCACCCGCTTCGCCCAGCTCTTCGCCGATGATCTGGGCGTCTACATCCCCGCCGTCTACGCCGAGCATTCCAGCGACTGTGTGCTGGTCATGGAGGACGTGACGGCGATCAAGCTGGACGACTATACGGCGCTGGAAAAGGCGGGCATCAGCCGTCTGGAAGTCGCCCGCCGGCTGATGGACACCTATCTGACGCAGATCTTCGAGGAGCGCTTCTTCCACGCCGACCCGCACCCCGGCAACCTGTTCGTCTATCCCCTGCCGGAAGACAGCCAGGCGTACAGGCAGCAGGCGGGGCGCATTCAGGGGCGTCCCTTCTACCTGATCTTCATCGACTTCGGCATGATCGGCACGCTGACGCAGCAGATCGTGGACGGCTTGATCGGCACGATGGCGGCGGTGGTGACGCGCGACGCCCGCAAGCTGATCGAAAGCTACAGCGAACTTGGCTTCCTGCTACCAGGGGCGGATAAAGACCGGCTGGAAGAGGCGACGCGCATGGTCTTCGACCAGGTGTGGGGCATGTCGATGAACCAGATGCGCGACATGAGCTTCGACAGCATGGCGCAGATCGGCGGGCAGTTCAACGATCTGCTGTTCGCCATGCCCTTCCAGGTCCCCCAGGATTTCATCTACCTGGGGCGGACCATCGGCATCCTGAGCGGGCTGGCGACGCATCTGGATTCCAACTTCAACCCCTGGAGCGAGATGCAGCCTTACACCACCCGGCTGATCGCCATGCGCAGCCCTTCGACCAGCGGCGAACCCGATCTGCTCTCGACGCTGTTCGGCTCGACGGTGCTGCAAGGGCTGTTCAACAACACCGGGGCGAAGGCGCTGATGAACATCGGACAGGCGATCCTCGGCGGGCTGGCTCCCTCCGGCGACGCGCGCGAGATCGTCACCAAGCTGGAACGGGGCGACCTGAAGGTGCGCATCGAACCGACGACGACCTTTCAGCGGCAGTTTGCGCGCCTCGAGGCGCAGGAGCGGCGCACGACGCGGGCGGTGCTGTTCGGCAGCGGTTTGATCGCGGCGGCGATCTTTTACACCGGCGGAGAAACGACACTGGCGGCGATCAGCTTCGGCTTCGCGGCGCTGATGGTCGCGGCGCTGTACTTCACCGGGGAATGACGGAGACCACCGAGGGTTGAAACCCCTCGGCTAGGCAAGGACCCGCCCATTGAAAGGGCGGAACAGCGGCGAACCATCCGGTCTTTCGGTCCCTTCAGCGGACCGGACAGCGCAGTCCGCCGAGGGTTGAAACCCCTCGGCTCGGCAGGGACCCGCCCATTCAAAGGGCGGAACAACGGCGAATTATCCGGTCTTTCGGTCCCTTCAGCGGACCGGACAGCGCAGTCCGCCGAGGGTTAAAACCCGTCGGCTAGGCAAGGACCCGCCCATTCAAAGGGCGGAACAACGGCGAATTATCCGGTCTTTCGGTCCCTTCAGCGGACCG
>JABWBO010000164.1 GCA_013360465.1 Anaerolineae bacterium | reverse complement strand
GATCGTCACATGCTGCGCTCGCGCGTGCTTGGCAGCGTTATTCAAGGCTTCCTGCGCCACCCGGTAAAACCCAAGTTTGATGTCATTGGGCAACTGCCCTTCGTCGGCAACGACCACCAGCTCCCCGGCAATCCGCATTCGGAACGAATCCGCAAGCTGGTGCAGGAGCTGGTGCAGCGGCGTTTCTTCGATCTGTCGCGAGCGGAGTTCATAGAGCAGCGTCCGCATCTCCGCCAGCGCCGACTGCGAGAGCATGAGGATATCGTGAAGCTGTTCTTGTGTATCGGCTGGCAGCGCAGTTGTGCCAATCATCAAGGACTGCACCGACGCATTCAAGACGAACAGGGTTTGGCTGACCGAATCATGCAGTTCTCTGGCGATATGCTGGCGCTCCTTCAGGCGAGCAGTCTCACGGATGTGCTGCCGCAGCCGAACTAGGTCAAGCTGATGCTGCACGCGCACGATCACCTCTCTTGCGTGATACGGTTTGGTGATGAAGTCCTCACCGCCCGTTTCAAATGCCTGCGCCTTCAGGGTCGCGTCGTGCAGCGCGCTGACGAAAATCACCGGGACTTCCGTGAGCTTAGGCGCGGCATGAAGCTGCTGACAGGTATGAAAACCATCTTGATCCGGCAGCATCACATCGAGTAGTACAAGATCAGGCACAAGAGCGTGTGCCGCGCGTAGCCCGCTGGCAGCACTGCGCGCAACCCGCACGCCGAAATCCTGCTCGCGCAAAGCTGTGCTCAGGAACTGGATATCTTCGTAATCATTGCCGATGATGAGAATATCGCTCATCCGCGCGTTTGCACCTCTTGTGTATAACGGAACTAGACGACAGTCTAACCGTTTACTGTACTATCGTCGGACGCTACAAGAAAACCTACAGGTTAGAGTTTGCTCGTTTCACCGTACTTGAGTATTGCACATCCTGCTTCGTTGGAAAGGAATCGCTCATGATCGGCAACATTATCGTCTGGTTGATCGTCGGCGCTGTCGCTGGATGGTTGGCGGGCATCGTCATGAAGAGTCGTCAGGGACTGATTACGAACATCATCCTTGGCATTATCGGCAGCTTCGTCGGCGGCTTCGTGCTGACGCTGGTTCCGGGCGTTCAGTCGGTGGAAACCGGGCTAAGTCTCGGTCATATCCTGACCGCGATGATCGGCGCAATCATCATTATCGCGGTGGTGCGCCTGCTGCGCCGCGCATAACCCGTATTTGGAGATTAACCCTATGCTCAAACGTTCTTTGTTCACGTTTCTACTAGTATTCTTGGCGGTGTTCACCGCCGCCGCTCAGTCGGATGAACAGCCGGAAGACCCGCGCACCCTATCGTTTCAGGTCTGCGACTGGGGCTTGATTGTCATCGAACACGATACCGAACAACCAGCAATCTTCATCCACATCGACTCCCCCGCCGACTACAGCGCAGTGGGCAGCGCCTTTACCGTCTCCGGGACGGGCGCGGGCTTATTTGAGGGCAACGTGATCGTCGAAGTCTCGCAGTTCGGCGGCGACGTGCTCTTTACGGGGACGACAGTGCTGCAAACCGAAGCAGTCGATGCTGTTGGCACTTGGTCGCTGGACATCGATCTGGGTGAACTGGCGGAAGTGACGCCGATTTTCATCCGCGTCTACTCCGAATCGCCAGAGGATGGCTCAACCGTCGCCTATGATGACATACGTTTGAACGCCAATGCCGAGTTCGGGCTGCGTTATGTCGAACTCACCAGCCCGCGCTTTGGCGAAGGCGTGCCGAGCTTCTTGATGCAAGTCGAAGGGATGGCAGGCGGCGCTTTCGAGAACAACCTCGTGATCGAAGTCCGCGACTTTGCTAGCAAGGATGTTCTCGCGGAAACCTTCGCGACCGTGCAGACCGAGGACGTTGGCGGCAGCGGTACCTTCTCTGCCGAAGTCAGTTTTGACGCGGAACCCGGTACAGGCGTCGAAGTCTATGCCTACCAGCCAGCGGTCGCGGACGGGGAAGAGGTTGAGATTTCCGATATTGAGTTTGCCATCGTCTATCCGCTGGCGCGGACTTACGACCGAATTCTGAACGTCCGGCGCGATGACCCGATCCTCGGCGCGCAGGACGTGTGCGCGACTGCTGAAGCTGAGTTCGATAACGAGAACATCATGCCGCTGGTCGTCAACGATGTGACGGTGTTCGAGATGATCACGCCGACTCCGCTTGTGAACCTGAGCGTCCAAGCGGCGGGATCGTCCGTTTGCCCCGCGCCACTGCGGACGCGCATCACCAACACGGACAACGCCTTCAACATCGAGATCTACCGCGATACATCACAGCCTGCTGCCTGCACGATGGACTTAGCGCCGATCACGCAGCGCCTATCGCTCGGCACGCTGCCCAACCCGGACTACACCATCACCGTGAACGGTGAACTGGTCGAGGTCGAGTAGTGATTTTGCAGCGAGCTACGCTCAAAGGCGCTGCCACTGAGTTCAAGTTGATTATCCGTCATTGAAAGGACATGAACGTGCGGAAACTCGTCATTCTCACTATCTTCGTTCTGCTTAACTCTACCCTGTCTGTTCTGGCACAGGATGCCTTCACCCCGCAGTTTGAACCGGTGGAGAACTGTTTTGTGCCGCTTCCCGCAGAGATCGACTACGACTGCGGGTATGTCGGCGTGCCGGATTTCTATACTGGTGAGAGCATTCGTGAGCTGCAGTTGGGGATCGTAAGGCTTAATACGTCCAGCGATACCCCCGGAACGCCGCTTTTCATGCTGCTGGGTGGACCGGGTGAGTCGATTGCCACGCCGCTCAGTGTCATTCCAACTTTGCTGGGCGTTGGCGCTGATCCATCCGCAGGAGTGACCCCTTTTGCGAGAATCCTCCAGAACCACGACATCATCTTCATGACTCAGCGTGGGACAGAGTTCTCCACGCCGTTTCTGACCTGCCCAGAGATTGGCGGACTCGCGTACATCGGTTATGAACAACAACTCGATCAGGACGCAAGCGAGGCGCTCTTCGCCGACACCCTGAGTGCATGTGTCGCTCGACACGAAGCCGACGGCGTTGACTTCAACGCTTTCAACAGCGAAGCGAGCGCGGCGGATGTCGTCTCGGTCGCTGAAGCGCTGGGCTATGACCGGATCATCTACTACGGCGAGTCGTATGGCGCGCAGCTCGGTCAGTTTGTCATGCGTGACCACCCCGACATTCTGGAGGCGGTGATCCTTGACGGGGCGAATCCCTTGTCGAAGACAAGCTGGGTACAGGACCGTGCACAGTCGTTTCAATCCGCGCTGGATACTGTTGCGACCATGTGTGCAGAGAGACCCGATTGCGCGGCAGCATTCGGCGATCTGCACACGTCGATCGATGCCATTGCCGCGCAGTTTAGTGCCGGTCCCATCGCCTATACCTTTCAGGACCCGGAAAACCCTGATGTCAGTTTGAGTTTCAACATCGGGCTGGGCGATGTCGCGATCTATCTGGCAGGAAACTTCGACTTGTTACACAATTTTTTGCTCCCGCTGACAATCCATCAGCTCGCTGAAGGCAATCTCGAGGTTGTTGGGCTGACGAAAGCTACAAATATCCTGCAATCGCAGGGTGCAAGCAGCAATTCGGCGCTGCTCATGCAGCTTTCGATAGTCTGTTCGGACGACCCGGTTTTTGCGGATTCCGAAGCCGATTCCGAAGGTGTAAGTGAGCTGGCTATCGCCGCAGGTAGGGGAGAAGCTGCCATTTTCCGGACTGGATGTTCCGTAATCAACGTTCAGCAGCTTCCCGAATCATCGGATGTGGATGTCAGCCGCGATATACCGACGTTGCTCTTCAGCGGCGGACTGGATACCCGGACTCCGACGGCGCGCAACCAGGAAGTTGCCGACCGTCTTCCGAACTCCCGAGTCATCGTGTTTCCGACTGGCGCCCATGTTCAAGTGCCGAATATCCCCTGCGCCAATGAGCTGCTGGCGGATTTCGTCGCTGATCCATCGAGTCTCGATAGTCTCGATGAGAGCTGCGCGGCGACGTTGCTGGAGGGATTTCAGTTTATCACCAGTTTGGATGAGTGAACGTGTCCCGTCAGTCACCAGCTTCAATGCAGACCAAGCTTAACGAAAGGAACCGGTTCGTGAAACGTGCAATTCTTGCCATGCTCATCCTCGCCTTTCCTTTAGTGATGGTGACTGCGCAGGAAGCCGCCGAATCCATCGGCATTGACACCCTGTGCGGCGAAAACGCCCTGACTATCACCGCGCTGGACGAACTCCCCGAAGATGCTACCACGCAGGCGCTCGACCTCATGCTGAATCAAATGGTGATGCTGCCTTCCGACACTGTGCCGCTCCTGAGCGCTGCCGGATCGAAACCGCCCGCTCCCGGCGCAGTCATCTTCATCGATTCGCCCGAAGGACGCTATTACCGTGCTATCGGCGTAAGTGACATCGGAAGCTGCGCGCTCCTTGACCCGGAAACGCCGTTCCCCATCGGCAGCAATACCAAGATGTTCACGGCGGCGGTGATCTACCAGCTTCAAGAAGAAGGACTGCTTTCGACCAGCGATCTGGTCAGCCAATACCTGCCGGACGAGATCGCGCTGTGGGACGGCGGGGAGGCGATCACGATTGACATGCTGCTGTCGCATACCAGCGGTCTGCCCGACTACCTGAACTCGCAAGACCCAAGGACTCTCGGTGGGCGTTATGAGGCTGGCGACTGGAGTGCCCTCACAGAGGCATTCACGTCGGAAGAACTGGTCGCGATGGCTGCCGTCCAACCGCTCCTGTTCGAGTCGGGAACACCAGCACAGTGGGCATACTCGAACACCGGCTACATCATGCTCGGTCAGATCATCGAACAAGTGACAGGACAGAGCTATATCAACGCCGTGACGGAGCGCATCATCAACCGGCTGGGGCTGGCACATACCGTGCTGGTGGAGGATTTCCCCTCGGCGGAATTGGGTTTAGCGAGGCAGTATCTCGTATCGCCGTTCACGATCGACACATCAGGCTGGAATTTCAGCCAAGCATGGTCGGCTGGAAACGCCATTTCGACCCCGGAAGACATGGCGGTGTTCCTGCGCGCATACTATTCCGGTACTCTCTACCAGCACCCGGAGACGCTCGCGGCGATGATGACCCGCGCTGCGCCCGGCTACAACGCCGAAAGCGATGACTTCTATTACATGCATGGCGGCTATTACAAGGCGGGCTTCCTCGGGCATGGCGGGCAGACGCTCGGCACGGAAAGCGATCTGGGCTACCACCCGCAGACCGACACGGTGATCGTGACTTGGGCGAACAGCTCGGAAGCCTTTACTGGACTCGGCGTGTTTCACATCGGTCATGTGCTCGGCATTACACCCACATGGGATAGTGTCTTCATCAGCCTGCCCGCTGTTGCCCAACAACTGAGCGGCTCTCAGTAGCCCTATCCGGGCGGGCTGCGCACCCGCCGGATGAAGTGTTATCAGGATAAAACAATGGCTCGCTATACGCTCGTTCTCGTGATCATCGGCTTTCTATTCATGTCCTCGATGGCAACTGCTCAGGAAGTGATGCTAGTTTCAGACACACCGACCGATTGTCCGTTCGCCTTGCCGCCCGACGAGGTGATTGGTCAGACCGCCTTATGCGGCGAACTGACCGTGCCGGAAAACTGGCAGCAGCAAGATGGCCGCAGCATTACGCTGAACTACGTGGTGCTGAAGGCACAGAGCATCGCGCCGTTCCCTGATCCAGTGATCTATCTTGAAGGGGGTCCCGGCGTATCTGCCCTCGTCCATGTGCCATTCCTCGCCGAGGTCTTTCAGGAGATCCGTCGTTATCGCGATGTGATTATCTACGACCAACGCGGGACTGCATTCGGTACGCCGCTGTTTTGCCCAACCGAAGTGGCGAGTGCGCCGCTTCCCGACAATCTCTCCCTGCCACCGCTGCCCACCAGCGCTGACCCGGAGATACAGGCGCTGCTGGAAGGTGCGCGCAGCCTCTCAGGGTTTGCAGCAGCGGTCAACTGCCGCCCCTATTTTGAGGCGCAGGGCTTTGATCTGAGCCAGTACAGTACGGCGAACAGCGTCCGCGATCTCATTGCGATGATGAGGACGTTTGGGTACGAAGCCTACAACATATATGGCATTTCGTATGGGACGAATGTGGCGCTGGAGTTATTCCGCTATTACGACGAAAACCCCGGCGCATCCCTGCCATCGCTGCGCAGCGGAATCATTGACGGGGTCGTGCCGCCGAATGTCGATACGCGCGGTGGTCAGGCATATGTCAACGCTTACAATATCCTGCGCGTTTTTGAAGACTGCGAAGCAGATGCGGCGTGCGGGACAGCCTTTCCGAATATCCGCCAGCGTGCCGTCGATCTGCTGCTGCGAATCGAGTCTGACCCGCTAACTGTAGGTGATGAGGGAATTGCATTCGACGACTTGCGGCGCGTGTTGGTCAATGGATTGAACTACAGCCAGGACGGTGCTACAGGGAGCGTAATCGGCATTGGAGCGCAGTACTTCCCGCTCATGATCGATGAGCTGGAACAGGGCATCACGACGACCTTCGTGGGGCTGCGCGATGGCACGCTGCCGCCTATACCAGAGACAGCCACGAACGTTCAGGCGAATGAGCCTTTTGGCAGCTTCACCACCAGCGCCGGAGCATTGGCGGGGAACGCTCGTGATCTCGCAGACCAGATTGACGAACTCCGACGCCTGAGTCAGCGCGCCAGCGCCGCGCTATCCGGCGAACGACCGCTGCCGGAAGTCTTCATTCAGAATGTGCGCCTCGGCATTACACAGATGGACACTGTGACAGCGACCTTCTTCCCTGCGGTCGTGGATGTGCTGCTGGCTGCTGATCACACCCGCGAGAGTCTGGCGGCATTTGGCGCATCCTTCGACCCGACGGGCGTGCTTGTCGGATTGATGTCAGATGACGACATCGCGGCGACCTATCGTTTGCTCGAAGAAATTCGACCGACGATCAGCTTGTCCAATCCGCTCATGCTGGACATCATCGGCTGCAATGACCGTTACGGTTCGTTCGATCTGGAGTCCACCTTTGCGAGCTATCGATCTTTTGAAGTCCCGGACTTGATCACCAAAGTGGACGTTTCCGTCAATCAGATAGTCGCCTGTACGGTCTGGGGACTGACCCCGCAGGACGCCACCCTGCGCCCGCCGGTCAGTACGAATCTGCCGATCCTCGTTTCCAACGGTTCAATCGACCCGGAGACCCCTGTCGAGTGGGGAGAAGCCGCCTACGCAGGTCTGGAAAATGCCTTCTTCATCACGTTTGCCTATTACCCTCATGCGGCGACTGCGCAGTTTGACTGCGGGCCCGCGGTTGCGGCGGCATTCATTCTCGATCCAAGCCGGATGCCGGAAACAAGCTGCGCCGATGACCTCCAGTTGAGCTACTTCCCATTCATTCTGCACGCGGGCGATTAGGTAATCGTGAACAGCCCATACCTCGCGGCTAATTGTGCAAAGTAAGTCGGGTGGGGAGACCGGCTGAGGATGACGATTCAATCTGAGAACGCCGAGCATGAATTGGAAGTCGCTGAAGTGTCTCCAGTTGATCAGTTAACAAGTTCAGGGCGTTTGAGAAAAATTGAGCTTAGCTTAGATATCAGCAAAGCCGTTATCTTGTCGCTTGCCGCGTTGCTGAGTGCATGGTGCGGCTATCAATCCACTCGTTGGAGTGGAAAAATGGCGAGTGATTTCAGTCGCGCGAATAACCAACGACTGGAGTCGATGACAATACCCGTGCCAATTATGCGGCAGGGGAAGTAGGAGGAGCAGGGCGAATGCCGCCTAAGCGGGAGAAACGCTGCCAGAGGCGTGAAAATAAATCCG
>JABWBO010000039.1 GCA_013360465.1 Anaerolineae bacterium | reverse complement strand
CGCGCCCGCGCTGCAGCGCCACGCCGCCGCCGCTGAGCGCGCTGAGGTGCGGCAGGGTCACGTTGTCGCGGATCATGCGCGAGAGGATGAGACCCTGCGTCCGACGTTCTTCCGGCACGTAGGCGATGCCGCTGCGCCAGGCGGCGGTCGGGTTCCAGCGGGAAGCGGCTGTGATGTGCAGGTCCCTGCCTTTCGCGCCGGCGGACTCCGGGGCGGCGCTTCCGTTCAGGGTGATTTCTCCGCCGCTCAGCCGGTCCGCCCCGACCAGCGCCCGCAGCAGCTCCGACCGTCCAGAGCCGGTCAGCCCGGCGACGCCCAGGATTTCTCCGGCGCGCAGGTCAAAAGCGGCTCCTGCTAGGTGCGCCGTCCGCAGATCATGGATGCGCAGCAGCGGCGCGCTGCTCAAGGGTGAGGCGCGCGGGGGGTAGACGCCGCTGATCTCCCGCCCGGTCATCAGGCGGATGAGGTCGGCGCTGTCGGTCTGGTGGATCGGCTTGACGGCGACGACCCGTCCATCGCGCATGACCGTCACGCGGTCGGCAATGGCGAAGACTTCATCCAAACGGTGCGTCACGTAGAGGACGGCGCAGCCCCGCGCTTTCAACCGCGCGATGACGGCGAACAGCCGATCGGCTTCCGCGCCGGTCAGCGCCGCCGTCGGCTCGTCCATGACGAACAGGTTCGCCCCGTCTTTCGCTGAGCCGCCTGTTTCTCCGCCGTTCTGGAGCGACCCGGCGAAGGCGCCGGCGATCTTGACGAGCATCTGGTCGCCGGTGTTCAGCCGGGCGATCTTGCTGCGCGGGTCGATATGATCGATGTGCAGTGCCGCCAGCGCCGCGCGGGCGGCGGCGTTCAGGCGCGCCCAATCGACCAGCGCGCCGGCGCGGCGGGGGTAGGGCTGGCTGAGGAAGATGTTCTCCGCCACCGAAAGCCCCGGCACGATGTTGAGTTCCTGATGGATGAAGCGCAGCCCGTGCGCGAAGGCGTCCGCCGCGTTGTGGAAGACAGCCGGCGCGCCGCCGACGGCGATCTCGGCATGATCGGGCGCGACCACGCCGGCGAGGATTTTGATCAGGGTGCTTTTGCCCGCGCCGTTTTCGCCCACCAGGGCGTGAACCTCACCGGGGAGCAGGTCGAGGGTAGCATCGATCAGTGCCGGGCTGCCGCCGTAGGATTTGCTGGCATGGGAAAGGGAGAGGAGCGGGCACAGGTCAGACATGATGGCGAAAACTGTAACGCAAAGCGCGCGCGCGGCAAAGAGGCGCAAAGCGCGTGGAGCGCGTTGTGCGTTACACTCATGACAGATGGCAATCACCAGGAGAGGTCCACCATGTCTGCGCCTGAATCCGGATTGCCCGCCTTTTGACAACCCCCGTGTATTACGCTAAACTGCCCAAATGTTGCAATGTGCCTGGTGGAAAGTGCCAATGCAGTCCACCTGCGCCCATGCCATGTTCTCCACAAGGGTTTTCGTAAGTTCGTTTTACAATTCCAACAATAAGGAGCATTTTACGATGAAGAAGCGGTTTGCCTTGCTGTTTCTCGTCCTGATGGTCGCCCTGACGGCGACGGGCGCTGTCCTGGCGCAGGATGCTGCCCCGGTCGCCCTGGGCGAGATCACCCAACGGATCATCGACCGCGGCGAACTGGTCTGCGGCGTGAACACGGGTCTGGCGGGCTTCGCTGCCGTCAACGACGCCGGTGAATATGAAGGCTTCGACGTGGACTTCTGCCGCGCTGTCGCCGCCGCCATCCTGGGCGATGCCAACGCCGTCTCCTACCGTCCCCTGCAGGCGGGCGAACGCCAGGCTGCCATTCAGTCCGGCGAAGTGGACCTGATGTCGCGCAACACCACCATGACGGTCAGCCGTGACACCACCTGGGGCGCGACCTTCGCGCCGGTCACTTTCTATGATGGTCAGGGCTTGATGGTCAGCACCGAGAGCGGCATCACCCAGATCGAAGCGCTGGACGGCGCGTCGATCTGCGTTCAGAGCGGCACGACGACCGAACTCAACCTCGCCGACTCCTTCGATCAGCGCGGTCTGAACTACACGCCGCAGGTCTTCGCCGACGCCGCCTCGACCTGGGAAGGCTACCTGAGCGGGCGCTGCGACGCCTTCACGACCGACAAGAGCGGTCTGCTCGCCTATAAGTCCACCGCCGAAGACCCGGGTGCGCATTACATCCTGGAAGTCACCCTCAGCAAGGAGCCCCTGGCTCCGGTGACGCCGCAGAGCGACGCCCAGTTCGCCGACATCGTCCGCTGGGTCATCTACGCCACTATCCAGGCGGAAGAATTCGGCATCACCAGCGAGAACATCGACGAATTCCTGACCAGCGACGTGCCGGAAATCCAGCGTCTGCTGGGAACCAATGACAACTCCGCCGGCGCTTATTTCGGCATCCCGAACGACTTCGTGGTGACGGTCATCCGCCAGGTGGGCAACTACGGCGAAATCTTCGACCGCCATCTGGGTCCCGATACGGTGTTCAACCTGGATCGCGGCCTGAACGCGCTGTGGACGGACGGTGGTCTTCAGTACGCGCCGCCCTTCCGCTAGTCAAACGCCAGCGCCGCCTCATCTTCCCTCTCGGCGGATGAGGCGGACAAGCAGGGGCATGGCACACCATGCCCCTACCTCATCCTAGCGGCAGTCCAGAAGCGCCGCGCTGTGCGCCTGTAGAGAAAGCGATCCTATGGCAGCGCCGTCCCCTTCTTCTCAACGCCGATCCTCCCCTTCAAATCTGCTCCGTGACGAGCGCGTCCTGCAGATCGCCGGGCAAATCCTCTTCGTGATCATCCTGATCGCGCTGCTGTATGGTCTGGTCGCCGGCATCCTCACGGCGCTGGAATCCAAGAATCTGACGCCGAACCTGTGGTTTTTGCAGACGCGCGCCGGTTTCGACATCAGCGAACGACCAGACTGGTACAGCGCCAGCAGCACCTACTGGGAAGCCTACGTCGTCGGACTCATCAACACGCTGCGCAACATCAGCGTCGGACTGATCGCGGCGACCGTGCTGGGCGTCCTGGTCGGCATCTTCCTGCTCAGCACCAACTGGCTGGTGCGCACCATCTCGCAGGTTTATGTCGAAATCCTGCGCAACACGCCGCTGCTGGTGCAGCTCTTCGCCTGGTATTTCATCTTCATGCTCAGCCTGCCCACCTTCCAGCAGAGTGTTTCCCTGCCTCAGGAGGGCATCGCCATCGTCCCCCTGCGCCTGCTGATCTATGCCGCCGCCGGGCTGTGGGTGTGGTCGCAGATGCGCCGCCTTCCGCCTTCGCGGCATAGACGCCGTCGCCTCTACG
The DNA here is from genome assembly GCA_013360465.1 of Anaerolineae bacterium. Taxonomy (GTDB): domain Bacteria; phylum Chloroflexota; class Anaerolineae; order Aggregatilineales; family Phototrophicaceae; genus Flexifilum. The sequence continues at coordinate 46,789 of JABWBO010000039.1, read as the reverse complement.
TATGGGGGTGGGTGGCGCTGGTCGCCGCCGCCGAAGCGGCAGTGCGCCTGGGTATGATCGACGGCGGATCGACTTTCCGCTTTGAAGTGCAGCCCTGGGCTTATTTCAATATTCGCGGTTTTGCCTTCCCGGAAATTCAGGCGACGGGGCGTTCCGCCGACTGGATGGCGTTCGTCGCCGTCGGCGTCGCTCTGGCGCTGGTCCTCTGGGTTTATTACGGACGTTTGAAAGAGACGACCGGTCGGCGCGCCCCGCGCCCCGCTTACGCCATCGCCGTCATCGCCGTCGCAGCGGTCGCCGGATGGGTGATCGTCAGCGGCGAACCCGCGCCTTCGACCGTCGCCGTGACCAACGCCGACGGCGCGACGATCATCTTGCCCCTCGAAGAGGCGCGCGCACAGGCGCTGCTGACGCCGGAGGATGAGCTGCTCGCCGCCCGTGACCCGCTCCTCTTCAAGCTGCCGACCAAGAACAATTTCCGCTATCTGACCGGGACGCAGATCTTCCCGGAATATATGGCGCTGCTGCTGGGGCTGGTGGTGTATACCTCGGCGTTCATCGCCGAAATCGTGCGCGCCGGCATTCAGGCGGTGCCGCACGGTCAGGTCGAGGCGGCGCGGGCGCTGGGCTTGTCCGCCACCGATGTGCTGCGGTTGGTGGTGCTGCCCCAGGCGCTGCGGGTGATTATTCCGCCGCTGGGCAACCAGTATCTCAACCTCGCCAAGAACTCCAGCCTGGCGATTGCCGTCGCCTTTGCCGATCTCTTCCTGGTCACGACGACGATCATGAACCAGTCCGGGCAGTCGGTGACGGGCATGGTGATGGTGATGCTCACCTATCTGGTACTCAGTTTGATCATCGCCTGGGCAACCAACCGCGCCAACAGCCGTTTCCAACTGGTCACAAGGTGAGCGGCAATGACCCCACTGTCTGATCCCCAACCGCCCCAGGGCGCGACTCCAGGCGGCGCGGATGCCCGTGCCGCCGTCGTTTACTACGACGAACCGCCGATCAAGCCGCCGCCGAATCTGGTCGCCGGTCCGCTGGCGTGGGCGCGCGACAACCTTTTCAGCACGCCGACCAACGCCCTGCTGACGCTGATCGCCGGCGCGCTGACCATCGGCGCGGTCGCCGGCATCGTCAACTGGGCGGTGTCCCAGGGCAACTGGTACATCATCATCTTCAATCTGCGCCAGTTCATGGTCGGTCGCTACGAGCCGGAAGCCGAATGGCGTGTTGTGCTGACCAGCCTGATCGCCGCCTTCATCTTCGGCTTCGCGCTGGCGTCGTGGGCGCGCGTGTCGCGGCGCACGGCGCTCCTGCTGGTCGCCCTGATCGCCCTGGTCTTCGTCATCCCGCTGATCGCCGCCGCGCTGCCGCTCCCGCCGACCTATCTTAGCGCCAGCGCCGACGATATCGCCTCCGGATCTTCCACCCAGCCGCCGGTTGATCAGTTCGCCTTCATCGCGCGCGGCGGCGAGACGCTGCGCCTGGAACTGGCTGTCGATCTCAGCGCCGGCGATGCCGATTTGCAAACCCTGCACAGCTTCGCCGATCCCGGTGCGAATCTGCTGCGCGCCGCCGCCTTCAACCGTCTGCGCGATCAAGCGCGGGTCGCCGAGATCGAGCGCCTGCTGGCGGAAGATGCCCCCAACGCCCGCACCCTGACCGCCAATCAGCGCGCTGCCCTGGAGACGGAGCGGGGACGCCTGGAAGTTTCCGACCCGATCACCGAGACGTTCGCGCTCAACCAGACGCCGCAGTCATACCGTCTGCTGCGCGGCACAACCCAAGAGATCGTCGCAGAAGGCGTCCTGGAGGCGGGCAGCGCGCCCGTCGAGATTGCACTGCCCGAAGACGGCTGGTACATCCTGGAAAAGCCCGGCGAAGGCACGGCGCTGATCCGCGTTTACGGCATCTACCCGCATCTGGAACGCACCTTCACCCGCAGCGAAACGGTGGACGAGACCGGGACGACCACCCAGAGCGCCGGGCGCTTCTCGCAGTTCGTGCGCCTGACCGACGAATTTACCACCGAGGAAACGCGCCCGCGCATCGACGGCGATAATGTGCCGATGGCGATCATCATCGATCTGCAATATCGCGGCGACCGCACCCCCGCCGACTGGCTGATGCTCTACGTCGGACCATTCCTGGACGGCGTCAACGATGCGCTGCTGTGGATGCTGGTCGCCGGCGTCGTCGGCTATTACGCCGCCCGCGCCGCCGACCGCTACCTTCCCTCGAAGCGCAAAGGGCGCAGCGCCCGCGCGGTCTCGCAGCGTTTTTCCACCTGGATGCTTTCGGCGCTGCCGTTCATCATCTTCCTGCTGATCTACGGCTTCGGGAGCGTCCTGCCGATCACCGATACCCGCCGCTGGGGCGGTCTGATGCTGACCATCATGCTGACGATGGTCGGCGTCCTGGCGTCGTTCCCGCTCGGCGTGCTGCTGGCGTTGGGACGGCGCAGCGCGCTCCCGGCGATCCGCGTCGCCAGCACCCTGTACATCGAATTCGTGCGCGGCGTGCCGCTGATCACCGTGCTGTTCATGGCGCAGCTACTCGTGCCGCTGGTCAATCCGTCGCTGGCGGAGGTCGATAACGTCTTCCGCGCGATGGTCGGCATCCTGCTGTTCAGCGCGGCATACCTGGCGGAAAATGTGCGCGGCGGCTTGCAGGCAGTGCCGCACGGTCAGGAAGAAGCGGCGAAGGCGCTCGGTCTGGCGGGCTGGCAGGTCACGCTGCTGATCACCCTGCCGCAGGCGCTGCGCTATGTGATCCCGGCGCTGGTCGGTCAGTTCATTTCCCTGTTCAAAGACACCTCGCTGGTCGCCATCGTTGGGCTGCTCGATCTCACCGGCATCGCCCGTTCGACGGTGGCGCAGACCGAATTTCTCGGCTTGTATCGCGAGGTCTACCTGTTCATCGGCATCCTGTATTTCGTCTTCAGCTACGTCATGGCTGCCATCAGCCGCCGCCTCGAAGCGAGCGGATCAGGCGCAGCGCGGAGGGTATGAACGCATGGAAACAGAAGTCACGGCGCGCGAACCGATCATCGTCTGCCGCGGTGTCAATAAGTGGTTCGGCGAATTCCACGTCCTGCGCGATGTCAGCGTCGAGGTCATGCCGCAGGAGGTGGTGGTCATCATCGGACCCTCCGGTTCCGGCAAATCGACCTTCATCCGCTGCATCAACCGCCTGGAGGAACACCAGGAAGGGCAGATCATCGTGGACGACATCGAATTGGGACACGATGTGCGCAACGTCGCCGCCATCCGCCGCGAGATCGGCATGGTCTTCCAGCAGTTCAACCTGTTCCCGCACCTGACGGTGATGCAGAACATCAGCCTGGCGCCGATCAACGTGCGCAACTGGGCGCGCGACCGCGCCGAGGAGAAGGCGCGCGAACTGCTGAAGCGGGTCGGCATCCCCGAACAGGCGGATAAATATCCCGGTCAGCTTTCGGGCGGGCAGCAGCAGCGCGTCGCCATCGCTCGCGCTCTGGCGATGGAGCCGAAGATCATGCTCTTCGACGAGCCGACCAGCGCGCTCGACCCGGAGATGATCAAAGAGGTGCTGGACGTGATGAAAGAGCTGGCGCGGTCGGGCATGACCATGCTGGTCGTCACGCACGAGATGGGTTTCGCCCGCGAAGTGGCGGATCGGGTGCTGTTCTTCGACCAGGGGCGCATCGTCGAGACGGGCACGCCGGAGCATTTCTTCGAGAGTCCGCAGCACCCGCGCACCAAGCTGTTCCTGTCGCAGATTCTCTAGACGCGCAGTGCTGGTCGGGACGGAACAAATCGCCTGACAGACTCGTCTGAATCGTATGCTGCTGGAGCCTAGTTGGCTCCGGCGATTGGGCAAAGCCGGTTTTCACACAACCTCACCCCGGAAACCTGACGGTTTCCTGCCCCTCTCCAATTGGAGAGGGGCGGTTGAGCGCAGCGAAACGGGGTGAGCAGTTTGCAAACAGTCTCTATGAAGTCTGAAGGAGACCCGCCCATGAAAAGACTACTGCTCATCGCTCTTGCGTCCCTGCTGCTGTGCGTCGCTTCCCTGCCCGTCCTGGCGCAGGAGGATGCGACCGCCGCTGTCGTCGGCGATAATAACGCTTTCGCCTTCGACCTGTACCGCGAGATGGCAGCGACGACCTCCGACGGCTTCGTCTTCTCCCCGTTCAGCGTCTCGCTGGCGCTCGCCATGACCTATAACGGCGCGCTTGACGAGACCGCCGCGCAGATGGCTTCGACGATGCATTTCACCCTGGAGAAGACGGCGCTCAACCGTGCGCTCGCCGACGTGACGGCACAGCTGTTGCAGGCGGGCAATGCCGAGGCGACGGAATACGAGCCGGAGCGGCGGTTAGCCATCGCCAACGCACTGTGGGGCGAGCAGAGCTTTCCCTTCAATGCCGACTTCCTCGCGCAGCTTGAAGCCGACTATGACGCGGGGCTGAATCTCGTCGATTTCATCGGTGCGGCGGAAGCGGCGCGCGCGCGGATCAACACCTGGATCGAGGACAACACCAACGGGTTGATCAGGGACATCGTGCCGCCGGGCGCGGTCAGCGAATTGACGCGGTTGGCGCTCGCCAATGCCGTGTACTTCAAGTCCAACTGGATCGCCCAGTTTGAGGAAGACCTCACCCAGGATGGGCTGTTTACCCGGCTGGATGGCAGCACCGTCAGTACGGCGATGATGCACCAGCAGGCGCGCTTTCTGTATCTGGACGAGGACGGCTATCAGGCAGTCAGCCTGCCCTATGGCGGTGGGATAGCGATGGAGATTTACCTGCCGGATGCCGGGACATTTGAGACGTTCGAGCAGAACTTCACGCCCGACGGGCTGCTGATGCTGCGCGGCAGCGCCGCCTATGGTCCGGTCATCCTGACCCTGCCGCGCTGGAAGACACAAACCGACGCGCCGATGACCGATCTGCTTCAGCGCATGGGCATGACCCTGCCGTTCACCGGCGACGCCGATTTCAGCGGCATGATCGACACGTCGCAGACGGCGGAGCGGCTGGCGATCAGCAGAGTGCTGCACAAGGCGTTCATCAGCGTGGATGAGCATGGCACGGAAGCCGCCGCCGCAACGGTTGTGCTGATGGAAGCGACCGGCGCGCCGCGACCCCAGGAACCGTTCGTCTTCACGGCTGACCGACCGTTCGTGTACACCATCGTCGATCAAACCACCGGCACGATCCTCTTCATGGGGCGCGTCCTCGACCCGTCGCAAGAGGCGTAGGGGCGGCTGATGTTTCTGCGAGGGAGGGAAGGGATGCCCATCCCTTCCCTCCCTCGCGCACGCCGGACCGCTATTCCGGCAGGGTGATCACAAAGCGCAGCAGCGTCACGCCCTCGCCGTTCACCGTCGCGCTGATCGTGCCCGTACTCCTTTGGAGTGCGCTGACCGCCTGTTCCACCGCCTCGGTAAGTTCCGGCGGCAGCAGCACGCCAATCGCCGGCGTTGGGGTGGGCGTTGGAGTCGCCGCCACGCCGCCCTCCGCCTGAAGCTCGGCGACGATGTTGTCGAACACGGCGCCGACCGCCGGACCCAGCAGCGCCAGCTCAACCACCGTCACCGTCCCGACGACGCTCATCAGCCCTTCGCCGTCGGCATACCAGAGCGTCGTCGGGTCCGGCAGCGCGTGCGTCAGCGCCGCATTGTAGAGCGGGTTGGCGGGCAGCGTCCCGTCGCCGCTCAGGATGGCTTCGACGGCAGGGCGCGTGCCCAGGAAGAAGATTGCGTCGGATGCGCCCAGCAGCAGATCGAGCGGAATCGTCGTCGTCGCATCCAGCGGCAGGTCGAGGTGGATGACCGTCGTCTCGACGCCGTAGGCGGTTTCGCTGCTGAGGCTGACCCCCTGCTGGTTGGCGGTCATCTGGGTCAGCACCTCGCCCAGCTTCGCCGCCAGCGCTTGCGCCTTCGCCGGGTCGGTCGCTTCGATGACCAGACCGGCATCGATCCGCTCGGACAGGGCTGAGAGGTTTGGAACGCCGCCCCGGATCAGGTTGGGCGCGAGGTCAAGGAAATTCGTCCGCAGGAAGAGACCGAAATCGCCGGTGGTCCAGCTCAGCAGATCCGCTTCCAGATCGAGACCGAGGAAGGCGAAAACCTGCCGTGCCTGCATGGATGGCGCGGGCGCTTGTGAATCGCTGGCAGCCGCGTCGAAAAGCGCCAGCGCCGCCTGGATCAAGCCGCTCAGGTTCGCCGCCTGGATGGTGGCGGAGGCATTGGCGGGAAAATACTGGGCGAATGCCGGGTCGATGACGGCGGGCGCGCTCACCGCTGCGCCATCGAGCGGAAGCTGGGCGCTGTCGATGACGAAGCTGCGGTCATCCAGGACGGTGAAACCGACCGCCAGCGGCGCGGTCTCCAAGGGCTGTGCGAAAGCCTCGATCGGCTCGGCTGAAGTCGCCCAGCGCGGATCGGCGTAGACCAGCACGTTATAAGCGTCGGCGGGCAGCGCGTCGACGGCGTTTTGGAATGCCGGGCTGCTGTCCAGTTTGGCGTCGCGGGTGAGCAGCGGGTTGGGGGTAGAGGTGTAGACGACGATCAGATCGTCGGTGATCGCCATTCCGCTGGGCGCGCCGTCCAATTCATAAACGGTCATGCTGCCCTGGCGGACCGGTGGGGAGGTGTCGGGCAGTGCCAACACGAAGAACGCCTCTGCCGCCGCCCGGTCGTCGATCTGGGCGGCGAGGATGACCGCGCCCCCGTCAGCGCCCGGCGGCACGTCCGGCATGACCGCGCTCGCCGTCATCCCGAGCGCCGCCGTGTCGCCCAGCCACGCCATGACCGAGTCCAGATCGGTATTGGCGGAGGCAAGCCCCTGGTTGAGGGAGTCCCGCAGCGAGGGCGTTGGCTGTCCGCCGGCATTCGCCAGGTCCACCAGCGGCTGAGTCAGCGATTCGAGCAGGGCGAGGAACTCCTCGTCGGTGCGCATCGCCACGTACAGGAAGGTATCGGCGCGCATCACCCGCGCCAGGTCGGTCAGCGCCGGGCGCTCATCCTGGGCGAGCGCCAGCGATGGCAGCAGCGTCAGCAGGACCAGCGCGAGGTTCAGCCAGAATCGTTTCACGATCAGCACCTCCTCAACATTCACGGCAAGTGTCTTGATTTACTGCATCAAGGCTTCTCCATTGTATGCGCGATTCGGGGTCCGCCAGCCGCCGAATTGCCTATCGGAAGCTGCCGGGGCGAGCCAAGGAGCGTATCACTGCGAAGTGGGACTGAACGCTGCTGGGGTCCGACCCTCCTGGAATGCGGAATCGCTTGCACAAGCGCATCATGCGCGACATGGTGCCGCTGTGAAACCCAATTTCGAACATCTACAGGACATGCTGCCTACCTTGCTGCCCCGCGCTCTGACGAAAAGTGCCGAGTCTGAGCAGCCGTCGTTCGCTCAGCCCTCAGCACTTTTCCCTCAGTCCTTACTGGTACTGATCCTGCGAGACGTGCAGGTAGTCGGTCGTGGTGTTCTCGTGCTTCTCGAAGACCAGTTCGCCGTCCACCTCGTCGATCACGATCAGATCGTTGGGGTGAACGTCGCCGCGCAGCAGCATGGCGCTCAGTTCGTTTTCGACATAGCGCTGAAGCGCCCGACGCAGCGGACGCGCCCCGAACTGCGGGTCATAGCCCTTACGCGCCAACCACGCCCGCGCCGGCTCGGTCAGATGCACCTGTAAGCCCCGGTCGGTCAGGCGCTCGGCGATCTCGCGCATCTGCAGATCGACGATGTTTTCCACCTGCGCCACCGTCAGCGGCTCGAAGATGATCACCTCGTCGATGCGGTTGAGGAATTCTGGACGGAAGGTCTCGCGCATCGCCTTTTCGATCTTCTGATGATCGGCGACCGCCTGGGCGTCCGTCGGCTGGACGAAGCCGAGCGCCCCGCCGCGCTTGACGAATTCCGTGCCCAGGTTGCTGGTCATGATGATCACGGTGTTGCTGAAATCGACCGTGCGTCCCTGCCCGTCGGTCAGGCGTCCGTCTTCCAGGATTTGCAGCAGCGCGTTCCACACGTCGGGATGCGCCTTTTCGATCTCGTCGAAGAGGACGACGCGGTAGGGGCGGCGGCGGACGGCTTCGGTGAGCTGACCGCCTTCCTCGTAGCCTACATAGCCGGGAGGCGCGCCGAACAGGCGGCTGACCGTGTGCTGCTCGTGATATTCGCTCATGTCGATGCGCACCAGCGCCTCTTCGTCGTCGAAGAGGAATTCCGCCAGCGCCTTGGCGACCTCGGTCTTGCCTACGCCGCTCGACCCCAGGAAGATGAACGAGCCGATCGGGCGGCGGGGGTCTTTCAGCCCGCTGCGGGCGCGGCGGATGGCGTGCGAGATGGCGGCGATGCCGGCTTCCTGCCCGACGATGCGCTTGTGCAGCGCCTCTTCCATGCGCAGCAGCTTCTCGCTTTCGGTCTCCATCATCTGGTTGACCGGGATGCCCGTCCACTGGGCGACGATGCCGGCGATGTCGTTGGCGCTGACCACGTCGTCGAGCGTGTTTTCCTGCTGCCAGGCTTCCTTTTCGCGCTCGAATTCCTCCTGAAGCTGCAAACGACGCATCTTGAATTCGGCGGCGCGTTCATATTCGCGCGCCATGCCCGCCGCTTCCTCTTCGTTAGTCAGGCGGTTGATGGCGTTCTGCATCTCCTTGAGGCGCGGCGGCATGGAATAGAGCGCCACGCGCAGCTTCGCCGCCGCTTCGTCGAGCAGGTCAATCGCCTTGTCGGGCAAGCGGCGGTCGGTCAGGTAGCGGTCCGCCAGCCGCGCCGAGGCGACGACGGCTTCGTCGCTGATCGTCACCTTGTGGTGCGCCTCGTAGCGGTCGCGCAAGCCGTAGAGCATCTCGATGGTGTCCTCGACGCTCGGCTCTTCGACGTAGACGGGGGCGAAGCGGCGGTCGAGCGCGCTGTCTTTCTCGATGTACTGGCGATATTCGTCGAGGGTGGTCGCGCCGATGCACTGAAGTTCGCCGCGCGCCAGCGCCGGTTTCATCATGTTGCCGGCGTCGAGCGCGCCCTGCGCTGCGCCCGCCCCGACGACCTGATGCACTTCGTCGATGAACAGGATAATGTCGCCGGCGGAGCGCTGCACCTCGTCGATGGTCGCCTTCAGGCGTTCCTCAAATTCGCCGCGAAACCGGCTGCCCGCCAGCATGGCGCTGAGGTCGAGGCTGATGACCTTCTTGCCGTGCAGCAGTTCCGGCACGTCGCCGTCGGAGATCTTCTGCGCCAGCCCTTCGACGATGGCGGTCTTGCCGACCCCCGCCTCGCCGATCAGCACCGGGTTGTTCTTGGTGCGCCGGCACAGGATTTGGATCACCCGCATGATTTCGGAATCGCGCCCGATCACCGGGTCGAGCTTGCCTTCGATTGCCATCCGTGTGAGGTCGCGGCTGTACTTCTCCAGCGTGCGATAGCGGCTTTCCGCCTGCGGGTCGGTGACGCGCTGCCCGCCGCGCACATCTTTGATGGCGTCGTTGACGCGGTCGCGGGTGATGCCGTTGTCGGCGAGGATTTTGGCGACCGCCGAATTTCGCTCGTTGAGGATCGCCAGGAAGATATGTTCGGTCGAGATGTACTCATCCTTGAGGCGGTTGGCTTCTTCGTTGGACAGGTCGATGATCCGCTTGACGCGCGGGGTGATGAACACCTGCCCCGCGCCCTGTCCGTAGATCGCCGCTTTGGGGCTGGCGCGCAGAATTTCATCGAGTCGGCGGCGCATGGCATCGACATCGACGTTGAGGCGTTCCAGAATTTGAGGGATGACGCCGTCCACCTGTTCCAGCAGCGCCAGGAGGATATGCTCGGTATCGACCTGATTATGCCCATACCGCTGCAAGATCTCGGCGGCGCGCTGCGCCGCATCCTGCGCGCGCTCGGTAAAACGGTCAAAACGCATCATGGTGAATTTGCCCTGTTGAGGTTCACGTTTGCTATCCAGTGTACAGTGTAACGGGGCAACATAAAAACAACGTTGGCGCACCAGACCTCGGCGCGCCAACGTTACTATCAGGGAGACTCACACAGCCGATTACTCGAAAGTCTGGCGGGTTTCCAGGTGGGCTTCGACAGCTTCGCGGGTCAGCCAGGGATCGCGCAGCGCCTTGGCGGCGAACAGCGTCAGTTGATCGCCCACGTGCGGCGAACCGGGCTGCGTGGCATTGCCCTGACCGATGAGTACCTGCGCCCGAATCGGTGTCGAGAACTCGATCACCGCCACCCAGGAATCGCCTCCGGCGATCTGGTATGTACCCTGTCCATCCGGCGCGTACCATGCCGCCCGGAACACGCCGCTGGGGTCTGTCCCGCCGTTGCCCGGAAAATCGTACTCGCCCACGCGCAGACGCATCACGTCGCCGTAGGGGACATCGAGCGCGCCGTAAGCGGACTGCACCTGCTCGGCAGCTTGTTCCAGGACTGCCACCGCCGCTGCCGGATCGGACAGCCCTGATGGCGAATTGAAGGGATCGGCGATATCGAACGGCACGGCGAACAGATCGAAGCCGCTCTGCGAGGCATAGGTCTCGAACCACTGGATGAACAGGATCGCGCCGCGACTTTCGGCGTCGGTATTGCCGTCCCAGGCTGCCAGTGCCTCTGCCGCCTGGTGGGCGAGTTCGCTGTCTGCGGCGCGCGCTGCTTCGATCAGCGCGGGCAAAACATGATCTGCCGCCTCGACGTGGGTTGAGTGTTTATACGCCAGCAGTTCTTCGTAGGTGATCGAGTCGTCTTCAGCCACCATCTGCTGCGAGACCTGGGGACGGAACATATGCCCGCCCGCGTAGTAGGATTGGGGCGCAAAGTAGGCTGGGAAATCATCGAATCCCAGCACCGGCGGGATGGTCGATGTCCAGGGCGGCTCGTTGGCATTCTGGACGAATCCGGTCGGCGGGTCGATGACTTTGGGCAGGTCGTCGTAGCTGTGCAGTTCATCCCAGATCAGGCTGGAGTCGTCGCCGGGCTGAACTGCGCTCCAGGAGTCGAAGTCGCCGCTCTCGCGCACCGGGATCTGCCCGTTGAAGATGTAGTAGATGTGTCCATCGACATCGGCGTAAACGGTGTTGAACATCGGTATCTGTACGCGCGACATCGCCGCTTCAAATTCCGCCAGGTTGGCGGCGGTTCCCATCTGCCACCACTGCTCCATCATAGTGGTCGTATCGTTCACCACCCGGAATGCCAGCGCCTGCCCCTGATCGTTCTGGGCGATGACCGGTCCCTGTTCCGAATGCAGCACCGGGAAGGACTGCTCTGCCAGACTGCCATCATCCTGCCGCACCTGCAGAGTCTTCTGCTGAACCTCGAAAGCTTTTTCTTCACCGTCCAGCAGATAGCCGCCGGCGGCGGTCAGCGTAAGTTCATAGAGGTCAAAGCCGTCGTGCGTATTGACGGTGTGGGTCCATCCGAGATGTTCGTTGAAACCGATCTCGATGCCGGGCAGTCCGATGAGCGTCGCGCCATAGAGATTGACGCCGGGCGCGACCATCTGCGCCTCAAACCAGACGAACACATCCGACCAGGGCAAGTGTGGATTTTCGATCAACAGGGCGTTGCCGCTGGCAGATCGCTCTGGCGCGACCGCCCAGGCGTTCGAACCAAGCTGCCCGGCGCTCCATGCCTGCGACATGCCGATTGCGCCGCCGCCCACGAAGAAGATGGTGACATCGTTGTATGCCAGCGCCAGCGGATCGGTATTGCGGACCGGCAGGACGAGCTTCGCATCCTCGGCGATAGCGTCCGGATGGGCATCGGCATAGGCGTTCATCCCCGCCACGAAGGCATCGATGTAGCTGCGGAAAGCCTCACTCTGGGCGTCATAGTGCGCCTGGGCGATCTCTGGCACTCCGACAGTATGTGTCAGCAGGTCAGACTCAACGAACGCGCTCCCCCAGTAGCGTGCCGCCTCGCCCCTGGCGCGCCCATAAAGCCGCAGGATCGCATCGGCGTGGTTCTGCATCTGTGCCCACCCGAAACCGTAAAACAGGCTGGCGCTGTCTTCGGCATAGATATGCGGGACGCCCCAGGTGTCCCATAAGATTTCTGTGCCGGGCGCTGGCGCAGCATCCTGCGCCAGACCGGGCAGTGCCAGCAGCAGCACGACAGCGATCAGTAAGCCTCTAAATTTGCTCACACTGGTACTCCTTCGGTAATCATTGAGGAAAAAAGGAGACGTATTCGTGAAGATGCGGTTTCTGGCGATGAAGGCGAGGAAAGCCGCCCTGCTGAGCAGCAGCTCAGATCGGCGGGAGGTTCGGACGTCTGATCGCTGATTTCCTGGCGAGCAGGTTCGGAAACGCTTACTGAACACGACTCTAGACAGAGAATAGCACACAATGGTGTGAGAGATGCTGCCACTTCAGGTCAGATGCTGCGATTCTGCTTCGAGCGATTCCAGGATCAGTTCGGAGACGCCGCCCGCCCGGACTGCTCCCGCGTCCATCTGGCTGAGCCGAATGCCGCGCAGCGAGAAGCCTAGGCGCTCGACGACGCCAACCAGGGCTTCGGCGATGTCGGCGTAGGTCGTGTCGCTTAAGCCCCACTCACGGCTCAGCTCGACCTCGGTCTCGCTCAGCTCGTTGACGAACCAGCCGCTCAGACGAAGCTCCCGCAGACCCGTCTTGGAGACCGACCGGTCCAACCCCGCCTCGGTGACGATCACCCTGCCGCTGAAGCGAAGCCGGATAGGCGCGACTTCCGTCCGTTTGATGCGCAGGTCCAGGTGATCTTCTTCTTCCGCTAGGGTGACGAGACTCCGGCGCAGCGCGCGGAACCCTGAGGCGAGCCAGGTCCAGACCGTCGATGCGACACGCGCTGCCGCACGCCAGACGCGGCGCACGGTGACGACGGCGAAGTTCCACAGACTCGCCAGCAGGCTTCGCAGTGCCAGCAGCGCGCCGCTGATCCACCCCCAGAGGACAAGGCTGACCTGGGCGAGGAAGCTGCCGATCCGTCGCAGGACTCGCAGGATTGGCGAACACATCTCTTCGTCGTGCCAGGGGGTCGGCGCTCCATCTGTGTTTGGCAGGGCATAGCGCGCCAGGCGATACGCCAGTGCCTCCACCAGATAGACCAGATAGAGCAGCGCGGAACCGACCAGCGCGTAGAGGACCAGCGGGATCATCTTCTTCTGGACCGGTCGCGCTTGAACGGGCTGGTCTTCGACCCGCTCCTCAGAAGGCGGCAGCGCGCCCCAATCCTGCTCGCCCCCTGCTTCGATTCCGCCGTCGTTTTCAGCCTCGGCAGGCGCTTCTACCGGCATCCACTCGTCCAGCACGTCTAAGAGCGTGTCTGCAAAGCCGGTTTTCACACAACCTCACCCCGGAAACCTGACGGCTCACCCCGGAAACCTGACGGTTTCCTGCCCCTCTCCAATTGGAGAGGGGCAGTTGAGCGCAGCGAAACGGGGTGAGGTGAGCAGTTTGCAAACAGTCTTTTAGACTTCCGGGCGTATAATCAATGTCTCGCAAAACGTGACGGGGCAGACCGAAGAACTTTGAGCGAACCAACCCATCACCACTTCCTCCTGCGGACCGAACGCCTCATCGTCCGTCCCTTCGAGCCGAGCGACCTGGACGCCATCACGGCGGTGCTGGACGAAGGCTTTGGCGCAGCGCCGCGCGAGGCGCGTCAGCGCTGGTTGGCGTGGCAGATCGCGTCGTATACCGAACTGGCGCGCCTTTGGCAGCCGCCCTATGGCGACCGCGCCGTCACGCTCCACGACGGCAGGCTGATCGGCGCAGTCGGCTTCGTGCCGTGCTGGGGTCCCTTCGAGAAGCTGCCGAGCTTTCGAGACCGGCTGAACGGCGCGCCGTCCGCCCACTTCTTCCCGGAATTCGGCTTATTCTGGGTGATCGACGCAGCCCACCGGGGTCAGGGCTGCGCCGCCGAAGCCGCGCAGGCGATGATCCGCTACGCCTTTGTTGAACTCGGCGTGGGGCGGGTGGTCGCTACGACCGATCACGAAAACATGGCGTCACAGGCGGTGATGCGCCGGCTCGGCATGTCGGTCGAACGCAACCCCGACCCGGACCCCGAATGGTTCCAGGTGGTCGGTGTTCTGGCGCGCCCGCAAGGCGCGCTCGCAAGACCATGAGCGCAGTCTCTACCGCCATCGCGCATCGCATCCGGGCGATCCCCGCCGGCTACCTCTACGTGCTGGTTGCCATCCTGGGCGGCAGCGTCGCCTCGGTGATCACCAAGCAGGCGCTCACTTCCGACATCGCCCCCATGCCCTTGCTGTCGGCGCGCCTGATCCTCTCGGCAGTCATCCTCTGGCTGATCCAGTTCTTCGTCTTTCGACAGCGCCCCTTGCTGGAACGCCGTCTGCTGCTCGGCGCGACGGCGGCGGGAGTCGCCAATGCCATCAGCCTGACGGCGTTCTACCTGGCGCTTCAGTACATCGACGCCTCGGTCGCAATGGTGCTGTTTTCCACCAACCCGCTGTTCGTCCTGGGCATGCTGACGCTGCTCGGCAGCCGCCCGACGCGCCTCGACACGGGACGAGCTGCCCTGGGCTTGATCGGCGTGACGCTGCTGGTCGGCGTCGGCGGGCAGGTGGCATGGCAGGGGGTGGCGCTGGTGATGGTGACGGTGGTCGTCTTCTCTATCCACCTGATGATCGTCCAGCGCACCCTGTACGGCTATTCAACCGCCCAGATCACCCCGCTGTTCATCACCGTCATGGCGGTCTGCGTCTCGGCGGTCTACTTCCTGACCACGCCGCCCGCCATCTGGTTCGAACTGCCCGCCGACGGCTGGATCGTGGTCGGCATCACGGCAGTCTTCTCGACGGTCCTGGCGCGCCTCGCCCTGACCGCCGGCATCCAGCGCATCGGCAGCGGGCAGACTGCCCTGCTCAGCCCGGTCGAGACCGTGCTGGCGGTGATCATGGCAGTGATCTTCCTCGGCGAACGCCTGTCGCCGCTCCAACTGCTCGGCGGGGCGCTGGTGCTGATCAGCGCCGCGCTGGTGATGCGCCGCCCGCTCAGCCCGTCCAGGCGGTAAGCCGGCGGGAACGGCGGCTCAGGGCACGATCAGCACCTTGCCGCCGCTCATCTGCCGCGCGTAATCGGTCAATGCCTCCCCGATGCGCGCCAGAGGAGTGCGAGCGCGCACCTCGGTGGCGAAGGTCGTCCCTGCCGCCGCCTGCACTGCCGACCACGCCCGCGCCGCAGCCGCCGTATCGCGCAGCCACGATGACAGCCAGAAGCCTTCGACCGCCTTGTTCCTGAAGATCAGCTCGCCAACCGCCGCCGAAACGCTCTCGCCGCCCAGACCGCCGTAGACGATCAGCCGGCTGCCGGCAGGCATCAGGCGCAGCAGCCGCGCCCCCAGGTCGCCGGCTACAGCGTCGAAGCAGGCGCGCACGCCCAGTTTGCGGGAGAGATCGCGAAAGTCATGGTCGAACGTCTCGGTCTCGCTGTTGAGGACGTGTTCCGCGCCCAGCGCCCGCAGCGTCTCGATCTGCGACTCGCGCCGGACGACGTGTACCGCCGGGATACCGCGCTCCAGCGCCAGCCGGGCGATCATCTGACCGAGCGCCGACGCCGCAGCCGTCTGGGCGATAGCAGGCGTCGCGCCCTGCGAATCGATGGCGCGCTCCAGCAGCGCCAGGGCGGTCAACGGGTTGACCAGCAGGGTCGCCGCCGCTTCGGGGGCGATGCCGGCGTTCACAGGGAAGCAGTACGCCGCCCGCGTCCGCATGACCTCCATCCAGGTCCCGTCCGAATCGGCGGCGAAGCAGGCAGCCGTCCGCCCGACCAGCGCCGGATCGACCCCCTCGCCGACGGCGATCACCACGCCGCCGCCCTCGAAGCCCGGCACGCAGGGCAGCGGCTTGCGCACGCCGTAGTTTCCGGCGAGGAATGCCAGATCGGAGGGGTTGATGGGCGCGGCGGCGATGCGCATCAGCACTTCGCCCCTGCCCGGCGGCGTCACCAGGCGCTCTTCCAGGGAGACATGCGACACGCCTGCCGCGTACTGGTGGATCACGGCGGCGCGCGTCGTGGCGGGGATAGTGAATGTCATTTTTGCAGCCTGTTCCTGTCATTTTGAACAACCTGCACAATCATACCTTGCAGGGCTTGCATCCGCCGTAATGCGACGTTACACTGAATCAGAGTGGACTATACCACACTAGACCACAGGATTGTTCGGAGGAAAAAACCTATGAAGCGTTTGCTAGTATTGTTGCTCATCGTCATCCTCGCCTTGGGCGTCACGGCGCTGCCCCTGGCGGCGCAGGACGCCCCGCAGGGGACGTGGCTGGGGACCTGGCCCTATGCTGCGCCCGGAACGCACAACCTGAGTAGCTTCGCGTCTGGCGGCCTGGACACCAATCTGGGCACGGTGTATCGCCCGATTGTGGAGCTGACACCCGCCTACTACCTGTGGGCATCGAACGAATACGTGTCGATGTTGGCGTCATCGTGGGGCTTTGTCGACGACAACGCCGCCTACGAATACACGATTCAGGAAGGCGCTCTGTGGTCGGATGGCGCGCCTATCACTTCGAAGGATGTGGTCGATACCTTCGCCATCGGGCGCATCCTCGGCTGGACAATCTGGAACTCGCTGGAAGGCGTGGAAGCCGTCGATGAGATGACCACCCGCTTCATCTTCAAAGAAGGGGTGGCTTCGCTCAGCGCGGAACGCCTGATCCTGAAACAAAGCGTCTCCGCCAGCGCCAACTATGGCGATCTCGCCGCCCAGGCGGCGGAACTCGCCGCCGCCGGCAAGACCAAGGATGACGCCGAATGGCAGGCGCTTTCCACCGCCATCGGCGAATATCACCCGGAGACGTTGATCGCCAGCGGACCGTACACCTATACGCTCGACGACGTGGGCGAAGCCTTCATGACGCTGCACTGGCAGCCGAACAGCCTGTACTCCGGCTCCGTCCGCTTCGGCGACCTCAAGCTGTGGTCGGGCGAGACGGAAGTGACCACCCCGCTGGTCCTCAGCGGCGAGCTGGCGCACTCCACCAACGTCTACCCGCCGGCGACCATCGAAGCCTTCGCCGCCGAGGGCATCCGCCTGGTCACCACGCCGCGCGGCTATGGTCCGGCAGTCCTCTTCAACTACCAGGTCGAAGCCTTCAACGACGTGAACCTGCGTAAGGCGATGGCGCACGCCATCAACCGCGACCAGAGCGCGCTGCTGACCAACGGTCTGGGCGCGATGGGCACGGTCTACTTCTCCGGCATCCTGGACTCGCTGACCCCGCAGCTGCTGAGCGAAGAAGCCATCGCCGGGCTGGATCGCTACGAGTACGATCTGGCGAAGGCGGAAGAGTACATGGCGGCGGCGGGCTACACCCGTAATGCCGACGGCAAGTGGGCGGACGCCGAGGGCAACCTCCTCAGCTTCGAATACACCTTCCCAGCGGACTTCGCCGACTTCAGCGCGATGGCGCGCGACGCGACGGCGCAGCTCAACGATTTCGGCTTCGACATCACCGAGCGCGCCCTGCCCTGGCAGGAAGCCGCCCAGGCGATCCGTGAAGGCAACTATGAGCTGTCCGTATGGAGCTGGGGCGCCGGCGCACCCTTCGCCTTCAACAGCATGAACAGCCCCATCCGCCGCTGGAACAACCCGGTCCTGCCGGCGGAACAGCCCGGCATGAGCCTGCCGCTCCAGTTCGAATGGAATGGACAGCAGATCGACCTCAACGACCTGATCCTCAACGTGAGCGCGGGTCTTGATCCGGCGGAACTGACGGCAAAAGCCGACTTCGTCGCCGAGATCATCAATGACACGCTGTTCTTCATCCCGCTGAACGAAATGCTGAGCGTGGAACCGGTTAACGAACAGTCCATCGGCGGCGCGCCGGCGGACGGCGACCCGATCTACGCCAATCCGTCCAGCGATCACTTCATCATCTACCTGATCCTGAACGGGACGCTGTTCCCGGCAGGGAGCTAACCCTTCACCCCCGCGCCGCCGCTTCCACATCGGTGGGAGCGGCGGGGCATGGGCGGGCTTGTCGGGGCGACCCGGTGGGTCGCGCTGCTCATGCCCGAAAAGAACATCTGGCAAAAACCTGTTCCCAGGACGAATCATGACTGCCCTTTCTGCCTCATCTCCGCCCGCCGCGCAGCCCGCTCCGACGCTGCGCGAGCGTCTGCGCCGCCTGCGACGCAGCTATCTCTTCAAAGTCGTGATTCAGGGGGTGATCACAATCCTGGCGGTGATGACGCTGACCTTCTTCATGATCCGCCAGATGCCCGGCAACCCCTTTCAGGTCCGCATCGATGACCTGATGACGCGCCAGGCGATGACCTATGAAGACGCCTACCGGGCGGCGGCGAGCATCTTCAACTTCGACCCCGACCGTCCGGTGATCTTGCAGTTCAGCGACTACATCGGCGATCTGCTTCAGGGCGACCTGGGCATGTCGATCACCAAGACGGGTACGCCGGTCGCCGAGCTGATCCTGCGCTACCTGCCCTGGACGCTCTTTTCCATCGGGCTGTCGGTGCTGATCAGCTTCACGCTCGGCACGACCCTCGGTCTGGCGATCGGCTACTGGCGCGGCAGCTGGCTCGACAACGTGGTCACGACCCTCGCCTCGGTCATCTCCGGCATCCCCGACTACATCATCGCCCTGCTGATCATCCTGATCTTCGGCGTGCAGCTGGAATGGTTCAAGATCGGGCAGGTGCGCGGCGGCGTAGACCCGACGATCACCCCGGCGCTGTCGCTCGAATACATCGGCAGCATCCTGCAATACGCCTTCATGCCCATGCTCATCTACACGCTCTCGTCCATCGGCGCGTGGATACTGGCGATGAAGAGCAGCACCATCAGCACCCTGGGCGAAGACTACATCACGGTGGCACAGGCGCGCGGGCTGCCTCAGCGGCGGATTCTTTCCGCCTATGTCGGGCGCAACGCCATGCTCCCGCTGATCACCCGATTGGCGATCAGCATCGGTTTCATCATGGGCGGCAGCGTGATCATCGAAGAGATGTTCCAGTACCCCGGTCTGGGGCGTAATCTCTACCTCGCCATCACCGGGCGCGATTACACGGTCATGCAGGGCATCTTCCTGGTCATCACGGTGGCGGTCGTCGCCTCTAATATCTTGGCGGATGTCGCCATCGCCTGGCTGGACCCGCGCGTGCGGCTGGACAAGGGAGGAGAGGCATGATCGGCTTGGAGACCGTCGCTACGCCGGTAGGGCTGATCATCGGCGCGATCTGCGGTCTGGTCCCGCTCGCCGCCGGGTTCTACTACCGCAAGATCGGCGCGGGCGTCGGCGGCTTCATCGCCTGCCTGCTCAGCGGCTTCGCCTGTGGGCTGATCGGCGGGCTGCCGATGATCCTCCTGACCTATGCCGTCGTCGTCAGCTACGCTTACGTCAACCGGCAGGACCCTTTCACCTCGCGCGCCGCGCTGGAAGATGTGAGCTTCGAAGTTTCGCGGGTCGAACAGCTTCAGCGCGCCATGGCGAATCTGGGGACCACCGTTCGCGCGTCGTGGAAGGCGCTGACCCGCAACAAAGCCGGACTGATCGGCTTCATCGGAATCCTCTTCTTCGTGCTGGTGACCACCTTCGGTCCCCTGTTCATCGAATACGACGGCGCGGCGCACATGGACCGGCGGACGCCGGGGTCGCGGGCGCTGGTCGCCCCGCCCAGCGCCGAGTTCCCGCTGGGTCTGGACTGGAAAGGACGCGATGTCCTGTCACACATGGTACACGGCGGGCAGCGCCTGATCGTCACCTCGATTCAGGCGGGCATCCTGGCGACCGGCATCGCCGTCATCCTGGGGTCCGCCGCCGGGCTGCTGGGCGGCGCGGTCGATCAGGTGATCACCACCGTCGCCAACTTCATCCTGACCATCCCGGCGTTTCCGCTGCTGATCGTGCTGGCGGCGCTGGTGGAGTTCGACAGCGATTTCCTGCTGGCGCTGCTCTTCGGCGTGCTGAACTGGCCCACCCTGATGCGGGCGGTGCGGGCGCAGGTCCTCAGCCTGCGCGAGCGCGACTACGTGCAGGCGGCGATGGCGCTCGATCTCGGTTTATGGCACATCATCAGCCGCGAGGTCTTCCCCAACATGGTGAGCTATGTCGCCGTCAACCTGATCTTCACCATCCGCGTGGCGATGTACTCCATCGTCGGGCTGGTCTTCCTGGGGCTGGTCCCGCTGCGCGAACCCGACTGGGCGGTCATGATCTACACCGGTCGGCAGCAGGGCGTCCTCTTCCTGCCCCAGGCAGCCGGTATGCTGCTCTCGCCGATCATCGCCATCGCCCTCTTCCAGCTTTCGCTCGTGCTGTTCAGCCGCTCGCTGGAGGAGATCTTCAATCCCCGGCTGCGGAGCGGGGTGTAATCATGAGCCTGGACATGAACAAGGTCGTGCTGAGCGTGCGCGACGTGTCCGTCAGCTATCTGGCGCGGCGCGGACGGGTGCGCGCCGTGAGCCAGGTCTCGTTCGACCTGCACGCCGGCGAAACACTGGCGCTGATCGGCGAGAGCGGCTGCGGGAAATCGACCCTGAACCTGGCGCTCATCCGCCAGCTTCCGAAGAATGCCAGCATCGACAGCGGCAGCATCGCCTACACCTACCGCGACGGGCGCACGGTCAACCTGCTCGATTTCGACAAGACGGCGATGCGGCGCTACCTGTGGTCGGAATGCTCGATGGTCTTTCAGGGCGCGCTCAATTCGCTCAACCCGGTGCTGCGCGTCAGCGATCTGGTCTACGAGACGGCGGCGGCGCACGGCATCGGGCGGCTGGAAGCGCAGACGCGGGCGCTGAAGCTCTTCGAGCAGGTGCGCCTGGACGCCAAACGGGTCTTCAACAGCTACCCGCACGAGATGAGCGGCGGCATGCGCCAGCGGGTGCTGCTGGCGCTCAGCCTGCTGCTGCGCCCCCAGATCGTGATCATGGACGAGCCGACGACGGCGGTGGACATCCTCACCCAGCGTTCGATCCTGGATGTGCTTAAGCAGCTGCGCGCCGAGCTGAACTTCAGCGTCATCTTCATCAGCCACGATCTGGCGGTCGCCGCCGAAATCGCCGACACCGTCGCCACCATGTACGCCGGCGAAATCGTCGAGATCGGTCCGGTCAACGATGTCTTTTACCGCTCGCGCCATGCCTATACGCTCAGCCTGCTCAACGCCGCGCCGCGCCTGAGCGCCGGAGCCGAGACGCTGGAGAGCATCCCCGGCAGCCCGCCCGACCTGATCGAACCGCCGCCGGGGTGTAAATTCCACGAACGCTGCGCCTATGCTCAGCCGATCTGCCGCACCACGCCGCCCCCGATGGTCGCCTATAACAACGGCGCGGGCAGGGCGGCGTGCCACGAGACGGCGCGGGTGCTGGCGGATGCGCGGCACAAGGCGTGAGCCTCTCCGCCGGAAATGGATGATAGAGCGATGGTGACGGATGGGTCGCAGACGATGACCAAGACAGGGCAGCCGCTCGTGCAGATGGAAGGGATCTACCGGTCGTTCGTCAAGGACCGCCAGGTGATCCCGGTATTGCAGGACATCAACCTGGAGGTGGGTGAAAACGAGATCCTCTGCCTGGTGGGCGAGAGCGGCTGCGGCAAGACCACCACCGGCAAGATCATCGCCGGGCTGCTGGAACCGAGCCGGGGCGTGATGCGCGTCGCCGATCGGGCGATCGGCGATTACCGGGGGCGGGAAAAAGCGCTGCTGCGCCGCCAGCTTCAGATCGTGCATCAGGACCCATTCGCCTCGCTCAACCCGGCGCACACCATCGGCGACATCCTCAGCTTTCCCCTCAAGCGTCACCGCATGACCGAAGGCGGCGCGGCGCTCAAGCGGCGCATCTGGGAGCTGCTGACGATGGTCGATCTGACCCCGCCGGGCGACATGGTGAACAAGTATCCGCATCAACTGAGCGGCGGGCAGCGCCAGCGCGTCAGCATTGCCCGCGCCCTGACCGTTCAGCCCCGGCTGATCGTCGCCGACGAGGCGGTCAGCATGGTCGATGTCAGCATCCGCATCACCCTGCTGAAGATGCTGCTGCGGCTGCGGCAGGAACTCGGTTTGACCATCGTCTTCATCACCCATGATCTGGCGCTGGCGAAATATTTCGCCTGGGAAGGGCGCATCGCCGTCATGTATCTGGGGCGCATCGTCGAGATCGGGCGGACGCCGGACGTGATCGCCCATCCGGCGCACCCTTACACGCGGGCGCTGCTCGCCGCCGTGCCGGAAGCCGACCCTGAACTGACCCGTCACAAGCAGACCATCGCGCTGCGTTCCGACGACATCCCCAGGCTGACCGACATCCCGCCCGGCTGCGCCTTTCATCCGCGCTGCCCGTTTTTCGCGGCGGGGACGTGCGACGCGCACACGCCGCACCTAAAAGCTGCGCCGGGATGGGACCAGCAGGTCGCCTGCCTCCTGGTCCAGCAGGGCGCGCTCTAGCGCGGTGAGCCATGCTTGATAGAGGGGCGCTGACCGGATATTTACGCCTGGGATTCTTCATCGGCGGGTGCGGGCTGCTGATGGCATTCGTCCAACCGCCGGGAAGCGCCGAGTTCGTCCTCAGCGTGTGCAGCGCCCTGATCGGCGGCGCGCTGATCGTCGGGGTCGCAGCGCTGGCTCGGCTGTGGCGGGGAAAGGGTTGATCGTGCGGACGAAACTGGATGCGGAGTCAGCAAAACCGCTCTACGAGCAGATCAAAGACTATATCCTGGACAACATCCATGCCGGGGTCTTCGCGCCGGATGCGCGCATCCCCAGCGAGCGGGCGCTGAGCGAGCAGTTCGGGGTCAACCGGCTGACAGTGAAGAAAGCCATCGGCGAACTCACCCAGGCGGGGCATCTCTACGTCCAGATCGGCAAAGGCACGTACATCCGCCGCGCCAAGTTCGATCAGCAGTTGGAACAGCTCACCAGTTTCACCACCGACATGTCACGGCGCGGACAGCGGGTGTCCAGCGTCGTCCTGCGGGCAGAAGTCCTGCCGGCGACGGTCGAAGAAGCGCGCATCCTTCAGGTTGCGCCCGGCGCAGAACTCGTCCTGTTGGAACGCCTGCGCCTGGCGAACCGCGTGCCGATGGCTATCGAGCAGACGCGCTTCCTGGCGAGCCGCTGCCGAGGCATCCTGGAACAGCACGACTTCAGCCGCGAGTCGCTCTATCAGGTCCTGCGCGATGATTACGGTGTCGTCCTCACCCATGCCGAGCAGTCCATCGAGGCGCGCCTGGCGACCCGCGACGAAAGCCGTCTGCTGCAAATCGAGCCGAACGGCGCTATCCTGCATATGACCCGCCTGACCTACATGCTGGGCGGCTTCCCCTTCGAATACGCCCTTTCGGCGTACTGCGGCATGCGGTATAAGTTCAACGCAATCCTGCGACACCTCTGACGTGGAATGTCGTAAGATATCCTCGCGCGGGCGAGCCGCCGGCTCGCCCGTTGGAAAGATACGAAACCTGGCTTTAGGACTATTCGGGATAGGATCGACCGTGACGCGAACACTCGAACGCAAAATCGGGCGGATGTGCTTTGTCGGTTTCGAAGGGCTGACCCCGCCGGGCTATCTCCTGGACTGGATTCGCGCAGGGCGCGTCGGCGGCGTCATCCTGTTCACGCGCAACATCGACAGCCCAGAGCAGGTGATCGCCCTGACCGACGCCCTGCAAGCTGCCGCCGGACCGGAAGGACTGGTCATCAGCATCGACCAGGAAGGGGGGGCAATCGCCCGACTGCATGCCGATAAAGGCTTCAGCGAAGTCCCCGGCGCGATGGCGCTCGCCGCCGCCCAGGAGGGCGAACGCCATGCCGAGCGCGTGGCGGGCATCCTGGGGGCGGAACTGCGCGCCCTGGGCATCCACTGGAACTATGCCCCCTGCGTCGATCTGTTCTACAACGCCGGCAACCCCTCGCTGGGGACGCGCTCTTTCGGCGACGAACCGGAGCGCGCCGGGCGGCTGGCGGCGGCGGTTGTGCGCGGTCTGCAAAGTCAGGGCGTGGCGGCGTGCGCCAAGCACTTTCCGGGCTTGGGCAGCACCGCGCTCGATACGCACATCGATCTGCCCATCGATGATCGTTCACTCGACTGGCTGCTGGCGACCGATCTTGAACCCTACCGCCGGGTCATCGACACCGGGATTCTCTCGGTGATGGTGACGCACACTCTGATCAGCGCGCTCGATGCGGCGCTGCCGGCGACCCTCTCGCCGGTGGTGGTGCAGCGCCTGCTGCGCGAAGAACTGGGCTTCGACGGGGTGGTCTCGACCGACTGCCTGGAGATGGGGGCGATCACCCGCCATTTCACGCCAGGCGAAACAACCGTGCTGGTCGCCCTCGCCGGCATCGACGCCATCCTCTTCTCGCACACCCCCGCGCGGCAGGCGGAAGCCTATGACGCGCTGCTGAACGCCGCCCAGTCCGGTCGGCTGCCGATGGCGATCATCGACGCGGCGAACCGCCGGCTGGACGCCTTCCGCGCCGCGATCCTGAAGCCGCGCGGCGACCGGGGCGTCATCCGCTCAGCGGCGCATCTGCACGACGCGCGAACGGCGGCGCGGGCGGGCGTGGCGCTGGTGAAAGGCGACGCCGGGATCGCCGGCGGACTGCTGCATGGGCGCGTCGGCGTCGTCGAATTCCCGTCATCGCTGGAAAGCGGAATCGTCGAGCAGGGCGGGCTGACCGGCTTCGCCCGGCAGATGCGCCAGTTCGCGCCGGAAACCGATCTGCTGGTCTGGAGGGCAGCCGATCAGGAGGCGGCGCTGGCGCTGGCGGCGCGCTGTGATACGCTGATCGTCGCGACGCGCGGCGCCCACCTGGATGAGGCGCGGGTGGACGCCGCCCGGCAGATCCTCAGGGCGAGCCGGCGGTCGGTGCTGGCGGCGCTGCGCAGCCCCTTCGATGCCGAACTGTTCATGGACGACGCCGGCGCAATTCTGTGTACCTTTGGCGACGCCGAGCCGCAGCTTGCCGCCCTGGTCGAAGTGCTGGTCGGGCAGGTTGTCCCCAGCGGCAGGCTGCCGCTGGAAGCGCGCGCCCGATGAACGCCAATCATCCCACCCTGCCCGGCATCGATGTGCTGGTTCAGCAGGAGTTTGCCCCGCTGCGCGGCAGGCGCGTCGGCTTGTTCACCAACCCCAGTGGTGTCACCCGCGCCCTGGTGCGAACGCTGGACCTCTTCCGCGCCGCCGATGTGCCGTTCAGGCTGGCGGCGCTGTTCACGCCCGAACATGGGCTGACGGCATCGGCGGCGGATGGCGACCCGGTGAAGTCCAGCGTCGATCCGGTCAGCGGCGTGCCGATCTACAGCCTGTACGGCGAGACCTTCGCGCCAAGCTCCGCCATGCTCAACGGGATCGAGGTGATCGTCTGCGACATTCAGGACATCGGGAGCCGCTACTACACCTTTGCCTGGACGATCAGCCACATCCTGGAAGCCGCGGGGCTGGCAGATGTGCCGGTGCTGATCCTCGACCGTCCCAATCCGATCGGCGGCGGGGTCGATGGCGCGCTGCTAAACCGCCGCTTCGCCAGTCTGATCGGTCGCGCGGCGATCCCGGTTCAGCATGGGCTGACGTTGGGCGAGCTGATGCGCACCTATAACGCGCTCTGGAATGAGTCGCCGGCGGCGCTGAGCGTGATCCCCTGCGCGCATTATCAGCGCGCGCAGACCTGGGAAGACGCCGGGCTGCCGTTCGTCCCGCCGTCACCCGCCATGCCCCACCTCAGCACGGCGCGCCAGTATCCCGGCGCGTGTCTGCTCGAAGGGACCAACCTGAGCGAAGGACGCGGCACTGCGCTGCCCTTCGAGATCACCGGCGCGCCGTTCATCGACGGCGAAGCCCTGGCGGCGCACCTTAACGCGCTCGACCTCCCCGGCGTGCGCTTTCGTCCGCACGTCTTCGAGCCGTCCAGCGGCAAATTCGCCGGGGAAGTCTGTCACGGTGTGCAGGTTCACATCACCGGCGAGTCGTTCCGTCCGCTGCCCGTCTGGATGCAGGTGATCCAGGCGATCCGCCTGCTCTACCCGGATGATTTCCTGTGGAAACCCGGCACGTTCGACCGCCTGTACGGGAATGAGGACGGGCGCGCCTGGGCGGATTCGGGCGCAGAGATTGAAGATCTGTTAGGGGAATGGGAAGCCGATGCTGCGTCCTGGCGGGCGGCACGTCAGCCGTTTCTGCTCTACGACTGAAGTGTGAAATTGCGCTGTTTCAACGGGCGGGCGAACCGGCGGCTCGCCCCTACAACCGAGAAGCCGTAGGGGCGAACGTGTGTGTTGACCTATGAGTCCGTCTATCCGCCGGTCCTCCTGAAGGTCGCTCAGTGATGGACCTGCCCCCTGTTACGTCGCCAGGACCGGCAAGCCGTAGTGAGCGCGGACCTTGTTCTCGATCTCGTCGCGGATCCCCCGGTTTTCCAGCAGATAGCCCTTGGCGTTTTCGCGTCCCTGACCGAGCAGCCCATCGTTGTAGCGGTAGAACGCGCCGCGCTTTTCGATGATGCCCAGGTCGGTGGCGAGGTCGAGGACCTCGCCGGACTTGCTGATGCCGCCTTCCAGGAACATGATATCGAACTCCGCTTCGCGGAACGGCGGAGCGATCTTGTTCTTGGTGACACGAACGCGCACGCGGCTGCCCAGCACTTCGTCGGAGCTGCCCTTGATCGACTCCAGCTTGCGTACATCCAGGCGGACGCTGGCGTAGAATTTGAGCGCGCGCCCACCCGGCTGCGTTTCCGGCGAGTTATGCACAACAACATCGCTGACGAGGAAGTTGGCATTGTCTGCGACCTGCAGGTTGTAGCGAACCGCCTCTTCACCTCGAAACAGCGTCCGGCGTATCTCGATAACTTGCAGCGGCATCGCGGCAAATGATTCTGCGGGGAGCAAACTCACATCTGAATAGACATTGCCGCCAACGGTTGCCCCGGCAAGCTCCATCTCAACATGACGTGCCTCGACGCGCCCGATGATGTACTCGCCGAGATCGATGTCTTCCGCCATCTGGAAACCGTTCGGCGTGGCAATCTCATGGTTGGGCGTCGTCGTGACGCGGCGGTGTCCGCTGCCATCCGGATAGGATGTTATGAAGGTCAGATACTCCTGTTCAAGCCTGCCGATCTCGCTGTCGGTCATATTGAACTGCTCGACTGGTATGCCGTTTTTGAACCAGTTGATCACCGGTTTCGGTTCAAAAGCCCGCGTTTCGACATTATAGGTCATCACATCGACAGGCTGCTGCTGATTCACGATTTCGCCAATCGTGCGCTTACTGCCATCCGCCAGCATGACGGGAGCCTGATAGCTCATGCAGCCATACATCACACCAATCTTCTCGCGAATCTGGTTCGTGAAGAGGACGCATACGTTCGACTGCTTGATCGCCCCCGACAGCTTGCGCAGCGCCTGACTCATCAGCCGCGCCTGCACGCCGACGTGGCTGTCGCCCATCTCGCCTTCGATCTCCACGCGCGGAACCAGCGCCGCCACGCTGTCCAGCACCACCACATCCAG
Organism: Anaerolineae bacterium; assembly: GCA_013360465.1. GTDB lineage: Bacteria > Chloroflexota > Anaerolineae > Aggregatilineales > Phototrophicaceae > Flexifilum. Next base: position 19,302 of record JABWBO010000039.1, on the reverse strand, counting down.
CGCGCCGGAACGCACCAGCGACTCCATGATCTCCAATGCCTGCTCGGCGGTGTCCGGCTGCGACACGTACAGCGTATCGACGTTCACCCCCAGCCGCCGGGCATACGCCGGGTCCAGCGCGTGTTCCATATCGACGAACGCCGCCAGCCCGCCGCGCTTCTGCGCTTCGGCGATGACATGCAGGCACAGCGTCGTCTTGCCGGAACTTTCAGGACCGTAGACTTCGACCACCCGCCCGCGCGGCATCCCGCCCACGCCCAGGGCGATATCCACCGTCAGCGAGCCGCTGGGGATGGTGTCCACCTCCAGATGAGCGGCATCCCCCAGGCGTATCACTGTGCCGTCGCCATAGCGCTTGGTCAGGTCATCCAGCGCGGCTTCCAGAGCTTTCTTACGCCCCTCGGCGTCCATCGGAGTGGCGTGATCTTCACCGATCTTCTCTTTTGCGGGTTTTCTCGGCGGCACGGGGTTCATTCCTTCTCTGAACAGCACGGAACAGTCGAAACAGGTGGACTTAACTGTGAAAATTATAACCGTGATGGGGGATCAGCGTCAATGCGGAATTAGGAATTTTGTTCTACGCTCTCGCGGCGATTCGCCCGCCGGTTTTGCGCCTAGAAAGCCTGTGTTATACTCGGATTCATGAATTACATCCAGTTCATTGAGCGCCTCAAACGGGCGGGGATGGGGGAAACCCTGCTGACCGCCCTCGATGTCATCGAACCGGTTGGCATCATCGGTGCGCAGATGTTGTACGTCATGCAGCCGATGGCGCGGCTGATGGGCGACCGACAGGGGGACCTGAGCGCGCTGGCGCGCCTGTTGGAAACGCCGGAAGGGGTGGCGGTTCTGCGACAAATCCTGGCAGCGGAGACCGATGGCGGGAGTTCCAGCGCATCGACGCAGCCGGACTCCCAACCGCCGCGAAATTCGCGTAAGTGAGGGGGCGTGGTGGACAGCACAACACAGGTTTTAACGACGCTGATCATCCTCACGGCGGTCGTCGTGACGCTGATCGGAACGCAGTTCGCCCGGCGGCGGCGCGACTTCTACGTCCTGCGCGCCCTCCCCGCCTATGACCTCGCGCCGCGCCTGGTGGGCGAAGCGGTGGAATCGGGCAGGCGGGTGCAGATGGCGACGGGCAACGCGGCGCTCGGCGGAGCATCGACCGCGCTGGCGCTGGCGAGCGCTGAAATGCTGTATCAGATCGCCTCACGAACGGCGGTCGCGGGCGATCCACCCCTGGCGGTTGTCGGCGAATCGGGCGCGCTGCCGCTGATGATGAGCGCGATCCGCCGCGCCTACACCGATGCTAATCGGCTGGATCGCTACGCCGTGACGGCAGCGCGCTGGGCACCTGCGGCGTCGCTGGCGATGTCCGCCGCCCTGGTCGCCGACATCGGCGACGAACGCGCCTCCGGCGGGGTTTACGTCGGCGAGTTCGACGCGACGCTGGCGCTGCCGCTGGAGGCAATCGCCCGGCGGCGCGGCGTGAGCGTGGCGGGCAGCGCCCGTCTGGATGGCATGGCGGTCGCCTATGCGATGGCGGATGAACCGCTGATCGGCGAAGAGCTGTTCGCCGCCGGCGCTTACCTGGGCGGCGCGCCTTCGCACAAGGCGGCGCTGGCAGCCCAGGACGTGCTGCGCTGGCTGGTCATCCTGGGCATCATCGGCAGCGCGCTAGTGGCGCTGCGCGTGCCGCTGAGCGAAGGTCTGGCGCGCCTGAGCGGAGGGGGCTAAGCGATGCGACGACTCCTCACCCTCCTCTCGACGGCGCTCGCCATCGGCGTTGGGCTGATCATCCTGGTCGAGCAGATGCTCGGCATCCCTCTGTTTGGTCTGACTCAGACCATGCTGCAAATCGCGGTGATCACCGTCGCCGTGACCATCCTCATGGGCGTCTTCAACCTGATCGGCGTACACGGCGGGCGGCTGCTGCGCCGGCGGCGCGGTTGGTACTACAGCCTGGCGCTGCTGGCAGCCTTCTTCACCGTGCTAATCCTGGGAATCGTCGGACAGCGCGAGACGAATCAGATGCTTCTGGATACCGTTCAGGTCAGCGTCGAGGCTTCGCTGGGCGCGCTGGTCTTCTTCGCGCTGGTCTTCGGAGCCTACCGGCTGATGCGCCGCCGGGTCACGCTCAGCGGCATGATCTTCACTGTCGTGGTTATCGTCGTGCTGGTCGGCGCGCTGCCGCTGACCACCGTCGCCCCGGTCGCCGCCGTCCGTGACTGGTTGATGACCGTCCCGGTCAGCGCGGGGGCGCGCGGGCTGCTCATCGGCATCGCGCTCGCCACGGTGGTCACCGGCGTGCGCGTACTCACCGGTCAAGAACGTTCAATTCGCGAGTAAAACGTCATGGCGCAAGAACCGAAGAAACAGCAGCCGAACGACGATGTGTCGGGCGACGACAGCGAGGCAAATCTGCCGCCCTGGCTGCGCAGCGCGCCGCCGACGCCGACGCCGCCGAAACCCGCGCCTCAGGAATCTGCCGACAAACCCGTCATCCCCCGGCTCTCGCCGCGTCAGACGGGCGACGATGCAGCGGATGAATCCGTTCCGCCCTGGCTGCGGGGTCTGCAAGCGCCGGAAGAGAAGCGCTTCAAGATCGGCAGCATGGAAGTATCGAGCGAATTCTTCGACTCTGCCGACGAGCTTGCCGACAGCGTGGACAGCGAGCAGACATTCGACAACTGGCTCGCCGAGCAGGTCGAATCGAAACGCGAGAAGAGCGTCGAAGAGGAGATCCCCGACATCTTTTCCGAGTTCGGAACGGAATCTGAGGATCAGCCGGCGTCCGCCTACCCGATGCGCGAGGTCACCGGCGGGACCAGCCAGCTCCCGGACTGGTTCCTCGGACTGGAAGAACTGGACGAACGCGACGCCCCCGACTGGGTGCGCCAGATCGGCACAAACGCCGCGCCCGCTGAAGAAGCGCCGCCGCCAGAGCCGCCCAAAGCCGACCCGTTCGCCGATTTCTTCCTCGATTTGGGCGTTCAGGAGAGCGAAGACAGCTTCTCCGATCTCGATCTGCCATCGGAGGGGTTCTTCAGCGAACTGGTCGGCAAGTCCGCCGCACCGTCCAGCCCGGCGGACGGCGATGACGACTTCCCCGATCTGGGATTCGTCACCGGCACGCTGAACAGCCAGGAGGTCGGCGGCGCGACCCGGCGGCTGGATGACGATGAGCTGGAGGCTCCACCGCCGCCGCGCCCGGTCAGCGGCGGGCAGACTATCCGCTTCGATGATTTCGACGATGCTCCGGGGTCCAACGAGACCATTCGCTTCGACGATCTCCAGGACGAGTCTTTCGCGCCGGCTGCCGCCGCCCCGGCGTCGTCGAGCCAGTCGATCAACTTCGAGGATTTCCGCGACGAACTCTTCGCGATTGAGGCTAACGAGACGATCCGCTTCGACGATTTCGAAGACTCCGAATCGCAAGCCCCAACCCTCGCCAAACCGCCGCGCCCGGAGCCGGTCGAGATCCCGCAGAACGAGCTGGACGCCTTCCTCGAAGGCATCGGCGCGCCTGCTCCGCAGCCTGCGCCCTCGCTGGACGACATCGACGATCCTGATCTCGATCTGTTTGTCGAACGGCGCGAACCGCCCCCGCCGGCGCAGGAGCAGGAAGATGCCGATGCGGCGATCAGCGTCGGCGAGGACAGTCTGTCCTGGCTCTCGGAGATCGACAGCATGGTCACGGCGGCGACCCGCGCGCTCGACCCGCGCGCCCTGGATAATGTCGAAGCGGTGCAGCGCGACGCAGTGTCCTTCGATGATCTGCCCGAATATGAGGATGACGCGGCAGAATCACCGGTGATCCGGTCGCGCACTTCGAGCGCGAGCGATGCGGCATTCTCCTGGGACGACTCCAGCGCCGTCGATCCTGATGTCGAGGCGCAAGCCGAAGAAAGCGATATCGATTGGCTGAGCGGCATTCAGCAGGAAGACGCCAGCGCCGAAGCGCCGACCATGCGCATGCCCCGCCCGGAGGATACCGGGCTGAGCGGCTTGATCAGGCGCGCCAGGCAGCAGCCGACGGAAGAAATACCCGCCGCCGCGCCGCAGCTGCCCGCCTCCATGCCCCTGCCAACGCCCGCCGCGCCGTCTTCCGATGAAGCAGACAGCCTGGATTTCGCCAGTCTGTACGCGGCGGACGATGAAGGCGAGTCGCCAGGGCTGGACAGCAGTTGGAGCATCCCGGCGGATCTCGCCGCCGAGCCGGCAGGCGCTGTCCCCGCCCCGGAGTTCGAGGATCTGTTCGGCGAAAGCGACGACAACAGCCTCAGCGAGATGGAGGCATGGGAGCGCATCGTTCAGGGCGCTGCCCCGCTCGCCGAATATGAGGACGACGACCTACCAGGGGCGCTCGACAGCGACGGCTCTCTGGAAGCGGAGCTGCGATCCGGCTGGATGACCGACGACCTGCTGGAAGACTCGCTGCCTACCCAGCCGACAGGGGCGGCGCACATGCCCGAACCCGAAGAAGATGATCAACTGGAAGTCGTCGGTTCTGGAAGATGGGATCTGCCGCCCAGCACGGTCGAAGATGATCTGTTCGACCTGCATCAGGCGGGATCAGATACCATCGATCTCGGCGAGTTCGATGTCCTGGATGGCGGCGCGCCTGCCTTCCCGGCGGCATCGGCGCCCTCGTCGGAAGAGAGCAGCTTCGACACCATCGACTTCGGCAAATGGGACGCGCCGCCGCCCCCGGTGGTGGGCGCGACTGAACCGCAAGGCGACGCCGAAGACCAGGAAAGTGATCTCGAAGGCGTCGATACGCTCGACTTCGGTGATTGGGACGACGCGGCGCAGGCGCAGCCGGCGGGCGTGTCAACGCCCGGCAGTGAAGGTGAAGGCATCGACACCATCGACTTCAGCGGCTGGGATGCGATTCAGCCGCAGTCGCCCGGCGGTGAAGCAGCGGTCGGCGAAGGGATCGAGACTATCGATTTCGGCAGTTGGGATACGCCCGAAATGCGCACGCCCAGCGCCTTCCAGCCCAGCGAAGACGAGGAGATTGACACCCTCAACTTCGATGATGCGTGGGAATCCGCCGAAGCGCGCACGCCCAGCGCCTTCCAGCTCGCCAGCGACGAAGAGATCGACACCCTCAACTTCGACGAGTTCGAAGAAGACGCAGCGCCAGCGTCGCCGCCCCCGCCGCTGCCGGCGACCTCCCGCCTGAAGCGGACGGAGGAGCTGTCGGCGATGTTCTTCGAAGAGGCTGAACCTGCCGAGGATGAAGCCGAGACGTTCGATTTCCCCGACCTGCAAAGCGAGGCTGAATCGCCCGCGCCTGCCCCTGACGCGCCTGCCGGCGAAGCCGACGGGCTGGACGCCCTAAACCTGGATGATTGGGAGCTTCCCGGCGGCGAAGGCATGGTCACTTCGCCGGAAGACGCCGAAGCGCTCGGTCTGTCGGACTGGGATCAGCCGGGACAGGCGGCTGAACCGCCGCGCTCTCCAACCGATCCGTACAAGACGCAGCCCATGCATGAATTCGAAATGCCGGGCGACGACGATCCGCTCTTCAGCCTTGGCGACTCGAAAGACATCGAAGTCGCCGCGACGGACGATTTCATGTCGGTCTTCGGTCTTGGCGACGAGTCGCAGCCTTCGCGACAGGCGGCAGCAGACGAGTACTTCGAGCTGGACAACATCTTCGCATCGCTCGATTCCGAGCCGCCCATCGCCGAAGATGACACGCATCCGCAGAACGTATTCGCCACAACCGCCGAACCGGAGCCGCCGGCGGCTCCGGCAGACGAGCAGCCCGACTTCGACCTGTTCGCCGCCTGGGGCGTGGAGGACGGCGAGGATGTGCGCGCCTCGGATGATCTCTTCGCCGACTGGGTGGCGGAACAGCCCGCAGAACCGGAAGATCCTCACGCACCGCCCTCTCTGGAGGTCCCGGACACCTACACCCGGAAGCGCGAGACTTCATCGCTTCCCGCCATCGTCCTGCCCTCTGAAGAAAGGGACGAGCATATCCTGGCGGCGTTCGCCCCGGAAGAACCCACCCCGTTCACCGATGTGACCGGACTTGCCGCCGGCGCGGATTGGGCGCAGGAGTTCAGCGCCGACCGGTCCGTCAGAGAATCTGCGGCGCAGATCGATGCCTTCTTCCACGAGGAGCCGGCGGGCAAGAGCGACAGCCCACCCTTTGACGACCTCGACACCTACCTGGAGTCGCTCGACGCCGAGGCGCCGCAGCTTTCCCAGCAGACGAGCGTCGTCTTCAACCGCCCCGACGTAATGGACATCGATGCCCTGCTCAGTCAGCCGGTTGAGAAGAACAAAGAGAAGCGTCCAGGCTATGTGCCGCCGTTCGACCTTTCCGGCGCGGAAGGCATGGAGTCGGCTGATCTCGGTTGGCTGGAACAGATGGGCGCATCGGTGGACGAGGTTTCGGCGGCGGCGATAGTGCGCCAGCGTCAGGACCGCCCGGAAGAGGAGCTTCCCGAACGCCTGCGCAAACTGCGCAAGCGCGCCGGGCAGATTCGAACCGAAGAAGGCGGCTCTGGCGACTCGCTGACCGAACTGCTGCCCGGCGTCAGCGCCGGCTTGACTGCCGCCGACATCGGGCGCGCCCGCGAGACAGCGGCTCCCGGCGACGAGCAGGGATTGCAGGTCAACCCGACGCAGCGGACGCGCGCCGATCTGCTGCGGGCGCTGGTGGGAGTCGCGCCTGCGCCCAAGAAGATGACCGCCATCGAAATGACCTACGACTCGCCGTTCATGGAGGAGATCCAGAGCAGCGAGGAGATCGTCCTACACCCGCCCGTGCAAACGCAGGAGGCGGTTCCTGTCCCCGCCGTCCGTCCCAGGCGGCGCTGGCGCATCCAGCTCGACCGACTGCTGATCGTCGTGCTGCTGACGGCGGCGGTGATCGCGCCGTTCCTGCTGCCGGCGCTGCGCATCGGCGGCGCTCCTTCGGCTGATTTCAGCGGCAGCCCGCTGGCGCTGGCAGGGTTTGCGGCAGTCGATGGGCTGATGCGCGAAGAAGCGGCGCTGGTGGCGCTGGAATACAGTCCGGCGGCGTCCGGCGAACTGGACCCGCTGACGCAGTCCATCCTGCGGCACATCCTGCTGCGCGGGGCGACGCCGGTGGTGATCAGCGGCAACCCGCTGGCGCTGCTGCGCGCCGAAAGCCAGTTTGACGCCATCAGCGCCGATGCCGATTTCATGGCGCGCATCAACGCCGTACAGCCGCTCGAACAGGGCTACGAGTTCTACCTGGCGCGCTTCATGCCTGGCGGGCTGCTCGGGCTGCGCACCTTCAGCGCCGACACCGCCGCCCTGCTCGCCAGCGATCTGCGCGGACAGGCGAGCCAGCTCGGAATCGACAGCCTGGATGATTTCGCGCTGATCGTGGTGATCGCCGACAGCGGCGAGACGCTGCGCGATTACACCGAACAGATCGCGCCGTATGCCCGCGCCCCGCTGGTAGCGGGGTCCAGCTACAGCGCCGCGCCGCTGGTCGAACCGTACGCCCGGTCGGGCGCGGTCGATGGGCTGCTGATCGGCTTCGGCGATGGGCTGACCTATGACGGGCTGCTGACCGGCGTCGAAGCCATCCGCCGCAGCCCGCGCCCGGTGCGCACGCCGCTTCCGACTCCCGCCCCGCAGTCCGAGATCGCCCCGGTCGGCTCCGTCGAACTGACCCCGGAAGTCACGCCGGAAAGCACCGTCGAAGCAGCGCCGGTCGGCGCGCCCGAAGTCACGCCGACGCCGTTGATCGCCGTCGTCTCCGCCGAACAGCGCGTCAACCTGCGCGCCGAGCCGAACGGGACCATCATCGGCGGGCTGGAACCGGGGACCCGCGTGTTCGTGCTGGGGGCGAACGACGACAGCGCCTGGGCGAATGTGCGCCTGGAAGACGGGACCGAAGGCTGGGTCAGCGCCAGCCTGCTGACCCTGGAGACGCCCGCTCGCAAAGTGCGCCAGACGGCAGAGCCGCGTCGTCAGGATGTCGATGTCCCGATGACCAACACGCGCCCCCCCACCCGCCGCGCCAGCGCCACGTCGACGCCCAGCCCGACCGCGAGCGCGACCACGACCCCGCCGGCGACCAGTACCCAGCCGGCCGCCTCTGCCGAACCTTCGACAGCGCCATCTGCGGAGGCGACCGCTGAAGCGGCGGTGACCGATTCGCCGACAGCGACCCGCCGCCCTTCGGCGACGCCGATGCCGAGCGATACGCCGGAACCGACGGCGACCGCCGTCCCGGAAGACATGGAGGAGGCGAACACGTCCGAACTGAGCGTCCCCCCTACGCCCGCCCCGCTGACCTTCTCGGCGGGGCTGCGCGATGAGCGCTGGTATGGGATCAACCTGGGCATCATCGCCTCCGTGCTGGTCATCGGCAGCGGGGCGATCATCAACATCGCGCGGGCGCTGCTGCGTGGGCGCAGGAGGCGGCGTGGATAAGCGACGGGATTGCCCTTACCTCTTGAAGGTGTATGCGTGATGGAACAGATCGGGCTGTGGGGCGGGTTCATCCTCACGTTGATGGTCTTCAGCTATTTGCTCGGCGACAATTTCCTGTACCGCCTGGCGATCTACCTCTTCATCGGGCTGGTCGCCGGCTATGTCACGCTGGTCACGGTCGAAGCGGTCCTGCTGCCCTGGCTGCGACAGACCGTGCTTTCGGGCGATCCAGCGGTGGGGCTGGTGGGAGTCGTGCCGCTGGCGCTGGGTGGACTGCTGCTCTTCAAGGCGGTCGGGCGCTTGCAGCGGTTGGCGAACTTGACGCTGGCGTACATCATCGGCATCGGCACGGCGGTCGCCATCGTCGGCGCGGTCAGCGGCACACTGCTGCCGCTGGTGAGCGCCACCACCGGGGGCGTCGCGCAGACGGACGCCGGCGCGCTGCTCAACGGCATCCTGATCGTCCTGGGCGTCATCTGCACGCTGGTCTACTTCCAGTATCAGGCGCGGCGCACGCCGGGCAGCGAGATGACTCAGCGTTCGCTGCTGGTGCGCGCGCTGGCGGCTGTCGGACAGGGCGTGATCGCCATCACTCTGGGCGCGCTCTACGGCGGGGCGATCCTGAGCGGTCTGGTGATCTTCAGCGAGCGGATCGCCTATCTTCTCGCCCGGATTGTGGGGGGCTGACATCTGACATGGCTGAAAACTCCATCCTCGCCGTCGATTTCGGCAACATTCACACGCGCGCCGTCCTGATCGATCTCGTCGAGGGAGCGTATCGCGTCATCGCCTCGGCTGAAGAGCGCACCACCGCCGGCTTCCCCATCGACAACGTCGGCGTGGGACTGCGGCGCGTGGTGGAAAAGCTGAGCGTGCTGACCGGTCGGCAGCTGCTGTCGCGCGATGGGCGCGTCATCACCCCGGAGGCGGTTGACCGTACCGGCGTCGATATCTTCCTCACCACCGCCAGCGTCGGGCGTCCGCTGCGCACGGTGGTGATCGGGCTGTATCCGGAGATGAGCATCGCCAGCGTGCTGCGCGCGGCGGCGGGGACCTACGTCAAGATCGTCGAAGTGATCAGCGCCGTAGATCGTCGAAGCGGCGAAGAGCGGCTGAACGCTGTCGCCCTCGCCAATCCTGACCTGATCGTCATCGCCGGCGGCACCGAAGACGGGGCGCGCGATCCCATCCTGGAGATGGCGCGGCTGACGCGCCTGGCGATTCGCCTGACTCGGCGCTCGGTCCCGCCGACCGTCCTCTACGCCGGCAACAGCGTCCTGCGCGAATCGATCCACGAGATTTTCCAGAACGTCGCCCAGGTGATCTATGCGGAAAACGTCCGCCCGTCGCTGCGGCGCGAACAGGTCGAAGATGCGCGAGCGCAGCTCGCCGTCGCCTTTGACGCCTTTTCGGAACATCGCGGTATGGGCTTCGACCAGGTCAGCTACCAGTCGCGCATGGGTATCCTGCCGACGGCGCAGAGCTACGACAGCATTGTGCGCTATCTGGGCACGACGGTCGGCAGGGGACAGGGCGGCGTCCTGGCGGTCGATGTGGGCAGCGCGGTCAGCACCATGTCGGCGTCGGTCGGCGGCAGCGTCTCGACCAGCATCCGCACCGACATCGGGCTGGGACACAGCGCCGACAGCACCCTCGACGCGGCAGGGCTGGAACACATCAGCGCCTGGCTGCCCTTCATCGCCGACGACGATGAAATCACCGGCTACGCGCTGAACAAGACCCTGCGCCCGGCGACCATCCCTCAGATTCGCCGGACGCTCTACCTGGAACACGCCCTGCTGCGCACGGCGCTGCGGACGCTGCTCGACGCGGCGCGCCCGCTCTGGACGCCGGACACCGCCCTCGACGATCATCGCGAACCGATGCCGCCGCTCAGCCGCATCATCGCCGCCGGCGCAGCGCTGACCGGGACCGGGCGTCCCGGCATGTCCGCCATGCTGCTGCTGGATGCCCTGCAGCCGGTCGGCGCGGCGCGCCTGCAGATGGACTCCGCCGCGCTCATCCCGGCGCTGGGAGCGCTGGCGCGGCTCAACCCGACGGCGGTGGTGCAGGTACTCGACGCCGGCGGCTTGGAAGACCTGGGCACGGCGATCAGCCTTTCCGGCAAGCCCCGGCACGGTCGCGCCGCCCTGCAGGTGACGGTGCGCAAAGAGAACGGCGAGACCGACAAGTTCACCGTCGAAGGCGGCAGGCTGCACTGCTACGCGCTGCCCATCGGCGTGAGCGCGACGGTCAGCGTGCGCGCCCGCGGCGCCGGGCTGAATATCGGCGGGCGGCGGGGGATCAAACTGGAGGTCGTCGGCGGCACTGCCGGGCTGATCCTGGATGCGCGCGGACGCCCGCTGCCGCTGGAAAACGCCCTCAAAGCCCGCGCCCAGCAGATCGTCGGCTGGTACGCCGACGCCACCGGAGACCCGGTCTATGAAATCCCCGAAGACTGGCTGACGGCGCGCAAGGTCGAACCCAACGTCGAAAGTGTGCTGGATCGTGACTCGCGCGGCAAAGACCGCGTGGCTTCCGTCGTCACGCCGGCTAAGGCGGAAGCGGATACTGCGCCCACCGCCAAACCCGCCGACAGAGGGAGCCGCCTGCCGCGTCGGCGCGGACGTGGAGCCGAGACTGAAGCGGCGAACATCCCTGAACCGGGCGCGGCGAATTCAGCGCCAGAGGACGATCTCGATGACCTTCGAACCCTATTTCCCTGATCACCGCCACCTGCTGGGCATCACCATGGTCCGCCGGGCGCGCATGCTGCCCAACGCCGCCACCGGCGATGTCGAAGTGGCGCGGGGGGCGCGGGTGACGCAGACCGACACGGTGGTCCAGGGCGCAGCGCCTGCCCCGTTCAAGCTGATCGACGCCGCGCGCTTCTTCGATGTGCGCCCCGATAAGGTCGAGCCGCTGCTGCGGGTGGGTGAAGGCAGCAGCATCGAAGTCGGGGACATCCTGGCGCAGCGCGGGCGGCGCAGGCTGCTCGCGCCCATCGATGGCACGGTGATCGCTGTATCGCGCGGGCAGATCGTCCTGCAAGGGATCGCCGAGATGGTGGCGATCCAAGCCGGGTTGAATGGCACGGTGATCGACGTGCAGGTCGGGCGCGGCGTGATGATCGAAGGCTACGGCGGCGTCGTCCAGGGCGTCTGGGGGAACAATCGCCAGGTCATCGGCGGCTTACGCCTCGAACCGTCCGACGGCATCGAAAGCATTCAAGGCGGCGGGCTGGAAGCCGATTATCGCGGCGCGCTGGTCGTCACCCGCCGCACGCTGCGCCCGCTCAGCCTGGAGGTGGCGCGCGATCAGGAAATCGTCGGGATCATCGCGCCCAGCATCGCGCCCAGCCTGCGGCGCGCGGCGGAAGCCAGCCCGGTGGCGATCCTGCTCGTCGAGGGCTTCGGTACGATGCGCATGAGCGTCCCGGTGATGCAGTTCTTGGAGACGGTCGCGGGGCGGACGGCGTCGCTCGATGCGGCAACGCCGGGGGCGCTGGAATCGCGCCGTCCGGAATTGATCGTCAGTGTGCCCTTCGATCCCAACGACCGTCCGGTGCTGCCCAATATCAACTTGACGCTGCGCCCCGGCGCGCAGGTGCGTCTGGCGCGCGGCGACTCGGCAGGATCGATGGGCGTGATCGTCAATTTGCCAAAAACCCCGATTCTCATGGACAATGGACTGCGAGTTCCGTGCGCGCAGGTCGAACTGGCAACCGGCGAGAAAATCACGGCGCCACTGGCGAATCTTGAAGTAACTGGGGCATAATCCCCTAAATTAGCCCTCGCGCATCTGAGAAGGGGGAGGCATGAGCAACCGTAGAGATGATTTCAGCTTCGACGACAGCGACGATTTTTTCAATGACGACAGCGATCCATTTGGCGATCTTGACGACGATTCCGGGGTAACCGGCGGCTTAGGCGACTCGATGGGCGGAGACATGCCCGATCTCGCCGACGAGCCGGAGCCGCAGGGCGGAAACCGAACTTTTGTCGTCCTCGCCGTGCTGCTCATCCTCCTGTTCGTCGTCGGGCTGGGCGTGATCTTATTCCTGGCAACCCGCCAGACAGGACCCACCCCGGTTGATCTGACGCGCTGGGCGATTGAAACCCAGAACGCCCAGGTGGTCGCCTTCCTGGCGGAGACGCAGACGCAGGATGTCGCCAATATTCAGCAGACGCAGACCGCGCTGGCGGCTTCGCCCACGCCTTCGCCGACGCTCACCCCGTCCGAGACGCCGATCCCGACCGACACTCCGCCCCGTCCGACGATCACGCCGACCCCGACCGATGATCCGACTCTGCTGGCGCTGCAAACGCTGGCGGCAGACGTGATGACCCTGACGGCAGCAGCGGCGCTGACGGCGCAGGTGACTCCGCCGCCGCCGCCGACCGCGACGCCGGAAGTGATCGTGAGCGGCAACATCCGCGAGCGATTCGCCACCGAAGTCGCCTTCGCCACGCTGGCGGGCGTCGGGCGGCAGAGCGAACTGGCGACGCAGCAGGCGCTCGCGACCCAGGGCGCGCTCGAAGCGGCGCAGATCGCAGCGGAAATCCTGGCGACGGTCGAAGCCGACCGCGCCGGCGCGCAGTCGGCGATTGATGCCGTCAACCAGCGCCTTGACGAGATCGCCCAGGAGCGTGACGAGCTGGCGCTGATGCTGACCCAGGTGGTGCTGGAAAGCGCCATGACCCAGGCGGCGCTGGAAGCGCCCTTCGGCGCCGCGACTCAGGCAGCCGGGGCGACTCAAGCCGCTGCCGCCACCCTGGTCTCCGATCTGGCGGCGCAGTTCAACGACCCCAGCCTGGCGCAGCCGGGCGGCATTGCGACGGCGCTCGCCCTTTCGACGCAGTCCGCCGCCGAAACACAGACCTTCTTCGAGCAGCAGGCGACGGCGGGCGCGGATTTCGTGACGCCGGCAGTGCTGGCGACTCAGGTCAGCACAGCGACCCAGGCGGCGCTCGATGCGCAGGCGGCAGTCGCCAGCCAGATCGACGCTGCCACCCAGGATGCTCTAAACGCGCCGCGTATCTTCGCCACCCAGGCGGCGATTGCCACCCAGGTCGCCATCGCCACCCGCGACGCACTGATCGAGATGGCGCTGTTTGAAAGCCCGACGCCCGGACCTTCTGAGACCGTCCCGCCGACGCCGGAAACGCCCGCGACGGTGGAACCGACCGTCCCGCCGACCGTCGATGCGCTGGCGGCGATCAACCTGACGGCGACGGCGATTGCCGCTCAGTTCCAGACGGCGACCGCTTCGGTGCTGACGCCGGACGCGGTGACGCTGACGCCCGGTCCTTCGCCGACCCTCGGCGCGCAGCAGGTCGAAGCCTCGCCGACGGCGCTGCCCGATACCGGCATCTTCGACGATGCCTTCGGCGGGAGCGGCGGCGGGTTGGGCGGTCTGCTGCTGATCGTGGTCGGTCTGGTGGGCGTGCTGGTCGGCGCGCGGGCGCTGCGCGGCGCCAACCGCCGGGCGCTCGACGAGACGCCGGAAGACAAACCGCAGCCATAAGCGGCGTCCTGACGCTCAGAAAACGCAGCCCCCGCTCCATGTCGAAGTGCATGGAGCGGGGGCTGTTTTTGGGGAAACTTCGCCAGCCGTCACGTGCTGCGAAGGATGAGCGATGAGCGAGAACGCTTGACGGCGCGCCCTCAGTCCTCAGTCCTCAGCACTCGATCCTTTCGACTCACGCTTCCCCTTCCCACCGCTCGCTGATCTGGAAGCCGCGCCGGCGCACCTCTTCCAGAAAGCGCGTCGCCGGGATAGCTTTTTCCAGCGACCACACGCCCGGCGCAACTTCGCGGCGGGCGATGAACTGCGCCATGATCGCCGCGTGCCAGCCGGTCAGCCGCTCCATCGCCGTGAAGCCCGTTTCCGGGTCGTAGCGGTCGATCAGCTCGATCACCAGCGCCACCTCGCGCCCGTCGCGCGTCCCCGTCCCTTTGGCGCGCATCAGGCAAACGTCGATCACCTGGTCCGTCTCGACGCTCGGACCCAGCAGGGCGTGATACATCTGCCGGGGGATCACCGTCACCCCGTCGGCGATGGTCAGCGGCTCTTCACGGAACAGCCCCAGGTCCTTGAAGGCTTTGAACTGGCGGTAGTGCCCCGGATAGCGCAGGGTCTTGTTGTCGTAGACCTGCAGGATGCCCTCGTAGCTGTAGGGCACGGTGGACGTTCCGCCGGAGGTGACGAACGCCTCCAGTTCGCCGAAGCCTTCGAAGACGACGACTTCCGGCTCGGTCAGCGCATCCACCGGCGTGACCACGCCGTCGCGCAGCACGAGCGCCTGACCGTCATACTCGTTGGTCAGCCCATTGATGTGGAAAGAACACTGATAGCCCCAGGGTTCGGGCGGGTTCTGCGGCAGCCCGCCATCCCACAGGCGCACCTCGCGCGGGACCGCGCCGCGCGCCTGAAGCTGCTCAACAGCGTAGACGCCCAGGGTGTTGTTCATCCCCGGACCCATGCCGCAGTCGGGCACGACGGTGATGCCGGCGGCGCGCGCCTCGTCGCCCATCGCCAGCTGCTTCAGGACCGTCTCGGTGTGCCCGCCCAGATCGACCATGCCGGCACGGGCTTCGAGCGCCGCCCGCATACAGTTCGGGATGAAGCGGAACGGCGCCGCGCACAGAAATACGTCCACCCCGTTGAGCGCGCCGACCAGCGCGCTGTGATCGCGCACGTCCACCTGGGCGGCGCTGACCAGCGGGCGACCGATCAGCCGGTTGAGGCGATCCGCCGTCCGCTCGGCGGCGCTGCCGTTCGCATCCAGCAGCAGGACGCCGCTCGCATCGCCCCATTTCGCCATGTCATAAGCCGCCGCCGCGCCCTGGCGTCCCGCTCCGACGACGGCATATCGAACCTGCTCGCTCATTCAACAGCGCTCCTCTGTGACACGTGTCCTTTCGCCGATCTCATCGTTCGCCCCTTCTCACAACCTGTCGCCTGAAGCGGCGTCCAGCACGCTCTGAACGAACGGTTTCATGCCCACGTCCAGGCGATCCCGGTGGAACGCCTGCTGCGCCACGATGCGCCCCCCCTGTCCCATCAGCAGGTCGGAGAGTTTGTTCAGGCTGCCGCGCGGATTGTAGCGATAGGTGCAGTATGCGCCAACCGGTTTGTTCATCAGCGAAGGCAGTGCCGGAACCCACAGCGATGCGCCGGCGGGTTTGACCCCGAACAGGATAAAGCCCTGCGTCCAGGTTCCGATGAACAGCGCATCCGCCTGGGCGACATCCGTCGAACGGACCTCCGCCACCGAACGGACAGATGCGAAATGCCGCTGACTCTGGACCGCCTGGGCGATTGCCTGCGCCGCCGCGCGCGTATGTCCGTTCCGGCTCTGATACAGCACAAGGACGTTCATCATTCCTCTCTCCTCCCCAGCAGGGCGTGCGGGTTCGCGTTGCGCAACCCTCTATCGATTTTGACGTAATACAAGTTGAAACGGCATGAAGAAACGCTCTTCTTTTTCTGCCGCAGTTCACCCATCACAAAAGCGAGGCAGCAATGGCACTTTCCAGGTTGACCCATCGTGAGCGCGTGGACGACTTCCTCGCGCAAAAGCGAATCGCCATCTGCGGTTTGTCGCGCAGCAAAGACAGCGGCGCAGGCGCAATTTACCTCAAACTACGCGATCATGGCTACCAGGTCTTTGCGGTGCATCCCAGCGCCGAGGCGCTGCACGGTGACGACTGCTATCCCACGCTCAGCGCCATCCCCGGCGGAGTCGATGCCGTCTTCATCATGAACAGCCCGGATGTGACCGAACAACTTGCCGACGAGGCGCTGAGCCTGGGCATTCGCCGGGTCTGGATGCATAACAATACCATGATGCCGTCCAGCGTGTCGGACGCCGCCGCCACCCGCTGCCGCGACGCCGGGATCAACCTGATCGACGTGGGCTGTCCGATGATGTTCCTGGAACCGGATTTCTTCCACAGCTGTATGCGCTGGATGATCCGCGCGCGCGGCAAGATGAAATAGGGCAGGACTGGGAAGAAAGGACTGAGGACTGAGAAGAAAGGACTGAGTCAGCGCCGCTCACTCGCCGCACTCAGCACTCGTTCCTCATCCTTCTTCCCTCAGCACCCGAACGGCACGGTGATGTTGAACGCCGTGCCGACCTCGTGCAGATCGTAGCGCAGCCGCACCGACCCGCTGACCGGAAGCTGCCGGTCGAACAGGATCACGCTCTCCACGTCGAGATTCAGATAGTAGCGCACGGCGGCGCTGATCTGCGGGGCGATCCACAGTTCGCCGCTCTCCAGCGTCACCCGCCCACCATCCGCCGGGCGAATCGGCGGCAGGATCAGGTCGGCTTCGCTGAAGGTGTACAGATACACCGCCTGACCGTTGATCACCTCCTGACGCCCGCCAGGGGTCGCCTGGCGCACCCCGCCGGCGAGATCGCCGGCGCGCAGGTCCGCCGCCGTCTGGGCGTCGCCGCGCGCCCCGACCAGGCACGCCCCATCGCGCACCAGGAAGGAATCCGGTCCCAGGCGCACCGCCTCGTAGGCGCTGTCCTCCGTCTGCCCGATCAACTCGCCGGTGGTGGTCAGGCTGACCCGGCGCGCCGACGCCATCTGGTTGAACCACACCTCCGCCTGCGCCGAGGCGCTGGTCTCGCGCGGAGTGCGGGCGAATGTCCCGTCGAACTCCAGCTGCACCACGTAGCGCCAGCCGGGCAGCTCGTTGAGGTGATTGTCGATCAGGTCGAAGGTCGTCAGGACGCGGTTGAACGGCGCGGGCGGGGCGTTCTGGGTGAGCGGCAGCGCCGTCGCCATATCCTCGACGGACGCCGCCGTCGGGATGTCCTCGATGCGCTGTCCCCGGTTGGTGCAGGCAGCAAGAAGCAGCAGGATCATCATCCCCACCCTAGGGGCGACCCGCTGGGTCGCCCGCGCTAAACGGGTCGCCCGCATCAGGCGAGCCGCCCGCATCAGGCGGATCATCGATGGCGGGCGAGCCGTCGGCTCGCCCCTACGGACCGGGTTGGCAGGGGTCGCGCGTGAGGTCTCATTCATCTTTCCACCCGTACAGCGTATAGCGCACGCCGTCGGACCAGACCGGCGTCATGTGCGCCTCCAGGGCGGACATGAACGCCTCGTCCAGGGCGCGGTCGCGCGAGACGGTCAGGACCTGTTCGTAGAGCGTGTGAAAGACCAGCAGATAATCGTCACCCGCCGCTCGATAGGCGGCGAATACCGCCTCTGCTGAATTTCCTGCCAGACGCGGGCGCAGCCAGTGGTCGAACAGCACATCCGGCAGACAGCGGACGGACTCCGGGCAGTACAGGCTGCGCGGCTCGTACATCAGGCGCACCTGCGACCCGGCGGGCAGATGCTGCATGGCATTGGCATAAGCGCCGGTGTTCTCATAGAGATATTCCTCCGGCGCGATCTCGCCGAACAAATACGCGGCGGCGCGGTCACGGACCAGCGTATGCGCCGCGTCGTAGAACGTCAGCAGCAGGGTGACGATGAAGATCGCCCGGAGGATGAAGCCGATCATGATCGGCTTTTCCGGGAAGCGCCGCAGTCCGACGAAGGCAAGCCCGCCCGCCGCCGCAAACGCCGCAAACGCCATGATCATCAGCCGGGTCTGAATGCCGACGCCGCTGGACCCTCCGGCTGCCGCCCAGAACGTCCACAGCGCGCCGATGAAGATCAGCGCCGCCCGCGCCAGCGCCCGCTCGCGCGGCAGCAGCCAGCGCCACAGGAGCGGCAGGGCGGCGAAGCTGGTCAGCAACCACATGCCGAGCGAGAATCCGTAGCCATCGACATTGTCCTGCCCGAAGACGGTCGCCGCAAAGGGCAGGATCGGCAGATGCCACAGCCAGCCCCGCCCGCTGAAGCTGAAATCGGGGAAAGTGAAGGCGGCGGTGCGCCCGGCGTCCCACGCCAGACCGCCCAGGGCGAAGGGATAGACCGGGTTGCCATAGAGCGCCAGCCCTTTGAGCGCCCAGGGGGCGAAGACGATCAGCGCTGCCCCCGCCATGAGCGCGCCATGCCGCAGGGCGTGGCGCGGCTGCGTCAGCAGGACATACCCACCCATCGCCAGACCCAGCGCCCCGGCGTTGTATTTCACGCCCGCCGCTAGCCCGGCGATCCCGCCCATGACGACGATCCAGCGCGCGGCGCGCGATTCTTCCCAGGCGGTGATGGCGATCAGCGCCAGCGCGCCGTAGAGCAAAGTCCCCAGATCGACATACGCCCAGCCGAAGAGCGCCCACAGGTTATAGCTGCTCAGCAGGATCAGCCCGGCGGTCCAGCCCGCCCAACGCCCGGCATGACGGCGGGTCACGCCCATCAGCCCCAGCAGCGCCAGCAGCCCGATGCCGAAATGCACCGGCGCGGCGGCGGATGCCCGACCGAACGCGCCGACGACATAGCTGTAGAGCATCTCGACGTTCTGCGAGAACCCCAGGTAGAAGACATCCGGCTGCACGGCGATACGCCCCTCGCGCAGATAGCGCGTCGGCGCGACCAGATGATAGGTCAGCGAGTCCCAGTGAGTCGGCGGGGCAAGCCCGTAGATCAGCGCCATGACCAGCATGGCGCTCAGATAGACCAGGGCGAACGCCTCCCACCCTGACCGGACGCGCGCCGCGCCGAGCAGCGCCCGCCCGCAGCGCACCCAGTCCACCGCCTGCCGCCGCAGGAGCAGCGTCAGCGCGGCGAGGAATCCCCACAGCAGGAGCGGCTGAAACAGCCCGACCAGTCCCAGCAGCAGCGCCGTCAGCGCCAGCGCCCCCAAGCCAATGCCGGTTTGCAGCGCCAGCCTTTCCAGCCGCGAGAGCGCCGCCGTCGCGCGCAGCCGCAGCTTTTCGACGCACCAACCGCCGA
>JABWBO010000038.1 GCA_013360465.1 Anaerolineae bacterium | reverse complement strand
ACCGCACGCAAACATGGCTTATCCATGTTTTCCGCCCTCGTGGATGCCTTTTCTGGCACTCCTTTCACCCCATCCCTGATCCACCCCTGAGCAGTTACATCCATTGAGTGGATTATGAGAGAAGGATTCTTGTGCTGGTTGATTCGAGGCTAACTGTGCAGTTGATATCCGACACAAAGAAGGTGTTGATTACCCGTCACAGCAGATCCTGGTGTGCCACTGCGAGTCGTATTTCGCAGGTGTCAAGTACTGGATGACAATGTTGAGTGGACCATGATGGCCAAGGAAATGCTACAAGGGGTTGTTTGACCATGTTACCTGGCTGAGAGGATCCCGCAGGGCGAACGCATGAAAAAGAATTAAGCGCGGAGGACTTCAAGCAGGAAGTCTTCACGCAAACTGGCACGATAGCGCTTGCCTTTCAAGGAGCCTTTGAGCCCAGTTTTGGCGGTGTGGTGCTTGAGCAAATTGAGCGCAATCCGCCGCAGGACGGCGAGATTTTCGGCAGCTTTCAAGGTGCGTGTGCGGTGCGCGTCCTGGCCAAAGACTACATCCAGCACCCAGTGAAAGCTGTTTTCAATTGTCCAATGGGCGCGCACACAGCCCAGGAGCTGGTCGGGTTTGGCGGGGAGGGTGCTAATGAAGTAGGCAGTTTCCTGCTCCAGTTTGTCTTTGATCTGCCGCTGGCGAAAGATACGCACCAGGGTTTGGCAACCGACCCAACCCGACTGCTGCGGAGTGGTGTCGGTGAGAACCTCGCAGCGGCGCAGCTCAAGGCGTCCATGTCCTTGTTCAACCACCTCGGCAGTCTGCGCCTGAATGTGAGGGAAGCGATTATCCTCAGCCAGCGCGAACATGTCCTGCACATGCTGGTAAAGCTGCGCTTGGTTTTGCTTGACCGTCAACACATAGTCGGCTTTTTGCGCGACGATTTGTTCAGCGATGGCGGTCTGGCAACGCATGGCATCGAGCGTGACAATACAGCCCTTGAGCACCAGGAGCTGGAGCAATTCGGGGATCGCTGTGATTTCGTTCGACTTGGCCTTGACTTTCATCTGTCCCAAGCTGATCCCATTGGCACTGGCCCAGGCGCTCACCAGATGCAGATTCGACTTTCCCCGACTTCCGCCCGCGCCACAGACGGTCTTGCCGTCGATGGCCACCACTTGCCCTTCCGTGACGGCAAACACCGCTTGCACCCACGCCTGGAAGCGCTCCTGAAACGCTTGCGGGTCGAGCTTGTTGAAGACCCGCTCAATCGTGTCATGCGAGGGCATCCCGTTGGGAAGCTCCAGCCATTGTTTGAGCCACTCGGCTCGACTCTCGCCGAACCACTCGATTTCTTCCCATGTTTCTGCGCGGCACAGGACCGCGCAAATCGCCAACACAATGATGTCCAATAGCCGATGGTCACATTTGGCACTGATCCGTGGGTCAGGCAGGTCTCGGAAATAGTCCGCTAGGGCTAGGTTCGTCATCCTATTCCTCCTAGCTTGGGGATGCTTTTCTGCTCTAGTTTATCTCCATTCTTTTTCATGCGTTCGCCCTGGAGGATCCCGGATTACGATATAAGTAGACACACTATGGGTGTCTTTATATCTAATTTGAAACAATAGTTGCAGCGGTACCATAAGGCCTTATACTATAGTTGTGTTGTCCACAGCAGCATTGGGTACAGTGCATCTGGGACTTCAGGACTTCATGTGGTCGGCTTATCGCTCTTAAGTGAACTCTAATGGGTGAGGTCACAGTTCAGGCCTGTGCGGAATTCATACAACTCGAGATCGAGCGTCTGGATAGTCTTGGCCCAGATGAGAAGTCTAATGCTGAGTATTTTGAGCGCAACACTCTCCTTTACTCATGGCTGCTTCAGCGAAGATGGCTAGCTGTCCGCTATTCCGAGTTAAGTCCACTAATTGGTGCAACTGAACTAGAGCTGGGACGCGTTACAAGTGCATTGCGCAGGTTCATTGAGAAGTCGAACACGAAAGCACATCGCCTGCATAGCGCAATGGAGCTTGCAGTCGAGCAAGTATTCAATGACCCAAGCCAACATTACCGTATCTTGGAAGCTGTTCCCTACTTTACTAACGTAAGGGGCTTTGAATTTCTTGAGTATCTAAACCTACTTGAAGAACCTTCGGCTATGCCATTTGCCAGTTTGGTGATGAATGCGTTTCGCCAAGCTTTGCCATCTGTTCAAATTGCTATGCCCTTTGATGACCTTCCGCACGTTCGAGTCGTTTCAGGTCAAGGATTCTCAGATGAGTGGCACTTTATTCTTGCTGTCTTTCCTCATTACGGGATGTTGAGCAAGGATGAGGTAGATGCTCTGAAGGGAATCATTTTTGACGTAAGGGATGATTTGCAGGGCAAGTACGGAATACTAGAAACAGTTGTGATTGCGCCTGGTGTTAACGATAGTGGTAGAACCAGTCTTAAGAGAAATCATCACTTCCATTTCCTATGGGGGCTTTCCTCGCTCCGTTTCTTTCACCTGTTCGACACTTTGGTCCATAAACATAGGGACTATTTTCCTCTTGTGGAAGCAGAGTTCCCTGTTATATTCGATGCTAACCAGCCATCAACAATCTTCAGTATTCGAGAAGCATTGGATCGACTTGATAGTGCCGTCGAAAATAAAAAAAAAGAAGCGAGCTAAGCGTCGTAGTGGTACGAGTACACGAGAAGTGTCTTGTCTTCAGAATGGTGAGATCTACGGAATCCAAGACTGGCTTAGCCATTACCACAGCGCTTGAGGAAGATCAGAGTGGATCATTGTCTATTCCGAGAACAAGCGCTCTGGGTTTTGTCAGGACGCAACCGATAAAAAAAGGCAAGGTCACTATCAGTGAGAGACAGCTTGACTTCCAAGTTTACGGTCACTCCGACCTTTCGCTTCCACCTAATTTTCGCTTCATTTATCCGCCTGATATTCAGGGTAAGATTGCATCTGCGGATGAAGAGCTTGTCTTTGACGTACTAAATGTCCTACCTGAACTCATACAGATTGCGAGGGGTTCCTAGTGTCAATTCGAGCACTCATGAGCATAATCGGTCAGCTAGTTCAGGATTTACTCCAGCGAAAAGGTACAGTTGATGTACTTATTCGACTTGTGCAGAAGCTGATAATTATGCTAATATACTATGTGGAGAAAGATGACAGGATCAAGGATTGGAAGGAAAATCCTCTGTCTCATATCTATCACGAACTCTCCGATCTCAAAGCCATTATGCGGGAAACAGACACACACAGCCTTCCTCAAGAATTTCTCACTGTTGAAACACAGTTCGACGAAACGATACACACATGGCATCAGCAGCGGTTGGCTGGCATAGCAGAGAATGAACGGGTTGTTCTGAATGCTGACCAACGTCTTGTTGTTGAACAACAGATGACCGTAGAATTGCAGGTAACGCTTAAGAAACAGGCGTTGGAGCATGCCTTTGTTGAAGGAAGAGCAAACCGAAATGGGTCGTTATTCTCTTCCTCGCAAATGGAACACTTGATTCCAGCATAACTTCACTCTGATTGCAGACCGATTGGTGAACCATTCATTCAGTTAATTAGATTCCGATTCCTTATTGGTGCCAAATTCTGCGAGTCATGCTAAGCTTGACTCGTTTAATTTATTGCGCAGGATTTCCGTGATGGATGAGAAGGCTCGAATAGAATTCCAATGTAACCAGCGCATTACCGACAGGATTGTTTGCGAGCTTTTTTCAATCGCGCTTCGGCACCATGAAATTGCGGTTGGCTCGAATGGGGTACCGCTATGCGAGTCCACAGGGTTTGTCTTCATGTATAGGTTTGGTGGGTTTAGCATTCCCGTCCAGATTCAACGGCATGATGACAAGCTTGTTTATATCGCTCGCATCAAGAAACTCGACAGCTTTGAATCCCCTGAGTACTTCGAATTCCTGAATCAGTCGACCTCCAACTTGGACTCTGGATTTATTGCGTCTGGCAACGTTACGCCAGATGGGGTTCATTATGCGATCGCACGATACGACTCACCTGAGCTAACTGACGAGAATCCGCGGGCTTTATCTATGGAGTTCGTTACGGCGAAAGCTAACTTGTCGCTCTTCCTGAACGGACTTAACCCTAGCTTTCTCCAACCAAAATCAATAGGTCGAGGAAACGAGAGTTCGCGAGGTAGCAGAACAAACCTATGGGGAAATACGACAAGCCTGCCGGAGTAGAAGAAAAAAAAGAAATAACGAAGCATAACCAGTTTGGCGTTGACATCCCTGATTGGGTAGGTGAATCAGTAACCAGTGTCGTCAAAGGCATCTCGTCCAGCCAAGACACCCTGCGCTTTCTTCTGATAGCGCTTCTCGATTTTTTGGCTTTAATGACTGCGATAACTGGTTCAATGCCAATCATTGATCCGCCCCTCAAAATAGATGATCTTGGGAGGCTTATTGCTGTTGTATCAGCCTTAATCCTGACTGGCCTTGCTAGCGTCTATCTTATTCGCATAAGGAGCGATACTGCAGGCGTTTCCGCTTCGGTTCCTGCAATCAGTGCACATGCATCATCGTCACCAAGTCACGAGAACTCAGTGAAAAAGGAAGTGGAAGAGGGGCTATCGCATCGCATTCTAACTGTAGTGAAGAGGATGCATACTAAAGGCCGCGAGGTTGCTCCATTAGCTTTGTATTATCAACTTCTGAAGGAGGATGTACTGACCGATACAGATTACGCAGAAATAGTAGGGCATTTTGAAAGCATCCAGGAGGAAGAGTAATTCTCCTCATGCTCGCAGGATTTTTTGCTCATAATTCGTAACCATAACTAACGTTACTTAAGTGGTTGTTTGTAACTACTCAGGGGGTGCTTTTTCCCTCATTTTGACCAGTTCTGGAAGCAGATCGGTAGTTTGACCCCAATGGCCTTTCTCTCAAGTCGTCCTACCAAAACAACGATACGTGTGCGTTTCTCTCTCAAATGATGGCTGAGTAGATACGATTGTTTCGGCATAGCGGCCGACCTGATGGAAAAGTAAGCAAAATCAGGAAAGACGCGACCGAAGCTTGCATGTGAAAAGCTAGCGGCTCAAGTTTGAGGGAGTGGTACGATAACGTTGGGCAATGAATCGCTGTGTTGAGCCGTTCTTCAGTAAAGCTTCAATCTCTGGACGATAGATGTCCAGTTTCAGCGAATCACGGATTGCTTAACCTCACCCCGTTTCGCTGCGCTCAACCGCCCTCTCCGTGCGGAGAGGGGCAAAAAGCCGTTCGATTCTTGGCGAAAGGTTGGCTCAGAAACGCAGCTATTGATGGTCAAGGTGAACTTTCGTGATTCACTGAGTTTGCTTTTCCCGTTGCCTCTCGGTCTGCCTAGCACTATCCCAGCTTTTTTGCGTGCAGCAAGCGCCTCTTTGGTACGTTGACTGATAAGGTCACGCTCTATTTCTGATGCCATGGAAAAAGCCATTGCCACGATCTTGGACTGAATGGAGTTGTTCAGCCGCCAGTTGCCCTTGACGGTGCATATGTGGATGCCTTTCTGGAACACATAGACGTACTGAAGGCAATCGTCCAGAAGCAACTGCAGGGTTGTGAGACACATTCCCGCGGGTCAAGCTGTAATTGAGTCAAGCACACCCCGTGGCAAGACAGGGCGCGGTTGTCTACAAGGGTAGAACACGGTCGATTGCTGCGGCGAAAATCCGGCCGAATCAGCCACACTACAGGCTATGGAAGCCGAGAGCACAGGCTCAGGTCGCGAGTTATTGCCACCCATCCGCAGAGGCCAGCCTCAAAGAGACGTCGCAATATAGATCTTGTGCGAAGTCTCAGTAAGCGAAGCAGTATCGCAAAGATACTTGCTTTCCGCTTTTCACAGATGCACGATAATGAATCTCATCAGATGGGGGCGAGGGAGCACTTATGACAAGTTCAGGTCATGCGTTTATAAGCTATCGAAGCTCAGAACGCGACTTCGCACTGAAACTGGCGAGCGATCTCAGGAACACAGGCATACCCATTTGGATGGATGTTCTCGACAATGGCCTGAAAGTCGGCGATGACTGGGCGCAAGGCTTACAGGAAGCCATCGATACCGCCTCGGCGTTGATCGCGTTGTTGTCCCCGGAATACCTGATCTCCAAGTACTGCCGGCGCGAACTCCAACGGGCAGACAGCCGAAGTATTCCAGTCTTCCCCGTTCTTTTGAAGCCACTGCATGAAGCGAGCGACTGGCCCATTGAAATACAGGAAAAGCAGTTTATCTCATTTGCTAACTGGAAAGACCAGGCTTTTTACGAGGAACAACTTGGAATACTGAAGCGAACAATCCAGGATAGGCTGCCCCTAGTACACCTTTCTACTCCTGCCCCAGAAGTCCAGTACCTAAATTCCCTTATTGCCGAACTGGAAGGCTTGCGCGGGGTGGTCGAGTATGTCGAACCCCAATCTGAGATCGAAGCGCCGCTGCGCCGTTCGAACACAACCGGATGGGACGCATCTTTTCACATAGTCGCCACTCCACAGCAAGGTGAACCAATTGCTCTTCAATCAAGCGAAAGCGCCAGCTTAAGCGAGGTCGGCAAGCGGTTTGACAAGTTTGTGTTGATCGGCGCTCCTGGCACGGGCAAGACGACGGCGCTCCGGCGCTTCAGTTACGAAGCGGCGCTGAAACGATCAACGGATGCCAACAGTCCACTGCCCCTGCTGCTGCATTTATCCCAGTGGGATACTAACGTACCAATCACGGACTTCATCCGCTCAAAGTGGCAGTTTCCCTACAATCCGATTCCGCTGCTTCGCGAAGGGCGCATCCTGCTCCTCCTCGACGGTCTGAACGAGATGGGAACAAACGCAGCCGCCAATCTGCAAAATCTGCGGGCATGGTTCGCCTCCGCCGAAGCGCCGAAATACGTCATTGTGGCGTGCCGCGCCGACCGCTACTCGGAAGAACTCGGTCTGGCTGACTTTCCAGTTGTGCGCCTGAATCTTCTGGAAGTCGAGCAAATTCAGCAGATCGCCACAAACTATCTCTCCGCAGAGCAAGCCGCCGCGTTTCTCGAACAGATTATGCCGCCTGCATTGGAACGCGACATTTATCTTCTATCGACCCAGTACGCTAAATACTTTGAAGAGCAGAATTACTCGCGTTCTCTGCTCAAACTCGCGCGGATTCCCTATTTTCTGGCGTCACTTCTCTATCTATTCATCGAAACTTCCGGGAATTTGCCTCGCAGTCCGGGGACGATATTTCAGGTACTTGCCCAGCGGGTTTACGAGCGTGAACGTCTTAGAAACCCGCAGACAACCGTTTCGTGGGAGCGTTTGAGCGAGCAGCTTGCACGACTCGCGTTCACGATGTTTGAACAGGGCTGGTCTACGGAAATTCCTCTCAGATTCGTTTCTGGCAAGCTGATGAATGACCCCGAGATGAGGTTTGCTGTTGAGATGAACATCTTGATGCGGGGTCGCGATCGAATCAGCTTCACGCATCAACTCTTGCAAGAGTATTTCGCGGCGCTCGAAGTCAAGCGGCGCGGGCTCGCAGCAGTCCTCAAAGCGCCTGTATATAAAAACGATGTCAACCTTTGCTCTGAGCGGAAGCGCGGCACATGGGATTCGGTGGTGCTGATGGTGTTTGGCAGCGCAGAAGATAACGTCTACTTGAAATCTCTGTTGACCATCGATCCGATTCTCGCGGCGACCTGCATCTCCGAGGCGTCCGCCCGCATCAACGAAAATGTCTATACAGAGCTCGTAAGGACATTGGTCGATGCCGTGCGCAGTAAATCGATTTTGCGAGCATCTGCCATTACAGCGCTGGGAACGCTCGACGATCCCAATATGTCCCCGGTACTGATCGAGTGTTTGCACGATGATAATACGTCAATTCAGTCGCTTGCCGCCCGTGCGCTCGGTCGTCTCAAGTCCAGGGAAGCGGTTCCAGCCCTTTCAGGACTGCTGACGTCAGCGGATGGCAGCACAGCTGGTCTGACGGCGCTGAAGGCGATCCGGCAAATCGGTGATCACTCGGCGGTGCCTGTAGTGTGCAAAGCGTTGGAGAGCAAAGGCTTCACGAGCCAACCCATGCGCCTCGAAGCGATCCATACGCTCGGCGAATGGGGTGCGCGCGAGGGAGTTACCATGGGTGTATGGAATGACGAGCCCGCAGTCCGCTACGAGGCAGCGCGCTGGTTAGGCAGGTTGGGACTCACGCAAGCGTCAGACTTCCCACCACTCGAATGGCTGCTGTACGACAGCCACACCGTCTATAGGTCGCACATACGGGTGTATGAGGGTGCATTGGAAGCACTAAGCCAATCGCCATTGCCCCATGCGAGCGACCTGCTGGCGCGCTGGTTGGATGGCTGGGTGCAGAGACTAAATGCACGCAATGGTTGGGAAACTCGTTACAGAGCTGCGCAAGAACTGGGATACATCGGTCAGAAGAGCGTAATTCCTCATCTGATCGCTGTGCTGACTGATGCCGACAGCGGCATACGGAGCGCTGCTGTACAGGCTTTAGGACACTTGAAGGACCCGGTTGTCGAAGACGCTCTGATCGCGCTGCTAAGGGACGATGGGATCGACCAACGTCACAGTCGAGGACGTGTCTGCGACTACGCAGCAGAGGCGCTAGAGGAGATCGGCACTGATCGGGCGATCAACGCCGCCGTCCATTTTTATGCCAGCGAACTTGAGAACACTACCTATATACGCATGGCGAGCCGCCCGGTATATCAACTTGCTACGGAAGCGCTTGCCCGGATCAAGACGCCGGAGGCGGTGAAAGTGCTGATTCCCCATTTGATCCGGGAACTCGACCATACAGAAGAATACAGTTTTGAGCGCCGGTGCGATACGGCAGCCAGACTTCTGGTTGAGTTTTCGTCAGCAGAAGCCCGGGCAGCGGTCAAAGCGTGGGCTGTCCGCGAAGTCGAGAGCCCGGACAAAATAGCGCGGCTCAATGGTGCATCCCGGCTGATCGATCTCGGCGATCAGCAGTCCGTCGAAAAAGTCTTGATCAACCTCGGTTCGGCGAAATTCATGCGTCAAGACGTCTCTGTCCTCTGTTTTCCGTATGTCGTCGCTCGAACAAGCATGCTTCGTGAACAAATGGAGCGTGCCCGCTACCATGCAAATCCGGTTGTGCGGCACTATGCCGAGCAGTTCTTGGCCGCAGCACAGCGGCTTGAGCTAGCCAACCAATTTGACTCGGCGCGAATGTCCCCTTCGTTGGCGGCATCCTTTGTCAAGCTCTATCCGCGATTATTGCCGCAGCTCATTTGGTGGTGGCTGAGAAGAAAAAGCTAGACGCAATTCGTGCGTTGCCGTCAAATCGTTGGAGCGCGTCTTAGCGAGAATGAGGCGTGGCGCGCAATAGATGTTGTGCGCCTCCCCATGGGGCATACGTGCTCTCTCAGACTCTGTCTTTACATCATTTGAGTCGAGTCAAGTCTTCCCAAACGTGTCGTCTATTCAGAGACAAGTACCTTAACGAAATGAAACGGGCGTGGTAACGGTTTGTCGGACTAAGGAGTATGTGATTTTACCTGGTTGATCTCCCCTCATCTGAATGCTAGACTCATAGTGTTATGAAATACGATAAATATAGCGGTCATTTTCGATCATGTCCGCTCACCACAACTCTCGCAATTCTCGCCTGCTACAACCGCCGAGCCGAACTGCAACGCCTCATAGATTGGGCATACCGAAAACGACTGGCTGGTCCGCGACACTTTTACAAGCTAAGTCTCCAGGACGAGGAAATCCGCCTCAACCGTTACGCCCTCGTCTACCCCACTCAGGTGAGATGGGCGCGTCTCCTCTACTCCATCCGCACCACCCTGTTTCCCGCGCAGCGATTTCATCGAAAAGGATCTGCTGCAGGCTACCGGCGGACGAAATAACGACTGCGCGAAGCAGCCTGTAGTGCGCAGTGTAGTGCCGCGACTGCCTGGATCAGTCTAATCCTTGATCCTGCGGTGAATGCTTTCTGCTTTCAGCAGGTAGGAGGTGGTTTCATCAATTTGTATCGGGCATCCGCCCAGAAAGGAGTCCATGAATAAGTCAGAACCCACACACATCAACCTGCTACACCCAAGACTCACCCCACGTGTCCAGTACGTTCCCCCCGATCCAACCACCATCGAGCAGTTCACCCGCCAGGCATGTGACGCCCTTGTCAGTCAGGGACGACATGAATTCGCGTCGCGAAGCCTGAGCTGGACGATTGCCAGACTGTTCAGGCTCGTCGCCGACCTGAAATCAAAACAACTGAACCAGAAACAGAAAGCCATCTGAAGGAATTGGAGGTCATCCTATGTCACGCAAATCGTCAAAACCGTCCGTAGAGCGCACTGTCGCCCTCTGCTACGTGCGCCGTTCGCTGGTCAAAGAGGCAAAGGACATGGTCAGTCCCGAGATGCAGCGCCAGAACATCCTGCGCATCTGCGAAATAAACGGCTGGACGCCGGAATGGTACGAAGATGCTGAGGGTCACAAATCCGGCCTCCATGAGAAGAACCGACCCGGCTGGCTGGCGCTCAAGGCACGTCTGGACGCTCCCGATGTAGTCGCACTGATAGCCAACGACCTGTCACGCCTGCATCGCAAGGGCTGGCGCATCGGCGACCTGCTCGATTTCGTCGAACAGCACGGCATCAAGCTGGTGCTGGCTGATCCGAGCAAGCAGATTGATTTCAGCACCATGCAGGGCCGGATGATTGCGCAGCTCTCCGCCATCTTCGACGAGTGGTATGTGATGGACGTCTCCATGCGGCGCAAAGCCAATGTCGCCTACCGCAAGTCGCTCAACAAGACCGTTGGACTGCCCCCTTTCGGGACAAAGCGAAACGCAGAAGGCTACCTGATACCGAGCGACGAAGGCGCATGGTTTCTGCCCGACGGCACTTGGGTCGCAGGAAAGACGGGTGATCAGTCGCCGACACTAGGAGCGATCTGGCGCGGCTATCACGACTGTGCCCACCAGGTTCTGCTGGCATTCGCCGATGGACAGAACCGCTCTCAGATTTGTCAGACCCTGACGGCGCAGGGCTATGCGTTTCGTGGGCGCAAAGGCCGACCATCCCCGCTCGAAGCGGACGATGTGCGTCGCATCACCCACAACTGGGTTGAGTACGGAGGGCTGGTGATGGATAAGCACGCCATCGACCGGCGCTACGAAGAAATGGATTTGAGCAGCATCCATCTTTATCCAGAGCGTACAGTCTTCGACATCGAGTTGCTGGAAAACGTCGCACAGCAGCTTGTCGCCCGCTCTACTCGTCGGCTGGGCAGAGGGCGACGCAATCACCGGCAGGTATACCCCATGACCAGTCTGGTCTACTGCGCTCACTGCGAGAAGATCGCCGAGCAGCAGGGAAACCCGAATCTGCGTACCCGACTGATGGGCGGTTCGAGAGGGCAGAAGTACTACATTCATCGAGGTGGTCTGCACTGCGCCAGCAAAAGCCGCCAGGTTCCGCGACACATCCTGGAAGCGGAATTCCTGATGCTGGTTCGTGCCATGACGGTGGAGCCTGACCTGATGGAAACGATGGTCAATCTCGCCGCCGCAGCCAATCCTTCAGTTGGCGATGAGGAAGCGGTCCAGGCCCAGAGGAGCGCCGCCATTTCCAGGGCAAAGCGTCGGATTGATGCTGCCCGACACCTCTACGAAGACGGCGAGATCACTCGCGACGAGTACTTGCAGCGGAAAGACAAGAACGAGCGCGAAATCGCCCACTGGCAGTCCTTCAGTGCAGAGACTCAGCGGCTTGTGACGCAGATGATGATGTGTGTTGATGCCCTGGGAAAGCTGTCGCAGCTCTGGGAAGCGAGTTCGGGAGAAGACCGCAACCGCATGGCGCATACGCTGTTCGAGTTCGTCGTCTTCGATCTCGAAAAACGGCGCATTGTCGACTTCAAACTGAAGCCCTGGATGGATCAGTTTATTGTCGTGCAAGCAGCTGTGAAAGAGGATAAAGACATGTATGGTAAATGTGACCCCGGAAGGATTCGAACCTTCGACACTCCGCTTAAAAGGCGGGTGCTCTGCCTCTGAGCTACGGGGCCAGTGCATTTCATCCTATCATCTTGACCCACCGAGTTCAAGCCACAGCCCTGCACCAGGCTGCACCGACTCGTTACGGTGACAGCGGTCATTGTTGTCGTTGACGGTATCGTGAATACAAGATCATCTGGGCAAAAAGAGGACGCCCCGGTGGTCGGACGCCCTCTTTGCCACATCACCTGCTAATTCGGGAAGGTATAGCGCACCGTGTAGGTGATGATCGTTTCCTGTCCCGGCTGCACTGTCGGACGGAATTCGATGGTCGAAGAGTCGGTCTGGGTATATGCCATCGATGAGGCGACGATCTGCCAGTTCGTCCAGCGGAACAGGTGTTCCGGCACGCGAATCTCCACCGCTTGATCTTCCTTACGATTGCGCAGGCGAATCTCGTACGTTTCCTCCAGGACATTGCTGGCGATCAGGCTGTAGCTGGTCTGGACACGCTCGCCCACGAGGTCGAAGGCGTTGCCCAGGTAGATTCGCACATCCTCGCCCTTTGCCGTGTGATCGATGGCGTTTTCGCCGATCAGCAGCGCCGCGCCGTCGGTATCTTCCTGATAGACCCGAATACGCCCTGCCGGCAGCGCGGCGTCCAAACCGCCCTCAGCACCTGTAGAGAACTCCAGATAGAAGCCGACATCTCTCACCCCGGTCTGCCCGTAGTACTGGTCGATGAGCGGGCTGCCATAGTTGTAATAGCCCTGGCTGGGTTCATAGACGAAGATCGTGGTCGCAGGAATATCCGCCCCGGCGACAAATTCGACCTGTTTGGTCTCGTTCATGCCGATGGTGACTGGTCGGGTGATCTCGTACAGCTTATACTGGCTGAAGTCGCGCTGCGCGACCTGTTCTTCCGGCGACGCAGCCGCATAGGCGATCCCATCCGCCATCCGCGCCATCAGTTCCGGCTCCGGCAGACGATTGACATCCCCGGCGATCAGCTTGACCTGCGCATCCCGGTACGCCGCGCCGCTCTGGTTGGTCAATGTGACCCACCCGTTCAAATCGAGCGAGCGTTCATCGTTCGCCAGCAGCAGGTTATAGTCCGCCGTCCAGTTCAAACCGCCCGTCAGGTACGTCAGCTTGATCTGCTGCTCACCGCCGAGCGCCGACTGCACCATCCAGCGCAGCGTCGGACGGGTGATCAGACCGCCGGGCAGTTCAGGAAAGCGCAGATCGCGCACCTTGTCCAGCCCGATGACCACCACCTGTCCGCCATCCGTGCGCAGGATGATCTCGCCGTTACGCCCGCTCAGCAGCTGTCCGCGATACTGCGTGCCATCCTCGGCGACGATCTCGATGGTCTGGTCAAGATAGCGTTCCAGCAGCGCGCCGCTGTTCACCAGGTCGAAAACGTAGTTCTGTTCCAGGACGACCGTCCCCGTCGGATCGGTCAGCGAGACGAATGTGACCGATGTGGCGTCGATCCCCGCCGCGACATCCGTGAAGTTGAGCGTGTTCACGCCCTGCTGAAATGAGAAGGTGCGCCGATCCTGGACCAGCGCCGTCCCCTGATTGTAGATCGCCAGCGATACCCCGTCCTGCATCGCTTCTCCTGTATTCTCCTGTGCTGTGGCGATCCCGACCGACAGGGACAGCGCCAGCAAACCGAACGATAAGATGCGCTTCAACATGGTAATGCACTCCTAATTCTGTCGCTTCTACAGAGACAGACGAATTCCCATGCGATTTTGTTCCCACACCGCCCCCGCCAAACAAAAACTCCCCATCCACCGCGCGAAACGCCGAGGATGAGGAGCCGCAGAGGTCAACGAAAAGGGTCAGGAAAGACCTGCCGCCTCGAACTACACCAAACCCGCCGGGGTTTCCAGCAGTTCCTTGATACGCTTGATGAACTGCGCGCCTTCCGCCCCATCGCTGACCCGGTGATCGACGCTGACAGACAGCTTCATGCGATTTCCAACGCCCAGCGTGCCATCCGCCAGCACGATCGGAGTCTTCTTCGCCGACCCCACCGCCACGATGCCCGCTTCGGGCGGGTTGATGATGGCGGCGAACTGATCGATGTCGTACGGTCCCAGGTTGCTGACGGTGAACGTGCTGCCCTGAATGTCGTCCGGCTTGAGCTTGTTGTCGCGGGCGCGGGCGATCATCTCTTTATTCTGGGCGGCGATCACGCTGAGCGCCGTGCGGTCGGCATCCTTCGCCACCACGTTGATCAACCCGCCGGTCGGCAGCGCAACGGCGATGCCGATGTGAATCCGCTTGTGCCGCGCCAGCTTGTCGCCATAGTAGTGCGTGTTCAGGTTCGGAAAATCGCGCAGCGCCAACGCTACCGCCTTGACCACCAGATCGTTGACGCTGATCTTATGTGCTTCATCCAGCGCCGCGTTGATCTGCGCCCGGAACTTCAGCAGCGGTTCGACATCCACCTCAACCGTGAGATAGAAGTGCGGGGTCTGCTGCTTTGCCTCGATCATGCGCTGAGCGATACGCGAACGCATCTTGCTCGTCTCGATGATCTCGACATCCGGTCCTTCGGGCAGCTTGCCGAAGCCAGCCGCGGAAATGACCAGAGCGGGCGCTGAAGGCGCTGCCGCCGGGGTGACCGGCGCAGGCGTCCAGTTTTCCACATCGCTTTTGACGATCCGTCCGCCGGGTCCGGTCCCGTGAATCTGCGTCAGATCGATGCCCCGCTCCGCCGCCATCTTACGCGCGACGGGCGACGCCTTCACGCCGTCTGGCAGGCTGCCATCTTCGATTTCCGAGTCTGCCGCCGGCGCAGCGACAGCCGGAGCCGAAGGGGTAGCGGCAGGTTTCGCCGCGCCATTGCCGGATGGTCCGGCGGGCACCGCCTGCTCACCCGCCGCGCCGATCAAGCCAATGACCGAGCCGACGCGAAGCGCTTGTCCGGGCGTGCCGTTCAGCTGCAAGATCGTCCCGGCGGCGCTGACCGGGACTTCGACCGTCGCCTTATCCGTCTCGATCTCGGCGATCACGTCTCCGGCATTCACGGTATCGCCGACCTTCTTCGTCCAGTTGAGCAGGATGCCTTCATCGACCCCGGAGCCGACATCCGGCATGATGATTTCTTGAGCCATCAGTACACAATCTCCTTGACTGCGTCGACGACTTTCTGCGCGTTGGGCAGCGCCATCAACTCGATCTCCTTGGCATACGGCAGCGGCACGTCCATTGCACTGACCCGCTTAATCGGCGCGTCCATGTAGTCGAACGCCGCTTCCTGAAGCTGCGCTGCGATCTCGCTGCCGAAGCTGAAGTGCGGGAGTGACTCCTCGACCACCACACAGCGGTTGGTCTTCTTGAAGCTCTCAAAGACCGGCTCCAGGTCGAGCGGGCGGAGCCAGCGCAGATCGACCACTTCGGCTTCGATGCCCTCTTTCGCCAGCATCGCCGCCGCCTCCAGCGACCATTCCACGCCCCGCGCGTAGCTCACCAGCGTGACATGTTCGCCCTGCCGCTTCACGTCGCTCTTGCCGACCGGGACCAGATATTCCTCCTCCGGGATCAGGCTGGGCTTGGAGTACAGAGCGATGGATTCGGTGAAAAGCACCGGGTTGTCGTCGCGAATCGCCGTCTTCAGCATCCCCTTGGCATCGTAGGCGTTCGACGGGCAGGCGACGTATAAGCCGGGGAAGTGGGCGAAGATCGGTTCAGGGGTATGAGAATGAGTCGCCGTCGCCTGGTTGCCCCAGCCGCTCGCCGCGCGGATGACCAGCGGCACTCTGAACTGCCCATTGAACATATAGTGGACTTTCGCCGCGTGGTTGATGATCGCATCGATGGACAGGAAGGCGAAATTGATCGTCATGATCTCCGCCACCGGGCGCAGACCCGCCATCGCCGCGCCCACCGCCGCACCGGCGATCACCAGTTCGCTGATCGGCGTATCCTTCACCCGACGCTCGCCGAACATCTCCAGCAAGCCGCGCGTCACACGGTGCGTCCCCTGCCAGGACCCGACCTCTTCGCCCATGACGAAGACCGTTTCGTCGCGTTCCATCTCTTCGATCAGCGCGGCGCGCAGCGCCTCGCGCATCGGGACGTTTTTTTCAGCCATCTCGCTCGCTTACTCCACGTAAATGTGACGGATCAGGTCTTCGTAGGTGGGGACGGGGCTGGCTTCCGCGTAGCGCACCGCTTCTTCGACGATCTCATGGACTTCCGTGTCGATCTTCGCCAGTTCTGCCTCGATGCCGTCAAAACCCGCAAGCAGATGATCCTTCAGAATATTGATCGGGTCCTTGTGCGCCTGCCAGTCGTCAAGTTCGCGCTTGAGGTCATCCCGCGCGTCATACTGCTTGTCAGAGACGCCATGTCCCTTATAGCGGTAGGTCAGCGCCTCGACCAACACCGGACCCTTCTTACGGGCATAGGCGACGGCTTCGCTGATCGCCTCATGGACCTCGATCACGTTCTGACCGTCGATGCGCGGACCCTGCTTCATGCCGTAGGCGACGGCGCGCTTGACCAGCTCTGGCTGTCCGCTGGAGTCCTCGATTCGCGTGCCCATGCCGATGAAGTTGTTCTCGATCAGCCAGACCACCGGCAGGTTCCAGACGGCGCTCAGGTTGAGCGACTCGTGGAAATAGCCGTTATTGGTCGCCCCATCGCCCATCAGGCACAGGACGACGTTTTCCGTGCCCATGTACCGCTCTTTGAAGGCGATCCCGGTGGCGAGCGAAAGATGCCCGGCGACGATGGCGTAGCCGCCCCAGAAGTTGTGCGCCCGCGACGCCAGGTGCATCGACCCGCCCTTGCCGCCGCTCACGCCGGTGCGCTTGCCCATCATCTCCGCCATCAGCGGTTTAGCGTCGACTCCGCGCGCCAGCGCGATGCCGTGATCGCGATAGCCCGTCAGCACATGGTCGTCTTCGCCCAGCGCCGCCACCGCGCCCACGCCAACGGCTTCATGCCCGCTGTACAGATGCAGGTAGACGCCGGTGATCTTCTTCTGGTGATACAGTTCATCGCAGCGGTTCTCAAACTGGCGGATCAAAACGATCTGGCGATACCAGTCGAGCAGCGTGACTTTGTCCAGCGACCTGGTGTTCGTCGCCATCGACGCCTCCTGTTGACTTTCCGAAACGGCAGCGGCGTCTGCGCCGCGCGCAGATTTCGTGGAAATGATGAATGGCGATAGTGTACATGATCGCCGGGTGTTCTTAAAGCAGAGAATGATGAGCGTGATCCGCCGCGCTATAATCACTTCGTCGGCTCGCAAAAAAGTCGCTGTGGAGAAGAGCCATGAGCGGTGCGCTGCTGGGGCAGGTCATCAATGGCTACGAAATCCGCGAACAGATCGGCGCGGGCGGCTTCGGCGTGGTCTATCGTGCGGTGCAGCCCGCTGTCGGGCGCGACGTGGCGATCAAGGTCATCCTCCCCGAATACGCCGCGCAGCCTGATTTCCGCCGCCGCTTCGAGCAGGAAGCGCGCCTCGTCGCTCGGCTGGAACACCCGCACATCATCCCGCTCTACGACTACTGGCAGGATGATCGCGGCGCCTTCCTGGTCTTCCGCTGGCTGCCGCGCACCCTCCGCGACGCCCTGGCGGAGAATTCGCTCAGTCCCGAAGCGGCTTCCCGCCTGCTCGACCAGATCGCCTCGGCGCTGCATACTGCTCATCAGGGTGGGGTCATCCACCGCGACATCAAGCCGGAAAACCTGCTGCTCGACGCCGACGGCAATGCTTATCTCGCCGACTTCGGCATCGCCAAGCTGCTGGACGCCGCCGCGCTGACCCTGGAAGGGCAGTTCGTCGGCTCGCTGGCTTACGTCGCTCCGGAGCAGATCGATGGCGGCGCAGCGACCTCGCAGACCGACATCTACAGCCTGGGGTTGGTCATCTACGAGGCGCTGACCGGCAGGCGCGCTGTACAGGGCGACACTGCCAGCAGTCTGATTCAGCAGCAGCTGCACGGCGCGCTGCCTTCGGTGCGCGAACGAAACCCGACTCTCTCGCCGGCGTTCGATGCGGTGCTGGCGGTCGCCGCCGCCAAGGCTCCCGCCGACCGCTATCCAACCGCCATTCGTTTCGCTCAGGCGTTCCGCGCCGCCCTGCCTGCGCCGCGCAGTCAGCAGCCGCTGCCAGAGCCGCTGACCGAACGCGAACTGGAAATTCTGCGGCTCATCGCCCAGGGGTTGACCAACGCCGTCATCGCCGAGCAGCTTTATCTGACCGTCGAAACGGTCAAATGGTACAAGAAGCAGATCTACAGTAAGCTCGACGCCCACAGCAAGGAGATGGCGCTGGCACAGGCGCGGGCGTTCGGTCTGCTGGACCCGCCGCCGCGTTCGGAGCCGCAAGCCGCTGCCAACGCCCTGCCCAACGACGCCCTGCCCGCGCCGGAAGCAGTCGCTATGACTGTCACCGGTCCTGTGGGTGCTGCTCGATCAGACGCCATCGTCCAGCCGCTGCGACTTCCGGTGCAAACCATCCCCTTTTTCGGGCGTGAAGCCGAGATCGCCGCGCTGCTCGCGCTGCTGCGCCAGGACTCTCCCTGCCTGATCACGCTGCTCGCGCCCGGCGGCATGGGCAAGACCCGCCTGGCTCTGGAAGTCGCCGGGCGCGCTGCCCCCCACTTCAGCGACGGCGTTGAGTACGTCTCGCTCGCCCAGCTGCCCTCCTCGGCGGGGTTAGTCTCGACCATCGCCCAGGCGGTTGGCGTGTCGCTGAACGGGCAGGAGGAGCCGAGGACGCAGCTTCTCAATCACTTTGAGCGACGCCGCATCCTGCTGGTGCTGGACAACTTTGAGCATTTGCTCGACGATGCGGACCTGGTCGGCGACATCCTGAGCGCCGCCCCTGCTATCAGCATCTTGGTCACTTCGCGCGAGCGGCTCAACCTCAGCACGGAGACAATCTTCACGCTCGGCGGTCTGGATGTGCCCTCGGCGGCTGCCTCGGAAAGCGATCTGCCGGCGTCAAGCGCCGTGCGCCTGTTCGTCGGCTCCGCCCGCCGGGCGCACGGGAGCGCGCCGTACTCCGGTGAAGATCTGCATCGAATCGCCGAAGTCTGCCGGTTGGTCGGCGGCATGCCCCTCGCCATCCTGCTGGCGGCGTCCTGGACCGAGATGCTCAGCATCGCCGAGGTGATCGAAGAGGTGCGCGGCGGCTTGGACGTGCTCGAAAGCCAGTGGCGCGACCTGCCTGA
Organism: Anaerolineae bacterium; assembly: GCA_013360465.1. Lineage (GTDB taxonomy): Bacteria > Chloroflexota > Anaerolineae > Aggregatilineales > Phototrophicaceae > Flexifilum. The sequence goes on along the minus strand of JABWBO010000038.1, from coordinate 18,891 downwards.
ACGTCAGCGCAGCATCCGCGCCGTCTTCGACGCCACCTGGGCGCGCCTGAGCGACAAAGAGCGCGCCATCATGATACGGCTCTCGGTCTTTCGCGGCGGTTTTACCCGCCGCGCCGCCGAACAGATCGCCGGGGCGTCGCTGCGCCTGCTGGCGTCGCTGATCAACAAGGCGCTGCTGGCCATGGACGCCGAGGGGCGCTGTACGGTTCACGAACTGCTGCGCCAGTACGCCGCCGAGCATCTGACCGTGTCGGGGGTGGAAGCCGACGCCCGCGCCGCCCACAGCGCCTACTACCTGGAGGCGCTGACGCGCGCCGGACCTGAACTGGTCGCTCACAACCAGATCGCCATCCTCGCCGATATTCGCATCGACCTGGAGAACGTCCGCGCCGCCTGGGACCGCGCCGCCGAAACTGGGGATTTCGCCCGACTGGCGCAGGCGCTGCACCCGCTGTGGTTGTACTACTTCTACGGCGGAGCCTATCTCGACGGCGAAGCCCTTTTCGCCGCGCTGGCGGGGCGGCTCCGCCAGATCGCACCTGCGCCGGAACGCGACGCCCTCCTCTTCGACGCGCTGACCCACCAGGCAATGCTGGCGATTCCGATGTTTGAGCGAGTACGGGCGAACAGCCTTCTTGATGAAGCGCGGCAGCTGCAAAGTCCGGCGATAGACGACCGCCGCCTCGCCTTCTACTGGCTGACGCGCGGCTATCGCAATCCCTGGGAAGACGACGCGGATCGCGCCCAGGCGCTATCAGAGGCGGTACGGCTGTACAAAAAAGTTCACGACATCTGGGGTGACCTGATGTGCATTGTCCTGCTGAAATGGGCGAGTTCATATCACGACTACACCCCAGCTGACATCAATGAATACCAGCATGCCCTCAGCACTGCCCATTCCCTGGGGGACTCATTTATCATCACCCGCCTGCTGACGCAGATCGGGCTGGCACTCCAGGAGCAGGATGGCGACAACACCGCAACCATTGCCAGCTTCGAACAGGTCCTGGCGCTGCGCCGCGCTCAGGGCAATCCCTCCCTCATCGCCGGGGCGCTGATCAACCTGGCGCTTCAGCACGCGGCGGTCGGGCAGTTCGAGCTGGCGCTGCGCGAACTCTACGAGGCAATAGACATCCGCCGCCGTCAGGGTGTAACGCGCAACACCATCGGCTTGGACGACATCGGCGAGATCCATCTGCGCATGGGGCTGCTCGACGAGGCGCGCCGCGTCTTCGAAGAAGCCTATGCCATCGTCCGCGACACCGAGCAGCACGCCTGGCGCAACATCTACCGGCTCTATCTCATGGATGTCGATTACGCCGCTGGCGATTTCGCAGCGGTCGAGGCGCGCGTGGTGGAACTGCTGGGCGAAAACGGCGGCGCTGAAAGCGGCGAACAGCGTCACCAGGTGTCTTTTGCCCTGGCGCTCGCCGGGCTGGCAGCGGCGGCAGACGGGCGTTTCGCCGCCGCCGCGGCATGGTTCGACCGCGCCGACGCCTACAGCCAGGGCGATCAGACCCGCAACGGCGCGCACTACACCGCGATCCTGCGCGGGCAGATGCTCCTGGCGGGGGGTGATCATGCCGCCACCCTGCATCGCCTGGAAGATGCGGTGCGCTACACCCGTGAGGATTATGTTGAAGACTTGTCTCAGGGGTGGGAACGCTATTTCGGGCTGGCGTATGGGCTGACCGCGCAGAGCCGGGCGGCGCTGCGCCAGGGAGATTCCGATCTGGCGGTCTCGTCATGCCTGGAAGCGCTCGGCTGGGCGACTCGCAAGCGCATCGACGCCTTCGCCCTGCTGGGGCTGATCGCCGCTGCCGAAATCGAGGCATCTGTCGATCATCAGGACCGCGCCCTCGCCATCCTCCAGCTCGTCGCGCAGCATCCCCATACCTTCGCCGCCGACCGCGCCGAAGCGCTGCGCCTGCTGGCGTCTTACGGCGCGGCGGTCGATCCGACGGTGTCACATTCCGATCTGTGGAGTAACGTGCGCGATCTGCTGGACTCCTGACGAAGCACCTTTACGCCAGGTCCGCCGTATCGAGCAGAATGGTCACCGGTCCATCGTTGACGATCTCGACGGTCATCATCGCCCCGAACACCCCCATCTCGACGCGCCCGACCCCTTCGGCGCGCAGCCGCTCGGCGTAATGATCGACCAGCGGCGCGGCGCGGTCCGGTTGGGCGGCGTCGATGAACGATGGGCGGCGTCCCCGGCGCATATCGGCATAAAGCGTGAACTGCGAGACCACCAGCACGCCGCCGCCCGCTTCCAGGATGGAGCGGTTCATCTTGCCCTGCTCATCTTCAAAGACACGCAGGTTCGCCGTCTTGCGCGCCAGCAGTTCGGCTTCGGCGCGGGTGTCGGCGTGACTCACGCCGACCAGCGCCACGTAACCCTGCTCCACCGAGCCGACGACCTGCCCCTCGACGGTCACACTGCCGCGCTGGACCCGCTGTAATAGGACGCGCATCACTTTGCCTTTGACGGTTTCTTTGAAGTCTCGAATGAAGTCGGCTCGCCCGGCGAAAAGACACAAAACCTCACCTGGGAATTCGCGCCATAAGGGCATTATCTCATCCCTCATGCCGCATCCCTCTCTACACAAGCCCGACCCCCGAAGGCGGCGGCTCGTAGAAGAAATCGTCATGATCATCGCCGCCCGGTGGTTCGGTCAGCGTCGCCAGATGGTGCTGCCAGTGAAACAGAAAATACTGCTGCATCGCCCGCTCGACGGTGAGCCGTTCGCCGGTGGGCGGGAAGTACACCGTGCGGGTGAAACGGTCGATGGGCAGATTCAGGATAAAATCGGCGATCCGCCGCTCATTCTTCTCGATCCCCCGCAGCGTCGTGGTGACCAGCCGACGCTGAAACCAGCGGGCGCAGGCGTCATTGAAACGGTTGAGCTGCCCGGCAGTGAACCCGATGCCGATGCCGATCAGCGCCAGTTTGATCTGCATCAGCGTGAGGTTATCCATCAGATGCAGATGCGCCAGCATCGCCGCCAGCGACCATCCATGATAGCGCGGCTCGTACCACGCCTCCTGTGGGACGCCCTGAGCGAATGCGATCACCTGCCGGCGCACCGCCTGAATGTCCGCGATCAGCGCCCGCCGCTCCGCATCGCCATCCAGATAGCGTATACGGCTGTCCGAGTCTGTCCCTCTCGCCATGCTGCCTTTCCTATCTCTGCTTCGCCTCCGATCTTAAGGATTTCGCGGTGATGCGTCAACCGGAGCGCGAAGATATCAGGGACATGCTGACATTGGCGTCCGCTTTAGGCTGTGCGTACAATAGAAGAGGGGATAAGGATAAATAGGGCGTATGGCTGAAGGTTTCTTCGACAATCGTTATCGCTACGACTACATTTACCCGCGCGGGCGCTCTGGCGAGACGCTTCGCGCTGTAGATACACAGGACAGCGACCGCCCGGTGGTGATCAAGCGTCCTGCGCCTCAGGACGCGCCGCCTATCCGCGCCGGTCAGGAAGTCAGCATCCTCAACGAACGCAAAGCGCTGTCCCGTCTGGCAGGGCATCCTGTGGTGACGGCGCTCCTGGGCGGCGGACAGTTCATGGTCGGCGGCATGGCGCACCAGTACATCGTCATGGAACGCGCCGAAGGCTTGATCGCCGCCGATCTCGTCACCGAACTATCGCAGCGCGGCGAGCGCCTGCCTGAACTGGAAATGCTGATCATCGTCGATGCGCTCCTCGACCTGCTCTACAACGCGCATCAGCACGACATCGTCTACAACGACGTGGACGCCAAGCACCTGTTCTGGGACCGCGACCGCTACCGGCTGAAGATCATCGACTGGGGAAACGCCGTCTTCCTGGAAGGCGATGAAGTGACCGCCCAGGGCGTCAGCCGGCAGACCGACGTTTATCAGGTCGGCGAGCTGCTCTACACGATCCTGACCGGCGGCGGACGCGCCGAGGTCCCGCGCGACGCCGCCGAAGGTTTTCGCGTCGATTTTGGACATGACGCGCAGCGCGTCTCCGACCGGCTGGCGGCGATCATCAGCCGGGCGCTGCATCCCAATCCGCGCCTGCGCACCGGCTCCATCGCCGAGCTGCGCCGCGAACTGAGCGAAATCCGTGTGCCGCTGGAACGCGAGCGCAGCGCCGTCGTCGCCCGCGCCAGCGAACGGCTCCGCCGTGACCTGAGCAAAGAGGAACTGATCGGGCTGCAAAAAGCTATCGAACCGGCGATGGCGATGGACCCCGGCTACCCGCCGGCGCGCCAGGTCATGCAGGAGATCCTCAACCGCCAGCAGGACCTCGAAGTCGCCGCCGATCTCGACGCGGCGCGCATCTATCTGGAAAGCGGAGCCTGGGCGAGGGCGATCCCTATCCTCGAAGAGCTGCGCCCCCGCGCGCGCGGCGACCTGGCGGCGCTGATCGGGCTGCTGACCGACTGGGCGCGTCTGATCAGCGATGCTGCCCTGCCGGCGGCGGCTGCCGTCTACGACTCCATCCCTCTCCTCTTCGAGGGGCGGCAGGCGGAAGCGGCGCACCGCCTGCTCACCGAAATCCCGGCGGACGCCAACGCCCACGCGCTCAATCTGCTGCTGGCGGAACGCATCTCGGCGCACACGCCGGAAATTCTGCTGCTGCGCCCCAACCTCTTCCGTCTGGAAATGGCGCTGGCGCATCTCGATCAGGACGGCGTCGCCGTCGGCGAAGCGCAGGCTTTCCTCAGCGACATCTACCGCGATCTGGACGCCCTGGCGAAAGACAGCGGCGGGTCGAGCCTGATCCTGCTGCGCGACGGCTACCGCGCGCTCGTCGATCAGATGACCGCCCTCAACAAGTTCCTGGGGACCGTGCGCACGCAGCATCAGCTCAGCAACCGCCGCCTGCCGCTGTCGTCGCTGGACCGTGCCGTCAACGCCACGATGGCGCTGGCGGACAACATGCACATCATCGGCAAACAGGCGACCGGCAGCCCGCGCGACGCCCTGAACGCGCTGGAACACAGCCGCGCCGTTGATCCGACCAATCGGGCGTGGGATGGCGTGCGCCGGCTGCTGGACCAGCTTTACGATCTGCTCCAGTCCTATCAGACGTACGTCCCCTCCGCCGACGGCTCCGACCTTGCCGCCTGGCTGATCGAGGCACAGCACGATCTCTCGCCGTTCCTCAACCGCCTCTTCGACGAGATGCTGGTCGGCATGACGCTGGGCTTGAAGCTCGCCGCCACCGCCTGGGAACAGTATGCCGAGGCGGCGATACGCGGCAGCCGCGCCGACGCCCTGACGGCGCTGGCGCAGGCGGTGGATGCCATCAGCACTGTTTCCCCGGCGCTCGCCGGCTGGCTGAACCAGCTGCGTTCGGTCGTCAACAACGCCTCGTACATTGAACGCCACGCCCTCTTCGGCGGACTGGGGCGGGCGCTGGCGGATGGCTGGGAGCAGTTTGACCGGGGACGGCTCGCCAATGCCGAGCAGTTGGGGGGGCAGGCGCTCGAAGTCTCCCGCACCGACGTAGACCGCGACGCGGCGCGCCGCCTGCGCGACCTGACCTCGATCATGCGCGAATGGGTGGAACGGGGCGGCGTCGCCGACAGAGTGCGCACCCAGGCGACGCTGATGCAGGTCGAAATGCTCTACACCGCCGAGGAGATCGCCGCGCGGGACGCCTTCACCGCCCAGATGCCGGGCAAAGACACCTACCTCAAGGCGATGCACAAGGGGCTGGTCGAGCCGCTGGCGCGGCGCGGTACGGCTGGCGCGCGCATCTTCTTCGCCAACCTCGCCCTGATGGGCGCGCTCGACGCGCACGACGATGATCTCGATGACGCCGATTTCTGGCGTCAGGCTGCCGCCGCCATCCTGGTCGGTGCCGGCGGACACCCCTTCGTGACCGCGCTGGAATCCTTCATCCAGCGCCGCCGTGACCTGCGCGCCGCTGCCGATCTGCTCAACAGCATCAACGGATCGCATGCCCTGCCGACTCTGGAACGTTCGCGGGCGGCGCTGGAAGAGAATTCTCAGGCGCGCCTGCTCGCCCCGGCGGCATACAGCCTGCGCGAGATCACGGCGTCGCTGCGCGACTGGTCCGATGGCGAATTTCGCGCCGCCGGCAACAAGCTGGAAAATGCCCTGCGCGCCGTCGATGAGGTCGAATCGACCGCCGGCGTGACGCTGACCGCCTTCCGCGCCTGGCTGATGGACCTGATCAGCGGTACGGCTGATCTGCATAACAGCACCCGCCGCCTGACGCAGATCGCCGAGCGGCGCGATCCGGAGCCGCAGCCCGCCGTGCTGCAAATCCACCGCGATCAGGTGGCGACGACCGAACGCCTGATCGGCGCTGCCTACGCCGGCACGCTGCGGCTGTGGCTGGAAACCTACGAGAAATTCCTCGCTGCTTATAACGACACCAGCCGGCGCAGCGTCCGCCTGTCGCATTTCAATGACCTGTTTCGGGCGATGTTCATTGACCGTCACCCAGCCTATCCGCTGTATCGCCACTGGTATGACCTGATCGAGCAGTCGTCGGAATTCCCCGCCCCGCCGACCCAGGAGCCGGTCCCCGCTATCACCGAATCCGAAGACGAGACGGTCGAGCCGAAGCCTTACGTGCGGGTGGACAGCGCCGGTGACGCCGCCGCCCCGGAGGACGACTCCCGTCGTCGCGGCGGCGGTTTCCCGGTCGGATTGATCGTCGTCGTCCTGATCGTGCTGCTCGGCGCTGCCGGCGGCGCAGCGCTGATCGCATCACGCGGCGGCGAGGAGGTGACGCCGGGGAGCAGTCCATCGACCGATTCCGCCGGCGCCGCAGCGGAGAATCCGACCGAGACTTCCAGCCCAACCGACCCGCCGACCCTGCTGCCGACGACGCCCGCGCCGACCGTCGCCGCCACGCTTCCCGATGCCGCTACTCTGCCCCCGGTCGTCCTGCCAACCCTGGCGCTGCCGACGCAGCCTCCGACGGAGACGCCTGTCCTGCCGACGAACACCCCGACCCTCACCGTCACCCCGTCGCCGACCTTCACCCCATCCGTGACCCTGCCGCCGACCGAGACTCCCCCGCCGACCCCGCCGCCGGGTGGCGTGCGCGGCGATCAGGACCTGTTCACCCTGCTGGAGTCGATGAGCGCCCCGTTCTGGGACAGCGAAACCTTTGTCCGCGCCCTGGAAAGCAGCGCCTATCGCCTGGGCAGCGGCGCGGCTGCGCCCGGCGAGGATATCGCCATCGCCATACCGCCGGAAGTGCTGGAAGTGCGCTATGGCGCGTCTCCCGCGCAGCGCATCATCCGGCTGGTGGCGGAGTTGGAACTGGTCACCTACAACCCGCCGCTGGTACTCGACCAGGGGGTGTACTTCGGTATGCTGCTGAGTTCGCCGGAGGACCTGGAGGGCGGCGTCGGCGTTCAGATCAGCCTGGCGCAGCAGGGAGTCTTCAACATCGGTCAGCGGCGAGATGGCGCTGCCGAGGTCAGCATCCAGCGGTCAGTTGGCGCGCCCATCGCCCGCATCCGCCTGGAGCGCGATCTGACGTCCGGGCTGCTGGCAGTTTATGTCAACGATGAGCAGATCGGCACACCGATTCGGCTGTCTTCGCCTGATGTACCATTGATGCCGGTCCTTTACGTGCGGCGCGGAGGTGTTATTATCCATGTGAATCGCTGGCAGATAACGCTGCGGTAATCGGGACTCTGTCGATGAATCCGCCCATGAGTTCACCCTTCGTTTTGCCCCGCATCCTGGTTGCGGATGATGATCCTTCGTCACAGGCGGTGCTGCGCTACCTGCTGGCGGACAGTTATGATGTGACCATCGTCGGCGACGGGCAGAAGGCGATTGATCTGCTGCAAGTTGAGGAATTCGACCTGATGCTCCTCGACCTGCAAATGCCGCGCGCCAACGGTTTCCAGGTGCTTCAGACGCTTCAAGCCAACCCGCCCAGCAACGCCATGCCGGTGATCGTCATTTCGGCATTCGACGAAACCGAAAAGGTCATCCAGGCGCTGCATCTTGGCGCGAAAGACTACGTCAACAAGCCGCTCGATCTGCAGATCTTGCTGGCGCGCATCGAAACACATCTCGGTTTGCAGCGCCTGATCAGCCAGCAGCAGTCTACCATTAAGGCGCTGGCGATGACGCGGGACGTGCAGCTCAAGCTCAGCCGCATCATCAGCCATGACCTCAAAAGCCCGCTCACCAATTTTCGCATCGGGCACTACATGCTGCGCGAGATCATCTCGCCCAACGAAGAGGCGCTGCGCGTCATCGATAACATGGAGCAGACGCTCAACGCCATCATCGACATGATTCGCGTGTTCGTCGAAGCCGTCAACGCCCAGGAGCTGCGCCCTAAGTTCGGCGTCGTCAACACCCGCACGCTGGTGCGCGATGTCGTGGCGCAGCATCAGCTGGTCGCCGGTCGCAAATCGATCCGCCTCGTCTTCGATGCGCCGGAATATTTCCTGTGGGGTGATGCACGTATGCTCAACCAGGTATTGAGCAACCTCGTCAACAATGCCCTCAAGTTCAGCCCTGCCGACACCGAAAGCCACCTGTGGGTGGAAGACCTCGGCGACCGCTGCCGCCTCTACGTGCATGATCAGGGACCGGGCATTCCCCAGGAAGAACAGGATGAGCTGTTCGGCATGTTCAGCAAGCTGCGCAACCGCCCGACCGCCGGCGAAAGCAGCACCGGGCTGGGCTTGTGGATCGTCCGCCAGCTGGTCACCCTGCACAGCGGCAGCTATGGCGTGGAGTCGCACCCCGACGAGGGGTCCACCTTCTGGTTCGAAATCCCCATCGCTACCGAAGAGCAAATCACCAGCGTTCAGCCTGAAGAATGAGCGTGCGCTGTAACCCGGCGCGCCTCACCCCTGCGAACCGGCATCCGGGCGCGCCCCCCAGACCGGATCAGGCGTGATCGCCTCCTCCGGGCGTGGACCGGGATCGGTGAAATCGCTCGCCGAAAGTCGGTTGACGACCTCCACCCTCATATCGTGATCGCACAACACCTGACAGCTCAGCCGCGCCGTCCCCAGCAGCCCGCGCGCTTGCAGGCGTTCCCGTTCCGCGTCGGTCATCGCCTCCGGTTCGCCGGTGATGAAGCGCACGCGGCAGGTCGTACACTGCGCATGACCACCGCAGCGGTGCAGGATGTCGATTCCGCCGTCTTCCAGCGCCAGCACCAACCGGCGGTTCGCGTCGGCTTCCAGCTTCGTGCCGTCCTTCAGGGTGATCACAGGCATGAGGGGTTCGCTCTCTCGTTTAGACGATGGAATACAGTACGCGGCGCACCGCCCAGGTCTTACTTGACCGCACCCGCCGTCAGACCGCGTATGAGCTGCCGCGAGAAGATGATGTACAGGATGATCACCGGCAGCGCCGCCAGAGTCAGCGATGCCAGCACGGCGTTCCAGTCGTTAACGAACTGCCCCAAAAAGGTCTGCGCGCCCAGCGTGACCGTCTTGTTCTGCTCGGAAGGCGCGACGATCAGCGGAAACCACAGATCATTCCAGATGGGGATCATGTTGAAGACCATGACCGTGCCGAGCGCCGGGCGAATCAGCGGCAGGATCAGCGCATAGATGCGGTATTCGCTCGCCCCATCCACCCGGGCGGCGTCCTTGAGATCGCGCGGAATCTGCCGCATGAACTGCGACAGCACGAAGACCGCCAGCGGCAGCCCGGACGCCGCATAAATCAGGATCAGCGCGGTCAGCGTATCCGCCAGTTTCAGGTTCACGATCAGCTGCAGCAGGCTGACCGTACCCAGGCGGATCGGAACCATGATGCCCAGCGCCATGTACAGACCGAGCGCCGTATTGCCGGGGAACTTGTATTCCGACAGCGCGTACGCCGCCATTGTCCCGGCGATGAAGATCAGCGCCAGCGCCCCGACGGTGACGATCAGGCTGTTCAGGAAGTAGCTGGGAAAACCCGCCCGCTCGAAGACCGTCTCGTAGCCGACGAGGTCGAAATTGTCAGGGTTGGGCAGGGCGTAGGGCGTCCTGAAGATGGCGTTGCGCGCCTTCATCGAGTTGATCACCACCAGGATGACCGGGAAGAGCGCGAAGACGGTGTAGGCGAGCAGCACCAGGTGCATGACGACGATCTGCATCCGGCGGCTGAAGACGGTGAAATCGTTCACAGCTGCACCTCATTGCGCAGCAGTCGGCGCTGCCATCCGAACAGGTAGACCAGCACGCCGGCGAGGATGATGGCGAACATCACGCCGGCGACGGTCGCGCCCATCGTCGGGTTGCCCAACTGAAGCTGGAAGCCGAAGAAGGTGCGGTAGAACAGCGTCGCCAGCAGGTCGGTCGCGAAATTCGGACCCGCCAGCGCCGTCTGCGTCGTGTAAATCAGGTCGAAGGCATTGAAGTTGCCGACGAAAGTCAGCACGCCGACGATGCCGACGGTCGGCAGGATCAGCGGCAGTTTAATCCGCCAGAAGACGTTCCACCCGGTCGCGCCGTCCACCTGCGCCGCCTCGATGATCTCGTCGGGGATGGCGATCAGCGCTGCCAGGAAGAGCATCATCGGAATGCCGACATACTGCCACACCGAAACCAGCGACAGCGTCGGCAGCGCCGTCTCTGGCAAGCCCAGCCAGGGCTGGTTCTCGATGCCGATGACCGCCAGAATACCTTCGGAGATGCCCCACAGCGGGCTGAGGATCAGCCGCCAGATGAAGCCGACCAGCACGACCGAAAGCACCGTCGGGGTGAAGATGAGCGTGCGAAAGACGGTGCGGAAGCGCGTCACCCGCGACGCCAGGAAGCTTGCCAGCAGCAGCCCGACCGGATTTTGCACCGCCATGTGGATGATGAAAAAGACGACGTTGTTGCGCAGCGCGCCCCAGAAGCGTTCGGAATAGTTCGGGTCATTAAAAAGCGTCGCGTAATTTTGGAAGCCTACGAAGGTCACACCGCCATCAGGAGACGGGGCGTAAAGGCTGAGGCGCAGCGAATCCAGCAGGGGCCAGATCATGAACAGCGTGTAGATGATCACCGCCGGGGCGAGAAAGACGATGATGTGGATCGGAAACTTGCGGCGCGAACCCGCCGGCATTTCATTCATAAGCACCGCCGTTCGGTTAAGGGACTGCCGCAGGATACCGGGTTCTCTGCCTCGTCATCGGGTGTAGGGGCGAGCCGGCGGCTCGCCCGCTGACAGCTGCAAGGATTTTCACGCCTGTCAGTGGACGAAAGGGATGTGGAATGCGTGACGAGCGATGCGATCTGCCTCATCGCTCATCCCTGAGACCTCATCCCTTTCGACTTGTGACCTAGCCGCCCATCTGCGGTTCGTACCAGGACGCCAGCCCCGCCTGAATCGCATCTGCCGCTTCCTGAGCGCTGAGCGCGCCGTTGAGCAGCTGCGCGCTGTAGCTCCACAATTCCGTCTCGTTGTTCGGCGTGCCGCGCGAAAGAATCTGGTAGGCGGAGCGGATGGTCGACTCGCACGTGCCGCGCCAGTCGACGAATTCCTGCGCCAGCGGGTCATCCAGCGTGATCGCGGCGTTCGACAGCGAGAAGAAGCCGGGGATGGCGTTCGAATACAGCTGCGCGAATTCCGGCGTGGTCATCCATTCCAGGAACAGGCGCGCTTCTTCGGAATGCGCCGAGGCGGCGTTCATGCCCATGGCGATGTCGGTGTGGTCGCTGATGTAGCAGGTCTCCTGACCATCCGGCACGGGCGGCGGGAACGCGCCCAGTTCGAAATCAGCCTGGCTGCGGAAGACGCTGATGTCCCACGAGCCGGCGGGGTAGATCGCGCCCAGTCCGAGCGAGAACATGTTCTGCGAATCCGGGTAGGTCTGCGCCTGATAGCCGTCGGGCAGGTAAGGCTGCCACTTCGCCAGCGCCTCGAACGCCGCCAGGAACCCGCCCTCGTTGTACTTCGCCGTGCCGGCGATCAAGCCGAGGCGTCCTTCTTCACCCATCCAATAGTTGGGTCCGATGTTCTGAAAGCCCATCGTCGCCGATTCCCACTGATCATTGGTTCCCATGACCAGCGGCGCGTAGTTACCGTCCGCCTTGATGGCGTCCAGCACCGCGTAGAATTCGGATTCGGTGGTCGGTTCAGACAGACCGAGTTCGGCGAAAACGTCGGCGTTGTACAGGAACCCGTGAATGACCGACGCCATCGGCACGCAGAAGACATCCGAGCCGTCATCGGTGATCCAGGCGCTCTTGGCGACATCGCCGAAGTTCTCCATGCCCGGCAGGTCGTTCAGCGAGGTTAAGTGACCCTGCTGGAACAGCGCAAGTGACAGGTCAAACGGACGGCAGGTGATCAGGTCGCCCGCAGTGCCGCCTTCCAGCTTGGTGTTGAGCGCCGCGTTATATTCCGTCGGCGCGGTGGGCGCGAATTCGACGTTGATGTTCGGGTAGGCAGCTTCAAACGCCGGGATGAGGACATCTTCCCATGCCGTCAAATCGTCGTTGCGCCAGCTTTCGATGACCAGCGTCACCTGGTCCTGCGCGCCGACGCCGCTTACGCTCAGGGCGAGCAGCAGCAGCACAGCAAACAACAAAACATTCTTCATCATACGTCCCTTTATACATTGTTCCGCTCAATCGATCATGCACTGCCGCGCGGCGCTCCTCATAGAAGCTTACGCGGCGCGCAGAATATTGTAACCTGAAGGCTCCTGCCGGGCAAAGGATGACGAACTATCGTAGAATACAGGCATCGTGATCTTGACACTCATGGAATCAGTCTTATGCGCCGATACCGCTTGCTCACCGCCCTGTTCGCCCTCCTGCTGGCGCTGCCCGGCACAGCATCGCTCGTCGCCCAGGGGCAGGATTACGATGTCACGCTCAGCGGTTCGCCGCAGTTCCGTGACACATCGCATTTTCGCGTCCACTATACCCTGACCGGCGTCGATGCGGTCACCACCGAATATCTGGAAGAGGTCCTCGTCGCGCTGGAGAAATCGTGGAAGGTCCAGGTCGAACTGCTGGGCTGGGCACCTCCGCCGCCCGATGACGGCGTGGGCGGCAGCGACCTGTACGATGTCTACCTGAGAGACCTGACGGAGGACGAGGCGCTCGGCATCACTTCGCCCGAAGAGATCGTCGGCGACAACCCGCGCACCAGCCGCACCGAAGAATGGTCCTCCACCAGCTACCTGATGGTCGAAAACGACTTTCAGGACATCAGCTTCGGCGAGGGGCAGGACGCCGTGACGCTGATGCGCGCGACGGTGGCGCACGAGTTCTCCCACGCCCTCCAGTTCGCCTATGACTACGCCGATGCCCATGACTGGATTTACGAGGCGACCGCCGTCTGGATGGAGACGCAGACCGTCGGTGTGGACCAGGATGCGACGGGCTATGTCGCCCAGAACTACGACTACCCCGAACTCTGCTTCGGCTCGGTGGTCACCGACGCCGACGCCGACCGGCATTACGGCGAATGGCTGTTCATCGACCATCTGGCGCAGGAATTTGGGCAGGGGTTCGTCAAGACGCTCTGGGAATACGTCGGTGACTACGAGGGTTTCGAAGCGGTCGAGCGCGCCCTGGAAGCCCAGGGCACGACACTGCAAGAGGCGCTGGCGGGCTATCGTCTGCGCAACCTCGCCCGCGATTACTACCTTGCCGAGCTGTTCGGCGCGACGGTCTGGCTGGAAGACACCATCAACCTCAAGGAAGGCGGTTGGACTTACAACGGCGTCGGCATCGAAGAACTGGGGGCGAATTATTTCGCCGTCGAAGCCGCGCCCGGAAACTACACCTTCGAAATCGTCGGCGATTCCGGCGCGCTGACGCTGTACAGCATCGGCGTCAGCAGCGGCGATGTCGATGTCTTCGCGTTGGGGCGGCGCGGCGTGGTGCGCGCCGGCAAGTACGACGACCTCTACGTGATGGTCTTCAACCCCGATTACGACGAGGATTTGGGCGAGTGCGAGCCGGTCACCTTCGATCTGCGCGTTCAGGTCGGCGGCGATCTGGCGGCGATGCCGCGGCTCTTCCAGCATTTCCAGGCGGCGCGCTACGCCAAGCTGGAAAACGGCTGGGAGTGAGGGCGCGTCAGCAGACCCTCTCTGGCAGAAGGGCAGACCTGCCCACCTATTAGCTTCGCTGATAATGCCTGCGCATGATCAACGACGGGTGAACGCCTGACATTCGTCGGTTTCCGTCAGCCCGCCTCGGCGTTAAGCTGTTGAAAGAAATGACCGTTCATTCTGCTTTCAGCAAGCGAGGTCGCCATGCGTTTGAGAAAAGAAGTGCCGTTCTGGATTCCGCTGCTCGCCGCCCTGCCCCTGGCGCTGACCGCCCTGGCGCAGGACTTCACGCCCATCGATATTACGCAAATACCCCCCCCCGATAACAGAAGCGCCTGATACGCCCACCCCACCGCCCCTCCTGCCCACCCCGCCGGGGATGCCAACTCCACCGGTCATCGCTACCCCCATGGCAATCGACTCGGAGTCCATGCCCGCTGTCATCGATGAATCAGCGGTGGGCACGCTTCCGCCACCTGCGGATGTTCAGCCGCTCGGTGTGGCGCAAGAAGAAACGCCGCTGTTTCTCACCTATCATGACGATTTCTCGATGCCCGATGTCACCTCGCTTCAGTATGCCGGACAGCGGCACGATTTCGACGACATTCCGGGCTTGGGCGGAGTCCTCACCCTGCGTGAAGCGAGTCAGACGGTGCGGCTGCGTCAATACACTCTGGCTGATGCGGCGGTTGAAGCCCGGTTCTTCCTGAACGGCGGTATCGGGCGGCTGTCGCTGCGTATGACGGCGAGCGGATCCTACGATGCGCGCATCGCCGCTTCAGGGCTGGTCGAACTGTATCGCGGCGATCAGCTTCTTTCCTGGGCGCCGCTCGCCCCCGGTGGCGAGCGGCGGCTTCGCCTCTCTGCGATGGGCGAGCATCTCTCCGTATCGGTCGATGACGTGGTCATCCTGACGGCGGAAGACCCTGCGCCCCTGCCTGCGGGATGGGTTGGGATGACTGCGGACAGCAGCCTCGAACCCGGTGTATTGGTCGATGCGCTGGACCTGTGGACGACCGACCCCTCCGCTGCGGCGCAGACCGCGCTGTTCGCGCCGCTCGACGCGACGCCTGCGCCGTTCTTTCTCGCCGCTCCTGTGGGGCTGCCCGACTACACCAGCCTCCTGCCTTCGTCTGCGGAGGCGTTCTACGTCCTGGGGCGCGATGGCAGGAATGACCCGCTGCGCACCCTGGACCACAGCGGCATCGAACAAACGCTCGCCCTGGACTGGAATTCGCAGACGGTGACCGACCTCTGGTCCTCGTTTCTTGCCATATCGCCAGACGGGGAGTGGGCGGCGAAGTCCTGCAAGTACCAGGGCGGACCCAACAGCGGCTACGACCTCTGCATCATCGCCCTGACCGGTCCCCATGCCGGCTATCTCAGACCGCTGATCGTGAACCCGAACTCCACCGATGCCGGCTCCGACCGTCAACTGACCTGGTTCACCCATCCCAACGGCGAACGCTGGATCGTCTTCAACAGCTTCGAATACTACACCCGCGATGATGGTTTCCGCGCCGTCTTCCTCCCTCCCGCTCCGGAAGACTGGTCAAACCCGAACGTCTCGATCCTGACCACGCCGCAGCCGCTCGCCCTGGACCGCTGCAATCCCATCGCTGCCGCCGGCGAGGCGCTGTTCTGCATCGATCGCGGCGCAGACCCGACTCGACGGGTGGAGCGCTTCGATCCGCTGTCTGGGACCCGGACCTCGGCGTTCACTGCGGCGGAAGTCCCGGAGCCTGTCGCCTATCTGGATGCGGTGAAGACTGCCGAAGGCGACCTCGTCATCACCTACATCGTGAGCTTCGACACCTGCGACATTCCCGGACAGGGCTGCGCGGTGGGCTGGTCGCGTTTTCCATCAGGCGGCGGCGCAGCCTCTCATCAGCGGACCCCGATGCAGGATGACGCCCTGCTGATGCATCCGCAGATCAGCCCGGACGGCAGCCGCGTCGCGGTCAAGCGCGCCCATTGGCTCGGTGGGGCAAACTACAGCTACGACGAGGTCGTCTATGACCTGACGCAGCCAAACCCGCCTCCGATCCTCATCTCGACGGTTCAGTCGTATGGCAAAGGGTTTGACTGGGGCGCCTTACATCCATCGTATTTGCCAGCCACATGCCCGGAACTCGAGGCTGCCTACGCAAGCGGGCTGAATGTCACGGGCAGCCCGGACTTCAAGAGGTGGCTCATCGATGAGACGGACTTGGAAGTGCGAGAAGCCTGTCTCAAGCTGTTCGAGGATGTCATCTATCTCGCGACCCTGCATGAGCTGGCTGCCCATCAGGTCCACCCCTCAACAGGTGAGTACATCGGTCAAGCCTACTACTACCTGCCCAACGCGATTGAGCCGCCGGGCGTGACGGCTGGCGCATATGATCTGGGCGCCCTTGTCGGCACGGTGTTCAATGGACTATGGATAGGTCAGACTACTCCGCGAGTCCTGACACCAGCGGATTTCGACAGCCTGGCTGCTTCTCCCGAGTTCCCCAATGTGTACTATCTCTTCGCCCGCACCATGATCAACGGCATTGTCAACCTCTATGCCGAAAAGAACTATGATCCATTGACCCATTTCGCCGTGAGTTATAACAGTACCCTGTCGAGCAGCTGGGGACTCCCGCAACTCTGCGACATGCGAGCAGACTTGATCGTCATCGTTCCTGAGACCGATACGCGAACGTTTGCCCCGACCTGTATGCACCTACCTTTCTGGAATCACGTCGTCAGCACGCTCCTCGACAGCGCGGCTACCCAGCAGGAAGTCTATGATCGTCTAATGCCCTCCATACACGCCGCAATACACGACCATATGGTAGGTGCGGCTGACCCGACTGCGAATGCCATCGAAGTGCGCCCAGTAAATCGCATATGGAATGCTGTCGTCGCTGACCCCAATGCGATAGAGGGTGACGAACCAGGCAGCAGCGACTATGGTCCGATAGAAGGCAGTTCCAATGCTGCATTTACATTTCGCACTTACTTGTCCGTGATCTGGCTCTACGACTGGAAGTGGATTTCAGATGGTGTAAGCGAGGATTACTATCCAATCCATCCCGACATCTATGTTCAAGGGCAAGGGACACGCTCCGGAGAACAGATCGCGCCGTACTGCCCTGCTCCAAGCGAGACGGTTGCCCAGGCCTACAGACGCAATTTGCGAGACACGTTCGGTCCCACGACCTATGCCAACTTACCGTCTTACCCGGATGGAGAAACAAGTTTCGGTAGAGATAACGTCCGTTACGGCAGTCCAGCGGAAGATCGCGTAGCGATGTACATCCATGCGGCAGTTGTCGAGCGTGTCTCCTCAACAGCGTCAATCAATTATCTCTCCTGGCAAACATTCCGCTTCGACCACAAAACGACACCGGACGAAACGCGCAATGGACTTGCTGGCAGGATACGCGCCATGGCAGGCGCCGAATTTGTACCGGTTGTTACACCCATTACGACGTGTCCCTGAGGAAACTGAGCCATGACAAAGCTAAGTGTTCAGATTTTTAGTAATATACTGCTGTGCGTGTTGGTTATGCTGACGGCAGTATCGGCGCGAATGCAGGATGGCTTCGCGCCATCCACGGTTCACAAGGTACAGTGGAGCCCCGACGGCTCGGTCATCGCCGCAGGCAGGCAGGATGGCTTGTTTCTCTACGATGATGAGGCAGTGCTGGTGCAAAGCCACGACGCTGGCAAACCGGTGTTCGGAGTATCGTGGAGTCCGGATGGGCAGTATCTAGCATCCACTCTGGACAGTGCGGTGCAGATCTGGCGATGGGATGCGAATCTGCGCAGCCTCAGTCTGGAGCGCGTCCTGACAGGCGGCGGGATGCAGTTGGCGGTGTATTGGAGTCCGGATGGGACACACATCGCCAGCTATGAGGATGCGGATACAGAAAACATAGGGGGGAGAGGCTATATCCGAATTTGGGGTACGGCAACCTGGGTTTTGGAACAAACACCCGACGGTTCCTTTTGGGTTACTAGCGAAGGTTCATACACCAACATCCTGGATTGGCACCCGACGGGACTGCCTCTTCTCATGTTTGGCGGCTTTCACGATACAGGGAGTTCTCCGTGGCAGAACGGCGTATTGATCATCAACGCGCAAACCGGCGTAATCGAGAATGTGTTGCCGCCATACCCAGATGTGATTGAGATCTCCGGTGTCGCCTGGAGTCCCACCGGTGACCTGTACGTGGTTTCCCATCCAGTTGTCACCTTTCATCGCTACCCTTCGGGTGAAACCGTGCGCCCGCCACATCCCATCATCTGGGGACCGATCAACGTTTACGACTGGAGTCCGGAAGGAGAATATCTCGCCATCGCGACCGACGTGATTCACGTAGATGATTTCCAGGTCATCGGGAGTTTTGAGAGTCAATCGGGCTACAAGTCCGTCGATTGGCATCCCGCCGGCAATCGCGTCGCTGCTGGCGAGTGGTACGGGTTGACACGTTCAAACGACCCAACCACCCTACCCGACTTCAATGCATACCCCATCTCTGTCGCCGGTGACGATCAGAGCTTGGTCGATACGGACGACAACGGCAGCGAAAGCGTCGCCCTTGACGGCAGTGTCAGCTACGACATGGACGGAACGATCACCTCATACGAATGGACGCTGCTCGGCGGCGGCATGCTGGCAACGACGGCGACGGTGACGGTGACGCTGCCAACCGGCACCCACATAGTTCGCCTGACGGTGACGGACAATGAAGGCAGCCGCGGGACCGATGAACTGAGTGTCGTTGTGCTGCCCCCGCCGCCGCCAATTACCGATTTGACAGGCCACATCACCCTGCCGAGCCGCACGCCCGGCACATCTGCCTACGCCGTCTCCCTCAGCGTCAAACTGGCGGACAGCGGCGGCGCGCTGGTCAGCGAACACAGC
>JABWBO010000163.1 GCA_013360465.1 Anaerolineae bacterium | reverse complement strand
GGCGCAGGACGGGAACCGCCGCTCCGCCCCCCCTGCGCCGAGGCGGAGAAGGGCAGGATCAGCAGCGCGCCGATCAGCAGGATGAGGATCAGGGACGTTCGTGAGTGCTGCATGGTGATTGTCCTTTTCGTGGAGTACAACGCGTGCCATGAAAGTCACATCTGCTTTCATGGTACGCGCAATGGTTAACGGCAAGCATTGTGAATGTAAAAAATCTGCACTGCGCGCCAAAGTGGGGTCTTGAGCAAAATCCACAGGCAGGCTCGCCGAAAAGATATGCGACCTCTCTTAGAGACTGTTTGCAAACTGCTCACCTCACCCCGTTTCGCTGCGCTCAACCGCCCCTCTCCAATTGGAGAGGGGCGGTTGAGCGCAGCGAAACGGGGTGAGGTTGTGTAAAAACCGGCTTTGCAGACACGCTCTTACCGCAGCCCGACCCCGTGCTTCACCAGCAGCAGATCGCTCAACGCCCAGACCAGCGCGTCCAGGCGATCCGGCGACGCCATGCCCGGCGACCAGCCGATCATCTGCGCTTCCAGCGCCGGCAGCACCCCGACGTGATGCACCCGCCCCTGTTCGTAGAGCGCGGCGATCGGTTCGGCGCGCAGCGTCTTGCCCTGGGCGGCGTGGACGCGCTGCACCGGCGCTGCCGGGTCCAGGGTGCGCAGCGTGTGGATCGCCATGTCGCCGCCCTGGTTGGTCTCGACGATCAACCGGCGGGCGTCCCACGCCGCGAAAGCGCCCAGGGCAGCCCGCGCCCATTGGTCTGGCGTAGCGCGCAGGCTGAGGTCCTGAAGCACGTAGGCGTGAGGCGGCGCAGCGCGGTCGATGCCGGCGACGATGATGCCCGTCTCCGCGCCTTCGACCGACGCCGCCGGATCGACGCCGACGACCACCCGCGCCAGCGCCGGCGGGGCGGCGACCCGCACCGTCTCGATCCAGTCCGCCCGGAAGAGCGCCCCTTCGCGCGGCAGGGGACGCTGCTGGTAGAGCGCCGCGAAGGCGCGCGCCCCGATGGAGGCGCGAATTTGCAGCAGGTCCGCCGCCGAAAAGCGCGCCGCCCACAGGGGGGCACCGGAGGTGCGCTCCAGGGCGTCCGGCTCGAATTCCGGCTCCGCCAGGGCGGGCAGACGCAGCACCTTCCAGGCGTCCGCCTCCTGCTGAAGCAGCCGCCCGGCGAGATCATCCTCATTCCAGCGCGTCATGATCAGGATGATAGCGCCGCCCGGCTCCAGGCGGGTGAACAGATCGCTGCGATAGGCGTCCCAGACCGCCGCCCGCTGATCTGCCGAGTCGGCTTCACGGCGGTTCTTCACCGGGTCGTCGATGATCAGCAGGTGCGCCCCCCTGCCGGTGACCGATCCCTGCATGCCGATGGCGTCCAGCCCGCCCATGCGCCCGTCCAGGTCCCAGGATTCGACGGCGGCGCTGTCGCGGGCGATGCTCACCTCCGGGAAAACCGCCCGGTAGCGCGGCGTGCGGATCAGATTGCGCACGAAGCGGCTGTGACGGATGACGATAGCGGCGGCGTAGCTGGTCAGCAGGACGCGACGGTCGGGGCTGCGCCCCAGGAACCACGCCGGGAAGAGGCGGGCGACGGTCATCGACTTGCCATGCCGGGGCGGGGTGAAGATCATCAGCCGGCGGATGCCGTGCGCGCCGGCGGTCTCGACACCGCGCGCAATCTGCATCAGGGCGGTGTCGATCAGCGCCAGGTGGTCGGCGTGGGCGTAGGGCGTCCAGAGGTGCTGTTTGAAGCGAGTGAAGTCTTCGGCGGCGCGTTCGCTCGTGTCGTCACGTCCTTTCGGCATCTATTCTCCTTGAGTCCGAACCAACCAGGGCACACCCCGCGACGCGCCGAGGACTGCGCCGGCTTCAGCATAACGCGCCGGCGGATTTCGTCAAGAACGCGCGTTCTAATGTGGATGCTCACAACGGGGCGTGTATAATACTGCGCCAACGTTTAAGCACTCCGTTCTGAGGTTTTGGTTTCACCATGTCTGAACTGCTCCAGTACTTTCAAAGTCGGCAAGACGCGATGGTCGAGATGCTGACTGCCCTGGTCAACCACGAGTCCGGCACCAAGGACAAGGACAAGGTTGATAAGCTCACCGATTTCATGCAGGCGCAGTTCACCGAACTGGGCGCATCGTCGGTGACGCGCATCGCCCAATCCGAAGTCGGCGATATGCTCTTCGCCAGGTGGAACGAGACCGCCCCCGGCAAGCCGATCATGTTCCTGATCCACATCGATACGGTGTGGGGGCTGGGCACGCTGGCGGAGCGCCCGGTGCGCATCGACGCCGACGGGCGGCTGTTCGGACCCGGAGCCATCGATATGAAGGGCGGCATCACCATCGTCCTGGAGTCGATTCGCGGGCTGCGCGCGCTGAACCAGTTCCCCAACCGCCCGATCTGGGTGCTGATGACGACCGACGAAGAGGTCGGCAGCACCTATTCCACGCCCTACATCAAGGAATATTCGGCGCAGGCGGGGCTGGTGCTGGTCATGGAACCGGCGACCATCGACGAGGCGCTCAAGACGTGGCGTAAGGGCATTGCCACCTATAAGATGGAGATCGAAGGGCTGCCCTCGCACGCCGGTAACGCCCCGGAAAAAGGCGTGAACGCCATCATCGAGTTCGCCCAGCAGGCGCTGCGGGCGCGCGAGATGAACGATCTGAAGAACGGCACGTCGGTGAGCGTGACGATGGTCGAAGGTGGAAGCGCCACCAACGTCATCCCGGCGCACGTCACGGCATACATCGACACCCGCGTGCTGACGGTGCGCGCCGCCGATGAGATCGAAGCGGCGATGACCGACGCGACGCCGTTCGTCCCCGGCGCGAAGGTCAGGATCAGCCGGATCAACGGACATAAGCCGATGGAGCGCAACCCACTGATGCAGCGCACCTACGCTCAGTGCAAAGCTGTCGGCGAGCGCTACGGCTTGACCATCCGCGAGGATGGCAGCGGCGGCGCGTCGGACGGCAACACGGTCGCCACGCTCGGCGTGCCGGTGCTGGATGGGCTGGGTCCGCAGGGCGACGGACTGCACGCGCTGCACGAGCATGTGGTGATCGCCAGCCTGCCGCGCCGCTGCACGCTGATCGCCGGGATGCTCAAAGACTGGGTGATGGAAGAGGCGTGAGGGCGGCGCGCGTCTGTGAAGGTGTGAGAAGAGGCGGCTGGCGGCATCACTGTCCACAGAGTTCCGCCGCCGGAGGACAATAAGGTTTGCCCCGGTTAGCAGCCGGTTTGTGAATTCGAACCTGCTTCGAAAGCACAGACCCCCTTCCCGAACATGATCTGAGGCGTATCCTGGGCGTGACTTCGCTTTTTTGAGCGATTCTGCGCCGCTGAGCAGTGAGGAACGCCCATGCAAGTGATCGAGCGACTGCGCGCCGCTCTCGCGCTGCGCGCTTCCCCGAAAGACCGTGCGACCGCCGCCAGGACGCGCACGGTCTTTTCATTTCCCGGCAGTCCCGACCGTCTGCGCCCCGGCGTCGGCTGGCGGCTGACCGAACGCTACCAGGACACCGTCACCGAAGGCTACCGGCTCAACAGCCTGGTCTACGCCCCAGTGCGCTACAAAGCGCGGGCGGTCGCCTCGGTCCCGCTGGTCGCAGCGATGGGTCCGCTGGACAGCCCGACCTGGCTGCCGGACGACGACCCGCTGGCGCGGCTGGTTCAGCGCCCCAACCGCTGGCAAACCTGGCGGGCGTTCAACGAACAGCGCAAGACCTACCTGGAACTGGCGGGCAACGCCTTCGTCTATGCCGAACGCGGGCGCGGCGGCGAGACGCTGGCGCTGCACAACCTGCGCCCCGACCGGGTGCAGATCATGGCGGGGGCGTCCGGCGTGCAGGGCTACTACTACGCCCCGCCCGGCGCGCCGTCCGATCAGGGCGTGCCGCTGCTGCCAGAAGATGTAGCGCACAGCAAATATCCGAACCCGCTGGACGCGCTGGAGGGGTTGGGTTATGGGCTGCCGCCGCTGCTGGCTGCCGCCCGTGACGCCGACACCGACAACGCCATCACCGCCTTCATCAAACTGGTCTTCGAACGGGGGGCGATGCCCCTGGGGATGCTGCGCTTCAACACCGAACTGACCGAGGCGGCAGCCGACGACGCCCGCCGCCGCTTCACCGAACGCTACGGCGGTTTCGACCGCTGGTTCGAGCCGGTGGTGATGGACCAGGGCGGCGGCTATGAGCGCATCGGCATGACCTTCGAGGAGCTGGGCTTCGACGTGCTGGACGCCCGCAACGAGGCGCGCATCCTCTCGGTCTTCGGCGTACCACCGATCCTGCTGGGCACACGCTATGGAATCGCCCACGGGACATATTCCAACTACGAGGAGGCGCGCAAGCAGTTCTGGCAGGACGTGCTGATCCCTGAGCTGCGGATGCTGGAAGACGACGACCGGCGGCTGCTGGCGCGGGCGGACGGCGTCAGCGTACTCTACGACCTGTCGGTGGTCCCGGCGCTGCAAGCCGACACCCCGGCGCTGGTCGAGGCGGCGCACCGCCTGTTCCAGATGGGCGTGCCGACGAATCGGGCGCTGGCGGCGGTGGGGCTGACGGTGGAGGCGGTGGAGTGAGGTCACAACCAGGAGAGAAGCCTATGGCAGCGAACCGAGGGCGGGAGCGCCCAGCGCAGCGCGATCTGACGCGGCGCGAGACCAAACAGGCGGCGGCGTTCACCACCCACATCGACCCCAAACTGGGCATCGTCGAGGCGATAGTCAGCGTCTTCGGCGTGCTGGACGACGGCGGTGACATCGTGAAAGCCGGGGCGTTCGCCCGGACGATTGCCGAACGCGGGACGCGCGTGCAGGTACTCGACAGCCACCGCGCCGACTCGGTGCTGCGGGTGGTCGGCAAGACGCTGGCGATCCGCGAGATCGGGCGGGAGGAACTGCCCGCCGAAGTGCTGGCGCGCCATCCAGAAGCGACGGGCGGGCTGCTGGCGCGCACCCAGTATCTGCTGGATACCCCGGAAGGCGCGGGCGTCTTCAAGCGCATCGCGGCGGGCGCGGTCGGCGAGTACAGCATCGGCTACGACGCGCTGCGGACGGAGATCATCCAGGCGCAGCGGCGCGACGGCACAGCGACGCAGGCGCGGCTGATCAAGGAGGTGCGCCTGTGGGAGTACAGCCCGGTGATCTGGGGAATGAACCCGGCGACGGCGACGGTCGGCGTGAAAAGCGCCGCCTGGGCGGAAGCGGCGCGGGCGGAAGTGCAGCAGGTCCTCGACGAGGTGGAGGCGGCGCTGCGCATCTGGCGGGGCGAAGCAGGGACCTATTGACGAGTGGGCGAGGAGGGCAAACGTGAATATCAAGACGGCGGAACATCAACTGCTGGAGGCGAAGACTCTGCTGGAACAGGCGCGCGACCTGCTCGGCGGGAGCGCAGTGACCGATGAACAGCGGGCGGAAGCGGCGGCGCTGCGCGAACGCGCCGCCAAGATCAAGCGCGACGCCGATCTGATGCGCGAGATCGAGCGGCAGGCGAAGGCGATCCTGCTGCCGGAAGATGGCGCGCTCCTCAGCCGCCGCGACGCGCCGAGCGGTTTCGCCAGCTTCGGCGCCTTCGTCGAGGCGGTGGTCGAGGCGAAATCGGGCGGTCCGCGCGACCCGCGCCTGACCTGGCTGGCGCGCGACCCGGAGGAGATCAAGGCGCAGGGCGGGCGCGAGCGCAAGGCGCTTTCCGGCACGGCGGGCGCATCGGGCGGCTTCCTGATGCCGGAGGCGTTCGTCTCTGGCTTGCAGGCGACGATGTTGGATCAGAGCGCCGTGCTGCCGCGCGTCACCGTCATCCCCATGTCGGCGCGCAGCGTCGTCCTGCCGGTGCTGGATTACGCGCAGACGCTGCCGGAAGGCGAACCGCGCCAGTTCGGCGGGGTGCAGGCGTTCTACCAGGACGAAGGGGCGGAAAGCGAAGAGAGCGAGCCAAAGTTCCGCGAACACACGCTGACCGCTCACGAGCTGACCATCTACACCGAGGCGAGCAACGCCCTGCTGGCGGACAGCGGCGTCTCGCTGGAAGCGTTCCTCAACAGCGGCATGGGTATGCTGGGCGCGCTGAACTGGAAGGTGGAGTACAAGATCTTCCGGGGGACGGGCGTCGGGCAGCCGCTCGGCATCCTGAACGCCCCGGCGACCCTGACCGTCAGCCGCGCGGCGGCGAACGCCGTCGGCTATGACGATCTGGTGGCGATGGACGCGGCGGCGCTGCCCTCGCCCCGGCTGGCGTGGTTCGCCTCGATCAGCCTGAAGGCGCAGCTTCGCACGCTCAAAGACGACAATGACAACCTGATCTGGGGCGAAGCGGCGGCGGGTCTGCCGGCGACGCTGCTCGGCTACCCGATCTTCTTCACCGACAAGCTGCCCCGCCTGGGGACGACCGGCGACCTGGTGCTGGCGGATTTCAGCTATTACCTGTTCGGCGACCGGCAGGCTCCGACGCTGGATGTTTCGACCGAGGTCAACTTCCGGCGCAACCGCACCGCCTACCGGCTGATCCACCGCCACGATGGATCGCCCTGGATGAACGCGCCGCTGGTGCTGGCGGACACGCTGACCGAGGTGTCGCCGTTCGTGGCGCTGGGCTAGAAGAAAACAGGGGAGGAGAGACCATGAGCATTCTGCACGCAGATTTCGCCGAGCAGTTCGCCCCGCTCGACAAGGCGGCGTTCGTCGGCGTGACGACGGAGCAAAACACGGGCTACGTCTTGGTGGCGGGCTATCAGCGGCTCGCCGTGCTGATCCACGCGCTGACGGTGGGCACGACGCTGGACGCCGATGTCGAGATCGCCACAGCAGTGGGGGGGACGGACGCGCTCACCCTGAAGAGCATGACCCAGTTGGGCGCGGCGGACGACGATAAGCTGATCTGCATCGACATTCGCCCCGACGAGCTGACCGCGCCGGCGGGGACCAGCGCGACCGACTTCGATTATCTGAACGTCGAAGTGACGCCGAGCGGCGCGGCGACGGTCAGCGTGATCGTGCTGGGCATCCCGCGTGATCAGCCGGCGTCCGGCTGGGACGCGGTGGTCAGTTAGCGCGGCGGCGAACGGACGATGACCGATTACACCACCGTACAGCGGCTGCGGGCGGCGATGGGCAGCGAGGTTTCCGGGACAACCGACGACGTGCTGGCGCGGCTGATCACGGCGGTCAGCCGGCTGATCGACCGCGCCTGCAACCGCCCGGACGGCTTCGTCGCGGCGGATGCGCCGAGCGCGCGGGAGTACGCCGGGACGGGCGAGGCGGTGCTGAGCATTGATGAATGTCTGAGCGTGAGCCTGGTCGAAGCGAAGGATGATCCTGCCGAGGCGGCGTACACCGCCTGGACGGCGGACGACTGGCGGGCGTTCAGCGGAGACGCGCTCGCGCCCGATTTCACGCGCACGCCCTACACGGCGCTGATGACCCTTCCCGGCGGCGATCATCCGGTCTTCCCGTCGGGGATGCGCGCCGGGCGAAGCGGCAGCCGGACGCTGAGCGCCCCGACGGTGCGGGTGACAGCGCGCTGGGGTTACGGCGAGATCGCCCCGCCAGAAATCGAAACCACCTGCATCATCCAGGCGGCGCGCTGGTACAAGCGCGGGCTGACCGCCTTTCAGGATAGGGCGGGCGGCGGCGAACTCGGCGCGCTGACCTACCGGCGCGGTCTCGACCCGGAGGCGTGGGCGATCCTGGAGGGCGGGCGCTACGTGCGTCCGCGCGGCTGACGTGCTGGACGTGATCGTGCGCGGCGCAGGCGACGAGGCCTTCGCCGCCGGCGGTGACATCGAGGAGTTCCGCAGCGTGCGCGCGACGGTGGATGCCGCGCTGCACTATCACGAGGACCTGGTGGCGAGCGCGCTGAACGCGATCCGCGACTGCGCGGTGCCGACGGTGGCGGCGATCCGCGGCGCCTGCGTGGGCGGC
>JABWBO010000037.1 GCA_013360465.1 Anaerolineae bacterium | reverse complement strand
GCATGGTCACTCCCCTCATCCTACGGGGTGTGTTCGCGCGAAAAATGTTCCTTTTTTCCCTCATCCCCCCTTCCAAAAAGATGTGGGTAATGCATAGCCGTGCGGAGAGGGGCAAAAGTCGTTAGATTTTTGGGGTGAGGTTGGCTCAAAAACGCAGCTATTGATGGGTCAAAGTGAACTTTCGTGATTCACTGAATTTCGCTCATGGGTTTTCTGGCTCGGTGATGTTGTGATGAATATCACTTTACCGAAAAACCCTATCCTTTCACCCCTTTTTTGGCGAAGGTATTGGCAGTAAACATCGCATATCACATCTTTCTCCTATTCAATCCCATACTCAAATGCGCCGATATCTGGGGCATTACCGGAATAAGGTAAACCTATATCACGTCCAGCATCCACCGCCGGACTGTCTGACAGCAGGCGAAAATCACCTGCAAGCATGTTAACGAAAAGAGGATCGCCAACCAGAAAATCGGTTCCTACTGATGTTTGCCAGTCAAAGCGGAGATGGTAGAGGTTGTGCGAAATATCGCTGACACGAGCAGCATTCCCGGTGATAATGTCATCCTCCGTTAGTGCGATGATGTTATTTGTGATTGTAACTGCTTCAGTATCATCGACACGAATGCCTGCCAAACCGCAGTTGACAAGGGTGTTGTTGTAGATTTGAACATTCTTCATCTCACCCTGCCCGATGCCGCTATCACGCCATTCGTCCCAGAATTGGATACAATCTTCGCGGGTATGGTCAACCACATTCTGGTAGAATGCCACGTTTGAAAGTCGTCCTGTGCTTACTTCACCCAGATCGCCGACAGCAATCAGAATACCTGTGCCATAAAACGCATCAAATGCCTCGCCATAAACAGGATGTTCACCGCAGGCTATACTGGTGTCGTCCAGCAACCAGAAGCCGGTCTGTCGGACAACATTTTCATAAACGCTCACATCTTGCGCCTCGTTGATGTAAATTCCGACACCACAAATGTATTCAAGTGTGTTGCCGTAGACCTGTCCATGGCTGGAGGTTTCTTTAACATCTATTCCCTCTTTCAGGACTGTATTCAGGGTGTTGTTGGCAACCTCGAATTCCTGGCTTGCAATAATGGACATCGCCTCGTGATAACCAATATGCGGTTCACCGCCCCTGTCGACATAGCCTAATTGAACATTGCGAAGCCGATTATCAGTTACGGCAAGATTATTACTACCGTTGGCGACAATGCCACCATTACCTGTGCCATCCACCGTTATGCCACTGATAACCAGATTATCGCCGCCTTCCATGCGAACGCCTTCCATGGCGACATTCCGTACGGTCAGATCGCGTACGACGAGGTGATGACTGTCCCGGATGCTGATAAACCCGTCCAATTCCCACGACAAATCCCAATCTACCATGTCCCACTCAGTAAATTCCCAGTTGAACTCCGTAATGTCACAGGGAAATGTTGAACACCCGCCGTCAAAGATCACAGCCGCTGTGTCTTCGCCGCGAATGATGATAGGGGATTCAGGTAAGCCCACGAGGCTATCAACAATGACGCGCCGGGTGTATATCCCCGGTTGGATAATTAGAGTATTACCAGGTCTAAGCTGCAACAGCGCGTGTTCAAAGGTGCAGAATGGCTGAACAGCGCTGCCAGAGCCGCTGTCACTACAATTATTGAGTCCAATATAGAAGTTGCCATCGGCATTCACTTCGGAGATCAGATCGAAAACGATCATCAACACCATGATTACGAAAAACGTGTTTTTGCTTCTAAGCATGATCCAACCTCCTAACCTATCCCACTATTGCACGCCATTCTTGCAACAGTTGCACGATAAGTTCTCCATTGGCTTGACTGTAAATGAACATACCATCTGAACCAAACAACGATGTAGCCGCATTGGGGTGGTTTTCCATCAGCCAAGGAATGAAGACTCTAAGTGTTTCACCAATTGCCTGTGCTGACTCTGCCGACATTGTGGCGCTCATTCGTGTGATCCTGGCGTCATCAACCATTATAATAGATGAGGTATAAAGAACGGGTTGAAGTCCAGCTGCTTCCAGCCAATCATTGAATTCAACCGCCTGACACGTGACGACGTTGGCTTCAATTTCGCAGTTAATGAACGCCAGACGACTATTGATTCCGATATCGTATTCGTGGATAGCTCGCAGCGTCTGCCCTCTCAAGGTTCCCTGCCCGACAAGTTCAAATGCTGTATTACTTGTAAACAGATCCATTACCGCTTCGATCTGTCCGCTGTTATGCAGAGTCTGATAGTTTCTGACGACGTTCAATGCGGATTGCTGTGCCTGACCCTGCGGCACCTCTAAGGAAAAAAGTAGAAATATTACGAACAAACGCGATAGGCTTTTCAATCTTGGCGACATATCTGCCCTCCATCTGTTACAAGTATTGGGTGATAACTGTATTTCATCATGATCTTGTTTTGACGGTCTAGACCGCTACAGATACAATAAGCGATACAAAAGGCGATACAAAACAGGTAGGCTTATGAAACAGTCATCCCACTTTGGGATATGGTTGCGGCAGAGACGCAAATTACTTGATCTGACACAACAGCAGCTCGCCAATCTCGTTGGTTGCACCAGCGTCACGATCCGCAAACTGGAAGCCGGTGAACGCAAACCGTCTCAGGCGCTAGCGGCTAATCTGTCCATAGTTCTTCAGGTTCCAAATCGTGAACACAATGCATTCATTCGATTCGCCAGAACAGATGAAACAAGGCAATCTTTTCCAGTCCCTCCATGGCAACCCGATCAACCATCCTGGCGCAAAAACCAACTGCCACCAAAAGGTCCTAGAGTTCCAACCTCACAGAACATACTGACAATGCACTACGATGTAGTTGCGGCTGAAAGACCACGATACGCCGCTGCAGAAGATGGGCGACATCTATTCGAAATAAAAGCAGTGGGTTCTGTTTATGGTGATCTCGAAGGTGCGATCGAACTCCAATACAGCCAAGTAATTTACCCAAAGCCACAAGGTGTGAGTATCGCACAGGCACTTCCAATGCGCGTTTCTGTGGCTTTCACGATAGAGTACAGCACCGAGCAGGTGTATGGCACGTGTACCGGCATGATATATCCATCGGTGGATACAAGCGGGAACGGCAATGCTCGAGTTCAGGCATCTGGGCACATTATCTCCGTCACCGTTGGTTTAATCGATATGTTCTTGAGTCGGGTCTTTATCGAAGATGAAGTCAGGATGATAGAAGGTATGGGCACGGGTGCCCGAGGCGACATCCGCTTAGAACCTGCAATCGAGACCTTTTCTTGATGTTCAACCGGTATGTTTCAAGGGTGGCCGCACACCGGGCAGAATTGAACAAGTGATGCTACCGCCTCCATGAGCGAAACCGCCGGTAAGCTTTTTATCCTCCGAGTTCGGCGCGGACCTGCTTCGTACCCTCGACCATAGCGCGCAGCTTCTCCCGCGCCACCCAGCGCGCCGTCATGCTGAACCCGCAGTCGGAGCTGACCCACACCTTAGCCGGGTCGTTGTACTTCAGCACGTCATGGATGCGTTCCACGACAATGGACGGCGTCTCGACCGCGCGCGCCTTGACATCAATCACTCCGGCGGCAAGGTACTGGTCCGGGCGGGCATACTTCGCGAACAGATCGGTCTGCCACATCCCCCGGTTGGCGAATTCCAGATGGATGATGTCGACGTTGAGGTCGGGGAAGATCGGCGCGATGTACTCGTAGGTGCGATGCGCTACCGCCGGACGTCCCATGAAATTGCCGAAGCAGATGTGCAGACCAATGGTCGCGTCCAGTCCCTCGACGCAGCGGTTGAACATCTCCACGAAGTCGGGCATGGGCACGAAGTCGTCGATAGCCGAGGGTTCGTCGAGCTGAATATGGGTCGCTCCAGCGGCTACAGCCTTTTTGAGTTCCTCGTTGATCAGCGGGGCTAGCGCCCAGGCGATAGCCTTCTTGTCGGAGTAGACCTGTCCGGGGTTGATGCGAAAGGCGAAGGTCACCGGACCGCCCAGCGGCGTGACAAGCGGCTTCGATGTACGCTTGCGAGCGTAGCGCAGCTCTTCCGGCAGACCCAGACCGTCGGGAGTGCTGAGTTCGCCTACGGCGCGGAAGGCATCGATCATATCAGGTCCGGGGTAGCCAAGCTGACGCTCCCAGGGAATCTTCTCTAAGCCCTTAATCGAGTCGTAGAAACCGACCAGGAAGTTGAAGCGGCGCATCTCGCCATCGCTGATCACATCGACGCCAGCCTCTTCCTGCTCCATGATCGCCAGATTGGTGGCATCGTCGAAGGCTTCGCGGATGTCGACCGATCCTATTTCGCCGCGCTTCATAGCTTCGCGCACAACATACAGCCAGCCCGGTGTGCCGTAGCTGCCGATCACCTGCGTGGGGAGTAAGGGCATATTTTCGTAATGATACATGACGGAACATCCTATTCTTGTGCAATCGCAGCTTCGTCAGGTTTGGTGTGCCCGGTACGCGGGTAATGCTCCGCGCGAATCAGGCGGTCTTTCTTATAGATATACCAGGGACAGGGCGCGCCGTGATCGAGCGTGTGATCGAGCGGGCGCAGCAGGTAACGCCGTTTATGCCCTGGCAGCCACTCCATGGCGATGGCGCAGTGAGAACAGTACCAGTGGACGCCGGTCTTCTGCCACGTCCACAGATGTGACTCCTGGTTGACTCCGTGTAAGGTCACGTTGATCGGGCTGCGTCCGGTTTCCGAGTCGCCCCGGCGCAGCACGCCGCCGCTGCCACAGGGGTCGAAAGCCACCATGAAGCGATCGCCCTGATCCTCGACGATCACATCGCCGCGCCGCCGCATACCGCTGAAGTGTCCGCCGCGCATCCCTTCGACGGTCAGCGCGACTTTCTCCCACGGCGTCATCTGATCCCAGGCGGCATAACGATCTCCCCAGATGTCCTGGTGCGTATGCAGGATCGTCTCCAGCACAGCCGGTTCCTGAAAATCGGCGGCGATAGATGAGAGCAAATTCTGCATCCAGGCGACCAGCACGTCGTGTACGTTGAGGAAAGCCAGGCGCATCCGTTCCAACCAGAACAGCGCCGGAGCGGTGTCGCCGGCATCCAGCGCAGCGGCGGCGTGGTCGCGCTCCGCCTCGCCGAATGGGTAGGCATCGAAGGTGTACAGGATCGCGCTGGCGGCATGGGTGGCGGAGACATCCTCGGCGCCGCTCTTCAGAACAATGTAGCGAATGGTGTCCTGAATCCAGGTGCGCATGATGTTGTGCATGATGCGCATCTCGTTGTGGTAGTAGCCAATCAGGGCAGCAGCAAAGGCGAGATCTCCCTCGGCGATGGCTTCCTCTGCCAGCGTCTGGCTGGACACACCGATGGTTTCCAGGTCATCCAGGCGCAGCACTCGACCAATCGTCTCCGAGCGGAGCAGTTTGACATGGTGCAGCCGACTGTGCTGTGGATCGCGGTTGGGCGAATGGCTCATCATCGCCTCAGTCCATCTCAATGCCGCCGTCGACGTTGAGCGCCTGCCCGGTGATGTAGTCGGCATCATCGGAGCATAAGAAAGACACCGCCGCCGCCAGATCGCCCGGCGTCGCTGCC
Organism: Anaerolineae bacterium; assembly: GCA_013360465.1. Lineage (GTDB taxonomy): Bacteria > Chloroflexota > Anaerolineae > Aggregatilineales > Phototrophicaceae > Flexifilum. Next base: position 61,597 of record JABWBO010000037.1, on the reverse strand, counting down.
CGCTTAAGCGGCACGCCGTCGATAGTCTTCTGAATCCACTCGCCTGGTCCGATGCCAAAGCGCTCCGCCTGCACCCGATCGATGTCGTCCCACATCGGAGTCGGCACCACGCCTGGGCAGACAGCATTGACGTTGATGTTGAAGGGTGCAAGATACTTCGCTGCGCTCTGCGTGATGCTGATCGCCGCCCATTTAGCCGCCGAGTAATGCGCGGCGTAGGGACGCCCGCTGCGCCCGGCGATGGAAGAGACATTGACGATCTTGCCGTAGCTGCGGTCGGCTTTACCTGCCGCTTTGATCTCGTTCGGCACCTGGGCGACCATCTGCTTGGCAACGATTTGCAGGCAGAAGAACAGCCCGCGCTGGTTGACGCGCTGGAGCCAGTCCCACTTTTCCGGCGTCAGATCAAAAAGCGGCAGTGTCTCCAGCACGCCGGCGTTATTGACCAGGATGTCGATGTGACCGAACTCGGCGACTACCTCGCGCACCATCTGCGCGATCTGGTCGGTGTCGCCAATATCGATGGGGTAAGCCAACGCCCGCGTGAAGGCTCCACACTCCTCGGCAGTCTGGCGGGCGTTTTCGGCTTTGTACTCAGCCACTACGACGTGCGCGCCCTCCTGGGCGAAGCGCAGCGCCACTCCCTTGCCGATGCCCTGCCCGGCTCCCGTGACGATGGCGACCTTGCCTTTGTGGCGGTCCGCTACGATGCTCATCACTCTCACCCTTCCAGGAAACCAGCCAGTGCGACCGAGCGGTTTTCCGATGCGGACAGATAAGCGGCTTCAACCAGGCGCAGGGTATTCAGGTTGTCGGCGCTGTCGGTGGGCGGGACGCCGTCGGTCTCGATAGCGCTCATCAGACCCGCCATCGGTCCGACAAAAGCATCAGGAATCCACATTTCGTCGAGCGGGAGTTCGATCGGGTCTCTGCCCTGCTGACGGTAGACGAGCGTATCTGGGCGACCGCTGGGATAGTTGTACATCAGTCCAATCGTGCCCTCGATCGCGCCCTCGGTACCGTAGAAGCGGAAGACGGCGTGGGTCTCGCCGTGCATGTTGTAGTGGTTGACGGCGACCATCGCCTGCAAGCCGTCAGCATAATCCATGATGGTAATGCTCTTGGTCTCCGCCTTGACATCACCCTGCCCCGCATATTTCGCGTGGCGGCTGGTCAGCCATTCCGGCATACCGAACAGGAAGCGCATCGAATCGATATAGTGGATGCTGTGGTACTGCACTTCCAGGCGCGGCGCAGAAGCCAGCCAGGGCCACATATGCCAGGGAGTAGCGCTGCTGACCTGAATCTGCGCATCGGTCGGCGTGCCGATCGCGCCCTGCTCGATCATCTGCCTGGCAGCGGCGATGCCGGAATCCCAGCGCATCTGGTGGTTGACAGCCTGCTTGACGCCCGCCTGATGCGCCATATTTACGATATCTACCGCCTGATCGAAGTTCAGGCTGAGCGGCTTCTGACAGAGCATGTGCTTGCCCGCCGCCGCCACTTTCTGGACGATCTCGTGCTGCACCCAGGGCATGACGGCGATGTCGACGATCTCCACAGCCGGGTCGGCGAGGAGCGCATCCAGCGAGTCGTGGACGGTGGCGCTGCCGCCGGTCAGATCGCGGACGGCTTCCGCCGCCTCGCGCTTCAGATCATAAGCCGCCACCATATGAAAGCCGGCTTTCTTGTAAGCCGGAATATGTCCGTACTGAACAATGCCGCCGCAGCCGACGAAGCCGATGCCAAAGTTCGTCCTGTCGCCAAGCTTTGGACGCCAGTTGATCGATTGAATATCCATGTGCGATGCCCTGCCTACAGCCCAAGCCGGTAGAAGCGATTAGCCGTCCCGCTCCAGATGGCGTCCTGTCCTGCCGGCGACAGATGTCCCAGCGCCCTCTTCGTCTCAGCCACGACCTTGGCGTAATCGCCGGCAAGAATGGCGACGGGCCAGTCGCCCCCGAACATCAACCGCTGTGCGCCGAAATGTTCGACGGCGTAGTCGATGGCTGGCAGCATGTCATCCGCCGTCCAATCGGACTTGCCGACAGCGGTGTTCAAACCGCTGACCTTGGCGAAGACATTGGGGTTCTGAGCGGCGGCAGCGATCTGTCCGCGCCAGACAGCCATAGCGTGAGAGTCCGGGTACGGTGGTTTTGCCAGATGATCGATAACCATGCGAAGATTCGGGATTTTCTCGGAAAGGGTCGGCACATGGCGCAGGTGATTCGGAAAGACGGCAACGACATCGAAGCTGTAGCCATGCCATGCCAGCACCTTGAGGCTTTCAATCACGCGGTCCTGCACCACCCAGTCGGGGTCCGCCTCAGTGTGGATCAGGTGGCGCATGCCCTTGAAGACAGGAGATATCGCCTTGTAGCGCTCTAACTGACGCCCGGCTTCGTCAGGGTCGAGCAGCGGAACCCAGCCGACTACTCCTGCAACCCAGTCGTTCTGCGCCGCGACATCGAGCATGTACTGCGTGTCTTCGACCGAATCCATCGACTGAACCAGGACCGTTTTGTCGACGCCAGCCGCCTTGAGCTGAGGAATCAGCTCCGGCGCTTCAAAGGTCCGGTAAATCGGACCATATTCCGGGACCAGCCAGGGATAGCTGACTTTTTCAAGATTCCAGAAGTGCTGGTGGGCATCAATAATCATCTTATTTGCATCCCTTTCTCGACCAGGCGCGTTCACTACTCGTCCATTCCAGGACACGATCCACAAATCGGGCAGCTAATCCTGTGTATGCCGCCGGTTCAAGCAGGGCGGCGATCCCTTCGCGCGACAGGTGAACATTCACCCTTGCGTCGTCACACAACACGTCGAGGAAAGCCCGCTGGGTCTCGATGGAGTGCATGGCGCACTCATAGACGACATCATGCGCCGCCTGACGACCGACAGACTCCCCCAACGCAAACATCACCCGCTCAGCCAGCAGCAGCCCACCGGTCAGGTCCAGGTTGCGCCGCATCCGATCAGGGTAGACGATCAGCCCATCCAGTACCCGCCAGGTGATCTCCAGCGCACCATGCGCCATCACGCACAGCTCCGGCAGATAAGCCCATTCCATTTGAAAAGAAGACCAGTCGCGCTCGTGTTCGTTGTAAACGAGGGTGTCGACGGCTGTTGCCGCCTTTTCCCGGCACAGGCGGGCGAGGGTCAGCACCGCCTCACAGAGCATCGGGTTGCGCTTATGGGGCATGGTGCTGCTGCCGACTTTGCCCATCTCGAACGGCTCCTCGACTTCACCGAACTCCTGCTTTTGCAGATCGATGACTTCATGGGCGATGCGTCCCATCAGGGCGGCGAGCTGCACGACGATCAGCGCGAATTCGACGATCCCATCGCGCGAGGTGTGCCAGGCGATGGGCGGCACGCCCAGATCGAGTTCCTTCATCAGCGCCGTCTGAACCGCCAGTTCGTCGACATCGCTCTCGGCTAGCCCAGCCAGCGTGCCGACCGCGCCGCCGAACTCGCCCACCAGGACGCGCGGCTTGCCGGCTTCCAGGCGCTGGCGCTGGCGTTCCAGTTCGGCTAACCAGACGGCGATCTTGGCGCCGAACGTTGTAGGCAGCGCCTGCTGCCCGTGCGTGCGTCCGGCGATTGGCGTGGCACGATGAAGGCGGGCAAGGCGGCTCATCACCACCTTCAATCGTTCAATCGCGTCTTCAAAGAGGGGCAGGGCGTCGCGGATTTGCAGCACGATGGCTGTATCCATGACATCCTGTGTCGTTGCGCCCCAGTGGACATATCGTCCGGCATCGTCCGCGCAGTGGTTGGAGAGCTGCCAGATCACCGAGACCAGGGGATGGACGGTCTTGTCGATCCCCTGTTTGATGGCGTCGGTGTCCATGCGGTCGGCGCGCGCCTGCGCGGTGATCTCGTCGGCGGCGGACTGCGGCATCATGCCCAGCCCCGCCTGCGCTCGCGCCAGCGCCGCCTCGAAGTCGAGCCACTTCTGAAGCAGAGTCAGATCGTCGAACACCCGCCGCATCGCCGGGGTGCCAAACAGGTCGCGAAAGAAGAGCGAGTCGATGACGTGGGCGGGCATCAGTCGGCGCTCTTTCGGTCAGAGATACCGACGGTGGCAGGCGACGAAATCGACATGTCCTGCGAGATCTGTTCATACAGTCCGACGCGCGTGTGCCAGATGTGGTCGCGCGCGAGCTTCACAGCCAGTTCGGTATCGCGATTCATCAAGGCGACCAGGATCGCCTCATGCTCCTGATGAATCGTCTCGGCGTTGCGAGTCACGAACATATAGCGGAAGCGGTACAGCTCGCTGCGCTCCCACATGGCGTCGATCACCTGGACAAGATGGCGGTTGTTCATCGCCTGATAGATGCGCATGTGGTATTCGCGGTTGCGCTGCATGAAACTGTGGATATCACCGGCGTCGGTGGCGACCTTCATGGCGTCGATGGTCTGTCGCAGGAAGGCGAAATCGTCGTCATCGAGTTTTGGCAGAGCGATGCGGATGCCCTCGCCCTCGATGAGCTGGCGGGCGAAGTACAGCTCATCCAGGTCGTCGAGAGAGATCTCGGTGATAAACGCCCCCCGACGCGGCGTGATCGTGACCAGCCCTTCAGCTTCGAGCGTCTTCAGCGCTTCGCGGACGGGGACCAGACTAACGTTCAGGTCTTCGGCAAGCTGAGGCTGATTGATGCGCGAACCGGGCATCAGGTCGCGGTTCAGGATGGCGTGACGGATACGCTCAGCAACCTGAGCGGCTAGGGTGCGCCGACTGTCTTCAATCGGACGCAGGGCTTTCGACATACTGCGGCTTCCTTTCTTGATCAGCCACTTGCCGAATTATAGGATATAAATTATAATTCTTCAACCAGCGTAATGCTTCTTTTGTGAATGATATGCCAAAACTCAATCTGCTTTACCGTACATTTGACGGTTTCGAACGTTCTTTCGCTGCACAGGCGAATTCTTTTCGGCAGGCGCATGGCGATGCAGAACTCAATCTCGTCGCCATCGACCCCGAAAAGCTGTATGAACACCTGGTGACGGAGCGCCGCGCCCTCTCCGCAGACTGGGATATCGTCCTGGTGCTGACAGACTGGCTGCCGGAGCTGCTCAAGATCGGCGGCATGACGCGGTTGAACGATCGGCTGGCGGATGCGCCACCGCAAGACTGGCCCCTAGGCTGGTCGCCCAGTCTGCTCGAACTCCAGCGCGACGCAGACGGCGGCATTTTTGCGCTCCCCTACCACGATGGGCCCGAAATGTTCATGTACCGCGCCGACCTTTTCGAAGATCCGGTCGAGCAGGCAGCCTTTGCCGCGCAATATGGCTACCCCCTGCGTGTGCCGGAAACCTGGACGCAGTTCCGCGACGTAGCGCGCTTCTTCACGCGACCGGATCAGGGGCTATACGGTGCGATGATCGCCGGGTTGAACGATGGACATAACAATGTCTATGACTTCTTCATCCATCTGTGGAGCCGGGGCGGAAGACTGTTCGACGCGCAGTGGCATCCCACCTTTCACGATGCCATCGGGCGGGAAGCGCTTCAATTTTACGCCGACCTGATCCTGCGCGACAACGTTTGCCCGCCAAAAACCCTGGAATACGACAGCGTCGCTTCCGGCATCGCCTACGCCGCGGGTGAAGCAGCTATGATGTGGAACTGGTGCGGGTTCTCGGCGGTGGCGGAGCTGCCGCCCTCGAAGATCATCGGGCAGAACCGCGTCAGCCTGGTGCCGCGCGGCGAAAACGGTCCGCACATGTCGCTCAACATTTATTGGGTGCTGGGCATCCCGGCTGGCAGCGCGCAGAAAGACCTGGCATACGCATTTCTGCGCCACTGCGCCACCCCGGAGATGGATCGCATCACGGCGCTGAGCGGCGGAACCGGCGTCCGATTGTCAACATGGCGCGACCCAACCGTTCAGAGTCAGTTCAGCTACTACACAGCCATCGAGGCGGTGCATCAAAGCGTGGAAAGCCCGCCGCGCATCCCTGAGTACCCAGCCATCAACGAAGTCTTCAACCAGATGCAGCATTTCGTGGTGACCGGCGAGAAGTCGGTCGAGCAAGCACTGGAAGACGCGGCGGCAGAAGTCGAATCCATCATGCGGGCGGCGGGATATATCCCCTGAATCGCATGTTTGTGGAGAATTTAGAGAGCCTCTAGGAGAGCAAAATGCTTAGGAAATTCAGGATACTGCTCGGTGTGGTGAGTGTGCTGGCACTGTTCGGCATCGGCGTCGCTGCCGCGCAGGATAGTGAACCGGCGACGGCAGGGTTGGACCAGCGCTTTGACGGCGTGACCGTGCGCGTGGCAACCATCGGTGGGCAGCCCTATGAGACGATTTACGACCGCATCAGCGAGTGGGAGGAAGCGACTGGCGCGACCGTTGAGATCGTCTTCCTGGGTGATGGTTTCGAGATCGACCGCTATCTGAAGACCAACTACGCTGCCGGCACGGTTGACTTCGACGTAGCCTGGAACCATACCAGCTTTATGGCGCAGTACGTCGATTTTGTCGAGCCGCTCCAGAGTTACTTCAGCGAAGACGACCTGGCGCAGTTCAGCGCTGCCATCATCAACTCATCGACGATTGACGGCAACCTGCAGCTCATCCCCCGCCATGCCGACATCAGCGGCATGCACTATCGGACCGATCTGTTCGGTAATGCCGATCTCCAGTCCGCCTTCGAAGCCGAGTATGGCTATCCGCTGGCGCCGCCGGACACCCTCGATCAGATGTACGATATGGCAGAGTTCTTCGTCGCCCAGGGCGCCGTCCAGTATGGCACGCAGTTCGCCGGCAAGGAAGAGGCGCTGAGCGGGCGTTACTACGAGATGCTGGTCGCCAACGGCGGCAACTACTTCGATGATGCCTTTGAGCCGACTTTCAACAGCGACGCCGGCATCATGACCGCTCAGTGGATGCGCGACCTATACGTCAACAATCTGATCCCCGCCGACACCCCGAACCTGCTGTGGCCGGAAGTAGCGCAGAACTTCTGCGACGGCAAGGTCGCCTTCTACCTCGAATGGTACGGCTGGTACAGCTACTTCCAGAGTGCGGACTCTTGCCCCGCGGTGGCTGGCAACTTCGACATCGTGCGCGGTCCCACAGGTGCTTCAGAGGGCGTTCGGACCGGTTGGGCGGGCGCACATGCCTTCTCCATCACCAAGGCTTCTCAGAACAAGCCTGCCGCAGCGGCGCTGATCAAGTTCCTGACCAGCGAGTCCGTTCAGTATACCGAAGCACAGTTGGGCGTCCTGCCGGTGCGCGATGACGTCTGGGCGCGTATCATCGCCGACGCCTCCGCCTCCAGCGTGGAGCTGGATCGCACTCGTCTGGAGACAGCCCAGACACAGATCGGCGAGGACTTCTTCACCCCGCCGCTCTTCCCAGATTGGATCAGCTTCACCAACCTGTGGACGCCGGCGCTCCAGTCGATTATCCTGGGCGATGTGGCGGTGTCTGATGGCGTCGCGTCCGGCGCGGATGCCGCGCGCGACCTGCTGGACGAACTGGGCTACTACGGTTAGAGCGTGTCTGCAAACCCGGTTTTCACACAACCTCACCCCGGAAACCTGACGGTTTCCTGCCCCTCTCCAATTGGAGGGCGGTTGAGCGCAGCGAAACGGGGTGAGGTGAGCGGTTTGCAGACAGACCCTAGTAAGTCCACGAAACAGGCGGGTCTGACGGGTTGATGACGTAGGGGCGGACCAACCTGTCCGCCCGGTGAATGGCGGACGGGGACACTACCCCGCCCCTACGGAAAACCCCATCATGCTCAGTTTGTTGAGGGACCCGCCTGTTTTTCAACCTTACAGGCGTGGGGATAGAAAGCTCCTGTCCCTGCCTACGCGGTTTCCAAGTCGACCGACCAAACCCGGAACAAGTGCGGATGGCTGCACAATCATCAGAACGCGCGACCACGCTGCCCATACAGCCGTCGCCGGCGCGCCAGCAAAAGAACAGTTTTGTCGCTCGGCGCGCCATTTTCCCCTGGCTGCTGATCGCCCCCACGCTCATCGTGATCGCCGCCATCGTACTCTACCCCATGCTCTACTCGATCTACGTCAGCTTCACGCCGTTCAACCTGCTGCGCCCAGCAACCTTCGCCTTTGACCCCGCCGATATGTTCCGCAACTACGAACGTCTGCTGGGCGATGAAGTCTTCATCGGGGCGTTCTTCCGCACGCTGCTGTTCATGGCGGTGACGGTCAACCTGGAATACGTCCTCGCGCTTGGATTATCGCAGTTGATCGCCCGCGTGACATGGGGACAAAGCCTGATCCGCACGCTGCTGATGATTCCGATGATGTTCGCGCCGGTGCTGGTCGGCTTTCAGTTCGCCTGGTTCTTCAATGCCACGGTCGGGCTGGTGAACAACATCCTGCTCTCGCTGGGGCTGCTGACCACGCCGAAAGCCTGGTTGGTCGACGTGCCCAGCGGTATCGTCTCGATCGGGCTGGCAAGCATCTGGATGAACGTCCCGGTCACGACCATCATTCTGCTGGCGGGCACGCTCTCACTGCCGAGCGAGGTCTATGAAGCTGCCGAAGTGGATGGGGCGACCGCCTGGCAGCAGTTCCGCATGATCACCCTGCCGCTGCTTCAGCCATTCGTGCTGATCGCGCTGACCGTGCGTTCGCTCGACGTTGGGCGCGCCTACGACATCGTGCGCATCATGACCGACGGCGGACCAGCCAACCGCACCGAGATGATCTGGACGTATGTCGGCGAGATGGCTATCCAGAACTCACGCTTCGGTCTGGCTAGCGCCATGTCGATGGTGAGCGTGGTCGTCGGCGTCCTGTTCACCTTCTATCTGTTCCGCCAACTGGTGAAGTCAAGGCTGGTGCAGTAATGATGACTCGCGCAGTACGACCTCATGGGCGTTCACGCCAGGCTGTTTACAACCTGGTGGCATTCGCCATCCTCACGCTCGGCGCGCTGCCCGCGATCTGGATCATCTTCACGTCATTTCGCCCGGCATCCGAAGTGAATGTCACCCCACCCGTCTGGATTCCACAGCGCATCACCTTCGACTCGTATGCATCACTGTTCGGACTTAACCCGGATTACGCGGCGGGTGTCCCCGTCGGCGACTACATGCGCAACTCGATCCTGGTGTCGATGCTAAGCACCACCGCATCGCTGGCGCTGGGGACCATGGCGGGTTACGCCTTCTCGCGCTTCGAGTTCCGGGGACACAGGATGGTCTTCCTGCTGATCATGCTCTCGCGCGCAGTACCGGGTATCGCCCTCAGCCTGCCTCTCTTCCTTTTGATGCGCAACGTCGGGCTGGTGGATACTGTCCAAGGACTGGCGTTTGTCTACGTCGCCGTTAATACGCCTTTCACCATCTGGCTGATGGATGGTTTCTTCCGGCAGATCCCGCGCGACCTGGACGAGGCAGCCTACATCGACGGCTGTAGCTACTGGACGGCGTTCTGGCGGGTGGACCTGCCGCTGGCGCTGCCGGGCATGACGGCGGCGGCGATTTTCGCCTTCCTAGCATCGTGGAACGAATATCAGCTGGCAAGCCTACTGACGCGCACACCCAACGCTAAGACTTTCCCGGTCGGGCTGTACGATTTCACCAGCCAGTTCACCGTAGACTGGCGGGGTATGTGCGCCATGTCGGTGCTGATGATGATCCCCGCGATCATCTTCGTCATCTCCACGCAGCGCAACATGGTGCGCGGCTTGACGTTTGGCGCCATCAAGGGCTAAATCGAGAGGGTTCCTGTTTCTTTCGAAGCATCGGGGTCATTTCCAGCCCCCATGACTGCTAGGGAAAACGATTGTGCCAACCGTGTTTGTTTACTGGGCTCCGGGGCGCAGCGCCAGTCAGAAAAAAGCCGTGAGCCAGCGCATTTATGAGGCGCTCGTTGAAGAAGGCGGAGCGCGACCGGAAGATGTGCTGATCATCTTTCAGAACATCGAGGACGGCGACTCCGCGCGACCTGGGCTGAAGGCGGCAAGTTCACGAATAACCGAGGACTGACATGGCAACCGATATCTTGATGCCCAATCTGGGCTTTGACACCCAGACCGGGCGTCTGGTCGAATGGCTGAAAGCGCCGGGGAGTGCGGTGCAGAAGGGCGAAGCTATCGCCGTGATCGAATCGGACAAAGCGAACGTCGAACTGGAAGCCCTGGTCGGCGGCATCCTGCTTGAACACCGGATCGCGGCGGATCAGGAAATCGCCATTGGCAGCGTGATCGCCCGCATCGGCAGCCCCGAAGAGTACCGCCCTGCCGCCGGCGCGGCTCCCGCAGCAGGGTCCACTGCGGCAGTAGCGCCCGATGCACCGCTCGCCGCCAGCAGCAGCGCCTCACGGGTATCGCCGGTCGCACAGCGCGTGGCACGTGACCTCCAGGTCGATATCGAGCAGATCGCCGGGAGCGGGACGCGGGGACGTGTGACGCGCAGCGATGTGCAGCAGGCTTTCCGACAGGGACGACAGACCCCGGTCACACCGCTGTCTCGTGACCCGCTTGGAGATGCCAGAGGCATTCGTGCGCTGCCGGCTGTGCGCCGGGCTGCCCACGAACGCGGTATTGATCTGGCGGCAGTGCTGGCAGCTGGCTACGCCAACCCGATCACACTGGCGACGCTGGACTCCTATGCAGCCGCTCCCCAGGCAGTGAGCGAAACACCTGCCGCGACTGCCGCTGAACAGGCTTCGCTCATCCCGGCAGAGGATGGTGTCACAGTCGTGCCGCTCTCCCGCACGCGCCAGATCATCGGCAAACGGCTGGGAGAGAGTATGCGCGAAGCCCCGCACTTCTACGTGACCGGCGAATTCGTCTTCGACGACGCCCTGGCTCTCTTGAAGTCGCTACCCGGCAAGATCAGGATCAACGATCTGATCCTCTATCTGACAGCGCAAACCCTGGCGCGGCTGCCGGCGCTGAACGCAACCTTCCATGACGGCAAGCTCCTGCATTATCAGCCCGTCCATCTGGCTGTGGCTGTCGCCCGCGACGATGGGCTGATCACGCCGGTGCTGCGCAGCGCCGAACGCTACTCGCTGGTCGGTATGGCAGAGACGAGCCGCGCCTTGATCGAACGCGCGCGCGCCAACCGGCTGAGCCTGGATGATCTCCAGGGCGGAACCTTCACGGTGAGCAACCTGGGGATGATCTGGCAGGTGGATCACTTCACGGCGGTGATCAACCCGCCCCAGGTGGGAATCCTGGCGGTGGGGGCGTTCAAACCGCGACCGATAGTCATTGATGGCGGACTGTTCATCCGGCAGACGGCGCACATGACGCTGAGCGGCGATCACCGGGTGGTCGACGGCATGGATCTGGCGCGGTTCATGGTCATTTTCGAGGAAGAATTGAAGCGGTTCGCGCCGGGCGCGGGATAAAGCGTCTGGTTTGAATGGAAGGTAAAGCGAGAGACCTATGATCACAAGCTTGCCCATCGAGAGGCGGCAGCAGGCGCTCCGTCTGATGATCGAGACGCGCCTGGCAGAAGAGAAAATTCAGGAGCTGTTCCTCGCTAACCTGATCCGGGGGACGACCCACCTGGCTATCGGTCACGAGGCGGTGGCAGTCGGCACGGCAGCGGCGCTCATCACGGGCGACAAGGTCACCTGCACCTATCGTGGTCACCATCACGCGCTGGCACTGGGCATGAGCCTGCGGGCGATGATGGGCGAGATGATGGGCAAAGAAGCCGGTGCCTGTAAAGGCAAGGGCGGCAGCATGCATATGACAGACGCCTCGATCGGGCTGCTGGGCGCCAACGCCATCGTCGGCGCCCAGCTGCCGATCGCCATGGGCGCGGCGCTGACGGCGCAGGTCAAGAAAACCGGCGGCATCGCCGTCACCTTCTTCGGTGAGGGCGCGTCCAATATCGGCGCCTTCCACGAAGCGCTTAACATGGCGTCAGTTTGGAAGCTGCCGGCGCTGTTCATCTGCGAGAACAACCTGTACGGTGAATACAGCGTGTGGAGCAAGACCACGCCAGTACAGGATATCGCCGTGCGCGGAACGTCCTACGCCATGCCCGGCGTGATTGTCGATGGACAGGACGCCGAAGCGGTCTACACGGTCGTTAAAGCGGCGGGCGACCGGGCGCGCGCCGGCGAAGGTCCCTCGCTGATCGAGTGCAAGACCTACCGCTACCGCGGTCATTCGCGCACCGACACCGCCCCGTACCGCAAGCAGGGTGAACTGGACGAGTGGCTGAAACGCGATCCGATCGACATTCTCAAAGCGCGTATGATCGCCGACAGCCAGCTCGACGAGGTGGAGTTCGCCGAGATGCGCCAAGCCGCCGAGATGGCGGTAGTCGATGCGGTCGAATGGGCGAAACAACAGCCCTATCCGCCGGTCGAAGCGCTTTACGCCGATGTCTACTACGAAGGGTGAGCGGCAATGCCTGAAATGACCTATCGCGAAGCAGTCGCCAAGGCGCTGACTGACGAACTCGCCAGCGACCCGGATGTGATCTTTTTCGGCGAAGATGTCGCCGAAGCCGGCGGCGTCTTCAAAGTGACGCCCGGCTTGTACGAGCGTTTTGGTCCCGACCGCGTGCGCGATACGCCGATCAGCGAGCAGGCGATCATCGGGACGGCACTGGGCGCGGCGATCACGGGTCTGCGACCGGTCGCCGAGCTGATGTTCGCCGACTTCGTGCCGGTAGCGCTCGACCAGCTCGCTAACCAGGTGGCAAAGTACCGCTACATGTCGGGCGGGCAGTTCGTCGTGCCGCTGACAGTGCGCGCCGCACAGGGCGGCGGCAACGGCTTCGGCACACAGCACAGCCAGTGCGCCGAGTCCTGGCTGATGAACTTCCCCGGCATCAAGGTCGTGTCACCGTCCACGCCTGTCGACATGTATGGACTGCTGCGCGGCGCAATCCGCGAAAACAACCCGGTCTTTGTGCTGGAGCATAAGGGTCTGTACAACATGAAGGGCGAGGTGCCGGACGACACTGCGCCGATGAAGCTGGGCGAGTCGAAGGTGATGCGCGAGGGGACCGACGTCACCGTCGTCGCCTCGCAGTTGATGATGCACCGCTCGCTGGAAGCCGCCGAGCAGCTCGCCAGGGAGGACATTTCCTGCGAGGTGATCGACGTTCGCTCGTTCGTGCCGCTGGACAAGGCGACCATCCTTCATTCGCTAGCCAAAACCAACCACCTGGTGGTGGTCGAAGAAGCGCCGCATCAAGCCGGCTGGGGCGGCGATATCGCCTCACTTGCCGCAGATGAAGGCGTGTACTGGCTTGCCGCGCCGGTCAAGCGCGTCAACATGGGCGCGGCGCTGATCGCCTACAGTCCGCCGCTGGAAGACGAGGTACTGCCGAACGTCGGGCGGATTATGCGCGCCGTCAAATCCGTTCTGACCGACGCATAAAGGAGCGCTATCGTGGGAAACATCCAGCGTTTCGGACAGATCATCCGACTCAAACCGGAAAAGTACGACGAATACAAGCACCTGCACGCCGCTGTCTGGGCGGACGTGCTGGCGAAACTGCGCGAAGCCAAAGTGACACGCTACTCAATCTATCATCGAGGTGGACTGCTCTTCGCCTATTTCGAGTACGTAGGTGACGACTTCGCCGCCGACATGGCTAAAGTCGCTGCCGATCCGCGCACCCATGAGTGGTGGGCGCTCACCGATCCCTGTCAGGAACCGTTCGAGGGCAATTCCAAAGGCAGTATCGAGGGCGGTTGGTGGCTGCCGATGGAAGAACTGTTCCATATGGATTGACAAGAATGGACTGACAAGACCAGGACTGCGTGCCGAGTAAAGAGGATTGCGCAGCGGTCGCCCTACCTGTAACAGCGCTTTGATCCTTCGAGTCGAGAACGCGGGTGTGTCCTGACTCAGTCCTCAGCCCTTTCAACTCAGTCCTTTCATCCCGCGTAGGAGACAACCATGAAGATTGGTTTACTCGGTCTGTTCACGAGCGATCTCACCGATGTGACGTATGACCGGCTGCGGTTTGCGGCAGATCTGGGCTTTCATGGCGTCGGGGCGCACATCAGCGTGCCCGCCAGCGCCATCTCCGATCAGACGGCGGACAACGCCAGAAGCGTGTTCGCCGATCAGGGGATGCCCTTCTTGCAGCTCTGGGGACCCTACCCCTGCATTATTTCGCCCGACGAACGTGTGCGCAAAGCCGGGGTCGCCGGGGCACAGGACATCGCCCGGCTGGCTGCGAAGATGGGCATCACCGAATCCGGTGTGCGTCCAACCAGCCTTAGCCCGCGCGGCGACTGGTATCCCCACGGCGACAACTACACATCGCAGACCGAAGATCGGCTGGTGCAAAGCCTGATCGAGATCCTCCAGGTTGCCGAAGACCTGGGAGTCGACATCGTGCTGGAAACGCACGTGACGACCACGTTGAACACCCCCGAAACGATTAAGCGGGTGATCGAGCGGACCGGCTCCAAACACCTCAAGATCAACCTCGATCCCTGCAACTTCGTGGGCGACCTGCCGACGGCTTTCAACCTGGAACCGATGCTCAACCACCTGTTCGACCTGCTGGCGCCATATATCGCGACGGTACACCTGAAGGATTTTATGCTGGAGGATCGCCTGGTCGTACACATCACCGAGACGGTGATCGGCACCGGGCTGATGGACTTCGACACCATCCTCATGCGGCTGCACCAGACTAACCCTAATGCCTATGGCGTGATCGAGCATCTGCCCCTCGGGCTGATCCCGCTCGCCAAGCGCAATCTGACGCAGAAAGTCCGGGATCTGGGTCTTCCGCTGGGGTAATCTTCCGACATCATCCGCGCGCCGCGCCCGACCCACATCTACAACCATATGGGACGGGCGATCTTCCGCCTGGGGCTGACGCTCCTCGACGCCTGCGCCGGGGCGCAGGCGGTGCGGTAGTTCGGTAAGATTATCTCCGTAAGGGTATGAGATATAAGGGAGTGAGCAGCAGGTCGCGGATGGAGTAAATGCGGTCGGTCAGACCGAGCGCCATCGACGAGGTGCGCTGAGCGTACTTTTTTGCCCTCAGCATGGGGTAGGCGAAACCGCAGAGTCTATAAGATAAGTGGTGTAAATGGCGTGTCGAAGGAAGAATAGAGACGAGGAAAAGCAGACACCCGAATCGGCGCTGCCGCACATGCCGGATGCGGAAACGATACGGCAGGAACTGGCGAAAGCCAAGAACATCAATGACCTGACAGGCAAGGATGGGATGTTTGCGCGGCTGTCCGCTGTCCCGTGAAATTGACGGAAAGCGCCGAACTCGGTATTCTTGAGTCACGCGGCACACCCAACCCTTCGGGGGATTGAAACATGCCAGCGGTCACGCCACGAAGGAATTCCTTGTTGATCACGGGTATGCTTGCCCCTCCGGGGGACTGAAACACAAGCGATACGCCCGCAATAAACCCTTTGTTTTTTCGTCAGCCTATGGGCGCACCCCTCCGGGGGATTGAAACTAGTTTGGCTCCTTGAACACTGCATGGTATGGTCCGGTCAGCCTATGGGCGCACCCCTCCGGGGGATTCGACACGCTCCCTGGTTGAACACCGGGAACACGCCGGCTCGGAACCAGCCGCTCCAGGGACCGTTCACGCCTTCGTCGCTTCGCAAACTAAGAGAATTTGCCGTTCACCAGGGTTATGTGTTAGCCTCTGCGTATTAGTCGTCCCCGTCGCGCAGGAGTGCCCATGCTGCCGGAGTTGTTCATCAGCTACTCTCGGAAGGATAAGGATCGGGTCTATCCGTTGGTCGCACGCCTTCAGCGGCATTTCCGCGCCTGGATCGACAAGAGCATGACCGGCGGAGAAAGTTTTCCCAGTCATCTGGCGGGGCGGATCGCGACCTGCGCCGGCATGATCGTGTTTCTCTCGCCGGAGTCGGTGGAGTCGGACTGGGTGAGGCGGGAGATCGACACCGCCCAGGCGGCAAACCGACCGGTGATCCCCTATCTCCTTACGCCCTGCACGCCGCCGCCGGCGCTGCTCAGCGTCAACTACATCCCCGACGCCGACCCGGACGCTT
The DNA here is from genome assembly GCA_013360465.1 of Anaerolineae bacterium. Taxonomy (GTDB): domain Bacteria; phylum Chloroflexota; class Anaerolineae; order Aggregatilineales; family Phototrophicaceae; genus Flexifilum. The sequence goes on along the minus strand of JABWBO010000037.1, from coordinate 45,611 downwards.
TCGGCAAGCTGATCGACAGTCTGAACGCGAAAACGCCCCAGGCGCGCCATCATCCAGGCATCCCGACCGATCTGCACCGCGCGGCGGATGCGGACCATCGGACGTTCGCCGACACCGCCGGCAGCCTGGACGGCGCGCTTCAGTTCAGCGCGGCGGGGTACACCCTCTTCGGCTTGCCGATCAGCTTCCGGCGCTATCACGCCGTCTATCTGGTCGGTTTTGACGGTGACACCCTCGAACGTCAGCCCACGATCCAGATCGGCTTGCAGGCGACTGGTCCTTTTCCAGGCGACAGCATGCCGGTCGATATTGCCGATTTGGTCGCAGGTCTCAATCCAGCCGTCCCGCTGCGCCTGATCCTGGTTCGCGGGATGCTGCGCGACCGCGAGGCGTCCGTCTACGATTACAGCACCGATGGACACGGACGCGCCGAGTGGGACGATGCGATTCACGCCGTCTACTGGGCGCTGACCCAAGCCTATGCCCCGGAGCCCAAGCGGGTCCAATGCTTCATCAAAGCGCCGGGCATCCTCGCCCTCCGGTTGGGCATCGAACTGGCGCACCTGCAGAAGTCGATGAAGTTCGATCTGTACCACCTGGACGAAGACAAGGGGGTTTACCTCCCGGTCTTCATCGGATCAGAGGCAGAGAAATGACCGATTCGCTCCGCCGCGCGCTCGCCAACCATGTGCTGCGTCAGCTCGGCGCGCCGCCGCTGTCCAACACCGGTCCGCAGACCGATCTGACGCCGTTCCTCACCCTGCTTCCGGGAGGCTCCGGGGCGTCTGCCGATATTTTCGACGCGCTGAGCGGCGTGGGGGCATCCCTGCCGCCGGCGGACCTGGAGGCTGTGGCGAAACTTCGCCGCGCCGCCTATGGCGCGCGCCGGCTGCTCAGCACCCCGACGGCGCTGCCCGACCCAGCGTCGGCATTTGAAGCCTGGTCGGCGCTCATCGAGGCGGAAGCGCGGGAGACGCCAGGCTCGCGCCGGGAAAAAGGCGTCACGCTGGCGACCGAGTTCCGTCTGCTCAGCGCCATCGGTCATGCCGCCGGCGGCGAGGCAGCGCGGCTCGACGACGGATTCACGCTGGTCAGCGGTGATTTTCCCGGCGTGCAGCGGGTGATCTACACTATCGCCTCAGATGGCGCGACGAAGGGCGTGCGCGGGCGCTCGTTCTTTTTGCAGCTTCTCGCCGAGTGCGTCGTCCGCCGCATCCTGGCGGAGTACGCCCTGCCGCTCACTAACGCGCTGTACATCGCGGGTGGGCGCTTCCTGCTGCTCCTGCCCTCTGGCGTGGATGTGTCGGCTTTGCGGCGCGAGATGAATGCGCGCCTGCTGGAATGGTTTGAAGGCGATCTGTCGTTCATCCTCGCCGCCTCACCGATGCCCAAAGCCGCGCTTGCCAACGCCCGTCTGCTTCGCAGGGTGATGACCGCGCTGCGCGAAGAGGAACTGCGCCAGAAGGCACAGCCGTTCGTCGAACTGCTAGACGATCACTTTTTTGAGCAGCAGGGAGGCGGGAGCGAGTTTTTCTGCGCCATCTCGCGCCGCGAACCCCGCCCCGGACGGGAGACGGACGAGGCGGCGGCGGCGCGTGCCGACAATCAGCCCTGGGTCAGCCCGGAGCAGCTCGCTTTCCGCCTGCTGGCTGAAGATCTTTCCAGGAAGGGGAAGAACGCCGTCGTCTTCAGCCGGAAGTATGCGCCGCGTCCGGGCATCAACCCCGAAAGAGACTACGCGTACCTGCTGCACGACATCACCGGCTGGTCGGCGCGGCTGTACAACGAAGGACACGCCGCCGCCGAAGGCGAGACCCTCGTGGGGCTGAACCATACGGAATTTGACCCGCGCCGCACACACGGCTTCCGGTTCCTCGCCGCCCACACGCCGCAGGTCAAGGAAACGGATATGGCGTGGCTGGAGAAGCACCCCGAAGATGATGAAGAGGGCGGCACTTCACGCCCCGGCGAGACGATCCGCACCTTCGCCCTGCTGGCGACGCGCGGCGATGAGGGCAACGGCTTCCCCCGCCTCGGCGTGCTGCGCATGGATGTGGACAACCTGGGCAAGGTGTTCGAGCAGCGGCTTCAGGAGCCGACGCTGACGCGGCAGATGGCGCTGAGCAGCGCCCTGAGCGCCTTCTTCGAGGCGTATCTGCCGCTGATCTGCCGGGAGGTGGAAGAGGCAGCCGAGCGCGATAACAGCCTGTACCTGCTCTATGGCGGCGGGGATGATCTGTTCATCGTCGGCGAGTGGGACCTCCTGCCCGACCTGGCGCAGCGCATTCACGATCTGTTCTTCGCCTTCAGTCAGGGCAAGCTGACCATTTCCGCCGGCATTGACCTGGCGCCGAAGAAATTCCCCTTCTACGTGGCGGCGGAACGCGCCAAGGCGGCGCTCGACGACCACGCCAAGCAGCATAACCCGAGAGATGAGAAGGACCCGCGCAAGAACGCGGTCAGCCTGTTCGGTCAGGTCTACGGCTGGGCGGAAGGCGACGACTGGGGCGCGCTGCAAGCCCTGCGTGCACGTCTGCATCGGGTGCTGAACGTGTACGAGGCGCAGGAACAGCGGACGGTCATCCGCAATGTGACGCGGGTGTATGAGCGCTGGCGCGAAGACTATGCCAGGCACGGCGAGACCTATCTGAAGTTCGGTCCCTTCTGCTGGATGGCGGCGTACCAGTTCACGCGCATCAGCGACGGCATCAGGAAGCTGGCGAAGGACAAAAAGGTCACAGACGCCGAACAAATCGGGGCGGATGTCCAGGCGATCCAGCAGGCGATCCTGGAGAACATCAGGCTTGGTGGCGCGGCGGCGCGCTGGGTCGAGTTTGAGATCAGAACACAAACGCAGAACGAGGAGGCGGAGCATGCCAGCAAACAGCATCGATAGCGAAATCCTTCGGCAGATCATCCAGGCGGGCGATGCTGAAGCGTTGGTCAAGTCCGCTGAACCGTTCGCCAGGGCGCTGGTCAGCGGCGGGCTGAAGAGCAGCCAACTGCGCAACATCTTCGGAGAAGCCCGCAAGATTCAGGCGAAGTGGCGCCCAGATTCGGAGTCGTATCGCAACGACCTGATCCTGCTGAAGCCGAAGCTCGCATATCAGGCGGCGCGCTTCAGGACCCGGCAGTCCGATCCGCTGACACCGCTGACCAGCGTCCTCAGCGATGCGATTGACCTCGCGGTCCAGGACCGGGCGAAAGAGCGCGATCGCTTTCAGAACTTCATGAATCTGTTTGAAGCAGTGGTTGCCTATCACAAAGCCAGCGGCGGCGACGAGGAAGGACGATAAGCGATGGCAGACGAACCGGTTGCATCGATCAAGCTCTACGGACGCATCTTCCTGACGATGGACATCGTCGCCGTCACCGGTCTGCGCATCGGCGGCAAGCCAACCTCCCTGCAAATCGGCGGGCTGGAAAACGTCGTCCTGCGCGACCCGCTCTCGCAGCGTCCCTACATCCCAGGGTCATCGCTGCGCGGCAAGATGCGCAGCCTGTGGGAAAAAGCAACCAACGCGCCGCAGAATTTCTATGTGCGCCGCGGCAGCCCGATGGTGCGCATCCACACCCTGGACGACAAGGGCATCCTCAATAATGATGTCGTCTGTCGCATCTTCGGGGCGACGGGCGACGCCAACCCTCTCGGCGTGAAAAACCCAACCCGGCTGATCATCCATGACACGTTTCTGAGCGATGCCAGCGCCCTGGAGCTGGACGAAGCCGGCGCGACCGACCAGCCGTATACCGAGACCAAGTGGGAAGCCGCCATCGACCGCATCACCAGCGCCGCCGTGCCCCGCCAGATGGAGCGCGTGCCGGCAGGCGCCCGATTCACCGACTGCAAGCTGATCTATTCCGTCTTCGGCAACCGGGACAAGAACCCGGACCAGCCGCCGCTGGACGATATTGACTGGTTCTTCGACATCGTGACCATGCTCCAGCTCGTCGAAGATGATTACCTGGGCAGCAGCGGATCGCGCGGGTATGGGCAGATCGCCTTCAGAAATCTGCGCCTGGGCGTGCGGGTGACCGGCGAGGGCGATCCCATCCGTTACCGTGATCTGCGCAATACCGAAGTCTACCCTACCCTGGAGTCCTTCTCTGCCGCGCTGGACACGTTGAAACCCGACGTCGCGCAGCTTTTCCGATGAGGCTGTGATGGACCTTCAATGCCTGCATCTGGAGCCAGCGCGCGCCTTCCATTTTGGGCAGCGCGGCGTGGGGGTGGAGGCGTCCACCGACTTCGCTCCTTCCGATACGATCTTCAGCGCGCTGTGCAGCACGCTGCGCATTGCCGATTCAGCTGCGGCGCTGACTCGGCTGCTGGACCGCTTCGCCCAGGGCGCGCCGCCTTTCCTGATCTCCTGCGGTTTCCCCTACGTGCTGTGCCGGGGCGAGCCGCTGCGCTTCTACCCGACGCCGCTGTCCTGGGCGCAGCACCCGCGCGGCGACGACCGGCGCAAAGCCCGCTGGATGTCGGAGTCGATCCTGCTCGGCGAAATCGGCGTCACGGGACGCGCCGACCGCCGTTACGTGGAGGATATCGAAGCGCTGGTGACCCCGGCGGAGCTTGATGCGCTGCGCCAGGACTATGCCGAACTGGCGCGCCGCAGCGGCGGCGGGCTGCCCCTTTGGACGGTGGACGACGTGCCGCGCGTCGCCGTTGACCGTGTGACCAGCGCCAGCGCCGTCTACCGCGCCGGCTGTCTGACGTTCACGCCGGGCGGCGGCATCTGGGTGGGCGTCGCCCCGCTGGATACGCAGTGGGTGCAGGGGACGCTGCCGGCGCTACTCGACCTGCTGGGCGAACAGGGACTCGGCGGCGAACGCAGCAGCGGCTATGGCGCGTTCAGCCACCGGCGCGCCCTGGACACCCCGCTGATGCTGCCGGACATCCACCCCGGCGACCGCTTCATGACCCTGTCCTACTATGCGCCCGATCTGAGCGCCGGCGAACGGGCGGCGTTCGCGCCGGACTGCGCCTATGCCGTCGAGATGCGGCGCGGATGGATGAGCAGCCCGGACAATGACCGACTGCGCCGCAAAGCGGTGCGCATGCTCCGCTTTGGCAGCGTGCTGCGGGCATTCGACGGGCGGGCGCTGTATGGCAGGCTGGTCGATGTCGCGCCCGACGAATTCAAGACTCAGCCGAACCGCCATCCGGTATGGCGCTGCGGACTCGCGCTGCCGATTCGCCTGAAGGATTAGCGATGGACATTCAAAGCCCCGTCACCTCCCTGCCGGTCACCATCGAGGTCCTGTCGCCCGTTCATATCGGCGACGGCGGCGTCCTCAAGCGCAGCCTGGACTTCGTCGTTCACGGCGGACGCACCTATGTGATCCACATCGACCGCTATGCCCGCTGGGCTTATGGCGAAATGTCCGGCAAGGACTGGATGAATGTCCCGCCCGGCGACATCCTGCACGACTACTCCCCCGAAGCGCTGGACGTCTTTCGCTATCGCATGAGCGGCGCGCCGGAGAAGGACGAGGTGCGCACATTCGAGAAGAACGGCTTCGGGCTGCCCTACCTGCCCGGCAGCACCTTGAAAGGGATGCTGCGGACGGCGTTCATCTGGGGGCTGTATGCCGCTCAGGAGAAGAAGCCGGACCTGGATCGGCTGGGCAAGTCGCGCTCCTTCGCCGGGCAGCCGGTCGAGCGCGAGATGATCGGGTCCGACCCCAATCGCGATCTGTTCCGCGCCGTCCACGTCCGCGACAGCCAGCCGCCCAAGACGGGCGATCTGCGGGTGGTGTCTGTCGACATCTACCCGACCTCGCACGGGGACGGCGCCGGCGCGGTGACCGCCTGTGAAGCCGCCCCTGAGGGCATGGTGTTCGAGACGACGATAGCGCTGGACAGCTATGGCTTCCGCGACAAGCCGGCGGCGGACCTGGGATGGAGCGGCAAGGCGCACTGGGTGACGCCAGGAGTCCTGGCGCAGATGGGGCGGGCGTTCGCCGAGCAGCGGCTGCGGCAGGAGCTGGAGTACTTCGCCGACCGCGAGGACACCAAAATCGTGCGCGGCTTCTACCGGTCGGAGCTGGTCAAGCGGTTCAACAGCCTGGGCGAAAACCAGTTTCTCGCGCAGATCGGCTGGGGGACGGGGTGGAACAGCAAGACGCTCAACGATCTGCTGCTGGCGGACCCGCGTCGCTTCGCCCGCATCGTGCAGCAGTACAAGCTGAAGCGGAATGCGGCGGCTTTTGCGCCGGGCGACCGCTTCCCGAAGAGCCGGCATCTGCTGCGCAGCCAGGGGCAGCCGGTCCGCCCGATGGGCTGGGTGCTGGTGACGGTTGGGTGAGTCGGTGACCGTCTTCTCACGCGCTCAACTCAGTCTCCATCCGCTACAGCCGAGCCGGCAGGGTCCGCACTGGTCCGGCGTTCCCGCCCGCGCCTGGTTCCTCGACATGACGCGCGCCGCCTCGCCGGAAATCTTCGCCCGCATCACCGCCGACAACCAGCCCGCCTGCTACACCGTCAGTCCCCTGCAAAAACCCGCCGTCGCTGATCCCGCCGCCTTCACCCTCGCCTTCACCACCCTCGATGACGACCTGACCGACCTGTGGGCGACGCGCATTCTGCCCGTGCTGCCCGGCGCGGGGATCACGCTCGGCGAGAAATCCTACGGCGTCGTCACGGTGGAGACGGAGACCACCACCGACGCCGATCTGATCCAGCAGCACACGCTGAGCGCTGAGCTGCCGCAGCGCGGGCTGACGCTGCGCTTCCGCACCCCGGTCACCTTTCACAGCGGCGGATCGCAGTTCCCCTTCCCCACGCCCGATCTGGTCTTCGGCGGGCTGCTCGACCGCTGGAACAGCCTGTGCGACATTCAGCTTCACCCCGACACGCGCACCTTCGCCCGCGAGTGCATTCGCATCAGCCGCTACCGCATGGAGTCACGGCGGGTGGATACCGGCGACTCGCCTTACGGTGTGCTGACCGGCGGCACGGGCGACTGCCGCTACGTCGTCTGGAGGGGCGATGAATACTGGCAGCGGGTCGTCCATGCCCTTGCCGCGTTCAGCCGATTCGCCGGGGTGGGGGCGCGCACCAGCATCGGCATGGGGCAGGTGGAAGTCCTGCCGGAGCGGGGCTGATGGACGTGACAAAACTCCTCGACGAATCGCGCAGGAGACGAGTTTCATCGCGGACCAGTTGCGAAGGCGGTTGCAGCAGGTGATTGCCCCTTCGGGGGATTTCGACATGCACGACATCGCACGCCTCCGCGCGGCTTCCCCAGGAACCCGCTATACTCACCGACGGAATCCGCCAGCCGTCAGGAGGACGCCGTGACGATGCCGCCGGGGAACCCCACCATCATCGATCTGGCTGCGCTCCTCATCCACATCCGCGCGCCGCGCCCGACCCACATCTACAACCACATGGGACGGGCGATCTTCCGCCTGGGGCTGACGCTCCTCGACGCCTGCGACCCGGCGCTGGCGGTGGACATCCACGACGAGGGCGCGGAAAAGCCTTTCACCGCCAGCGGGCTGATGCGCGGCGAAGGGGTGCATTTCGGCGACCTGGAGGAAGGCGATCTGTGCTGGGTGCGCTTCACAGCGCTCTCCGCCGCCACCGTCGCGGCGCTGGAGCGCTACCGCCAGACCACCGTTGATTCCTTGGCGAGCGGGGGGATCGTCACCGTCGAGATCGACCACACGCTCTGGCAGGTCCAGGCGGTGGTGTGGGATGAGTCGCGCCTGCCGGGGCGGTGCAGCTATCAGCAGCTCATCGACCGCAACCGCGAGGTCGAGCCGGCGCGCAGCTTCGCGCTGACCTTTCGCAGCGCCACGACGTTCCGCTCCAGCGGCGTAGTCTTCCCCCTGCCGCGCCCTGATCTGGTCTTCGGCAGTCTGCTCAATCGCTGGATCGCCTTCACCTCCCACCGCCTGCGCGATCTGCCGGAGGATCAGGTGATGGTCTTCCTAACCCACCACATCGTCATCAGCGGCTATCGCCTGGAGACGGCGACCTACAAGGGCAAACAGGGCAGCACCGAGGCAGGCTTTGTGGGGGAAGCGGCGTTCGACCTGCTGCGCGCCAGCGACCACCTGAAGAAGCACCAACCGGAGCTGGAAGCGCTGCTGCGCCGCGATTTCGTGTGGTTCGCACGGACGGTCAGCCTGCTGGTCGATTTCGCCTACTACAGCGGCATCGGGCGCAAGACGACCAACGGCATGGGCATGGCGTGGGCGTGAAGAGTCTGCTTCGGAAGCTCACACATCATTGCAGAATCGCCGAAACTCGCACCCGGCGCAGACTGCGCGCTTCGCCGGCGGCGGTGGGACTGCCTCGCGCTGAACTAGGTTACGAAGGGCATCCAGGGATTCGCGCACAGACTGCCGGAGCCGGGGCGTCATGAGAATTTCCACCGGGCTGCGCTTCGGGATCAGGTAGATGTGTCCTCGCGGCACAGGCACGTTCCACGTTTCCTCGATCAGCATGGCGTAAGCCGCGATCTGAACCCGGTGATTGGCGCTGACGGCACGTGCCATCTTGTAATCCACCGGGATTCGTGCGCCATCTGTGCCGACGATCAGCTCATCGAGGACCCCCATCAGCCCAAGCCGTTCACTGCGGAACCGCACCTCGAACAGCCGCTCGCCCTGGACAATGCCATAGGATGCGGTCACCCGCCGGCGCGACTTCTCGCCCTCTTCCTTGTGTACCGCGTGACCGGCGTCCATCTTGAAGGTGCGGGGTCGAATTCCAGGCAGGCAGCGCTCATAGTAGATGACGCGCGGACAGTAAGCGAACTGCTTGAGGTCGGTCACGGTGAAGAAGTCTGCCTCGTCCAGCGCTGTTTGCTGTGCTTCAGTCATTGGCGATCTCCAAGCGCTGCGCCCAGGTTTCGGTCGATACGGGCACGAGCTGGATGCGTCCGCTCTCCTCGCCCAGCACCGTGGAGAGCCGGAGCATCAACTCCTCGCGGTGGTTGCGGCTCAATCGACCGTAGAAGGCGGAAAGCTGAATGCGATCCAGACCATAATCCTCGCAGATGCAGGCAACCTTGCCCCGGATTCGGTCGCTGGAGATGTCGTAGAAGACGAGCAGGTGCATCGCTCACCATTCCGCACGATAAGGGACATAGGCAGCGGATTCTCCCCGCAGCGCCGATGCCAGATGACGCGCCTGTGTCTGAATGACGTGGCGCAGCGTACAGCGTTCGCCCTGCACTTTGACCTTGCTCTCCAGGTGATCGAGGATGTGTTCGGCATATTTCCGCCGCACATCCTCCGTCAGCCGACCATGCTCATCCTGCTCGACCCCGAAGCGCCGGCTGACCAGCCCCACGACCACGCGATCCACCACCGTCTGGCGAAACTCCTCGATCAGATCCAGGACCAGGCTGGGCTTGCCTGGGCGGTCCGCGTGGACGAACCCGGCGAAGGGATCGAGACCCGCCAGCACCAGGGCGCGCTCGATCTGACTGTAGAGGATGCCATAGCCATAGTTCAGCAGGCTGTTGACCGGGTCGGTCGCGCCGCGCGTGGTTCTGCCGGTCCAGCCGTATTCCGTCGGGAGGATGTGACCGACGGCATCCCAGTAGCAGCGGGCGGCGCGCCCCTCAACGGCGAGGATGTGCGGTCGCAGATCGTCGATGTGCAGCCGGTCGAGCCGGTCCAGCGCCGCCAGCGGCTCGATCAGATCATTTTCCGCTTCGAGCAGCGCCGCGCCCTGCTCTGTATCCCGGCGGGATTTGGCAAAGTACTTGAGGGTGATCCGCGCATTTTCGATCTTGCCCCGCGCGATAGCGACGCCCAGGAGCGCCCCGCGCTCGTCGTCATAGGCGCGGAGCTGTTCTCTTCGGGTACGCACCGTGCCGGTGAGGGCGGCGGCGTAGATGTTGGCGTAAGGTGACCCCTGCGAATCGAGGAAGTGGACAGGAATTCCTCGCTCACAACAGGCTTCCAGCGCATCGGCGGAGATGCTGATGCCTCGGCTGGTGATGTGCAGCGATTGCAGATGCAGCAGCGGAGCCTGCGCCAGCGTCTCGCCATTGCGGGTGATTTTCAGCCGTTCGCTGTACTTGCCGATGTGCGACCCAAACGAATCCGCAATCAGGTGGGAGACAATTGCCATAGGACTGTGATCCTCGCCGTTTGTCGTTGATTTCAGCGTAGCATCACCCTCTTGCAAGTGCTGCGAATTTGGTAGGTCCAATCTGGCGGTTGTACCCTCTGCGGGTCGATGTTCGGTGAAGCGTTCGTCGTCCACGTTCAGCCCTACTCCCATGATTTGTTTCAATACCCTCTGCGGGTCGATGTTCGGTGAAGCTTGTTATGGTGCACATATACGAAGAGGCGGAGGCGCGGTTTCAATACCCTCTACGGGTCGATGTTCGGTGAAGCGATTAGTGTCGCCTCGCGGATCATCCGCCCGTACACGTTTCAATACCCTCTGCGGGTCGATGTTCGGTGAAGCCCCGCGTCGCGCCGATTTACTCCGCGCTGCTGGCCGCGTTTCAATACCCTCTGCGGGTCGATGTTCGGTGAAGCTAGCCAAATACCATGCATCCCCGCGCTGTTCCATATAGTTTCAATACCCTCTGCGGGTCGATGTTCGGTGAAGCTCGTTTGTGCCGTTGGGCAAGGCGACGCCCGCGAACGGTTTCAATACCCTCTGCGGGTCGATGTTCGGTGAAGCAAGGACTGGTCAACGCCAAGCCGGTCGTCCGACGAAGGTTTCAATACCCTCTGCGGGTCGATGTTCGGTGAAGCATGAGCCGCAGGACCGCAATCCTGACGACCACCAGGGTTTCAATACCCTCTGCGGGTCGATGTTCGGTGAAGCGGACGGTCTGTTGATTGAATGGACCGCCAACGTATCGTTTCAATACCCTCTGCGGGTCGATGTTCGGTGAAGCCCGCGCCGAAGGAATTAAAGCCGGTCCTGACTGAAGGTTTCAATACCCTCTGCGGGTCGATGTTCGGTGAAGCTCTGGGAAATCGACCTGGACACCGAGGTGGTGCACGCCGTTTCAATACCCTCTGCGGGTCGATGTTCGGTGAAGCGTAGCCGACGAACTTCACCGCCGACGTGTAGATGTCGTTTCAATACCCTCTGCGGGTCGATGTTCGGTGAAGCTCGTTCAGGTAGACGATGCTGTACACCTTGACCACATGTTTCAATACCCTCTGCGGGTCGATGTTCGGTGAAGCTCGAGATCATCTGCGGGTCGATGTTCGGTGAAGCTCGAGATCATGCCATCGCCGCGCACATAGCCCGACAGGTTTCAATACCCTCTGCGGGTCGATGTTCGGTGAAGCAGCCCGTCCGCCGATCCCGTCACGCTGGCGCGCCAGGTTTCAATACCCTCTGCGGGTCGATGTTCGGTGAAGCGGCTTACCTCGCTGAGCAGCAGCGTCAGGACGAACTGTTTCAATACCCTCTGCGGGTCGATGTTCGGTGAAGCCCCCCTATGCTGACAGCACGCCGCAGCGCTTTGTTTAGTTTCAATACCCTCTGCGGGTCGATGTTCGGTGAAGCGTGTACTGTCCACTGTGAACGTGCAGACCAGGGTGCGTTTCAATACCCTCTGCGGGTCGATGTTCGGTGAAGCGCATCACGGTTGCCGATAGCGTTGGCGATGGCACGGTGTTTCAATACCCTCTGCGGGTCGATGTTCGGTGAAGCCAATGCTTTCCAACTGCTCATCAAGGCGCTTCTGTAGTTTCAATACCCTCTGCGGGTCGATGTTCGGTGAAGCTCGCCCTCAAGGCTTTCCTCTGCGGGTCGATGTTCGGTGAAGCTCGAGATCATGCCATCGCCGCGCACATAGCCCGACAGGTTTCAATACCCTCTGCGGGTCGATGTTCGGTGAAGCGACGCTTGCCGCATACGGTTCCGGGCTTCCTGCCGTGTTTCAATACCCTCTGCGGGTCGATGTTCGGTGAAGCTTATTGTGCTGGCGCTGCGTATGCTGGCAGCCCGGCAGTTTCAATACCCTCTGCGGGTCGATGTTCGGTGAAGCCGATCCAGTCTACGAGGTACTGAGCGGGAATCACCGTTTCAATACCCTCTGCGGGTCGATGTTCGGTGAAGCCAATGTGGCGAAATGGATCGTCTCTCGCTGCGTGGTTTCAATACCCTCTGCGGGTCGATGTTCGGTGAAGCCGCGATCCTCCAAAATACACTCCCAGGTCATTTTTGACCTGTAACCATGACTCTACGCCAAAACGGGGCTTGTAGCAAGTCATTTTTGTTCCGCCTTCATAAGAAATGAGCCGTTTCCGGCGCTGTGGATCGAAACTCGTTTTCTGCGCGTTTCCTGCGCCGAGTTTCGTCAGGCGAGAACGCGATACCAGCCGTTCCCCTTAACCGCATCCTTCCCCACGTGAAGGCTTTGCCCCCACAGCAGCCAGGGGCGCAGCGCCGCCACGCCTTCACCCTCGAAGCGCACGACGCCGGTCAATCCGCCGATCGGCGTCAGATGATCCTGCCGCCGGCTGCCGCTCCATGCTTCGACCCACTCCGTCTCATCATAGGCGATGCGCACCGTTTCGGCGTGCGTCCGCAGCGCGCCGGCGGCGGCGATCCAGGCTTCGCGCGCCGGCGGTTCGCCTTCCCCATAATACGTCACCAGGTCCTGACAGCGCTCGATCAGCCGCTGGCTCAGCGTCACCGGGTTCACCGAACGCTGCCGCGTCTTGTCGGCGATCAGCCGCATTGGCGTCAGCAGGTGCAGAGTCACCCGGTCCGGCGTGCCCATACCGGCGCACTCCTCGATGCGCGGCGCATCGACATGGAGCGTCGTCCGCCAAACTGACTGATCCTGCTGGAGCGAGCGCGCGGTGTCGAGCAGCGGGCTGTATTCGGCGATATCGATCAGCCGGAAGGTTCCGCGCCCTTTGCCAACTCCGATGCGTCCGATCTGCCCTCCCGCCCGAAGCAGGTAGATCATCAAGCGCTGCGCCCTGCCGATCAGCGTGACGCCAAAGGTGAAGCGCGCCCCCCGCGCATATTCCCCCGGCGCCGGCGGCTGAAGGGTCAGCGGGCGCGGCAGGTTCCGTCCGCGCATCCGCTCCTCATCTTCCAGTGCCAACAGCCAGCACACCGGGCACTCCTGCTGATGATTCTCGCCCGCGAAGCCGGAAGCCTCGCTGCAATAATGTCGGCGCATGTAGGTGTACAGCGCCCCGCGCAGCGCCGAGCCGGGCTGGGCATCGAAGTACACCGGCGACTCCGCTTCGACGGTGAAACGCAGGTGCAGCACGGAAAGACCGCCCATCAGCGTCAGGTGATCGGTCATTCGTCGCTATCCTCCACTGCTTCGTGATACAGATCAAGTCCCCGTTCAGGATCATACGGCACATCGGCGCGGGGGATGTCGTCGCGTTCGCCCGTTCCCATCAGTCTTCCGCGCGACCGGAGCATAGCGTACTGACGCCAGCTGATGTTCACCAGGAAGCGGCTGGCATCAAGGAAACCCCTGTTTTCCCAGGCGTCGAGAAAGTCGTTCTCGTTCTCCAGCGGCAGCACCTGCACACCGTCGAACATCTGGTAGAACTGCTGGAAGGTCGCCTCATCGGCAGATTGGAAGGGGCGCATGGCTTGCAGGATGCGGCGCAGGTCGCGCGTCTTGCCCTCGAAGCGCCTGTCCCAATCCGCCAGCAGGTCGCCCTGGTAGATCTCGCCGAGCATGGCGCTCACCTGCCCCTCGTCGATGGGACGGTCGGCGCAGCGCTGTTCCAGCGTCCCCAGGCTGCGCCGCACCAGCGCTTCATCGTAAGGCAAGACATCGCCGCCCTCGACGGGTTGACGCATGACGTGGACATCGACCAGCGCATGGTCAGCGCGCGCGCGGTTCACCCGTCCAAAACGCTGGATCAGGGCTTCCAGCGGCGCGGGTTCCGTGTAGATCGTGTCGAAATCGACATCCAGGCTGACCTCGATCACCTGCGTCGCCACCACGATGCAGGGCGGGCGTCCGCCGCGCGCCTGCCAACCGGGGCGCAGATGAAACGCTTCCAGCAGCCGCCGCTCCTTGTCCGCGCGGTCGCCGCCGTTGAAGCGGCTGTGCAGCAGCAGGATGCGCTCCGGCTCGACGTGCGCGCGTAAGGCGTCATAGAGCGCCAGCGCCCGCTGGACCTGGTTGCAGCAGACCAGCACGGTCTTGCCCTGATGGTAGTCCGCAAGCATACGCACCAGCGCCGCGTCGTCGGTCAGCGCCCCCTCCAGCAGCCGGACGATGTGCCGCTGCGACTCGGCGAAGGTCGCCGAGTCTGCCGTCAGCGCCGAGTCCGCGCCGATGCCCAAAGCGTCCATCAGCCGCGCCTGCAAATGCGGCGGCAGCGTCGCCGTCATCACGAAGAAGCGCGCGCCGAAGGTGACGCGCAGCCAGCGCATCATCTCCAGAATCAGCGCCAGCCGCTCCGGGTCATAGGCGTGAATCTCGTCGAAGATGAACAGCCCGCCGGTGTAATCGAGCAGCAGCGCCTCGTAGCCCTTGAGGGAAAACGCCGCCTTGAGCATCTGGTACGGGCTGAAGACCTGCAGCGGATAGAAGTTCAGCCGGGCGCGGTCCCGCTGCCGCCGCGCCAGATCGGCGACCGCGCGCGGTGCTGCGCCAGAATCGGCTGTCATCATCTGCTGGTACAGATGCAGCGTCGCCCGGCTGTGCTGGATCATCACCGCCCGGTTCACCGTCTCGTCGCTGAAGTCGGCGGCAGAATCGCCCCTGCGGAAGTAGCGCGTCCACAGCCGGTCCGCCATCGCGTTCATGCTCGCCTGGTACGGCAGGGTGTAGAACAGCCGCGCCGACGGATACAGCGCCATCTGACGCGCCGCCCACAGCAGCGCCGCTTCGGTTTTGCCGCTGCCGGTAGGCGCGATCAGTAGATGGGACCCAGCCGCGGTTTCGCGTGCCGCCGTCTGGTGACGCCGCAGCGTGAATCCCTGCGTTGGCTTCGCGGCGACCGCCTCATTCAGCGGCATGTTGGGGAACGGATCGGTGTTGGCAGAGGCCGCGTGGTCGGCCGTGAGGATCAGGCCGCGCAGAGTGATCGACACTGCTGTGCCGCGCTGATCCTGAGCGTAATCGACCAGATCATCAAGTGCGCCCATGATCGATTGAGTGTTCACGGCGCGACGTGCGGGCTGGATCGACTCTGCGCCGCCGAATCCCAGCGCGGCAGCCCAGGCATTCCCGAACTCGGTCAGCCAGCGCCACAGCCCATCGATTGTGGGGCTGTCGAGCTGGTCGATGAGGAACTGAAGGCGGGCGCGCTGCCGGTCGTCATAGCGGATCGCGCCGTAGCGCGGCAGGATGCCGTTCTCGCCGTTCAGGTCCTTGTGATGCGCGGCGATCACCCCGATGATTGGTAGACGATCCGGGTGATCGCGCGGGAACATCCAGTCCACGAAGGCGAGGGACAGCACCTCGTGGCGGTGCCGCCCCTCCGACCAGTCATTCGGCGGCGGGTCGTCTTGCAGGCGTTCCTGAAACCCCGCCGCCGCCTTGCCGAAATCATGCAGAAAGCAGCCCCAGTAGAGGCGGAGCCACAAGCGCGGGTCGCCGAACTGCTCCGCCAGATGGGGGCGCAGCCTTCGCTGGTCGGCAAGACGAGCCAGCACCGCCCAGGTATGCTGCGCCAGCGTGTCGCCGCCCATATCGCGGCTCTTGGCTTTGATCCCGTCGATGAAATCAGGATTCAGTTCTGGCGGAATGTGTTCCACAGTCAGGCGCTCCAGGAATGCCAGTAAACGGCGCGCGGCAGGGTCGGGTCCCAGGGGTGCGGCTCTGCCGGGTCCACCCACCAGTTCAGCGCCCCACCGGCGCTCAGCAGGGCGTCGTCCGGGAAGATGGGCGGTCGGCGCGACTCGGGCAGGACGGCGTACTGCGCCCATTCCGGTTGCCGCGCCGGCGAGATGTAGCGCGGCATGGTGACCGCGTAGAACTGCCCGCCGATGACCGCCGCGTCTTCCAGCGAGAGCAGCGTGCCGGTGACATAGCAGCGCTCCGCCTGGCGCAGCGCCACCACCTCCGGCGGCCCCAGTGTCATGAGATCCTGGGACCGCCCCAGCACCACCGGGTAGCGCGGCTGACGAAAGGCGCCCACAAGGTCGACTCCGTCGAGTTCCGTCCGGTCCAGGTAGAGCGTCAGGCGCGGCTCAAAGAGCAGCTCGCGCACGAACGGATTGATCGCCGGGGGCATGTCGGCGACGCCGAATGCGCGGTCGATTTGTTTGAGGAGCGCGCGCTCTTCTGGCTTCTTGATCTCTGAAGGCGGAAAATGCAGGTGTTCGTAATCGTTGAACTTCGCCCGATAGCTGAAATGATAAGCGAAGCGCAGCCCATCGCGCGGGAAATAGTCCCCCAGCACCCCGACGATCAATCCGTAGAGGGTTGCCGGAGGCGGCATCTCGTAGGTCGGATGAATGCCCTGGACGAAGTGGGGATAGCGGAAAGATGCCGCATAGCCCGCTATCACCACCTTCAGCGCCGGCATCTCCTGGGGGATCATTCCCACCATTCCGGGTGCAGCGCGATCTCGTCAGCCAGCGCATCGAGCGCCTGCCGGGGATGGATCGGGCTGATCTGGTACTGCTCGCGCAGCATCTCAACGGCATCGTCCATGAAACCCGCACTGCGTCCTACGAATACGCTGGATGCCAGCGAGTCGCCCTGAACGTCGCGAATCTCATTCAGCACATCCCAGTGGAGCGTGGGACGGTTCCGGGCATCGGTGGTGACCGCTCTCCCAAATAGATTGTTCCCGCCGCGTGTCACCGCCGCCATCACGAATACCGGGGCGACATCGGTATAGTGGAGCGTCTGCTTAGCGCCGCCCTGGATGCGCCCAAGCGCGCGCAGCAGCACCTGCACTCGGCGGATGCGTTCCTGCAAGGGCAGACGGAACGAACGCAGCGCCGGAACAGGCGTCAAACCCAGATTGCTGGCTTTTTCGAGCGTGTCCTGCGCCAGATTCTGGAAGCCGGAGCGCATCTGGTTCGTGAAGGTTCCGGCGGACTGCAAATCAATCGAGAACATCCCCTGAAGGACCGCCCGATAGAATTGGTGCGCGTGCAGGACGACGCCTTCCTTGTCGCCTTCCTGCTTTTCAGCGCGCGCCATCACGCCGAAATCGCTCACGATCGGCGCGGGCGCGATGGATACCAGCGTGCTGGCGCGGAAGGGCGAGACGCGCGTGACGGTGCGCTCCTTGGTCGCCCGCATGTAGCCGAACAGATCGTCATCGGGATAATCAATCGGATCGCCCTCGGTGTAAGCCTGCTGCTTTGAACCTGCGCCGGCGGTATAGACTTTGGACGCCGTCCATTCGCTTCCGAACTGGTCGGAGAGCGTATCGCGCAGCCAGTAGCGGAAGGATTGCGCCGAGACGTAGGGATAGTCACCCTGTCCGGGCACGCGGATCGCCTTAACCTTGCTCTCGTTGTTTTCTGCCTGCCCGTTGTTCAGCGCCGACGCCGGGGCATCGATCAGCAGCAGTCCGGTGACATAATAGCTCATTGTCTTTCTCCTCGTTTTAGGCTTCGACTTCGTCAGGAATGGCGGCATAACGCTCGGCGATCTCGTCCTCCTCAGCGGGCACGGCTTTGCCCATGCTGTAGCCCATCTTGTGGAGCTCCTCGAACATCACCATGGCGATGATGTCGCGCGCCAGCGTGAAATCCTGATACCCCTGTACGCGGTTGAAAGCCAGCAGGATTTCGGCATGGGTGATGATCAGGTCCGACAGCCCTTTGCGCGACAGACTCTCGTTGGCGGAGCGGACGAGCGCCCTGATCTTGGCGGTCCTGGCTGTCTTGAACTGGTGGTAGAACCCCCACGACAGCCCTTTTGCCGAAACATCATTCTCGCTCATGTAGCGGGCGAGTTTCATGCCCAGCATCTTCAGATTATCGATTTCGGCTTGCTGCATATTGACGATCTCCTTCAGGAATAAGTGGACAAGCGCCCAGTCGCCGTGCGTGATGAGAGCGCCGGCAAGGCGCAGCCAATTGACCGGGGCATCGAAGAGCTGCTCGAAGACGAAGTTGCGGCGCTGGCGGCGAGACTCCTCGGTGAGCGGGGCATCGGGTTCGTCCTCGACCTTTTGCCAATTGGCAGCAATCAGGCGGTGCCACGTGTCGGCATGATCCAGCTCAGCTGCTTCAATAAACGCATGAACTCCATTGTCGAGATGCAACACCGCAATGGAAGTTTCTCGATTTTCGTTCGCGAAAAAGTATCCCGAGACGTTTCGATAAGCCGTCAAGCTACTCCTTGTCAAACGGTTTCGCAGCACTTCCCTCTTCACACGTAGCAACTCTTCAACGTAACGAGTTTGACTATGGCTGCCAAACGTCGTTATTTCACCGGATAGGCCTATTGAGGTTGTATGGTGGTCAAGAGCGTATGCAGCAAACACCATGTTTAGGTTCGGCCCGCCCTGACTGCTGATATGGTGAAATCCGAGTAGCCGAGTTTTGGGACTCGCGTATGAATACAGGCGAAGGCATCCGAGCGGCAACAGGTGTAGGCACATAATGGCTAAACCGCTTACAGGTACTCCAGGATTCCCCGCAGCACCGAAGTTCACCGTGTCAACACTGTTAAGCAACGGCATGATGGTTCGCGTAACTCGTCGCGATGCTGCCAGTTCGGGGAAAAACACACAACACTGCCGATCATCATTTGCGATCTCATCGCCTATGAAGCCGAATAGAACCTCATCCGCGTACTGCTCTTTGTCCGCAAGTGATACAGCGCCTTGAACGAATTTCGAATTCGGAAAGACGTTGCGTAAGAAGCTCTGAATTCCAGGATAATCTATGTACCAACGCTTGATGTCCTGCAGAAATGGGATCAGCTCATCGACAGTGACCTTCTCTGGGTGCTGTCTCCGAGCGACAACGGTTGCAACTGCCACACCGATGTCGATGAACGGGTGTCCTGTGTAGCGCAGTCCAAGTGGCTTGTTTTCGCTCATACATCCATCCTATCGGTACAGTTCCAGTGCTGCCTCAAGGTCTCGTTTCACCTCCGCTCGCAGTGTCTCCGGCGCAAGCACCTTCACCTCGTGCCCCCACCCACGAATCCACGACAGAATCTCCAGCGTACCCACGATGTCCACCGCCCAGTAGAGGCTGCCATCCGGCTGCAGCTCCTTCTGCTCTCCGGTCATGTAGGTGGACTCCATCACCCGCCGGGCGACGCGCGGCGCAAAGAGCAGTTCGACCCGCGTCGTCGGCTCCCCGTACCAGATTCCCCAGGCGTTCCTCAGTAGAGCGCCTACATCCAGATTCAGACGCTTTTCGAACGTTTCGGCAAGCTCGGTGGCGCGCAGAATGCGGTCCGGCTTGAAGGTGCGCAGGTTGTTGCGGGTGCGGCTCCAGGCAATGAGGTAGGTCGTATCGCCGAACGGCATCGGCTCGAACAGGTAGGGTTCTATCACATGTTCGGTCGGAGCCGTCTTGTTCAGCCCAAGGTACTGGATGCGCACCACGCGCCGGTAAATCCAGCAGCGGATCAGCGTCTCCCACACCGCCTTGTGTTCTGGCGTTGCGGTGCGTTCCACTTGCAGGTGCTGGATCGACTCGCTGAGGGCATCCACCAGGTCGGGCCGCTGGAGGGCCGGCGTCACCTTGCGCAGCGCGGAGATCATGAAATCTGGTGCCTGGCTCGTCTGCCGAATGAAGCGTCGCAGCGCCAGATAGATGGTCAGCGCCTCACTTGCCGACAGGCTGATGTTACTCAGAGTCTGTGTCCTATCAAGCCGGAATCGGCCGTAGCCCACTTCTTCAAGCGCATACCGGACTTCGATCTCATCGCGGTAGCGATGCGCCGTTGACTCGTGAACGCCCAGCGCGTCGGCGATCTCGCGCATCGAAATGCCATCATCGCCCGCCTGCTGGAGCAGCAGGATCATTCGTTCGATGTTCTCTCGTTTGTTCTCAGCATGTCCCATTGTGCGGCTCGTCCTTTCTGTTTCATCATAGCGCACAACACTCGCAGGTATCGCAAGTATGTCTGAATAGACTCATCAAAGTGCTTACCACCGCACCGGCTGAAGCTTGCCCCCTGAAGGTGGAGGAGGCGGATGTCCGTAATACGCGACGACAGTGAGCAGAGGATAGTCAGCCCGTCGGGATTGACATGCTTCAACAATGGCGCTGTCTTCCGCCTACGCCGATCAGACAGCGCCGCTCATGTGCAGCAGCGACGCCATGCGATTCGCTTGTGCCGCTTTCATCAGCACCGCACGGCATTTCTCCCTCAAAAGTACATACGGGTCGCAAAACGCGATTTTGCGGTGATCCAGCGCGCTGGCGCGTGATCTGGGGTCCAGAAATGGGGGTGGGGGCGGCTCTGATTGACGCCGGATGCACAAAACGAGGGTGTTACAGAACTGGTGTCCGCAGGGGGATCAAGTCGCAGCGCTGGCGCGCGCTGAAGCGCGAAATTGACGGGATTCGAAGAACCCTGTATTCTAGGGTCACGGGGCGCGCTCTCCCCTTCGGGGGATTGAAACGTTATACTGGTTGTTGGTGAACGTCGGATCGTCATCGGTTGGTCACGGGGCGCGCTCTCCCCTTCGGGGGATTGAAACCATCAGCTTGAGACAACCACGTCCTGCGTTCATCTTGTCACGGGGCGCGCTCTCCCCTTCGGGGGATTGAAACACAATCGCTTGGACATTATGTGCTCCTTAGAACGAAGTCACGGGGCGCGCTCTCCCCTTCGGGGGATTGAAACCAAGGTGGGTGCCTCGGTGTTCACAACTGCCTCGACCGGTCACGGGGCGCGCTCTCCCCTTCGGGGGATTGAAACGAAAAGCCTCCATTTTGGAAACCGCCACCAAATGAGGTCACGGGGCGCGCTCTCCCCTTCGGGGGATTGAAACGCAATCAACAGTTTCAGGCAGGGTCGAAGCAGTGCCTTGGTCACGGGGCGCGCTCTCCCCTTCGGGGGATTGAAACGAGGAGCAGGGTAAATGCGTCTGCCGTCTCCGTGTTCGTCGGTCACGGGGCGCGCTCTCCCCTTCGGGGGATTGAAACCGTACTGCTCCAGCATGTCCGCTAGCTCGCCCGTCAATGTTACGTCACGGGGCGCGCTCTCCCCTTCGGGGGATTGAAACCAATTCGGCAGCCAGCCAGGACTTGAGTTCAATCATTGTCACGGGGCGCGCTCTCCCCTTCGGGGGATTGAAACTCACCATGAACCATCGGCACATCGTTGTTACCAACGTGTCACGGGGCGCGCTCTCCCCTTCGGGGGATTGAAACTCTGAGCCAAATAGGTCGCGTCCGGCGACCAGACCGTCACGGGGCGCGCTCTCCCCTTCGGGGGATTGAAACCAAAGAGAAAGACGATGAAGAGCAGCGTTGACCACGGGTCACGGGGCGCGCTCTCCCCTTCGGGGGATTGAAACTCTGACTGTCACGCGAGTCCTCACGCTGAGAATTCACGTCACGGGGCGCGCTCTCCCCTTCGGGGGATTGAAACCAAAGGTGGAACCGACAGTCACGTTCATTGCGTCTGCGTCACGGGGCGCGCTCTCCCCTTCGGGGGATTGAAACAAAGCGTGTCTTGTGCCATGATCGGCAGTGCTGCGAGTCACGGGGCGCGCTCTCCCCTTCGGGGGATTGAAACCCGCCCACCACCGAGCCAACCAGTGCCGCGACAATCCGTCACGGGGCGCGCTCTCCCCTTCGGGGGATTGAAACAATACAGCTACGCCATGATTGTTCAGGCTTCGCGTCGTCACGGGGCGCGCTCTCCCCTTCGGGGGATTGAAACTCACACTGTTCGCTGTTGGTGATTCTAGCTGTAAAGTCACGGGGCGCGCTCTCCCCTTCGGGGGATTGAAACTTTCCGACCTGCTCACTCGGTGTCTGGACACTGGACGGGTCACGGGGCGCGCTCTCCCCTTCGGGGGATTGAAACCGGCGGCGACCGGAACCCGATTCGAATCGCGATTCTGTCCCAACGTGCCGGATGCGCGAGCGTCGCCGAGCCGTGTTTCATCACCACGCCGCTCAACTGGAACAACTATGAACACATGCTCCCTCCGCCTGGGATGGCGAAGCGGATCGGACTAAACACACGAGGCAGGTTCATTGAGGACGAGACCGGAAAGCAGTATCCAGCGCGGATCGGTGTGGCGCAGCGGCTGGACACCGGAATGGTACGAGGATGCCGAAGGGCACAAGTCGGCCATGCATGAGAAGAACCGACCCGGCTGGATGGCGCTCAAAGCCCGCCTCGACGATCCTGATGTGGTGGCGCTGGTCGCCAACGACCTGTCGCGTCTGCATCGAAAAGGGTGGCGCATCGGCGACCTGCTCGATTTCGTCGACCAGAAGGGGATCAAGCTCGTCCTCGCCGATCCGTCGAAGCACATCGACTTCAGCACTCCGCAGGGACGACTCTTCGCTCAGCTCTCCGCCATCTTCGACGAGTGGTACGCCATGGATGTGTCGCTGCGGCGCAAGGCAAACATTGCCTACCGCAAGTCCAAGAACATCACTGTTGGCCTGCCCCTGTTCGGCACCAAGCGCAACAAAGACGGCTATCTCATGCCCACGGACGAAGGCGCGTGGCTACTCCCAAACGGCAGCTGGCAGGCCGGCACCATCCAGGACGAGTCACCTGCCCCAGAGGCCATCTGGCGTGGCTACTACGACTGCGCGTTCCGCATCATGGAGCTGTATGTCACTGGTCTGGGACGTGCCCGCGTGTGCAGCATCATGCAGTCTGAAGGATGGGCATTTCGCGACCGCTACGGGCAGCCCTCACCGCTCGAAGTGGACGACGTCCGACGGGTGACCAGCAGTTGGCCCGAATACGGCGGCGCAGTGCTGGACAAGAAGTCGAGCACCAGGAACTATCGGGAGATTGAGCCGAACGATGTGCCGCTCGATGCAGACCGCGCCGTGTTCGACATTCACCTTCTGCGAAGAGTTGGAGAGATCATCCGTGATCGTTCCTTCAGCATGCCCGACACCGGACGGAACAAGTCGGTGATGGCCTACGCGCTGTCCGGCCTCGTGTATTGCGCCGGCTGTGAGCGGATCGCCGTGCAGCAGGACAACGTCAGGCTGCGCTCCAAATTGAGCGGCATCCATCGCGACTCCTACCGACACCGACCCGGTCTGCACTGTGACTGCCAGCGTCGCGCTGTCCCCAGCAAACTTGTCGAAGGTGACTTCCTGCGCCTCGTTCAGAATCTCACGCTGGCGCCGGAATTCATCGAGCCGATGCTCAACCTGGCCGCGCTGCTCAGCGACCAGCCAGCCGACGAGCGCGACTTCGAATCCAAGCGCACGACCGCCATCGCAAGAGCCAGGAAACGGCTGGATGCGGCCCGTCATATCTTCGAGGATGGGGACATCTCCCGCGAAGAATACGTCTCCCGCAAGGAAAAACTGGAACGGGAAATCACCCATTGGCAGAACTACACGACCGAGACGCAGCGAACGACGTCAGAGTTGATGGTGGCCATCGAAGCAGTGAACAAGATAGCAAGGCTGTGGGAGGGAAGCAACGACGAGGACCGCTACCATATGGCGCGCAACCTCGTCGAGTATGTCGTCTATGACCTGGATGAGCGGAAAGTCGTGGACTTTCGCCTCAAGCCCTGGTCCGCCCACTTCATGGTGCTGCGCACGGAGCTTAAAACTGAGGGAGAAGAAGGATACGGCTTTGACCCCGGAAGGATTCGGGAGCGCATTTACAATACACCCAACATAGTGACCTGTGCGGTCCACTACTTCGCCGAGACCTATCATGCAGTGGAGACTATCCCGCCTGAACCGCTCCGCAATGATGTCATCCGTCACCGTTATTCACTCGGCGAGTTGTTGTCTGCGCTTGCCCACGAATACGAGCTGTCACCGGCACGCATTTCGCAGATTGTCAACGCCCGAACCGGGAAGAACTGAAGCATGACACTTCTGTCCTACTTACACTCAACGTGACACAAGAACACAGTACAAGTTCGCAGCCAACAAACTGCTGAACCAAACGATTCTCATAGTTCTGCTCATTCAATGCCTAGGTTCGTCGTGTCCTCATGAGCTGCTTCATGTGGACACGACACGTATGTTAGGTGTCGGCAGACTGCAGAATTGCCTGTATATCAATAACATGTCGCTGTGTGAAGCGGATCTTCATATCAACTCCACATAATCTCAGTGGAACAAGATACTCCGCTTTCGTTTCTCTCAGACCCAGGATAGACCGATTGAAGTCCTCAAGCCTGACCTCTCCATACAGGAATTGTGCCGCATGATTTGCACACAAACACAGCACGTTGCCGGGTCGGTCGAACCACCTTCCGTGTGAATGCCGCGCGATATAAACTCCCTCAAAGTAAGGGGAGCCATCCTTTCGTAACGGGAAAGTATGGCCGCAGATTTGGCACCTTCCACCATATTGCTCTAATAGGAAATTGCGAGTCTGAGGATCCTTTTGTTCCCACCTAACCTGGATTGCGCCAGTGGTTGTATCTACCGGTCCAAAATCTTTCTCGTCTTTTGCACGGAGGGTATTTTCAACTTCAAGCTGTTTTGTCGTTGTAATTTCCTCCACAATCCTTGCATGTCGCAGCTCGGGATTTGGCACAAGAGATAATTCCGATTCCGTATCTGTCAATTCGAAGACCCCCGATCTTAGGAAAGCTTCTTTCATTTCTTCAGCAACGTTGGGGATCTCTTGACGAATTTCAGACGGCTTACGATCATTGTGGCTTGACTGAGTTGGAATCCGCTCCGCCTGCCCAAGGTTGCTCAAGAAGCTGCGCACAAGATTGGGGTCTTTCTGGAACGCTTTCATAAACGCCCGAACGACTTCTTCTTCTACGTTCAGTTGCTGCGAAATACCTTTCAGATCAGTCGAGCGCATCCCTAGCTGGTTAGCCAATCCCTCATCTCTGGTGAAGTCCGGCGGAAGCTCATCCAGCGTAAGATCGGATGGTTTGAACCATCCGCCCGCAGTCGTCGGCAACCAGGCGTACTCAGTTGCCAGTCTTCCCATAGAGGATAGCTCTACCTTCCGCTTTGCATTAGTGAAATCTTGTCGTGTCGAGTACTCGACTTCCCCACGAATATGATGCTTGTTGGGAAGTAAAAGCTTATTCCAAACAAACCTGGAACGTTCATGACTTGGGTTCTGAAGTGCAAACTCCAGACCATCAATTTCGCAATCAGGATCAAAATGGTTCAAGCCTCTCACATGCTCGCCACGCTGCCACAGCACACTGACATAGCCGGCACTGTCTGCATCCCTGGCATTGACGAAATCGCTCTTTATGAATCCAAATCGGTGCAAAATCTCAGCATACTCAGCAAGATTTTCCCCTGGAAACCAGGCCTCGGGATTTCCTGCATAGAACAGACTGTAGTCTGAATGGTCTGGAACGATAATCCCAGGTGCGACAAGCGCCTCCTCTCCGCTTGCGGCATTGCGCCCTAACAAGAAACTACAGCCCCTCAGCCGTTCGAGCAGCGAAGCACGCCTTCTTCGATCCGGCATCTCTAGCGCGCTAAAGATCTTCTCTATATCCTTCAGATAGCCATCTACCGAAAACTGAACTGGCCTTTGCTCATACCTAGGCAACACATACTCAAGAACCTCTGACATTCGGTCTGGTTCTGTTAACTCACATTTGGACCTGAGAAAGCTAACTACCGCAGGATCAGAGCATATGCTTCGTTTGACGATTGGGAATTGTGTATCGCCTTCTGGGGGCAAGTAGGCTCGCGGTCTGTCCAAATGACGAACCGGCACATGCTGGCCATTTTCGAGGCGCAGAATAGGCGTACCCTTGTCGATGAGTTCCCGTACTACTGATTGCAGTCTGTCCAACATAATATACAGGCGTCGTATCCACTCGTCCGACTGCTCCTGTAAAAATTTCGCGTTCATACGCCGCATGACTGCAAAAGGATCAAGCTCTTGGACCGTTAGCTGACGCGTGAGGTATGTGTATAGCAGACGCGCTCTATCAAGGGTTATGGAAGTCGAGAGCCAGTGCAACGGAGGTGCACCAATATCCAGATCGTTTAGTTGAGCATCCGAGAACAACTGAGCTAATGAACCCGGGCGAGCCAATCTCCCTCGGATTCCAGACGTGTATTCCTTCGACTCTGTCGGTAAGAACGGGGAGTTCATCAGAGCAGATCGAATGGCTGCAAAAACCGGAAAAAAAGCATCTGTTGTTGCCAAGACATCACAAACGAATATGGTCAAACTTTCAACAGTAAGTTCGCGTGTGTCCCTAAGTAGCTTAAGCGCGTCAACTGCTAGTTTTGAGGTCTCCAAAATTAGGAACTCGTTCAATGGATCCCGTGACCGAATATTGTCTCTGGCGGGTGTTGTTCGATATGGCCCCTGCATCACGAAACCAAATGGAGTCGGTCGAGCTGTGGGAAAGAACACCACAAGCCTTGGAAACTCGTACCTACTTAATGAGTACGTCTCGGTATCTGCATTCTCAATACGGTTCACAGGAACGGCAATTTCTACAGACAAATCATGATCCTGGTAAACTGCTGGACGCTTGAATACCATCCATCTTTCGTACTTATCAGTCTCATCAATGATGTCTACTATGCGTACAGCTAGTCGATTCTCGTTCGTGAAGCGGGTATCCCGCAGATAGTGTCCGCTTTTCCCCTCCTCTATTTCCCAACGAAGCTCGGCAATGTGGCGGAGGAATAGTATCGTTTGAGGAGAAACCTCTTGGAGACCATAAGCAATCTCGCTATATGCCTTGTCGACATCCAGATCTGGCCGATTAAATGGAAGTACTATGCGTGTCTCATGCTTCAAAAGAGAGACAGGCGGTACCTCTCGTGGGAAAACATAATGCTCTATTGAAAATCGCTCGCCTCCAGAGTAGATGATGGGTGTACGGGTAACTGCGTACACTGATTTGAAGCCTATCCCAAATTTGCCGATTTTGGTCATGTCCTCGGCTTTAGTGCCCCTGCCGATATTACAAATTCCTATCACATCTTCGCGAGCAAAAGGTCTTCCATTGTGACGAAACTCCACCCGATCCCTAAACAGCGAGAACTCGACCTGCGTCGCTTCAGTATCCTCAGCATTCTGCAGCAACTCATATATGAAATGGGTACGATCGCTATAGAGTAGGTCAGCAATATACTGACCATAGTTCGAGACCTCAGTGCCGTACTTCTGGCGGTTGATCTCAGCAATTTCGGCATAATTCGTCGGCATGGCTACTGGGCCTCAATAGTCAGCACTGCAAGTGCAATCCGCTTCGTGATGATATCCGCATTTCCCCGTGCTTCGATCTCTTTCCGCCGCGCTGCATATTCATGTTCGACGCGCTGCAATTCGGACTTTTTCATCCGTTGGATTCGGGGTTCGGTAGCTTGTTCCAGGTCTGCATGAACTCGGTCCTTTCGCCTCTGATAGTATGAGTCCAGACTACCTAACCGACGCGCAAGCAACTTTCGATTACGAATTTGAAGTTCCGACAAGTCAGATTGGCGCATCTGGTAGAGATATTCATCGATGTGCAAGATCGCCTGCTGGAACCTCTCCTTCAACTGCTGCGTAACCTGATACGGTGCGTAATCAGCCTCATGTATCAGTCGAGATAGTGCCTCAGCATGGCCCCCGCTCACTGGCATGTTTGTATCGAGATCCCAGGCCAGAGCAACCAAACGCAGATCGGATTGCACTGCGATACTCTCCCAAATATCGTATGCGATCAGAAAGTTTCCCGAAGCATCTCCAGTTGTGAGCACTGATGTCACCAGAGGATCGACTACAGCGTTCTGGGCCGCTACAGCTATGCGGGTTAACGGATGCAATGGGGTGATGAATTCCATGTAGCGAAAATCAGAAGCAGTGTTCTGATCAAATGTGACTGTAATAGATGCTTCATCACTCTCCAGCCATCTTCGAAATATCTGGGCAGATCTACCATATAGTTGCATGGTACGCATTTGATCAATTAGCTTTCCTCGTGAGTCGCGTGCAAGACGAATCTTGTATCCGCTTGTGTTTTGTGGATCTGGGGTTAAGCGTCCTCCCAGCACTGAGTCCTCTAGGAACTCGCCAACCATCTGCCTAAGATCTGTCGGTGAAACAAACTTTCCTTCTGCTTCTAGACGAGCAATATCGTCCGCAAAGGACTGCTCAAGACTGAACGAGACATAACCAGCGTCTTCGATGCGGCGCTGCTCTTCAGCTAACCGAATAGTGTTGTCTGCGGTTTGCAGGGCTTTCGCTTCTGATTGCTCAGGGCTCAAGTAGATGGACAATGCAGCATCATCGAGTTCATCCATGACTTGTCCCATGATTTCTTCCAGGTCGCCAAGCGTGTCATTAAAGATGCCAAGGCGATCAAAACACCGGAAATAGATCCGTTCTTCAACAGTTCCAGGAGTGATGAAGTTGTAGATCAATACCTTATCGCTGAGCTGCCCATAGCGATCAATGCGTCCAATACGCTGCTCTACGCGCATCGGGTTCCATGGGATGTCGTAATTCACAAGACGATCACAGAACTGATAGTCTAACCCCTCACAGCCAACTTCTGAGGAAAGTAACATATCAACTGTGTCCAGATATTCCCGAGGCTGAGCAAAACGATTTCGCAATAGTTCGCGCTCATGATCGGGCGTTTTTCCGGTGATGAGCTCAACGCGATACCCACGACGTGACAATCGGCGCTTCAAATACTCGAGCGTATGTAAAAAGAAAGAGAACAACAGAACCTTTCCAGAGCCCGGATCGGCAAGCGCACGGTCAACTATCTCAGTAAGTTGGTCAAGCTTTGGATCTTCATCTTGTAGGCCGGTCGCCAGTTCTTGTAAGTGCTTGAGACGGGCAAGCACTGGTGCCAATTCAACGAATGCAGTGTCGTCCGATTCTGTATCATCAGTAAGCGTTGAAACCGAGAAGGCACTGCCACGGACTAGGGATTCTAGTGAGCTTGCCATCGCAGGAAGGCAGCTAGACGCCTGTCTTTCAAGCGTGTCAGTGATCATGCGGGCGACTTGTTCACCATAGGCAAGCGCATACAAATCGCGCCTGAACTCAATCAGCGCTTCATAGAACGCCTGCTGTGCGGATGTGAACGGCACAGCAATTGTACGGGGTTCGCGTATGGTAAATCGTCCGATATCGCGCCGCCGAGTTCGGTTAACAAGATGCGCCAACGTATGCATTTCTTCGAGGTCACGCAGGCAACGAACCCGTTCCCAATCGGAAAGAGGCGTGGTATCAGCCATTCGGTCACGCCAGAACATGTAATTCTCGTCGGTAGCCAGTATCTGCCTTCCCCATTCTGTGGCCACCGCCGATTGAAACGCCGAACGTACGTCTTCTTGCCAACTGAGGTGAGCATGACTGCCGCGTATCGCCCGAATAGCTTGGTTGATATGCTGGTTCGGTTCAACCATTGCCTGAAACACACCAAAATCCTGAAATAGATCGGGGCGAAGCAAATGAAGCAATGCGAATAGATTGTGAGAAGCCGTTTGAATAGGTGTCGCAGATAGGAAAAGTACTGCGTCTCCCACATCACAGAGATACCTTGCGACCTCATATGAATTCGTCTGTGGGTTTCGCAGATGATGTGCCTCATCCACAATAATCAGGCTGAACTGAGGAGGAGGGCTGAGTGTGAGAAGGCCCTTTTTTCTGTCATTTCCCGCAAGAACGGCATCACTCCGGATGAGTTCAAGATTCACAATCGCGCGGCGATACTGGGCGGGCCAGACGCCATCCAGATTTGTTTCACTGATGCAGTATTGAAGCGTTTCAGGGGCAAGTATCTGAAAATCCTCATCGAAACGGCGCATCTCTGCACGCCACTTCTGCACGAGCGCTTTCGGACAGATAATCAGAACCTTGTCAACCTGCTGTCGGGACTGAAGCTCTTTCAGGATGAGTCCAGCTTCGATCGTCTTACCTACGCCAACTTCATCTGCTATCAGCAATCTCGGACGGTCAGAACGAAGAAGGCGAAGCAATGGCTTGAACTGGAAGGGGACGTATTTCACGCGTGCTGCATGCAGCGCATACACATGATCGGTCTGAGGATGGGCTAGACGGGCAGCAGTGAGTCGGGCACGAAATGTTTCCGGGCTGACCCATCGACCATTCAGCAACGCATCCACCAATGGATCCGCTACCTCCCCCGACGCTGACACAATCTGATCCTCAAAGTAGATCGGCATGTCAGCCGGCGAATGGAATACCCTATAGCGCGTCTTGCCTGCCACCTGCGAAAGGATCTCGATAATTGGACCCTGCCGGCTACTGTCGACTTTCAGGCTTACAATTTCGCCAACCTCGAACATCAGATCTCCTGCGAAAGAATGAACTCGATATCTTCCAACTTGACCGCAATCATCAGCTCGTCTTTCAACTCTTGCGCAGTGATCTCAACCACCTGATAGTGCAGCATCCTCGCTTGACGACGCTTATTGCGGTCCCGTCGCGCCTGGTCAGGGTCGCCATGCAAACCGGGAGACGTGCCATCTATGAAAATTAGCAGTCCCTTTTCTGGCCAAGCGAAGTCCGCGACCGTGAAGTTTCCATTGCCTAGCTCTACCCTATGTTGACTTGCGGTGGGCACAGGAAAA
Source organism: Anaerolineae bacterium (assembly GCA_013360465.1). Classification (GTDB taxonomy): domain Bacteria; phylum Chloroflexota; class Anaerolineae; order Aggregatilineales; family Phototrophicaceae; genus Flexifilum. Next base: position 15,019 of record JABWBO010000037.1, on the reverse strand, counting down.
CCACGTTTCGCAAGAAGCGCCAAGAACTGATCTTCAGCAGGGCTCTCTGCCTTCTCTTGAGCAGTTCTTCGTCCGGTGTCGTTGATCTTAGGTGCAGGTATAGAGTGCTCTTTCTGCGGTTCTCCTCGAAGATCCGCAAGGATCTCAATGGCCATTCGTCTATCAAGCGAATCGTGATATTGCTGGTTACGAAAATTCTGTAGGCACTTATAACAGGCTGTTTCACAATCACACCGCTCAAGCGCGGCGATCCCTTCATGGCAGACTCGATCCCAGTGCGCAAGTAGCTGATCGAAGAATCCCGTACCGCCCGGAAGTGGATCGTAGATCACAGCCCAAATCGCCCCGGTGTCGTCGGGGTAGAAGAAGCCTTCTAATTCGCCTCCGCTCATATCGAGGACGTTACGCGCACCTATGAGCAAACCTTCATAGGCGTTGACCGCGTGATCTATCTCTTCGTAAGGCCCAATGCACAAGACATCAGAGTTCAGATCTACATGGAGGCTAAAGAAACCAACGCTGTCAATGCCGCAACGTTCACTATGCTGCGTACGAAATCGGTTGTATTCCTCAAGCGAGAGGTTGTTCGGAGAGCGAGTCTCACCGCAAACGGGACATAGTGGAAAACCCTGAACACCAACAGGATTTGGTTTGATCATGCCCAGGTTGACCAACCTCACAGTCTCGCCACGTAAGAACCGGAACTGACGTCCTCCAACACGTCCATGCAGGCCACCTTTGTGGCTATCCATCAACATGCCGCGAATGTCGAATGCGATACGGTGCCTCACTTCGACTTGGTCATTGATGCTCTCTGCCTGCTCCATTTCGACGTCGGTCAGTCGATACGATGTGATCGACTGAATGTTGGTGTTTCCGCCTTCCGTCGGCACAGCCTTAGGACTGAACAGGCGTTGTTTCTCGATGTCGAACAGCATCTCTTCCCGCAGGGTGTCTGAGCTGAAGCGATTGTCATCCGCCTTGAGACGACCGAAATTCATGCGCTGTACGCTGAAGATTCGCCCGTCCGCATAAACGCGATTCGCCGGAGTCAATTCACGCAGGGCGACGGGCGCCGGACGCGATAGCTCCATGAATGGCTGCAAGCTCGTGGCCTGAACTGTTTCGCGTGATAAGGCATAGCCGGGGAAAAAGCCGTCCACAGCAAGCCAAGACAGAGCATAGTTGCCAATATCCTCACGAAGATAGGAATCGAGTGCCTGTTCGTAGCGCTGGCGACGTTTCTTTTCATCCTTGTTCAGGCTCTCGATGCTCCGTAACCTGTCAAGTTCGCCTCGATAGGCGCGCACCTGATTAAACAGCAGTCGTACATGCCGTTCAAGCAGATCGGGCATTTCGCGCAAGTAGGTTTCCAATACAGCGGGGCTAACCGCATCAAGATCGTCCGGCGTCCAATCACTTCGGAATAGTTTGATCAGTCGCTCGAGCAGCCGAGAATGATAGACTTCCAGAAGTCTGCGGAATTCAGGAAACGTCATTGCCGCATCAAAAAACCGGCTTCGCTTTTGCCCCTCATCTTCGACCCATTCGGTGAGATAGTCCCTGATAAACGAGGGGAAGGTCTTCGTAAGAATGGCTCGTTCGTTAAAGGTCACCCATTCACGAAGCAAAGTAAGCGTTGCACTATGAACGTGTTTGCGAATGAGTGGCGCATTCTGCATCGAAAACGTGGGAACACGTACTTCACCGGCTATCGCCTGCGGTGGATCGGCATAGAAATAGCGGTCGTGCTGGCTCGACCCGGCATAGGTCATGACAATGCCGATACGATGTCGTCGGCCAGCGCGCCCTGCTCGCTGGGCATAATTGGCTGGCGTTGGCGGAACATTCCGCATCATTGCCATTTCCAGTCGCCCGATATCCACGCCCATTTCTAGGGTGGGTGTAGCGACGATGGTATTGATGTTGCCAGAGTCCGACTTGAACTGCCGCTCGACTTCTTGCCGTCGATCCTGAGGGACCTGTGCGCTGTGTTCGCGTGCCATCATCGGGACGAATTCTTTGACTTGTGTGTACTGGTATACGTCAAAGTGCTCGTGGTCGCGCCCCTCTTCGCGCAAAGTTCCTGCACATCCATACTCAGGGCAGTTTCTGGAGTTCGTCATCACACTCTGAGCTCGGTGGCAATGACTGCATACATATCGCTGGTGAACCTCACGGATTCCCAAACGATTCACATTGACTTGGTAGACTGCATCAGGCAGATTTGGAATCGGTTCAACTCTACCGTAACGCCGCTGTGTCAACAGAACAGGGATAAGATATTGCTGATCGACCAGCCAACTCCAGAGTGCATCCAAGAAGCGATCTCGCAATCCTCCAGCGATCTTCTTCAGGGATTTTTCTGTAACAACCTGAGCCAGTGATCGCCCATTTTGTGCGCGCCAACCTTTCAGTGACCCATTGCGTGCGACATTTTGCAGTACCAGAGCCGATGGACGGTAGTACTCAGGCACATTGATGATGCCCTTGAACACTTCAGGGAACTTATTGTCCCACCAACGTGACAATAGCTCGTCGCTCAACATGCCGCGCCGCCGGAACACATCCAGGAGAAGCTGGGTGACGTTGACTACAGCCTCGGGCGACACGCCGAGTTCATCCGCCCACTGTTGAAAAAACGGATCTTCCCCCCGGTCCAGGTCACCATAGGTGATACCGATCAACCCCAGTTGTTCCAGATTGCTGCGTCGCTGGGTGACGAAAGCGAGTTCTTCGACCAAGAACCAGTGCGCACGAGCCATGTTCTCCCGGTCGTTGAAATCACGCTGACTGAAGATGCCAGACTGCATTGCACGGGCATTGATCTCAAAGGCGAAATCATCCCAGTTGAGGGGCGCATCATTTTCGCGCGCGATTTGGTAAGCCAAGTGGCGCATCCGAAAGCGCTTGGCTCGCTGGTCCATCCAGCCAGCTTGAAATGCCGCTTCCTGGCGACTATCCGCGAAGATCAGCACTTTTCGCAAGGCTTGCTCACTCATCATCGTGAGCATTGACTGTGCCAGAATGGTCACGTCAGCAACCGCAGCGCTGCGTGTGTAGCTGATGATCGGCATGTGTTCGGAGTTCAGGCCTCCGCATGCCCCACAGCGCTTTGGAAGCCCCCCACCATCGAGATTGAAAGCGAAGAGTGCGACGAGAGTTCCCGTTTGGCGGCAGTGTGGATTGAGGCAGCGGGGTTCATTCTTCTCGTGAACGGTCTGACACGCAGTACAGACGAAAGCTTTTTCCCACTTTTCATCTGCACTTTCCTCGTCATCCTGCGTATGAAAACGATCGGTTAAATACAGCCACTTCCATTCGCCGGCTGGCTCTTCAAACGGTCGAGGGATTCGAGCAGAACGATAGCTGAAATGGCTGTCATTCGATGTTGTCCAGTTCGTGACCAAGAGACGCGTGTAATGCTGACCACATGATCGACACAGCATGAGAGGTGGAATCGACTGATTGTCACTGAAGCTAAGTTCTGGGTCACCAGTTGTCTGGAAACTGATACCCAATCCCTGTAAGCCCTGCACGAAGTAGTGCAGCTTGGGGCGCAAGAGAGGGTCGCCGTCGACAGTGGCAAGAGCGCCGAGCGTTAGGTAGGCAAGCATTTCGGCGATGAGCTCCGGTTCTGATGCGAATTCGCGTCCGGCGCCAAGTCTGCGCCATATTGGAAGTGTCTCATCCCAGGCACGCGGCTCATCAAAAATCGTGCCGAGGCGAGCGATGCAGCGATTGTTGGCCAGTAACTCGCTCAAGGCAGCCATACCTGATGCATCAGAGCCTGTAGCGCGACCACACAAAGCTGCCGTTCTTTCGATCAATTCAGCAGGTATATCATCCGGTTCAATTTCTGTCTGAAGCTGGATAACCCGCGCCGCCTTGAGAATCGCATCGAGTAGTCCAAGCATGTCGTTCGGCAGCGGCGGCAAATACGTATCGAGATGTGGAAAATCGCGATACGTCTCCCTCACGACGACAATGTCTTTTTGTGGCACGCCAAAAAGCCGATGGGCGAAACGCCTTGTCACTGCCTCAGCATCAATAGCGTTTCCTTCGTCGTCAGGTTTGCTGCTGACGGTCGCCGAAGTACCGATCATCGTCACATCGGTGGACGACTTCCCCGCCACATCACGCAGACGTCGGATCAGGCAAGCGACCTCCGAGCCGAGCGCGCCTGTATAGGTATGAACTTCATCAAAGACAATAAACTGTAGGGGCGAACCGCGAAACAGATCAAGATCTTTGTCGCGCAGCAGCAGGTATTCCAACTGCGCGTAGTTCGTCAGCAGGATGCGGGGCTTCTTCTCACGGATGGTCGCTGTATCGTAACACTCTTCCCAGGGCAGCGGCAAAACCTCTGAGCCGAAATCAGCTTTGCCATCCTTATATTGCTCACGCTGAAGGGACGTATAAGCAACCGGCGCGTTGAGGGTGATCGTCGTCTCCGAATACGCCCGTGGCGTCTCCCCTGTATAGCGCCCAAATGTCACCCGTGTGCCGGCAAGGGACCAGCGAAGCCTCTCCAACTGGTCGTTGACGAGCGCATTCATCGGATAAACCAGCACAGCGGCAACCCCCGGTGGAGCATTCTCGTCTCGCAACCTAAGACAGTGGTCAACAATGGGAAGCATGAATGCTTCCGTCTTGCCAGAACCGGTGCCGGTCGACAGGATCAGGTGATTTCCGGCCTGTACAGCTTCAACTGCCTGGGCCTGATGAAAGTGCAGCGACTCGTATGGGAAGACCGCGCGCATGACCGGATGAAGCTTACCCTGAGCAATCAGGCTCTCGATCTCTGGTCCCGGCTCAAATGGACGGTTCAGGTAAACGTATGGTCCTCGATACAACAGTGGGTCACTGCCCACGTTGTGGCGTAATCGTTCCCGCACCTGTGCCGAGAGACGATCATCGGCGATGGGAAAAGTCGTCAGCAGATAACGACCGAACTGATCGATAACATCTTTTCCAAATTGGACAGGGTTTAGAGACATTTTGCACTTACCATCCTGTTCCTCTGATGCCAATTTCTAGCTGTGCAATGCTTTGTTCCAGTGCTCCTTGACGCTCATAGAGGCCGCTGAGATCGTCGAGTATTGCTCCCTTTTTTATGCGAAGCTTGCTGGTCTGATCGTCGGCATACCATATTCCTATGCCGGCCAGTATCAAGAGCAAGCACATCAACTCGACAATTGGCACAAAGAACCACAGGATAATGAACCCTACTATCAGCGCAGCGTAGTTGATCTTTCGCAGAGAAATCTGCTCATCGAGCTGCCGTGTCCGGAATTCCAGCGTCTGGATAATGTTTCGCGTATGCAGCAGTTCGGCATGCATGCTTTGAAGTTGCGGGCGAACATCGGGTACGGGGATAAGAGGTTGGGAAATCAGATCCCGGCCACAAAAACGGCAGACCGCTGCCTCAAGAAGAATGTCTTCCGCACAGTATGGACAACGCTTGGTTGCCCTTTTCGGCGTTTCCATTATTCCAGGCATGGCAACGACACGAACCGGCTGAATCGTATCCATATCAACATAATCGTCCACTTGCGCGGGGGCGTGATTCGCAGTTGCCTCCGGCACAAGTTCCTCGAGCTTAGCTAGCCAACGCTTGGCCGTCGGATTGTTGAGCGATTGCAGGAGGAAACGGGCCTCGCGGTACTCCCCCTGATCAATGAGCTCACGTGCTCTTTGCAGAGTCTGAGGGGCTAACTCATCCAGCTTTGCGAGCCATTTTGCAGCCGTCGGATGATCGACCCTAGCTAGCAGATCGCGCGCTTCAGCGTAGCGTTTCCCCTTGATCAGCTCTCGGGCGACGCGGAGTGGTTCGGTACTCATACAGCTTTCCCGTGGATATCACTGCACAAGAGAACATCTCTAGACTATTTAACGTGAGCTATCGAGGCAACAACAATCATCCGAGTAGGACTGCCCACTTGCGATTGAAAGTATTTCCAGTCTATACGAATAAGCCGTTAAGCGATCCTAATTTGACTTAAGATCCCGATGCATCAGGCTATTTTTCACATATTTCACAGAATATGACGACAACTATTGACGCGCCCACCCCGCCGTGATTTCGTTGTACTCGTCATAGACTGCCAGCAGCGCAGCCTTTTTAGCTTCGCCTTCAGAGGTATTTGGGAAGACCAACGGGAACGTGCCGAGGATATGAGCGAAATCGTCTCGGCTCAAACCGTATAGGTGCGCCACCAGCGCGTCGCTTTCGTCACGTAGACGCTGTCGTATCGTATGGATCTCGAGATCCCCAGTACGAGGCGGCGGACAAATGTAGATATCGTTCGGCCAAACCATGCCAGTTACTTCATACCACAGATCGGCAAAGTGCTGAGAAGTACAACTGAGCTTCAAAGAACGATCGAGCAAAGCAGCAAAGTATGGATTGCCAGGCGTAAGCCTCGGAAGTGGAAGCTGATACAAATATACAGTGTTGATGGTTGTGCTGACTTTTTGCCGAATGCAATAATCGAGCACGTATGAGTTCAGACAAGAGATCAGGTATAGCAGATGTCCATATTCAGCATTTCCCGGAAGGCTATGAGGGACAGATGCAGACGTGAAACACATTTTTGGAATCACAGAAGATATCAACGTTCTCTCATTACTGCTGTTCGATATTCGACGATACACGAATCTGTATAGTTCATAAGAAGCAACTCCATTCCTAATAGTCTCAGAACGTCCTGATTCTTCATCGATCCAGTATTGGGGAGAATCATAGAAGGCGTCGAACTGATGTATCATTTTGCCTTCAAATAGCGGAAGTCCATGCGGTTCATTCTGTAGAATATGACTGTACTCATTAAGCTGAAACTCAATTCCGAAGCGAACATCCCACTGTGAAGGAATTGGCTCCCCAATTAGTGGCAGATCACCATAAATCTTAGAGGAGACATCTAGATCCTCTTGATTCCTAAATTCCATTATGCTGAAACTATCCGGACTGAATCGGGTAATAGAATCAACAGGTATTGATAGGAGATTGTGTTCATTTTCTATAAAATCAGGCAGCTCTTCGGCAGTCACCGCTAACCGTGGATCATAGCGAAAAGCCGCTAAGAATTGAGTGGATTGCACCCCTTTCTGTATCCCAAGGAGTGAAAAACGAAAGAAATGGTGAACATGTGGAAAAATGAACCGTTCATTGCTAAAGCTAAGAAGATAGATGATTCGTCCATTTGCTAAAAAATGGCGACGCAGTTCTCTCGTACCAAGATCACTGTAGATCGCCGAAGGCATCATAAGGGCAATACGCCCGTATTCGCGCAGTAGCCAAAAGAAACGCTCAGCGAACAACTTGTGTGTGCTCGATTTTCCAGAACCTTGGTAGCAGAATGCTACTCCGGCAGCAAAGTAAAACGACTGACGGCCTTGTCTTGTAGCATACTCAAACCAAGTGTCAGCAACTGCCGAGTCGTCTGAGAGGTACTTCTCCACGATCTTGAGAGATTCCTCTTTTGTGTAGTCCCTGAATTTCGGATCATATGCCTCGAAAAATTCTTGTGGCTCTGCTTGAACCACTTCCCATGGTGGATTGCCAACTGTCGCATCAAAGCCGGGGTTATGCCGGGCAAACACAAATGGGTATTCGAGTTCCCAGTGGAAGAAATACTCTTGCGCAGCGATCCGTCTCGCAGTGTCACGAATCTGGCGGATGCGAGTTTCTTGCGTGGCAATTCCGCGCACCAATCCCAAGATGGTCACGATCACATCGTGATATTCCTGCGTCGTCGGCGGCAGCCCTGCCGCCTCAATGTCGCGCTCCCAAAACCAGACCGCGCACCACAGGTCGGCGATCTCTTTGAGCGCCGGATAGTCTCCCTCGCTCAGCAAGTGGCGCAACAGGTCGGCTTTGTCCTGGTACTGCTCGGCACTCCGCGTCGGCTTACTCAGGTCCGCCGTCTGGTCAACCAGGTGGCGCAGCACGTCCGCAAAGTCGACATTGGCGAACATGTCCATCATGCCGGCAAGGATCGCCGCCTGCGCGGTACGGTTGCTGTCAATGCGTTTGCGCGCGGTCGCTTTCTCGTCCTTCGTCGCACCCCTGCGCGCTTCCAGCGCCGCATCAGGTATGAAACTGATCTGCCGCGCCCTGCCCTGCGCGGTCATCTTACCCTTCTTGATCTCCAGGTCAGTTTCGGCAAAGAAACTCGCTCCGATCAGACTATTGCCATGTTTCAGGCGGTCATCAAGGAAGGTGAACGGCTTGTCTTTGCTCAGCGTGACCAGCCATAGGGAGAGTTTCGCCAGTTCAACCGCCAGCCCGTTGAGATCGACGCCGTAGATGCAGCGCTCTGCCACCAGGCGTCGCGCCCAAGCGGTCGCTTCCGCGCGGTCGGTCGGGATTACACCTTCGTTCTCAGTTGCAGTTCGCTCCGGCTCGGCAAAAGGCATGACCAGTTTCGTATCTCCGGTGGCGGTTATTGCTGCCGCGTCCCATGCTTCCAGCAGTCTATCCGCCAGATAACGTACTGCCTGAACCAGAAAAGCACCTGATCCCATCGCCGGATCACAGACAGTGAGCGAAAGGATATGCTTGGGGCTGCGAATGCGCGGCGCATCTCCGTCAGCATCGTCATAGCATTGCGGCTTGAGCGCCTGCTCAACCAGAAAGGATGTGAGCTGCGGTGGTGTGTAGAAGATACCACCGCGTTTGCGTGTCCCCATCTGAAAAGCAATGTATCGTTGTCCCGGCTGGATGAAATCATCCGCCAGTGGGTCAAGCGCGTGGACGGCATCGCCAGAAGAGGCAAAGCGCATCACAGCATCCGCAGCTCGTGCTTTCGCCTGCGCCCAATGCATCCTCGTGTGGGACTTGAAAGTCTCGTAAAGTGTTTCCGTTTCGAGCGCGGCTGCATATGCAGCCAAAGGCTGTGCTTCCAGTCCGCCGGACGGCAGGATCATCAGCTCTTTCGCAGCGCGAACCGTATAGCCGAGCAAATTCTCATAGACGTAGCCCAACTGTTCCACCTGAAGCGCCCGATAGCTGACGCGCTGGCGTCCGTCTTTGCTCTCAGCCGTGGTCAGATGCCTTAGTATCCTCCCTAACGCTGAATTGCGAATTCGCAGGCGAGCATCTTCGAGGACGGGAAACCTTTCGGGGTCGAACAGCGCACCCCCATAAGCGACCATACGAAAGTCTGCGTGAGTGCAGCCGTGATAGATCATGCGAAATGATGCCAATAAACCCGGGTAAGCATCTTCGCGCAACTCATAGCGATCAGTGTCTTCGGCGCGTTCACGCTCCAGCCGGTTCCACAGATGGGTCAAGCCGTAAGCTTGATCATAGAAGACATCCCCGTGAGGCAGCAGTCCGTTTTCTTCGGCGTAGAACATAAAGACCAGCCGCATCATGACGAAGAGCGCCATTTCGTATACTTGTTCCGGCGTCACTTCAGCAAGAAGCTTTCCACCGTTTTCAAGATCAGCACGGTCCAGTTCACGCACAAAGATCGAGAGTGCACTCAAGACCTGATTACCGAGTTGATCCGTTACATCCGCCTGTCGCTGCTGGCTCTCGCTCGCCATTGCCAACAGACGGGCCGGAGAACGCAGGAGCATGGCGAAAGCATTCAGGGTGGACCGTTCGTCATTCCAGCCGTCAGCCGTCCAGGTAAGGTACGAAGTTGGCAAGCCAGGCGCCGCATAGATTAGCCGCCAGTCATCGCCATTCGTCAATATACCCAGCGGAATACGCGTCTCGCGCAGAAGCCGGTCCATCTTGGTAAAGGGGGAAGCCTTCCAACGTCCAGTAACCTGTTCTGGACGATCTAGTTCGCCCTCAGTTACAAGTACAAGAAGTTCAGGAACACCCTCCGCGCCAACGACAAAGTAATCTGGCTGAAGTGTTTGAAGATAATCGGTAAGCTGAATTCTGAGCTGTGGGGGTAACTCTATTCTCCCTCGCAGAGCTCGGTCATACGCGAGTAGATCGCGAAGAATGAACGTAATCCAGCGTGAGCGTGCCGAGCGCAACGCCTCGGCATCCTGGCGATCTGTCGCGCCGCGCCAGCGCTCAAATTCCGTCCGGAACTGGCGCGCCAAAGAGAAGTCTAGAGGCTGCGCTCCCGACTCGAAGCTCTCGTTCAAAACTGGCTCGGAAATGAGCAGACCAGACAATTCGACTAGCGAGAGCCAATCGTGCGAGTTATGTGCCAACGCTAACGCCCTTCTTCACGAACGAGACTTGCAGGCAGCAGGTAAAGCAGGGCCAGTGGAAACGCTCTTGCGGAGCGAATTTCGAAGCCCTTTCGCACACGTTCCGGCTCTGTCTTGCGCCGTTCTATCAGTGCGTCCCGCTTCTGCCTGAGCCAATCCATGTCTTCTTCATATTGTAGGAATTCATCTCGATCGAACAGTTCAAGTTGCTGTTCGGGTGCCCGACCATGTTCTTCGCGATGAATGCGCTCACGAATCTCCCTGATCCGTTCATCGATCAATGTCCGAATCTGGACGCTGACTTCATCAGCTCGCCGCACAGCGAGTTCCTCAAGGGCAATTCGCTGGCGCTTCTGTTCCTCTTCCAGCAACCGAATCAACGCCCGCTGATGAATCGGAAACAAACGCCGTAGATCATCCCCCAGCGAACGCGAAATTGCTGGGTGCTCATACCTCAAGTCGAGCAACCGAGTGATATCGTCCGCCGACAGGGTATCGATCTGTCCTTCATTGATTTCGCCGCCAACACAAATGAGCGATTCGTGCAATCGCAAGGACAATGCACCAACAACGACCATTCGTCCATATGCCAGAACAACAGGTTTGCTGAGCTCAGGGAGAACACGGTACGAGACTCGGTGCAGCCCACCTTCACCATCTTCTGCCCACACTCGGGCTCGAAAAGTTCCGATCGCCAGTTTCATCAGTGGGTGGTTGAGGTGCAGTAACGTCAAGTCACGCCGCTCGCGGGCAAGAGCATGATCAAAAGTGATGTCCAGCCACGAGCCGCGCGCATCCTGCAAAGACCTTTCAGCTTTTTTCCATCCGCGTGGCAGGTTGCGCAGTTGATAGGCATGGTCATTCAATACAGGATCGGTCGCTTTGCTTAGACCCGGATGGTTATGCAACCGCAATGCACTATCCAACACCGATGCCATCGTTAGCGGGTCAAGAGAAAGCACCTGTCGTGTTCGATCCAACTGACGCCTTATCTGTCGGATTTGTTCATCGGTCACCAGGTCAGTGCGAAGCGCCTCTTGTGCCAACGCAAGCCGATGCTCAGGTAGGTTCAGCCGATGCTCACGGCTCAGCATCGCGTTCTCAACCTGCGCTGAAATGATTTCACCAACACTACCAAGATCGGATTGGATCGTCTGAACCTTATCGATCACGGTCTGCAAGAATTGGGAGTCAGCGCGGTCTTCGTAGATGAAGTGGAATACATTCACCGTTTCCGCCTGCTGGCCATGCCGGTCGATACGCCCGTTGCGCTGCTCCATCCGGATCGGGTTCCAGGGGATTTCGTAATGGATAAGGTAGCGACAGTGATTTTGAAGGTTCAACCCTTCACTGGCAGCATCCGTTGCGAGAAGAATTCGCACATAGTGTTCGTCCGGATCAGCTTGAAACGCTGCCTTAATTGTCTCGCGATCTCCACCGTTCATGCCGCCAAAAAGAGACAATAAACGGTCGGTTCCGTAGCGCGTGGTAAGCTGTTCGAGAAGATAGTCTAGCGTGTCTTTGTATTCAGTGAAGATCACTAACCGCTCACTTTTCCATTTCTGGCCAGCCTGCAAATGCTCGTCAATCCAACCGATCAGATGATTAAGCTTTGTATCTTCATGCAGCTCTGCTGCCAGCCCCTGAAGTTGGCGCAAATAACTCTGTTCGGCGGGTGTTAGTTCTGTGAAAAAACGGCTCGATTCGACTAGAGCATCGTCTTCGGCCAGGGACTTTTCGGTGTCGTCTGCCCAATCCTCACTGACGCGCTGAGTCATGCGTTCGAGTAGACGAGAATCTGCGCCCATCGCACCACCACCGAGCGTGGTCATGTGTGTATTGAGGCTGCGGACAAAGGCGCGCGGCGAGGAAAGCATTCGCTTTTTCAGCATAATCAGCGCGAACTTCACGGGCAGAATATCCGTACGCTCCAGCCGTTCCAAACGCGATTCTGTATAAGCATCAAGGAGATCGTATAGCTGTTGTTCACGCCCAGACAAGCGTACAGGAATCGCAGCTACGATTCGTTCGGCAAATTTGCGTCGCCCCAAAGCATTCTTGATCTGCCGCTTCAGGCGCCGAATCATCACTCTGGCGACCTGCTCTGTGTTCACTGTCGGTCCCCGGCTGAAGCGAAGTGGATCCAGAATTTCAAGTAGCGCCGTAAAACTCTCTGTGAACCCATTGTGCGGTGTCGCGGTCAAGAATAGTCGGTGTTCGAAATGGTCGGCAATAGCGCGCAGCATCCGGGTTCGATCGCTATCTACTGCGTATCGTGCCCTGCCAGACGGGGCTGCATTGTGTGCCTCATCAACGATTAGCAGATCCCAATCACGTAGCGGCGAGTCATGTGACTGCAACCCTTCGCGAAAAAGGCGTAGTGGCTGTTCCCGCTTCAAGAAATCCATCGAGGTGATCAGGCGAGGATGACTAGACCATGGATTGACGTGAACCCCAAATTCGCGCCGTAACTGCTGGATGCTGTCACGGTCGATTATCCGGAAATCGAGCTGGAACTTCTCACGCAGTTCATCTTGCCACTGACGCTGCAAAGAGGCGGGACATACGATCAAGATTCGTCGGATGCTGCGCCGTGACAACATCTCCTGAACAATTAGGCTCGCCTCAATCGTCTTCCCCAAACCGACATCATCCGCAATCAGCAGGTTTACCCGTGGGAGACTTAACGCCCGCACCACGGGTTCAAGTTGGTATTCCTCAAGGTCAATTGCGGCGTGAAAAGGTGACAGGATCGCGTCACGTTCCAGCAAGGATGAAGTGGACCACCGGATTGCTGAAAGGAAGCTTTCAAAGACCGCCGGCGCATCCCATTGAGTCGGCTTGGGAAGTCCTTGTCCATCATAAATATGTGGACTGACCTCACTCTCCCAAATTACATTGAGCGTCGCGCCAATCGAGTCGTCGTCTAGGCATTCAAGTTGAACTCGATAAGACACAGGTACGTCCGGCGCTCGGCCTGTGTCCGATACAACATCTTGGACCATCCAAAGCCGATGGCGAAGTTGAACGATTTGTCCCTGTTCGGGAATCGAGTATTCCTTCAATGGGAAAGCAGAAGACATTCTCTCTCCGAACCCTAACACGCTGAGATTGTTAGACCAAAACGAAGCCCAGAACCCTGGTAATCAGAAAGCGCAGCGACACGAGTTCTGATTAAGCTGAAGTTCACATGTGTGTCTCTGAATATACTGCATCAAACAAGCGACGGCCAAAGGAATTGCGGCCACCGGCAACTATGACCATAGGTCCGCATCATTACGGCGCCGCAACAGCGTGCACATCACGACTTGCACTTGCTTGCACCATGTTCTATTGTCAAGTCATCTTATGCCCCGCGAGCGAGCTGAACATCTACCATCTGAACTCGACCAGAACACCGCCCTCGCTTACGCCGCAGCGTTCGTCCCTCGCTACGATCAGTATCCTCTCCAGCTCGCCGACGGCACCTACACCGCCGTCAAGAGCACCCTTCACCCTGACCTGGTCGTCGCCCATCTCAAGGGGTTCATCACGCTCGGCGCGTACGCTTTGAGTCCAGAGAACACAGCATCCTGGGTTTGCATTGACGCTGATTTATCCGACCAATGGGATCGACTACGCCACATCTCGACTTCACTGGCGAAGAAAGAGGTGCCATCTTATCTGGAACCCTCACGACGAGGCGGACACCTCTGGTTGTTCCTGCCCCCCATCTCCGGTCAGGATGCTCGCCGTTTCGGAAGGCAAATTGCGACCAACTTCAAACTGGGCAAGATCGAGATCTACCCCAAGCAGGAGGTACTGCGTACTGGACCTGGCTCGTTCGTCCGGTTGCCGCTCGGAAAGCACCGTCTCACCGGCCGCCGATACCATTTCATCACGCCATCCGGTGAACCACTCGCGCCAACCATCCGTGAGCAGATCGCGCTGCTGGCCAATCCTGAGCGTGTCCCTAATGCTTATCTGGAAAAAGTGCTGTCCTACGCACCCAAGGCACGAGATCACTCCCCTACTCCCGCCTTCAAGCCAGCAAAACCGTCACGTCGAGGCAAATGGCAGCGCGTTGCCGGGACGCCCTCAGAGCGCATCAAGGCAGCGATCAGCGTCCACGACTTCGTCCGCCAGTATGTCGAGCTGGACGCGCAGGGCCGAGGCTACTGCCCTTTTCACGACGACGAGCACAAGAGCTTTGGAGTCAGCGAGGATGGCAACTACTGGAACTGCTTTGCCGGCTGTGGCGGCGGCAGCATCATTGACTTCTGGATGAAGTGGCGCGCACGCCAGGGCGAGAACGATAGTTTCAAATCCACCATCAAGGACCTTGCCGACCGCCTTCTGGGATAGGCTTCTGAGACTCTGTAGTGCCCCTTGTTCGCCTTTCCGCAGTGCCACCCAGCACCTTGTACCATTCTTGTGACTCGGAGCCGTCCCAGACCCGCTCAGGATCTCTCCCTTCCCCGGACGTGCCTGTTTCGCTGCTTGACAGGCGATTCCGGATGTGATTAAGTGGAATTCAGGACCACGCCGGTCCCATCTATGTCCCAAAACATGCAGCTCAACCACAAACTCGTCAAGTTCTACGTTCCAAACGGCCTCCGGCAGGAACTCCAGGAGCTCGCCGCCTCCAGGAATATCGCCCTGTCAGCTCTGCTCCGCCTGGTAGTGACCGAGTACGTCCGGCGCAGAAAGGAGAGCCAATGGTCATCTCCGTCGTGAATCAGAAAGGAGGGGTCGCCGTGCGCCCGTAAAGGCGTTTTCATGTACTGCCTCGAAGGAGGTTACGGGTAGTGAGAACCCGTATGGTCAACTGACTCACCGGAGGTGGAAACACCGC
>JABWBO010000256.1 GCA_013360465.1 Anaerolineae bacterium | reverse complement strand
GGGCGAGTACGCTGTCGATCTGGGTGCAGGTCAGCGTGAGCAGCAACGCTTCCCTGAATTTCGGGTTTGAGGGGGCGGTGGCGCGGCGGGTGGACAACACGGGGGCGAACACGAACACCTGGCACGGACCGTACACGTCGTCCAGTCCGGGGGATGTGTCTAACCTCACCTGCTGGCTTCAGCACAACAACAGCAATACGACGATCATCGAGAAGATGCGTATCTCGACGGACGGGGCGATATGCGGTCCGTGATGGGGGCGGCAGCTGCTGGAGCGCTGGCGGCGCTGCTGATCGTCTCGGACGGGATTGCGATCTCGTGGGACGGCGAGGCGTACCTGGCGGCGGCGCGGGCGATCCGCGAGATGGGGGGGATACCGCGCGACTGGGCGGCATTCCCCCCACTCTACCCGATTCTGCTGGCGGCTGCCCCGCCGGCGACGATGCTGACATGGGCGGCGGCGCTGAATGTGCTGGCGCTGGCGGGCGTGGCGGGGATGGCGGCGGCGCTGATGCCGGCGCGGCGGGGGCTGATCGTCGCGGTGGTCGTCGGCGGGACGGCGCTGCGCTTCGTGCAGGGGTGGGTGCTGGCGGAGCCAATTTTCGCGCTGCTGATCATGCTGTTCGCGGTCGGCGTGCAGCGGCGATCCGGGGCAGCGGCGGGCGATCCCGGCGTTCGCACTCGGAGCGGGGCTGCCAGTGGGTTTGTGGATGGCGCGCAACCTGGCGACGGTCGGCGCGCCGATGGGCGTCCGCGTGGCGGGGGAAATGTCGCTGGATATGAGCGTCCAGGCGGCGCTGGACACGCTGATCGGCTGGCTGCCGCTGCTGATCGTGGCATGGCAGGGCGCGCCTTCGGCGATGCTGACGCGGGAGGCGCGTCTGGCGCTGGCGGTGTACTGCACGGGACATGCGGCGCTGGTGGTGTGGGGGGCAGCGACGACGAATCTGGACATGCCTGGGGACCGGCTGCTGTCGCCGGTCTTCGTGCCGGCGGTGCTGATGGTGGCGGGCAGCAGACCTCACCCCCTGCCCCCCTCTCCGGGGGAGAGGGGGAAAAGAAGTTGTATTCTGCCAAGTCTGGGGAGGGGTGATATGCAGATTATCGAGATGGCGATGGGTGACCGAGTGCCCGATCCGCTGGTTGATGCCGAGGTCTACGCGCCTACCCTGGAGCGCACTTCGCGCATCCCCGGCAGCCTGACCATCGATCTCGCCGGCGTCCCCGCCGACCTGGGGGCGGAAGTCCGCCACAGCGTCATCCACGACGTGCATAACATCGGCTGGTGGGCGGGGAACCTGGAGCATCCCCGCCTGGGGGCGCTCGACGATCTGACGGTGTACAACGTCGGCTGGCAGTCCACCGACCGGGGGCACGGGCACGGCTTGTACACTCAGAATTACGGCAGCGCCGGGGTAAAGCGCATCGACCGCTGCGCGTTTATCGCCGGGTTCGGGCTGGCGTGGAAGATTTACGGCGAGACACCCGCCGACCAGCCCAACAAGATCAGCGGGTACACCGTGCGCAATACCATCTCGGTCGGTGATGTCATCGTCGGCGGGCGCTATCAGGGCGCGGAAGACGTGGTGATAGAGGACTGCGTATTCGTCGGCACGGTGATGCTCGGCTATCTGGGGCGGAACAAGCGGGTGACGTTCCGGCGCAACCTGGTCATCGGCAACCTGGACTTTCGACCGGGCGATGACCTTGTCGTCGAAGACAACACCATCGTGGTCCTGCCGCCTTACCGCCGCGCGGGCGTCACCTATGGACCCGGCAACTTTGGCTGGAAGGCGGAGGCGCTGGCATCCTACGCGAACCCGACGGTGCGCGGCAACCGGGTGTATACCGATGCGCCGAGCGTCGCCTTCAACGGCTGGACGCTGCTGCACGCGACGCTGAACAAGGGGCTGGCGGCGTGGGA
>JABWBO010000162.1 GCA_013360465.1 Anaerolineae bacterium | reverse complement strand
TAGCAACGGGATAGCGGGTGCAGTAGTTCATCCGATGCGGGCTTGTCCCGCATGAAACAGACCCGCTTGTGTACATTTGTACACGAGAGAGGGAACTATAACCTCTTTCATCGCGCCAACCTGTACATGCGCACCGCAAAAGTAGAGCGAACGTTCGGCAATAAAGTCACCTGGGATACTCCGTTTGAAACTCATTTTCGGCAGTTTGCCGGCGAAGCCAATCAGGCAGTGTTCGATAACGAGAGAGAGAATCTGGCGATCCAACTGGATGCGCAGGAGACCCCGGTCGGGGCCGATCTGGTCTACATCGCAGCGGTAACACGAAAAACATCGGGTCGACCCGATTTCAGGATCGGTTGATCGAAGGGGGTGGCGTCTTCGCGAAATTGGGCGTCGAGGTCTTCGACGACTATTGGATGAACTACCGCACACGTGGGATGGCGCAAAACGAGGGTTTTTCTGCGCCTCCCTATACTAATCTGAAATCATATCAAGCATTCAAGAGACAGGGCGCTGACATCCTGGATATCCCGGAAGCAGAAATTGAGACCGGGGCAGAGGATGCAAGGGACATTGAGCCGTGAAGCATGAAAAACCGGTTGAGCGTTAATCAGGCGACAATTGCACTTTAACGCACCCTATGGCAGGATCGCCGTCAATGATCCGATCCTAGATACTGCCGCTCATGTTCAACGCACTTGATGATTTTCGCGTCCTGCTGGCGCGGCTCCTGCTGGTCATCGTCGTTTTCGGTGTCGCCTGGCTGCTGCGCAACGCTGTCGCCTGGCTGCTCTCCCGCCCGCTCAAGCTCATGTTGTCGCGCGCCCGCGCCTCCGCCGACATCGAGACCGTCATCCGTTCGATTGTCCTGCTCCCCGTGCGCTATCTGCTGCTGGCGCTCGCCATCGACCTTGCGGCGCGCATCCTGGAGCTTGATCCCCCCTGGATCGGCTTCGCGCTCAGTGTCGGGCGGACGGTGGTCATCGTCGCCCTGGCGATCTTCATCTTCCGGCTGATCAACACCTTCATCATCTCCACCCGCAGCCTGTATCTGTTCGCCGGCATCACGCTCGACGCCGCGCTGCTGCCCTTCATCCGCACCGGCGTGACCATCGTCGTCATCGCCATCGCCCTGGTGATCGTGCTGCAAGTCTGGGGCTACGATGTGACCGGTCTGGTCGCCGGTCTGGGGCTGGGCGGTCTGGCGTTCTCGCTGGCGGCGCAGGATTTGCTTTCGAACCTGTTCGGCTTCGCCGCCGTCGTCAGCGACCGCCCGTTCGTCGTCGGCGAATACATCAAGACGCCGGATGTCGAGGGCACGGTGGAGCATGTCGGCGTCCGTTCGACGCGCATCCGCCAGCTCGACCAAGCCATCGTCACCGTGCCCAACAGCAAGCTGGCGGCGGGGACGATCCTCAACTGGTCGCGCCTGGCGAAGCGCCGGGTCGATTTTCTGCTGGGCGTGGAATATGCCACCAGCGCCGACCAGATGCAGGCGCTGCTGATCGCGCTGCGCGAGATGCTCCAGCAGCATCCGAAGGTGGAAAAAGACTCCGTCGTCGTCTACTTCACCGAATTCGCCGACAGCTCGCTCAACATCCTCATCCGCTGCTTCATCACCCTCTCCGAATGGGCGGCATTCACGGCGGAAAAGGAGCAGGTCCTGCTGGAGGTCATGCGCATCCTGGAGCGGATGAAGATTTCGGTCGCATTCCCCAGCCAGACGGTCTACTATCAGCCGGTTGACGACCTGCCCGGTCTGCCGCCGGCGCTCCGCCACAGCCTGCCGCCCACCGGTTCGCCGCCGCCATCGCTTCCAGAGGAGCGCTGATCATGCGTCTGTATTTCTTTCGCCATGCCATCGCTCAGGAGTCGGATGGGAACACGCCGGACGATCGGCGCGAGCTGACCAGCGAGGGCGTGCTGCGTACCCGCCGCGCGGCGCGGGTGCTGAAGCAGCTCAACATCGCGCCGGATGCGCTGTACAGCAGCCCACTCATCCGCGCCCACCAGACCGCCGATCTGCTCGCCGAGGCGCTGGAGATCGCCGTGCAGGTGCGCGGGGAACTCAGCCCCGGTTTCGATGCCGCCGCCGCCGCCAGCCTGATTCGGGACCTGGGTGAGGATGCCGAGGTGATATTCGTCGGTCACGAGCCGGATTTCAGCGCGGCAATCCTGGCGCTGACCGGCGGACGGGTGGACATGAAGAAGGGCTGTCTGGTCGGCGTCGAGGTGATCAGCCGTCAGCCGCTTCAGGGGGTGCTGGCGCTGATGATCCCGCCGAAGCTGTTCAACCGCCTGGGCTGAAGTGCCGATCTGACCTCATCGCCAACCAAAACGTCCGCTGCCCCGGTTGGGCAGCGTCACGACGCCTCGACGATGGTGGCCCCGGCAGAGGCGCGGCAGACGTAAATCGCCGGGTCGATGTTGGTCTGCGCCCTGTACTCTGCCGCCACCGCCGCGCTGAACGTCTCTGCCGCGCCGGCTTCGACCAGGGCAACCGCGCAGCCGCCGAAGCCGCCGCCGGTCATCCGCGCGCCATAGCAGCCGGGCAGCCCCTGGGCGATGACCGCCATCAGGTTGGTGTGATGGTTGGTCACTTCGTAGTCCTCATGCAGACTGCGGTGGCTGGCGTTCATCAGATCGCCCATGCGGGCGGCGTCGCCGGCGTTCATCGCCTCGACGGCTTCCAGCGTGCGCGCGTCTTCGGTGATGACATGGCGCGCTCGGCGGTAGACCACCTCGTCGATCTGCTGCCGCACCGAGTCCAGCATGGGCAAGGTGGCGTCGCGCAGCGCCTTGACGCCCAGCGCCGCCACAGCCATCTTGCATTCGTGCACCCGGTCGTTGTAGCCGGAATTGCTCAGCTCGCGGCGGGTCATGGTGTCCATGACGATCACCACCGTACCCGCCGGCACGATCACCCGCTGGGTCGAAAGGTCGCGGCAGTCGATCAGGAGCGCCTCGCCATCAACGCCCGACGCCGAGATCATCTGGTCCATGATGCCGCTGCTCACACCGACCCATTCGTTTTCCGCCCGCTGACAGATCTTCGCCATCACCGCCGGGTCCCAGGGGATGTCCGAAAGTTCGGCAAAGGCGCGGGCGGACGCCAGCTCGAACGCCGCCGACGACGACAGGCTCGCGCCGACCGGCACATCGCTGGTGACGATCCCGTCCCAGCCGATCAGCTCATAGCCGTTCTCTTGCAGCGACCAGGCGACGCCCTTGATGTATTCCGCCCATTCGCCGTGCCGGTGCGCCATTTCGGCGAGCAGGAATTCCGCCGACTCATTGAATTCCAGCGAGTGGGCGAAGACGTAGCCATCCTGACGCGGGCGCAGGGCGATCCACACGGCGCGGTCAATCGCCATCGGCAGGACGAACCCGTCGTTGTAGTCGGTGTGTTCGCCGATCAGGTTGACCCGACCCGGCGCGCGGGTGATCAAGGTCGGCGGTTCACCGAACTGAGCGGT
Organism: Anaerolineae bacterium; assembly: GCA_013360465.1. Taxonomy (GTDB): domain Bacteria; phylum Chloroflexota; class Anaerolineae; order Aggregatilineales; family Phototrophicaceae; genus Flexifilum. The sequence continues at coordinate 4,552 of JABWBO010000162.1, read as the reverse complement.
AAAGGCATCGGTCACGCGCTGTTGCAGGCTCATGGAAGACAGTCCTCACTAGGGTCAAAGCGGATCGCGCAGCGCCGTCACGAACGGGCGCGGTAATGGATGTCGGAAAGCTCGCGCAGACGGGCTGCCGCCATTTCCGGCGTCAGGTCGCGCTGCGATTCGGCGAGCATCTCGTAGCCGACCATGAACTTGCGCACGGTGGCGGAACGCAGCAGCGGCGGGTAAAAATGCGCGTGCAGCTGCCAGTGATCGGCATTCTGGGTGGTCAGGTCGCCGGTCGGCGCGCCGTGCCAGCCCATCGAGTACGGAAAGGTGACCTCGAACAGGTTGTCGTAGCGGGTGGTCAGCCGTTTGAGGATATCCGCCAGCGCATCACGCCCGGCGGCGTCCAACTCGGTCAGCCGGCGCACATGGCGGCGCGGCAGCAGCAGCGTCTCGTAGGGCCACACCGCCCAATAGGGCACGACGGCGATCCAGGCGTCGTTCTGCACGACGACGCGCTCGCCCCGTTCGGCTTCCAGCGCCGCGTAATCGACCAGCAGGGGCGACCCGGCGTCCTGGTAGTAAAGGCGCTGATTGTCGTCCTCGACGGCAGGTTCGTTGGGCACGAAATCGCCCGCCCAGATCTGCCCGTGCGGGTGCGGGTTGCTCGCCCCCATCGTCGCCCCGCGATTCTCGAAGACCTGCACCCAGCGGTAGGTCGCGCCCAGGTCGGCGACCTGCTCCGCCCACATATCCACCACCTTGCGCAGGTCGGCGGGCGACATTTCGGCGAGCGTCAGGTCATGGCGCGGCGAAAAACACAGCACCCGGCTTGTCCCCCGCGCGCTGGAGGAGCGCAGCAGGGGGTGATCGCTCACGGCGTCGGGCGTGTCTTCCAGCAGGGCGGCGAAGTCGTTGGTGAAGACGAAGGTGTCGCTGTAGGCGGGGTTGACCTCGCCGTTGGCGCGGACGTTGCCGGGGCACAGGTAGCACTGCGGATCATACTGCGGACGGTTTTCCGGCGGCAGCTTCTCGATCTGCCCCTGCCAGGGGCGTTTAGTGCGGTGGGGCGAGACCAGCACCCACTCGCCGGTGAGCGGGTTGAGACGACGGTGAGGGTGATCGACCGGGTTGAACATGGCATTAAACCCATCTTGCACGGGATATAGTGCCGAGAGTATAACCAACCACGCGCATAGAACAAAGCAGGATAAAGCCCAGATGGAGTACGCCATGATCACGGGACACGCGGCGCAGCGGACGACGCCGGAACAAGCCAGCCGGCTGGCGCGCGACTTTTACGGCATCGACGCCCGCGCCGAGGCGCTCCCCGGCGAATACGACGATAATTTCCGCCTGACGCCGGTGTCTGGCGCGCCGGCATCAGGCGCAGGTTACGTCCTCAAGGTCATGCACCCGGATCAACCGCGCGCCCCGGTTGAATTGCAGTGCGCCACGCTCGATCATCTGGCGGCGCAAGCCCCGGCGCTGACCCTGCCGCGCGTGCAGCGGACGCTGACAGGCGACGCCATCCCCGTCACGCCGGAGGGACGGTTGGTCTGGATGCTCAGCTATGTGCCGGGGGTGACGCTGGCGAAGGCGCGCCCGCACAGCGGCGATCTGCTGAACAGCCTGGGACGCCTGATGGGGGCGATTGACGCGGCGCTGTTCTCTTTCAGCCACCCGGCGGCGGCGCGCGACCTGAAGTGGGATCTCGCCCGCGCCGGGTGGATTCGCCCACATCTGCCTCACATCGCCGACCCGGCGCGGCGGGCGCTGGTCGAAGGGCATCTCGCCGTCTACGACGCCGAGGTGCTGCCGGCGCTGTCGGCGCTGCGCCGGAGCGTCATCCACAACGACGCCAACGACTACAACGTGCTGGTCGGCGCGCCCCTGCCGCTCCCCCGCCAGGCGGTGAGCGTCATCGACTTCGGCGACATGCTGCTGACTCACACGGTCGGCGAGGTCGCCATCGCCGCCGCCTATGCCCTGCTGGACAAAGCCGATCCGCTGGGCGCGGCGGCGGCTGTGATCGCCGGCTATCATGCCGCTTTTCCGCTGACCGAGGCGGAGATCGCCCTAATCTTCCCGCTGATCTGCACCCGCCTGAGCGTGAGCGTGACCAACGCGGCGATCCGCAAGGCGCAGGAGCCGGACGACCCTTATCTGACGATCAGCGAGCGTCCGGCGTGGGCGGCGCTGGAGAAGCTGGCGGGGATACATCCGCGCTTCGCCCATTACACCTTCCGCGCGGCGTGCGGGCTGGAGCCGGTCCCGCAGAGCGCGGCGGTGGCGGCGTGGCTGCGCACCCAGGCGGGCAGCAGCGCCTCGGTCATCACGCCCGATGTGAAGACCGCCCCCGCCGTCGCGCTCGATCTGAGCATCGGCAGCCTGATGCTCGGCGCGGACCCGGCGAACATCGAGCGGGCGGCGCTGGATATGATCATCCCCCGCGAGATGGCGGCGGCGGACGCCCAGATCGGCATCGGGCGCTACGACGAAGCCCGCGCCATCTACCAGACGGCGGCGTTCGCCACCGGGGAACGCCCAACCGAGGAGCGCCGCACCGTCCACCTGGGCATGGATTTCTTTGTGCCCGCCGGCACAGGGGTCCATGCCCCGCTGGACGGGGTGGTCCATGCGCTGGCGGATAACGCCGCACCGCAGGATTACGGTCCGCTGATCCTGCTGCGCCATGCGACCGGGGCGGGTGTACCTTTCTACACGCTCTACGGACACCTGGACCGCAGCCCGCTGACGACGCTGACGCCGGGCATGGCGGTGAAGGCGGGAGAACGCCTCGCGGCGGTCGGCGCGCCGCCGGGGAACGGCGACTGGACGCCGCACCTGCACTTCCAGGTCATCACCGACCTGCTCGACCTGGAGAACGACTTCCCCGGCGTGGCGCGCGCCAGCCAGAGGGCGGTCTGGAAGAGCCTCTCGCCCGATCCGAACCTGCTGCTCGGCATCCCGGCGGACCGCTTCCCCGCGCCCGAACCCTCCAAAGCCGAGACGCTGGCGGGACGGCGGGCGCGCATCGGCGGCAGCCTGAGCCTCTCCTACCGCGAGCCGATCAAGATGGTGCGCGGCTGGATGCAGTATCTCTACGACGAGACCGGGCGCGCCTACCTGGACGTGTATAACAACGTGCCGCTGGTCGGGCACAGCCATCCGCGCGTGGTGCGCGCTATCCAGCGGCAGACGGCGCTGCTCAATACCAACACCCGCTACCTGCACGACAACATCCTCCGCTACGCCGAGCGGCTGACGGCGCTCATGCCGGAACCGCTGCGCGTCTGCTTCTTCCTCAATTCCGCCAGCGAAGCCAACGAGCTGGCGCTGCGGCTGGCGCGCACCTACACCCGGTGCGAAGACCTGATCGTGCTGGATGCGGCGTATCACGGACACACCAACGCCCTGATCGACATCAGCCCCTACAAGTTCAATGGACCGGGCGGGACCGGGCGCAAGCCCTGGGTCCACGTCGCGCCGATCCCCGACGACTATCGCGGCGCGTACCGGCGCGATGACCCGGCGCGCGGGGAAAAATACGCCGCCCACGTCGGCGGACTGATCGCCGCCCTTCAGGCGGAAGGACGCGGTCTGGCGGGCTATATCGCCGAGTCGCTGCCGAGCGTGGGCGGGCAGATCGTCCCGCCGCCGGGCTACCTGCGCTCAGTCTACGCCCAGGTGCGGGCGGGGGGCGGCGTGTGCATCGCCGACGAGGTGCAGGTCGGCTTCGGGCGGCTGGGGACGCACTTCTGGGGCTTCGCCCTGCAGGGGGTGGTGCCGGACATCGTCGTGCTGGGCAAGCCGATCGGCAACGCGCACCCGCTGGCGGCGGTGGTGACCACGCCGGAGATCGCGGCGGCGTTCGACAACGGCATGGAGTTCTTCAGCACCTTCGGCGGCAACCCGGTCGCCTGCGCGGCGGGCTTGGCGGTGCTGGACGTGCTGGAAGCGGAGGGTCTGCCGGAAAACGCCCGCCGGGTCGGCAGCGCATGGATGGCGATGATGGGCGATCTGATGGCGCGTCATGCCGTCGTCGGCGATGTGCGCGGGTCGGGGTTGTTCCTGGGCGTGGAGCTGGTGCGGGACCGTGAGACGCGGGAGCCGGCGGCGGAGGCGGCGTCTTATGTCGTCAACCGGCTGCGCGAGGAGGGCATCCTGGCGGGCACGGATGGACCGCATCACAACGTGATCAAGCTGCGTCCGCCGCTGATCTTCACCGAGGCGGACGCGGCGTTCTTCACGAGCGCCCTGGACGACATCCTGAGCGAGGACGCGGCGGGAGGATAGCAGGGTGTAATCGCTTTTGGGGGTGGGCGATCATCCTGGTCGAAGCGCCGCCGGAGAATAGAATTCTCCGGCGGCGGACCACCACGTGCTTCTGCCCCCATTTCCGAATACACCCAGTTTGAGCAGATAGGGCGGATTGCTGTCCGGTTGTGCCCTATAATCGATTCGTGCTTGATGGGAGACAGATTTAGCGAATGCACAATAAAGGCGGGGCATAGTGGGTAAGCCAGTCGAAACAGAAGGAAGAGGTGCCAAGAAAGCGTAGAAAGGC
>JABWBO010000161.1 GCA_013360465.1 Anaerolineae bacterium | reverse complement strand
GTGTGTTATCCGGCAGCCGTCTACAACCACGCGGCAGATTGATGTTGGTCCCCCGCCCGACCGTGATACGCTTTCATCTGGCGGGAATCGTCACAGCCAGCGGAAAGGAGCGCCCATGTCGAATCTCGGTTCTTATGTTCGGCAGCAGCGTGAATGCAGTCGAATGCACAAGAACCGGCTCGCGGAGTTATGCGGCTGGCGGAATCTGAACAAAGGCAGGAGAGTTATTGAGTCGCTTGAAGAGTACGGCACAGCACACCCGGATCATCTCAGGCGTATCGTAGCCGCGCTCGATCTCGACCGCGCTGTCGTTGCTGAAAAAATTGCGAAGGACCGGCAGGAGCGCGAGCAGGAATTTGAGAAGTGGGCGTCAGAGCCGACCGAGCCGGTGTTACTGCTGAAGGGTGGCGGGCTGTTTTGTATCCGTAGACCGATACCGCCTGAGCTTCACGATGACGAAGCCGGGATGATCGCACTCGCAGAGCGATATGCACGGGAATGGCGCGTCATGTCATGCATCATCTTGAGCCGACGTGCTTGCGTTTACTTCCACGCTGGCGGAGAACAGTCCTATCGGGTGGAAGCAAGTGTGGAACACCCACAAATCGGACCGGGCATTCGCGTCGGTCGGCAGACGGTGCAGAGTCTGTTCACGATGTCGGCATAGCCGCGCAGGTTTGCTCAATTCTCTCCCTTGAAACAAGGTTTTGTCCCACAATGGGACGTAAATGGGACAAAACGCCGTCCCACGTTGTTCCGCCGAAAACGGCATAAATGTAGCAGCCCTGCTGTGTTTTTCGTTGTTTTTGATGCACTCCTGCACGTTTCTACTGTGCAAGTTGTGGAATGGGACAAATGGGACAGGTTTAAAAACCATACATAGGCTGCCGCAGAAAATAAAACGCACCCGGCTATGAATGATGCAGTCCTGCTCTATAATTTGTCGGCATGAAGCAGAGCAGCAGCAAGAACAACTCGATTCCTTCATTCCTTACGTGGTGGACTGCGCTACATCCGACCGAGCGTCCGACGCCGGGCGCGGACATTAGGACGCAAAACTACAAACAGTTTATTGATGATCTCACCCTGCATTGGAAGGCTGCCGGTGGCGACATCGAGAAGGCGTTAGCCAAGCAGAGACAGGAATATCGTAAACAGTTCGTTGATCTTGCGAAGAAAATCCGCCGGTGGCACACAGCAGCAAAGAATAAACTGATCGATCTCACTCTTGCGGAGTTGAAGGTGGACGCCGAACGAGCCGCCGAAGCCGCCGACAGCTATGGGCTACGCAAAGAAGAGAAAGAACTACTCTCATCATTCACTTGCTTGGGTGATGGTGGGTTGTTCGCGGAAGGTCAGCCGATTCGTGCCGCACTTGATGCAGCCCTGCAACAATGGGATGAAGAACTGAAGAGATGCATTTCTTTTTCTTCGCGGCTGCCTATTATATGTATTAAATCTTGTCCCATTTGTCCCACATCCGCTTATAACAGTGCGGAACAGCCCCTATGGCATGATATTCGGTGGGACAGGGTGTTGTCCCACTCTGTCCCAATCTCGGCTGAAACTGTCCCAATCATGTCCCACGAAACGTTGAAGTCATCCCACGACCTGCAACGGGAAGCGCTGGAAGGCGCAAAGCTGCATCTTCTCGGCGAACTACGTGAGCTGGTCGGCGCACATCCCTTCTATGCAGTCGAATGCAGAAACGCATGGGCGAAGTCTTCGGTTCTTACGTGGCTGCTCAAGCAGGCGGATAACGCGCCGGATGCGATAACGGCAGCGGCGATGGCGTCCCACCTTTGGTCGGAGTACGAGTCGTGGCTGAAGCGGGTCTCATTGGACGCGCAGACTCCTAACCGCGACCGCTGGCTTGCGCGGCATAACGAGACAGAATTCATGTCGATGCTCGGCGCTCGCGTTCAGAATGGCGGCAACCTGCATCTGAACGAGTCGGCGCTGATGTTCGTAAGGTATCTGGTTGATACTGCCTTGGAGACGGTGGGTGTTGATGATCGGATTGCCGGAGTCATTAAGAAGGCACGACTAGAAAAGGACGCGGTGACAGAGCAGTGGCATCTCTTTCTCAATAATGACGGAGACTCTGTTGCCACATGGGATGAAGACGAGCAGATATGTCAGGTGATTCGTGTCGTGTTTGCTGCGCAGGGAAAAAAGCTGACGTACACCAAGATAGGAGCACTCGGCAAAGTGAAAGCACCAAAGAACATTCGATCCGTCGTGCCTAAGTTAAAGAAGAAATCATGGTCTGAAATCTTTGACTTCAGTAGCCCACGACATCTTGGCACAGACGAGAATGTTGAAGTTTCCGTTGTTGGTTGCCATGTGCCACGAGCCAATCGGTCCCGCACTGTCGTCAGTTAACCCGAACACCTATCAACACTATTTTGCAGCGGCTGCGCAGACCTGCGTGAGTTAGTTCGTACCCAATGCTTCTATTGAAAAGCATAAGCCCCGCTGGTGGCGGGGCTAGATCACGCTGCTTTTGAAAGGAGCAACAGCGATGAAGGAAGTCATTTTACTCGATCATTCCAGTGACAACAATGCGGCAGATCAGCGCGAATTTCCACCGGGATTTTCCGTCGGTGCGAAGTTAACGAGCGCGAAGATTGCGCGATACATCTGCGTCGGAGACGGCATCGACGAGTGGACGGGATCGGCGTTCAAGAATGCGCTCGAAGAAATCCCGAACCCCCATACCGATTCATGGATTTGCCAAGGAATGAAAGGGAATTACCGCAAAGCCAACAATTTCGCTTGCGCGTGGTATATCCCAACCGACTTGGATTATCTCAACGCCGATGGAGAGCACTCAGAAATACCTGACTCTGCAAAAGCGCAGGTCGAGAGTGCGATAGAAAACCGCCTGCTGCCGGGGAATCTATGTCACTTCACGCGGCGTGGGGCGCGTGTCTACACGTTGGTGTCAAAATCAATAACGAATCCCGTCCAATACCGCCGCGCTTGTATCGGGGCTGCAAACCTGATTCGCAAAGCACTAGCGGATGCGGGAATCGCGGTCGGCGATGAGAAAGAAATCCGCGACGGGCTTGCGATTGATAAATCCGCTACGCGGGTGGCTCAGGTGATGCGCACGCCGCGTTGCACCGTACCGAATGAACCGGAGCCGCGTAATGCGCCAGTGGTTGTGCTCCGCGAAGAACCGTACACCGTCGAAGAGCTAGTTGCCGCTGCCGGGGACGACGACGGGGACGACAATCCAGACGGCGGGGGTGATGACGGCGGTCCCAATGATGGTCCGCGTGACACATCCCGTTATGAGCTTGATGACGGTGCCTATTGGGTTGACGTGAAGAAGGTATCGCCGCGAAAGGCTTGTGTCACCTTCATAGTGAATGATGCCGAGGACGGCTTCGTAGCACACCGTAATCTTCTCGATCTGAACAGCGATGCCCAACGAAAGAAGTTTGTCAGTGCCATCAAGCACAAGGTCGACGGCATCGATCTCGACGAGCTTGCTGACGCTCTTCTGGAGATTGCTGCGCGTGAAGATTACGAAGACGACGGCGAAGGAAGTTCCGGCGGTATTGAGTATACCGCCACGCCCAAAGGGCTTTGCGCCGTCAAACACACCCAGCACGGTCCCGTCAAAACGGTTTTGTCAAATTTCAGAGCCGAGATCGTCAAAGACGTATTGGTGGATGATGGCGTAGAAAAAACACGCATGTTCACGATCAAAGCCGAGGTCGGCGGCGTCACGAGCTTCCTCGATATCCCCGCCAAAGATTTTGCGTCTCTCAACTGGGTGATTGAGCACTTAGGCGCTATTGCTGCCATTGCGCCCGGCACGGGAAACCGTGAACTTCTACGCGCTGCGATACAGGCGACATCAGTGAACATTGAGTCCCGAACAACCTGCTCTCACACTGGGTGGGTAACATGGAATGATAAGCCTATTTACCTTCACGGTGGCGGAGCCATCGGCGCTGACGGAAATGTTGACGGCATCGACGTATGCCTGAACGGCTCGTTGAAGCATTACGAGTTATCACCACCGCCTACAGCGGAAGAACTCCGAAAACATATCGCCGCTTTATCCACCATCCTTCGCGTCGCTCCGAAGTCCGTCATGTTCCCTCTGCTTGGTGCGGCATTCCGGGCGACGCTTGGCGGTTGCGACTTCTCGCTGCATCTACATGGGCAGACAGGGGCACGTAAATCCGAACTCGCGGCGCTCGCGCAGCGTTTCTTCGGGAAGGAAATGGACCGCGAAAACCTTCCACAGAACTGGTCGTCAACGGCAAATGCCATTGAAGGAGCTTGCTTCTATGGTAAGGACTCCTTGACCGTCATTGATGACTTCGCGCCGGGTGAAGATGCACTGGAAGCGCGGAAGCTCCATCAGAAGGCTGACCGCGTCTTTCGCAATCAGGGAAACGGCGCAGGACGCAACCGTATGTTCGCAGACGGCACGCTGCGTCCACCCAAGCCACCACGATCATTGCCCCTGTCCACAGGTGAAGAAGTTCCGGGCGGCTCGTCGTGCCGCGCACGTCTGGTACTCATCGAAGTGAAGCCCGGTGACGTGAATCTCGAAGCGCTCACCAAGGCTCAGCATCAGGCGGCATCCGGGGTGTATGCAAGCGTTATGGCGGGGTTTATACAGTGGCTCGCGCCGCGACTTGATGAGCAACGCGAGCGTTTAAAGACCGTCATTGATGAGTGGCGGGCAATGAATGGGATGCCGCACGGACGCACCGCTGGAAATCTCGCCCAACTGTTCTTCGGCATTGATCTGTTTCTGACGTTTGCCGTCGAAGTCGGCGCGATACCAGAAACCAAGGCAGCTACCATCAAGGGAAACGCCAAGCTCGCGCTGATCGAGCTTGCCCGTCGTCAATCCGACCACCTGCGCGATTCGTGCCCTGCACAACGCTTCCTTGAGCTAATCGCAGCATCGTTGGCGAGCTACGACGCTCATGTAGCTACCACTGATGGAACAATACCGACGGCGGAGAGAGCGTGGGGCTGGCGTCAATGTGAAGGGCAGGGTCGCCGGATCGGTTGGATTGATGGCGACTACGTACTCCTTGATCCTACCGCTTCTTATGCCGTCGCGCAGGACGCGGCGCGTCGGCTGGGCGAAAGTATCGGCATCAAGCCCGCGACGCTATGGGCGCGGCTGCGCGACAAGGGGGTACTCGCCGAGACTGACGAAACACGCGAGCGTGTGAAGGTTCGGAAGACTATCGCCTGTCTTCAGCGCCGTGTCGAAGTCCTGATCCTGCGTGTCGCCGACATCGTGTCGATTGACCCATCGGCGTGCGAGAAACGCGCCGACGCTCCAATGTTCGTTATCAAGGGCGGGACACGGGACCTAACGGACGAAGAACTCATCGAAATGTCGGAGCTTAAGGACGAGATGACCACACAGGGGGAACAATCATGCGCATGAAACTCATCAAGAGACCGGAACGTCAGAAACGCTGCGGCACAGCCGTCAAAGAAGCTATCGAGAGCTTCAAAGACGATCACGACATTCTCGACCTGTTGTCAGAGCACTCAGACTTCAAGCGCGTTGCGTCGACGCACGGGGGTGAATGGGAAGGTATGTGCCCATTCGAAGACTGTATTTCGGATGACAATGCTTGCCGGGTCTGGCGGGAGCGTGACGGCGGCGCTGCGTGGTGCCGCCAGTGCAAGAGACGCGGCGACAGCCTGCGCTGGTCGATGATGCTGGAAGATCGTGACCCGGATGAGCCGGGCGAAACATCCAAGTATTTGCGCGAGAAAGGGTACCTCGCGAAATCCTTATTTGCGAAAGGAGACGACGATGACGACGAGTAACAACGATGTGGCGGTAAAGGACGAAATCTACGCTGCGCCTATTCCGATGGGTTGGCTGCGCAAGGTGCTTAACCTGAAAGTCACCTGCGCCTTGGGTGTGGCGCTGGCGTTATGGCGTGAAGCGGAACATCAAGGGACACAAACCGTTTCCGTCCCCAATGCCCGTCTCATGCTATGGGATGCGCATCACACATCAATCCAGCGTGGTATCCGTCATCTTGAGCGTGCCGGGCTGATCCGCGTTGAGCGCAAAGCGAACGGTAGGAAAGTTGGTATCACGCTTGTCGCGTGATCGCTCGCATCACTCGCTGTCGGCAATGACGGAAGAATCCCCGATCAATGCGACAGCATCAATTCCAACAAAACAAAAGGACACGACCATGTTCAACCCAAACTTACCAATCAAAGAGCGTATGGAACTCTTCGGTGAGCAAAAGCGGCGGGCAATAGAGATAATTCTCGCCACAAACGACATCGAAAAAGCCGCCTATCAGACAGGCTTCAGTGACGAACATTTGTGGGACTGGATCGTGAACGACAAGGAGTATTTAGCGGCACAAGCTGCGCTGTTCTCACCGAAGCCTAAAGCGAAAAGGGACAACCCATTCTACTGCACGCCCCCGGCTATGCCGCTTTGTGGCGGTCAGTAGAATGGTGAGCAGGAGAGCGCAGATGCCGTGGTCAAAGAAAAAGAAGGCGTACACAGAAGACGACTTACTCGGTGATTACTATGCCGACTTACTCCGTGATGACTCCTTCGACGACTGGTACCGAAAATTGTTGGAAGAATCGGGTCGGTCGATTGACGCCGCATTGAAGCAGATCGAAAAAGATGACGCCCTGTTGTTCGGTACCCAAACTACGCCGAAGCCTGAGCCGCCGCTACTGCCGCCACTATCACCAGCCCCTGCTCCTGCCCCAGCGCCCGTAGCGCCGAAGAGAGCGCCTATCGACAAGGCGGCACGACAGAAGAAGAAACAAGTGAAGCAGGCTATCCAGTTGCTGATCGACCGAAAGAGCATCTTCGAGACCGCGATGACGACCGGAGTATCGCCGTCAGAATTGACCGATTTGCGCGTTTTCGACCGCCCATTCAGGCGTGATTTGGACGTTGCTATAGAAGATCGGCAGGCGCTCGCGGCGCAAGGCGACGATACCGTCGCGTTACGACGATACGAGCAGACGATACAGCCGGACATCCAACCACCGGAGACTCCATCGCCAGAGTTGCAGCCGTTGGAGATACCATTGGAGATTCTACCACAGGAGATGCAGCCGCCCGTACCGCTGGAGATTAAACCGCCAGTAACGCCGGAGAGTCAGCCGCCGGTTCAGCCGGAAATGCAAATACCGCCGGAGCAGCCAATCTCCGCGCATAAGCGCTTCCTGCAAGCGCTACGTGATGAAATTCAGTGGGTGGCGGCGGGAATGGTGCGGCTCATAGACTTCACCATACCGCATTACACGAGAAAGGATTGAGAAAAACCATGACTATCAATGCACAGAACGATAACGGTCACATCCCCCTTCCCAATGGCTCTACGGAAGAGCGTTTGCGTGGTGAGTCCGGCTCTACCATTACTCGTTTTGCTGCTGCCGTGCTCAAAGCGACCTACAAAGACCGTAGCCTGCGTCACGCGACGATCAACATTCACAAATTTACCCGCACACACATCAGCGCGGAAAAGCGGCACATTTTGCAAGTATACAGAGCCGTCAGGCGGCACCCGATAGCAACACGGTTTGCTCTCGCAGGACGCGGGCTGGCAGCGACGTTCAACGACAAGCGAACCACCCTGACATTGATGCCGGTGAAGGAGATGATGAAACAGCGAAAGGACAACGCTCAAAAACCCGAACACAAAGAGACTGGAGACTCCGAACCGACCTAGTGGTTTTGTGGGACACGATGTAAGAAGGAAGCGCAAAAATCATCATCGAAAATCGTCACGCTGGAGAATGGTCAACATCAAAGAAATCCACTCTGCAAGCGCGTATAGCGCAGAGATTTTTCACAGGCAGGTTTTAGTTTCGGCGAGAAAAACGATCACGACTCCGATGCGCGAAAAATCGGTGTTTGGCTACCACTGGCTACACCGGATCGGCACATATGGTCGTGTGGAGTGAGCGGTTGGACATAGCGTCGCTGCCCGATCTAGCTCCGGCATCTCACGACGATTCCCGCCAGAAAACGGGCGGAGATTGATACCGCAAGTGCTGGGGAATCGGTTCCAAAAACAGGATGAAATTGTAAAAACGGTCACTATGGCGACATGGTAACATGCTGCCGTTGAAGTCCTTTTT
>JABWBO010000036.1 GCA_013360465.1 Anaerolineae bacterium | reverse complement strand
GCCTCCAGCGCCGCCAAGCCCAGATCGACGGCGCGCCCGGTCGCCGCCAGCGCCGCCGCCACCGCCTGACGGTCGGCGGCTCCGCCGCGATGCTGGAGCGCGAATTTCGCCAGACCGAGCAGGCGCATCAGGAAGGAGTCGCCGTCGGCATAAGGAGGATCGACGGCGAAGATGTGGACGATGCGCGGCTGGACCTGATCCAGCAGGGCGCGCAGGCTGGCGCGGTTGGGAGGTGCGGTCCAGATCGCCAGTGTCTCCGCCGGGCGCAGTTCCAGGCGGGTGCTTCCGGCGACGGAGTCGCCGCCTTCCCGGTAGACCAGCGCGCCGCTCAGCAGCGCCAGCAACGCCTGCGGGTCGGGGTCGCTGCGGTGGTCGATGATCGTCAGCGCCGCACCCGCCTTGGCGCTGGGGCGCGCGGGCTGCCAGTCGAGCAGCGCGATCTCGACGCGCCGTTCGCCGCGAAAATCGCTGGCGCGCACCGTGCAGGCGATATCGAAGCGCCCTTCGGGCAGGGGCAGGGTGGCGCTGTCCCACCACACCACCCGCGCCGACGCGCCGGACGGGTCCTCGACGTTCAACGTCCGGTGCGCCTTGTCCCGCCCGATCAGTCGGGAATCGCGTAGGCGCAGGTCGCGCAGCGCCAGCACGACCGCCGGGTTGCCTGCGCCGAACGGCGCGAGTCGTTCCAGCGAGGCGACCAGATCGAGGGTGAGCGCCGGCAGCGTAGTTTCGGCGTCGATGCTCAGCGTGCCGGGCGGCACTTCGCCGCGCATCGCTCGAACCGTCCTGCCCAGCGCGCGGCGGAGTGCGGCGATATTTTCCGGAGCCAGCCGAAGACCCGCCGCCATGACGTGCCCGCCGTAGCCGTTGAGCAGATGGGCGTTCGCCGCCAGCGCCGCCGTGATGTCCACGCCCGTCACCGACCGGGCGGAGCCGCGCGCTTCTTCCCCCGGCGGCGCGGCGAGCAGGACGACCGGCACGTTGTAGCGCTCGCTCAGGCGGCTGGCGACGATGCCGACCACGCCGGTATGCCAGGAGTCGGCGCTGAGGACCAGCACGTCGGCGCTGCGCAGCGCCGGGTCGCGGGCGATCTGCGCTTCGGCGGCGCTTTCGATCTGGTCGCAGAGCAGTTTGCGCTGCGCATTCAGCCCTTCCAGCTTGAGAGCGATGGTGCGCGCCGAGTCCAGATCGCGCGCCATCAGCAGTTCGACGCCCAGCGCCGCGCTGTCCAGCCGCCCGGCGGCGTTCAGACGCGGCGCGAGGATGAAGGCGATGTGCCCTTCGTTGATCTGCGAAGGTTCGAGGGCGGCGGCTTCCGCCAGGGCGGCAAGCCCCGGACGCAGCGACCGGCGCATCAACCGCAGCCCAAGCTGGAGCCAGCAGCGGGCGTCGCCGGTCTGAACGGCGACATCGGCGACGATGCCGAGCGCTGCCAGATCGACCAGTTGATCAATCAGCGCCGGGTCGGCGTTCGACGATTCCGCCAGCGCGCGTATAAGTTGAAGCGCCGCGCCGACCCCCGGCAGGGTGCGCATGGGGTGGTCTTCCGGCAGGCGCAGCGGGTGGACGACCGCCTCCGCCGCCGGCAGAAGGTCGGTGAGCTGGTGGTGATCGGTGACGATGGCGTCCACGCCCCGGCGCTTCGCGTAGTCAATCGCCTCATGGGCAGCGACGCCGGTATCGCAGGTGACCAGCAGCCGCGCGCCGGCGTCGATCAACCGACCGAGCGCCGGGATGTGGATGCCATGCCCTTCGCTCAGCCGATCGGGGATATACCACAGGGGATCGGCTCCCAGGGCGCGCAACCCCTCGACCAGCAGGGCGGTGGCGGTCTGCCCATCCACGTCGAAATCACCCCAGATGGCGATCCGCTCCTGGCGTTCGATGGCGCGGCGCAGGCGGGCGACCGCGCGGCCCATGTCTGGCAGGTCGAACGGATCGGACAGGCGATAGAGATTGGGGTCGAGGAAGGCGCGGGCGGCGTCGGGGTCGGCGATGCCGCGCCGGACCAGGGCGGCGGCGACCAGCGGATCGCCGACGGCGGCAGCCAGATCGGCGGGCGGCGCGGCGGAAGTGGGTTCAAGCCAGTGCAGGGACATGATCTAGAAGGCGATCTCCGCGACCTGTTCCAGGTCGAGCGCGAGCGCCGGCGGTTCCTTCACGCCTTCGACCTCAGTGCCCAGCACATCCCCCGCCTGCGTCCCGCGCTCGCAGTAGGAGCGGTAGGCGCAGAAGCGGCAGCGCGTCAAATCAGAGGTCAGCGAGAATGCCGCTTCCTCGTTCGGGCGGGCGAGCAGCTCCGTCACCAGATCGTTCAGGCGCGACTCGGCGCGGGCATGGGCGGCGGCATCGTAGGCGAAGATCACCGGCTGATCCGGCGCTTCGGCGAACCAGTAGACCAGGTTGATCTGTTCGGGCGCGAAGGGCTGTCCGCCGTTGAGGTAGTCACCCGCTTTCGCCAGCACGTAGGGATAGAGGAGGGTTTGCCAGCGTCCGGCGAGTTCATTGCGGTTGGAGATGCGCGGCGCGGTCTTCCAGTCCAGGATCATCGCCCGCGCGCCGGGCTGAATCGCCAGCAGGTCGAACTTGGCGACCAGACGCCGGTCCGCCAGCGGCATCGACAGGGTGATCTCGGCGCGCTGCTGCTGCGGCAGGTCGGTCAGCGCCGTCTTCAGGCAGCGCTCGAACCAGCCCGCCAGCGTCTCGTCGCCGTCGAGCGCCGCGCGCAGCGCCTCCGCCGGCACGCCCGCCAGATGCGCCTCGATGATCTGGTGAAAGCGCTCGCCCAGTTCCATCCGGGCTTCGAAGGCGCGCATCGGCTCGGATTCCGGGGCGGGGTAGCGGCGGCGCGTCACCCAGCGCAGAAAAAAGCGGCGGTGACAGTCGGCATAATCCTGCAGCGCGGACTGGCTGAACTGGAAGTCGTCGGGCAGGATGAGGGGCATCAGACATCCTCCATGGTCACGTCAAGCTCCGCCTGGGCATAGCGGCGCAGTTCGATGAAACCTTCCGCCGCCTGCGAGGAGCGCCCGCGCCCGCTGTTGAAGGTGACGATCAGCTCGCGGCGGGCGCGCGTGACCGAGACATAGAGCAGGCGCAGACGCTCGCCGATCAATTCCTGGCGGGCGCGTCCGGTCGCCGCGCCTTCGACGTAATCGAAGGTGAAAGGGTCGGCGCTCGCCTGAAGCTGCGCCAGCGCCTCGGCGCGCAGATTCAGCCCGTCGCGGGCGAAGTATTTCTCGTCGTAATAGTTCTCGCCCGGCATCCCCGATGGAAAGTCGTAGCTGTTGACCGACAGCAGATAGACGCGGTCCCATTCCAGACCCTTGGCGCTGTGCATGGTGGTGACGGCGACCCTGCCGCGATGCTCGTCGGGGTTGAAGGCGCGGGCGGCGTCGTCCATGCCCAGGAATCGCCGCTGGTTGCGGGCGATGGACGCCAGTTCCTCGGTGAACTGCGGCAGACGCCAGTCCGCCTGACGGCTGGCATAGCCCCGCAGCACGACGGCAAGGCTGTGCGCCAGCGCCAGATCGGCTTGGGCGCGGAACAGATCGCCCGCCAGCACCAGCAGGAGCTGATCGATGGGCAGGACGGCGGCGTTCTGCCAGCGCCGCACCAGATCGCGAAAGGCGCGCAGTTCATCGGCGGCGGGCGGATCGGTCTCGAACAGCGCGGCGGCGTCGGAATCTTCGCGCAGCCAGTCCCGACCGCCCGGAGCCGGCGCGAGGAAGTCTTCGACGTGGGCGATCTGGCTCAGGATGCGCGCGATCTCCAGCGTGCGCGCGTTGCGATCCGGGTCGTCACGGGTGTCGCGCTGCCAGACGCGGTAGACCATCGACAGCCAGCCGGCGGTATCCGGCTTCGCCAGATAGTTGAGGACATTGCCCAGCACCCCCGCCGCCTGACGGGTGCTGGTCGAGCTTTGCAGCACCTCGACGGTCGGTATGTTCAGGTGGTTCTTGTTGATGAAGTCAATGAGCTGGTAGCCCCGCTGATTGCGGGGAACCAGCACCGCGCAGGTCTCATCCTCGTGATCGGGCAGCCAGCGCGCCAACGACTCGGCGACGTACTCGACCTCCTGAGCGGGGGTGAAGGTCGTGCCGACGAAGACAATGCGCGCCTCATCGGCGGGCGGGTTAGGCTGAGGATCGCCGGGCGGGGTTGGCTGGATGTGCGGTGGGCGCAGCGGCCGGCGCTGGCGGATGGCGGCGTTGGGATGTCCCGACGCCGTCCAGTCGATCAGGTGGTTGGCGAGGGCGATGATCGGCTCGGCGGATCGCCCGCTGTCCGGCAGATCGACGGCGCGGACGCCCACCTCGTCGAGGAAGCGCCACAGCAGCTCGGGGTCTGCCGTCGTGAAGGTCTCGTAAATCGCCTGATTCGGGTCGCCGACGCGCACCCAGCTGCCGTCTTCGCCGCACAGCAGCCGCAGGATGCGCTCCTGCAATCGACTGCTGTCCTGCGCCTCGTCCTCCAGGATGAAGCGCCAGCGGGCGCGCAGGCGGCGCAGCAGCGCCTCGTCCCGTTCCAGCGCTTGCAGCGCCAGCCGGATCAAATCTTGAAAATCGACCGCCCCGCGATAGTTCAGACCGCGCTGGTAGCTGGCGTAGATGGCGGCGCACATCGCCGCCAGAGGGAGCGGCTGGTCGAAACGTTGCAGATTCTCCAGGACCTGTTCCGGCAGCAGGGCGAGGTCCTTGGCGCGCTGGATGAAAGCGCTGGCGATGTCGGTGAGCAAGCCGGGCAGGTCGTCGCGGACCAGCGCCGCGCGCCGTCCGTCGTCGAGATCGGCGGCGAGCAGGTGATCGGCGGCGTTCGGCTCTGCTCGCAGGTAGGCGGTCACGGCGTCGCTCAGGATGTCGGCGGCTTCGCGTTCGTCGAGGATGGCGAAGCCGTCGCTCAGCGCCACCAGACCCGGATTGTCGCGCACGATGTCGGCGCACATGCTGTGCAGGGTGCGCACGCGATAGCCGACGTTCATCAGCAGTCCCCGGTCCTTGAGGAAGCCCCGAATCTGCGTCGTGAAGTTCTCGACGGCGGCGTTGACTAGCGTGACGATCAGCACCTCCTCGCCGTCGTGAAGGCGTTCGGCGACCAGTTGGGCGGCGAGTGCGGAAAGGGTGCGCGTCTTGCCGCTGCCCGGCACGGCGGCGACTCCCAGTTTGCCGCCGGTGTAGCTCAGAATCTCCCGCTGTGCGGCGCGTGGTTCAAATGCCATCGGCTCGCCCTTCATGTTGATTGCTGCTCCCCGCCGTCCCGTCACCTGGCACGTTCAGGCGGCGCAGCAGGCGGTTGAAGACCTCGATCAGCAGTCCTTGATCCATGCCGCCGGTCTCGCTCAGCTCGGCGATCCCCAGGTGGACTGCCGTGCGACAGCGGCGCAGCAGCCCGACGACCAACCGGAAGAGCGTCTCGCGGCGGTAGGCGTCTTCGCTGTCACCGTCCCAGACATCCCCGGCAGCCCAGGTGCGGCTGAGGACCACCGGGTGGGTGAGCGGCTGGTAGATGCGCTCCGACCAGCCGCGTCCGCCGGCATCGAGCCAGAACTGATGCGCCGCCGGGCGGTTGTTCATCAAGAAGGTGTAGGCGGGCGCGACCAGCACGGCGTCGGCGTCCGGGCGCTGCCACGCGCCGATGTACTGATTGGCGATCACCCCCGCTTCGACCATGCGCACGTACTCGCGCGCGATGACCGAGTCGTCCATCGCCGCTGGACTATCGAAGGCGGCGATTCGTTCCATCGCCGCCCGGAAGCCGCGCGCCGATTCGACCAGGGCAGCGACGGCATCGGCGGCGATCAGGTCTTTGTGCAGCCCGAAGCCGCGCGCCGAGAGGACCTCGCCGAACAAGCGGCTGAAGAAGTGATCCAGCGCCGGGTCAAGGCGCGCCGTAGTTTCGACGGTCTTACGCCGCCCGCGTTTGGGCTTGTCTTCGGTGGGCGGGGCGGCGGTGGCGCGGATGTGCGCTTCCAGCCATTCGCGCAGCCGGTCGTACTTCTCGCCGATGGTGTAGGTGATGCGCTCCTGGATTTCCGGCGGCAGCGACTCAAATGGGGCGAGCCGCGCGGGATGATCGCTCTTCGGATATGCCGAGAACGCCAGCAGATGCGCTCGCGCCAGATCGAGCGCCCCGGTTTCGCCGGCGCTCAGCGACGCCATCAGGGCATAGGCGAGGTCGCGGGCGTCGGGAGGCAAGCCCCAGGCGGGGTTCGCCAGCCGCGCCAGCGCCAGCATCGCCCGGACGACCGGCTCGTCGCGCAGCGCCCTGGAGGGACGGTGCGACCGCGCCGTGACCCCGCGCTCGCGCAGGCGCTCGATCAGCGAGAAGCGCAGCGCATCGCTCATGAACGGGGCGACGATGACGATCTCGCCGGGCGGCGCGCCCTGACGGATCAGTTCGGCAGCGCCCTTGGCAGCCCAGTCCAGGCTTTCCGGGGCGAAACGGGCGAGGTCATAATCGAAAGCGGCTGCCGGGTCGCCCTGGACGTGTTCGGCGTACTGCCCCATGATGCGCGCCAGTTCAGAGGTGAGCGCCTGCACGCTCGGCGAAGCGACCAGCGAGTCGCTGAAGTCGAGCGTTTGGTCGCAGAAGGCGCGCAGACCCGAAGCCGAATCCTCGTCCGCGCCCAGGAAGCGCCGATAGCCGGCATCGGAGTCGAACAGGACCAGGGCGGACTCGCAGCGCGCCAGCCAGGAGCGGAAGACCTGGTGCGCGGCAGGGGTGTCCTCCTCGACGTTTTCCAGGATGAGATGCGACGCGCGGCGGAACAGCATTTCGGAGCAGACCGGCAGCCCATGACGCATGAAGGTCTCGATGAGCAGCGAGAAGTCGAGCAGGTTGTGGTTCAGGCAGTACGCCCGGAAGCGGTTGATCGCGTCCTGCACTTCGTCGTACATGCGCAGCGACGCCGGGTCGCCCGCCCAGGCGGGTTTCAGGCGCTCCGCCACCTCGGTATGCGGAAAGCCGACGACCGCCGCCTTGTTGAGGTTGTCGATGAGCTGGCTGTACAGCCTGCCGCGCGGCAGCGTCACCGTCTCGAAGTAGCCCTGATCTTCGACGAGCGGATCGACGATCTGCGCCATGACGTACTGCGCCGTCTCCAGGCTGAGGAAGGTCGGCGGCGCGGCTGCCGAGGCAAACCCGGCGGACGGGGCGACCTGTCCCCAGAAGAGGGCGATCATTTCGCGGGCGATGCCGCTGAGGGTGGTGATGCGCGCCTGACCGCCCGGCGGCAGATCGGCGCGGCGCAGCGCCTCGATGTAGGGCAGCGCCAGCGTCGGCTGCGGCGCGACGATCAGGATCGAGTCGGCAGGCGCGCCTTCGTTCAGCAGGCGCAGCAGACGCGCGACGGCAGCGGTCGTCTTGCCCGTGCCGGCGGGACCTTCCAGGAAGAATCGCCCGGTCGCCGGCAGTGACGCCGCCTGACTCTGAAGGGGTGTAAGCTGTTCCGGTTTGATCATGAACAAATATTCTATCACGAGTTTTGAACAATCTGAAGCGCGGGAGTCGTATAGGAAAATGTAGGCAGCGAGGATGCAGCGAGTGAGCGAGACCGACGCGCAGCTGGTAATTCTAGCGCAAGATGGCGATTCTGACGCCTTTGAAGCGCTCCATGCGCGCCTGCTGCCCGGTCTGCGGCGTTTCGCCTACCGGCTGGTCGGCGATTCGCTGGAAGCGGAGGACATCACTCAAGAGGCGCTGCTGACGCTGTACCTGAACCTGTCGCATATCGATCCGCCGGAGCATGTGCGCGCTTATGTCTACCGCATCGTCCGCAACCGCTGCTACGACAGTCTGCGGCGCGATGGGCGGCGCGGGGCGCTTTCGCTGGACCAGGATGAAGACGCCGGCGGCGTGCGCATCAGCTTCGACCTGCCGGACTCGCGAGCGACCCCGCCGGAAGAGGCGGCGCACTGGCTGCTGCTGGGGCTGGAAGTGCGCGAGATGATCGACACCCTGCCGGAGAATCAGCAGCAGACGCTCATGCTCTTCGCTGAGTCGGAGCTGACCTATCAGGAGATCGCTGAAGTGATGGGGGTGAGCATCGGCACGGTGAAATCGCGCCTGTTTCACGCCAAGCGCACCCTACGTGGGCGTCTGCGCCGGCAGACTCTCGCCGCAATCCGCGAGGCGCTCGACGAAGACGACGATACGTTTGACGAAGATAGTGAAGAGGCGGTCCCCCCGACGCCAGAACACCGGGCAGGACAGAGCCTACAAGAGAAGGAGATAGCATAATGGAACAGGCAAAAATGCAGCGGCTGCAGCAGATTCTCCTGGCGGCGCGCGCCCTGCACCGGTCGGTAGAACGTTCCTTACAGGAAGGGCTGTCCGCCGGCATCGGGCGGATGGCGGTCAAACAGTACAACGGCATCCAGCGGCAGCTCGCCGAGCTGTTCCCGGACGACTTCACCGTCACCGAAACGCTGGCGTTGGAGATGGACGCCAACATCCCGGAGAACCACATGCTGGGGCAGGTCCAGCTGGCTTCCAGCCAGCTGCTCCTCTACGTCGAAGGGCTGATCCGCGAGCAGCGCGCCGAAAGCGCCGGCGCGCAGCCCGACTTCGAGAATCTGCGTAGTTTGGGGCGGGACCTTTCCGAGCAGATCATCAATATGACCAAGACGACGCTGCGCCGTGCGCTGACCAACGTCGATGTCGATTTCGACTTCGATGTGGACTCCTCAAAGAAGGCGGGGTCGGTCAGCATGGAGGGGGCGGAACTGGAACGCGCCAACTTCAGCGGGCAAAACCTGCGCGGCTCCAGCTTCGTTAAAGCCAACATGCGGGGTGCGAATCTGAGCGGCGCGAGCCTGAACGACTCCAACCTGTCGAATGCCGACCTCGAAGGGGCGAATTTGACTGGGGCGAACGCCCGCGGCGCATCGTTTGCCCATGCCAACCTGAGCGGGGCGAACCTGAGCGGGGCGAACCTGCGTGATGTTCTCATGGAAGGCGTGACGCTGGAAGGGGCGAACGCCACCGGCGCGAATCTGCGCGGCGCACTGCTCAGCGACGCCAACCTGCGCGGTTCTCGCCTGGAAGGGGCGAACCTGCGTGACGCTATCCTAGAAGGGGCAGACCTGCGCGGCGCACGGTTGGATGGCGCGGTGCTGCGCGACGCCAACCTGGAGCGCGCCGACCTGACCGACACCCGCCTGGATGGGGCGGATATGCGCGATGCCAACCTGACCGATGCCAAGCTGCCGAAGGACTTCAGCACGATGGGCGTGCTGATTGGGCGGAGTTCGGGTATGCCGCGTCCGCCGCGCCCGCCGATGCCGCCCTCGCCGCCGCACGGCAAGCATCGCGTGGAGATCCGTGTCAACCGTGACGACGCGGATCAGGCATCTCCAGAGAAGCCGAAGAATGACGACGTGGTCTAGCCACTTCGCGGCGCGCCGACGTTCGTGCCGTCGCTCGGCCCGTCGGCGTTGGCGCAGGCGGGCAGGGCAGCCAAGCTGTGTGCCGCTCGGCGTTTGATCAGCGTTCATCAGCGGTGGGGCGCGGCGAAAGCGGCGTCTCACTGCTTTTTTGCCCCTTGCCATCTGAACCCCTTCCTGTACGAAAGTCCAAACGCCGGCGGCGCTGCGCCTGCTATAATCGCTGCGCTGACTTTACCCATTTGGACGATTGATGATGCGTCGCTACGCCGCCCTGTTGCGTGACAACCCGGATTTTGCCCGTTTATGGCTGGCGCAGGTGATCAGCCTGACCGGAGATTGGTTCAACACCATCGCGCTCATGGCGCTGGTCATCGCCTACAGTCCAGAGAACTCCGGCTTGGCGGTCAGCGGACTGCTGCTCGCACGCTTCATCCCGCCGATGCTGATCAGCCCCGCCGCCGGGGTGCTGATCGACCGCTTCGACCGGAAGCGCATCGTCGTATGGTGCAATTTTCTGCGCGCCATCGTCGTCCTGGGGTTTCTGCTGGCGACTACCGGGCGCGAATGGCTGCCGCTCATTTACCTCCTCTCCATCCTCCAGTTCACCCTGTCGGCGATCTTCGAGCCGGGCGTGCAGGCGCTTCTGCCGGCGCTGGTGAAACGGGAGGATCTGCTGAAGGCGAATACGCTGAACAATATCACCTGGTCGGTGATGCTGGCGGCGGGCGCGGTGGCGGGCGGCGCGTCGGCGGCGCTGCTGGGCACGAACGCCGCCCTGGTGATCGATTCGCTGACGTTCGTCCTCGCTGGTGTGCTGACGGCGGGCATCCGGTCCTATCGGCGGACGCCTGCGCCGCAGCAGTCGGGCGACAGCGCTTCTTCAGGCGGCGCGCATCGTGTGACCTTCCGCGACGGTCTGCGCTATCTGCGCCGCCGCCCCGAGACGACGAGCGCTCTGCTGATCAAATTCCTGGGCAACCTCGCCAGCGTCGATACCTTCATCGCCATCTTCGCCACGCGCATCTTCGTCCTGGGTGAAGGAGGCACACTGTCGCTGGGCATCCTGCACAGCGCCTTTGGCGTCGGCGCAGTGGTCGGTCCGCTGCTGCTTAACCGCTTCAATAACGGACATGTGCGCCGGATGCGCTGGTTGGTGCTGATCGGCTTCGTCTGGATCACCCTGGGCTACCTGACCCTGAGCGCCTCTGAATCGCTGATCGCCGTCTGCGTTGGCATGTTCATCCGAGCGATGGGCGGGTCTACGAACTGGACATACAGCGCCGTGATGATTCAAAAGACGACGGACGATGCTTTCCTGGGGCGGGTCTCTTCGCTCGACTGGGGACTCTTCTACCTGGCGACTGTCATTGGCGCGGTGGTCAACGGCGCGCTGGTCGATCTGTTCGGGGATGAGAGCATCAGGACGGTGGCGCTCCTGGCTTGTGCGCTGGGAACGGGGGCGCTGGGGCTGTGGTATCTCCTGGTCATCACCCTGGAACGCCGGCGTGTGACGGCAGTCCCGGCGTCGGCAGACTGAGCGCGCGTTGGACTCAACGCCTCGCAGGGGAGAATCGTGCAGCTTAGGCTGTTCCAGACAAAAGACGTGCCAGCGGTTGCAGGGGCGAACCCACGTGTTCGCCCGTGAACGGCGGTCGGAGACACAGCTCCGCCCCTACAACTGCTCGATTATTTTCTTGGAACAGCCTTAGACGAGACATGTTCGCACCGGGCGCGAATATGCCATAATGCGAAAGGGAACATTAAGTGGGTTTGACGCTATTTTAATACGAGACTCGTCATATCTTGATGATCCTACTCGAATTGATAGATAGTCTGTAACAAAACCGTGATATAGTGATTAAACTAAAGCAGTTCCTTTGTTCAAAATGATGGTGTTGTCGTGGCTCAGCCTTGATTATTTTGGGCGCGCTGCCCGATCACCAAGTTTATTACGCTTCAGGAGAAAATCATGACCTCTGGCTCTCTTACCGATCCCGATTCCGCACTCGGTGCTTGTTACCGCTACTGGAACGCCCAGTCGGAGAAATATACCGGCTGCGACGCACTGCTGACCGCGCTGGACTCTGGTTGGACGATTGATGGCGTGGTTTTCCAGCAGGAGTTCTGGCTGTCTGGCGTGCGCCCGGTCTGCGTCTTTCATATTGAGCTGGTTCGCGGCGACGAACATGCCAAGATGCGCGTCGTTCACAATCCCTATCTGCTGCGCCTGCTCAGAAATCACGATGTGCAGGTCGTCGCGCTGAATCAGCGTAAGCAGGAAGAGCTGGTACGCTTTTTTTAACGATAGGTCTGGTAGTTCCTCGACGGGCGCAGAGGATCGTCAACGCTTATTTGCTGTGCCCAAAGCGATTCTCCACACGCCTCGCGAGATCATCCGCCTCGCGAGGCGTTCCCTCTCATGAGCCGATGGGTGATTCCAGAGCGCCGGTTCTACACCTTTGCTTGCGCCCGGTTTGACACAACCCTGCGCCTGCATTAAGCTACTTCACCTAGACACCCATCACTCACAATCGAGGTCGTGTTGATCGAATTCATCAAGGTCATCCTGCTCGGCATCGTCGAAGGCGTGACGGAGTTCCTGCCGATCTCCTCTACCGGTCACCTGATCGTCGCCGCCGCGCTGCTGCGCCCCGGTTTCAGCGCTTCGGGCGAAAGCTCGTTCGTCCTCTTCATTCAGATCGGCGCGGTGATCGCTGTTGGTTTGTACTATCTGCGCGATCTTCTGGCGCAGGCGCGTGCGCTCCCCAGCGACCGTGACGTTCAACGCTTCTGGTTGAGCATCATCATCGCCGTCGTCCCCGCCGCTCTGATCGGTTTTGTGGCGCGGGGCGTCATCAAGGATGTGCTGTTCACGCCGGTCGTCGTCGCCATGATGCTCATCCTCGGCGGGATCGTCTTCATCGTCTTCGAGCGCAGCCCGCTGGCATCCCGCCCGGCGCAGATCGACATGATGGGCGTGTCGCCTCGGCAGGCGCTGATCATCGGCATCTTTCAGACGGCGGCGCTGATTCCCGGCGTCTCGCGGGCGGCGGCGTCCATCCTGGGCGGCATGGTGACCGGTTTCTCTCGCGAGGCAGCCACCCGTTTCTCGTTCTTCCTGGCGCTGCCAACCCTTGGCGGGGCGACCCTGGCGGATCTGCTGCTCAGCCTGGATGAGATCAGCGGTGACAGCCTGCCCTACTTCTTCCTTGGCGCGGTCGTTTCGGGGATCACGGCGTGGCTTTCCATTGGATGGCTGCTGCGCTACGTCAGCCGCAGCAGCTTCACACCGTTCGGAGTCTACCGCATCGCCGCCGGCGCGATAATTCTTATATTGGCGGCTGCCGGTGCGATCTGATTGCGTCACAGGCACAGCGGCGTCATAATCCGCAGATCGGGAGTCATGGTGCCGCGCGCCCCTGGCGCGTGGGCAGATTGTGGGGCATATGACACGAATTCTTGTAGTTGAAGACGCCCATACCCTTCGTAAGGACATCATGGAGATGCTCCAGTTCGAAGGCTTCGAGGTGGACAGCGCGGAGAATGGACAAGAAGCCCTGGATATTATCCGCCGCAGCCCGCCGGATCTGATCATCAGCGACATCATGATGCCCGTGATGGATGGGATGCGCCTGCTGGAAGTGCTGCGCGGCGACATCGGAACCGCCACAATACCGCTGATCTTTCTGACGGCGCGCAGTGACCGGCTGGACATGCGCCAGGGGATGGAACTGGGCGCGGACGACTTCGTGACCAAGCCGTTTCATGTCGGAGAGCTGTTGGCAACGGTCAAAGCCCAGATCAAGAAGCGCGCCGTGCGCGACCAGGAAGCCGAAAAGCGCATGGAAGACCTGCGCGGTAACATCATCATCGCGCTGCCGCACGAACTGCGCACGCCTCTGAACGCCGTGATGGGTTTCTCGGAACTGCTGATCACCGATGCCAGCGAGATGCCGCCAGAGCGCGTTCGCGAGATGGCGCGTCACATCTACAACGCCGGGCAGCGCATCTTCAGCCTGATGGACAGCTACCTGCTCTATGCTCACCTGGAACTCACGCTGACCGACCCCCGTCGGGTCGTCGAGGCGCGCGCCGACCTCACCATGCACCCGGAATCGATTATCGCACACAGCGCCCATGCGACTGCCGGTCGGCATCGCCGTGCCGACCGCCTGAATCTGGAACTTGCACCGGTGGATCGGGTGCGCATTGGTGAAATCTACCTGAAGAAACTGGTGGATGAGCTGATCGACAACGCCTTCAAGTTCTCGCCGTCCGATGCGCCGGTGCAGGTAGAAGGGATGGTCGAAAGCAGCATGTATACCATCCGCATCACCGACAGGGGCGGCGGGCTGACGCCGGAGCAGATCGCCAACATCGGAGCATACATGCAGTTCGCCCGCCGAATTCAGGAACAGCAGGGGACCGGGCTGGGGCTGGTCATCGCCGAGCGCATCTGCGGTCTGCACGAGGGCGTGTTCCATATCGACAGCACGCCCGGCAGCGGGACGACTGTCACCGTTTCGCTGCTCATCCAGTGGGACTAGTTTCAAGCGGCGCGCCGCGCGTTTGTGCGCTTCGCCAAACTCGCTATAATAACCGCCATGACTGCGACGCGCCCGCGGGAGGAGTACGGAATGCCGGTTCAACGGTTGCATAGAGGGTGGCTTGCTGTGGGGATCGGTATCCTGGTACTCGCCGCAGGCTGCTTCCAGCCTGCCGGCGCGGGCTTGGAAGCGACCAGCCTGGCGCAGGCGCTGCCCACGTTCACGCCGATTCCGACCGCGACGCCCACCGACACGGAAACGCCCATCCCGGTGGATACCCCGACGGATACGCCTTCGCCGACTATCGAGTTTCTGAGTAGCGCCACGCCCATGACCCCGGAGGTCGAGGGGACGCTGGTGGCGATGGCGCAGGATATCGACCCGATCTGGCAGACGGCGACGGCGATCTATCTTCAGCAAATCGGCGGCGCACAGATCATCGATCCGACCCAGCCGCCGGAAATTGACCCCCTACTGCTGACGGCGACGGCGCTGGTCCGCGAAGCGACTCAGACCGCCGAGTGGCCCATGACGGCATCCGCCGTGGCGCCCGTCTTCTTCACGCCGACCTGGACATCCCCGGCGATCCTCCCGACTTCTCCGCCGGTGATTTCGGGCACGGACTGCATTCATCAGGTTCAGGTCATCAATGAAAACCTGTTCCGCATCGGTCTGGCGTACGGCGTGCATTATTTGGATATCGCCCACTATCCCGCCAACAGCATCGTCAACCCGAATCTGATTTACCTGGGGCAGACGATTGTCATCCCCGGCTGTGGTTCGACCGGAAAGATTCCCCCGCCCACCTGGACGCCGGGTCCGACGCAGTCGTATCCGACGTATACCGGCGGGTATCCGACCTACACCGGCGGCGGGAGCGGCGCGACGTTCACCGGGCAGCCGTTCAACTACGTCGTCCAGGCGGGGGATACGCTCTTCCGCTTGTCGCTGACCTATGGCGTGCCGATCTCGACCATCGTGGCGAAGAACCCGCAGATCGTCAATATCAACCTGATCTACGTGGGCGATACGCTGATCATCGGTTAGGGCGAGACAGAACCGAATGGCAGGATCAGCTCAGGCGCGAGCCGGGTCCTGCCGCAGCAGTCATCCGCTCTGATCAACCGTCGGCTGCTGCGGCGGGCGGTTGACTTTTCTCCGACGGAGAAGGTGTTCGATGCAGGAAGACGTCAAGACGACGACGCTGGTCTTTCAGGGACGGGTCTTCGACCTCAGCATTCAGGAAGTGGTGCTGCCCAACGGTATGACGGCGCGCCGCGAGATTATCACGCATCCGGGGGCGGTCGCCATCGCCGCGCTGGACGCCGACGGCTGCCTGCTGATGGTGCGGCAGTATCGTTCGGCTGCCGGGCGGGTGCTGCTGGAAGTCCCTGCCGGGACCCTGGAATCGGAAGAAGCCGGCAGCCCGGAAATGTGCGCCGAACGCGAGCTTCAGGAAGAGGTCGGTTACAAGCCCGGCAGCTTGGAGAAGCTGGGGGGCATCTTCGTCGCGCCCGGCTATACCAGCGAATATATCCACCTGTACCTGGCGACCGACCTCACTCCATCGCGGCTGAATTCGGATGATGATGAGCTGATCGAACTGGTGCGCGTCCCCTTCGAGGAGGCGGTGCGCAAGTGCGAGACGGACGAAATCTGCGACGCCAAGAGCATCGCCGCCATCACGCGCGCCTGGGCGGTCTTTCAGAACGCGCGGCGCGGCTGACAGGCGGCAGGCTCGCACCCGGCGCTGATGCACCCTTGAGCCGAAGCATCGTCTCCGTGTAAAATAAACATCCTGTTCTGACGATTGGGGTACGCCGCAGGGCGTATTTTTTTGGAGACAAGACCATGCAGCACGAATTGCTGGACGCCCTCAAGACACCCGTCCCGAATCACCCTGAGTTCGGTCCCGGTGATACTCTCAAGGTACACGTCCGCGTCGTCGAAGGCGACCGCGAGCGTACCCAGGTCTTTCAGGGCATCGTGATCGCCACGCACGGAGGCGGTAATAACCGCACCTTCACCGTGCGGCGCATCGCCTCACACGGCATCGGCGTGGAACGCACCTTCCTGTTCAACAGCCCGCGCGTCGAGAAGATCGAAGTCTCGCGCCGCGCGAAGGTCCGCCATGCCCAGCTGTACTACATGCGCAATCTGCGCGGCAAGGCGGCGCGCCTGAAGGAACGCCGTCGCAGATCCGCCGAATAGTTCAACCCGTTCCGCCGAGTCATTGAGGACTGAGTCGTCGTTGGGCAGGACCCCCTGCCGGAAGGGCGCTCGGTCCTCAATCGTTATACGACGCCAGATGAGCAGCTTCACCAGACCGAAGCCGCAAGTTGTGAGGGATGAGGAATGACGGCGCTTCGCCCATTGATCGGGATCAGCATGTCCAGCGCGGTGACGCCCAACGGGCGGCGCTATCATCGGTCGTACGCCATGAACGCGCAGTCCATCGCCGATGCCGGCGGGCTGCCGGTCTACGTGCCGTCCGGGCTGCCGGACGACCTGCTGCGCGAGATTTATGATCGCCTGGATGGAGTGCTGCTGCCTGGCGGCGGGGATGTGCGCCCTTCGGTCTATGGCGCGGAGACCCACCCTGCGACGCACGAGATCGATGATGCCCGCGACGCGCTGGAGATCATGCTGGCGCGGTGGGCGTATGCCGACGATCTGCCGGTCTTTGGCATCTGCCGGGGGCATCAGGTGTTGAACGTGGCGCTGGGCGGCACGCTCGTGCAGGATATTCCGAGCGAGGTCGGTCCTGAGATCATCCACGACACGCCGGAGACGATGCCCCGCTCGACCATCCGCCATGAGGTCATGCTGGTTCCTGGCAGCCGCCTGTCGAGCATCCTCGGCGGCGTGCGCTTCGAGGTCAACAGCCTGCACCATCAGTCGGTCGGGTCGCTGGCTCCGGGAGTGATCCTCAGCGCGCTTTCCCCTCAGGACGAAGTGGTCGAGGCGCTCGAAGCGCCGGACAAACGCTTCACGCTCAGCGTGCAGTGGCATCCTGAGGATATGTATCAGACCTACGAGCCGATGGCGCGCCTGTTCACGGCATTCATCGACGCCGCGCGTGACACCATGAAGCTGAAACGCAGCGGTGCTTCCGGCACAGCGTAACGAAATCTCGCCGTCTCTGAAATCACTATCCGGCTGCCTGGGAAAGCGGCTCGCCGTCGGCATCGGGCTCGCCCGACGCCTCGCGATTCTCTTCGCCGCTTTCTTTTTCGCCGAACGGCAGGATGCGCCGCGCATCGTCCGGCGGCGTGAGGGGCAGCACGATATGGAAGCACGAACCGGGGAAGATGCCCATGTCGTGCCCCGGACTTTCCGCCCAGATGCGCCCGCCGTGCCCGGCGATGATGCCCCGCGCAATCGTCAGCCCAAGCCCCGGACCCGCTCCCATGAATTTGTACGCCCCGGTCGAATGTCTGGAAGGGTCATAGGCGCGGTAGAATTTGTGGAAGATCAGTTCCAGGTTCTCTTCGCTGATGCCCACCCCGGTGTCCCGAATGCCGACATGAAGACTGTCCGGCTCGCCGTCTTTCTGGACCCGCTCACCTTTGATTTCGATGCGCCCGCCATCTGGGGTGAACTTGACGGCGTTCACGATGACGCTGCGGAACGCCTGGACGAGGCGCTGCATATCGCCTTGCAGCGCCGGCAGACCGCTCAAACCCGCCGCCCGCAGGGTGATCTTGCGCTCGCGGATGGCATCCGCCAGGGGGTCGATTGCCATGCGCACGACGGCTTCGATGGTCGTCGGCGTATAGCTCAGGTTCATGGCGTTTACGTCGAGCTGGCTGGTGTCGAGCATTGCCCCGATCAGCTCTTCCATGCGCTCCGTCGCCTTGCGCAGATTCGACGCCAGACCGGCGAGCCGCTCGCTGTCCAGCGAGCCGCTTTCGTTGAGCGCGTCGATGATGTCCGTATAGCCGCGCATCTGGGCGAGGGGCGTGCGCAGTTCATGGCTGGCGATGGTGATGAAATCGGTCTTGACCGAATCCAGACGTTCGATCTGGTCCTTCGCCTGCTTGAGGTCGGCGTTGAGCGTGGCAAGCTGGGCGTTCAGCTGCATCAGATCGTCCACGCGCTGCGCCTGTTCGCCCCCCGCGCGCGGCGAGGTCTCGCCGTTCTGAGCCGCAGCCTTGCCCGCCGCAGGTTTGACTGCGCCGAGCAGCGCGTAGAAGACATCGAGTACCATACGGAAGCTGAGGATCACCCCGGCGGCAGCGGCGCTGACCAGAGTCAGCCTGAAGGGACGCCCGGCGCTTTCCGCGTCGCTCGTCAGCAGGATCGCCAGGATGATGACGACGATGCCTACCAGCAGCGTCGCGCCGGTGGTGAGCGGCAGGCGGGAACGCAGCAGGAGCGGACGCAGGCGCTTCACGATCAGCCGCTCGGTCATCACTTGAGGATGTAGTAGGTCCCCTTCTTGGAACCCACTTTAAGGAGGATGCCGCGTTCGACCATATCCGCCAGATCGAGCCGCAGCGTCTCGGCAGAGACGCCCTGGCAGAGCGTGCGGTATTCGCGGTTGGTAATCGAGCCGTGATCGCGGATGTACTGTAATGCCCGCGCCTGACGGTGGTTGGTGTTGCGCACCCAGTCGGGCGTCGCCAGCTTCTCGCGGCTGTTGTACAACGTCACCGAAAAGCTGTAGGGGCGGGCGTCAAACGCCGGCGGTCGATGCCCTGCTTGTTCCATCTCTTCCATCATGCGGTCGATGCCCAGACCGAGTTCTTCGATATAGCCCCACTGGAAAAGCCCGTTGACGATGCGCGGGTTGCGGCTGAAATGCTCATCGACGATGTTGTCCACCGTGATGAAACCAGGCAGCCCGCCGGGGGAGATCACTTCCAGCCGGTCGGAGTACATGCGAATCTCGATGCGGCGTCCCTTCAAGCGGTAGTCGCGATGGCAGATGGCGTTGACGATGCCTTCGCGGACGGCGAACTGAGGATATTCGTAGGTCTCTTCCCGTTCCAGACCTTTGACGACGGCGCTGACCGCCATCTCGCTCCAGATCAAGTTCCAGCAGGCTTCGATCAGGCGGGGGAGGGGACCGGTCAGCTCTTCCCGCCGGGAATAGCCGGCGAGTCCGTTCTCGCCGCGAGGGGTTTTGCCCACGAACTTGGCGAAGACGATGCCCGACTGCGGCAGCCAGTGCTGCGGATATTCGCTGAACAGCAGGATTCCGCTGACGGTGGGGCGGTCGGCATTGTCGATAGCGCCGATCTCGCGCAGCAGATCGTCGATCTTGCCGTTGTAGGGGCGCTTGGTGCGCTCGGCGCGCTTCGCCAGATACTCGTCGATCATCTTGCGGCTGAGATCGTCCTTGGTCGCGCCGGGGACGAACTCGGACTCATAGTCGCCGGTGCTTTTGGCGCTGGCGAGCTTGAGGATCTCCTGCCCGCCCAGCGGACGCCCGGACGTGCCGTCGCGGATCAGCACACGCCCGTCGGTGAGCGCGTGCAGCTCGATGCTGCGCGGGACGCGCACCGCGTAGACGATGTGCCCATCGTCCATCTCGACGGGCTCCCAGTTGCCGGTGACCACAGAAGGGCTGCACAGCGCATCGGCTTCGCGCAGGGTCTTGGTCAGCGCCTCCGGGTCGAGCTTGACGCCCGGTTTGCCGTCCGGGTCCAGCCCCATGACCAGAGTACCGCCGTCGGTATTGGCGAACGCCACCAGAAACTCGGCGAGCGCCGGCGATTCCGGTTTGGCGAGAAATGCCAGCCGAGGACCCTGTCCATTCTTCAAGAAATCCGGATTGAGCATGTGCCTACAACGTGGGTGCGCCGGCAAAAGTGACCCCATTGTAGCACATTTTTTTCACAAAGACGGTCGGTCATGTTAAGGCTGCACGACGATCACGCGCCCGTTCGACGCCCGCACCAGCCGGTCCCAGATCGCCGCGCCCAACCCTTCGCGCCGGGTCCAGCGAACGAAGATAAGATCGACGCCCTGAGCATCCAGGTCGCGCAGCGCAGCGAACAGACGGGCGCTGACGACCTCCAGCGCCGTGCCGAGATCCGCCGTCAGCGCTGCTGTCAGATGCGCAGCATCGTCGCTGACCAGGATGCCGACCCGCCGACCCGCCGCCTGAGCGGCGGCGATGTCGGCGCGCATCCGGGCGAGGGTGGCGTCGTCATCAGCGCCGGTGTAGAGAGTGAGCGCCGCGCGCGGTGCGTAATGCCTGAGCATCTGCCCCGGCGCGGCGGCGGCGGTTTCGACGCCGAGGTAGCGGGTGGCGACCTGAACGTTGGGCAGAAGGGCGCGAATCGCTTCGACTGGGATGCCGCCGGGGCGCAGGATCGTCGGCGGGGCGACGGTCAGGTCGA
Organism: Anaerolineae bacterium; assembly: GCA_013360465.1. GTDB lineage: Bacteria > Chloroflexota > Anaerolineae > Aggregatilineales > Phototrophicaceae > Flexifilum. The sequence continues at coordinate 14,346 of JABWBO010000036.1, read as the reverse complement.
GGATGGTCGATTCGACGCCGATGGTCGCCGCGTTGCCGTCGAGGATCAGGTCGATGCGCCCGTCAAGGTCTTCCAGGACGTGGGCGGCGGTGGTCGCACTGGGGCGGCTGAAGGTGTTGGCGCTCGGCGCGGCGATGGGCACGCCGGACTCGCGGATCAACGCCTGGGCGACGGGGTGCGAAGGTATGCGCACCGCGACCGTGTCGCCTCCGGCGGCGACCACCGCCGGGATGCGTGGCGCGCGCCGCAGGATAAGGGTCAGCGCGCCGGGCATGAACGCCGCCGTCAGCGTGTGCGCCGCCGGAGGCAGATCGCGCGCTACGCCGTCCAGGTCGGCGGCTTCGGCGATGTGGACGATCACCGGGTCGGTGAGCGGGCGGTCCTTGGCGGCGAAGATGCGCGCCACCGCTTCGGCGTCGGTGGCGTTGGCGCCGAGACCATAAACCGTCTCCGTCGGGAAGGCGACCAGCCCGCCGCCCCGGATGATCGCGGCAGCGCGGCGGATAGATTCCGGTGATGCGGGCAGGACGGGGGTGATCACAGCTGCGCGCCGGCGAACTGGGGATGACCGCGCAGGAATTCGTCGATCTCGGCGGCTTTGCGCCCGGCAAGCTGGACGGCACGCAGGGCGAAACACCCCTCGCCGGTCCCGACGATGATGCGTCCCCCGCGTGCGGCGACCAGACCCGGTGCTGCGCTGCCCTCGACCGCTGCGCCCGCCAGCACCTTGAGCATCTGCCCATCCCACGTGGTGAATGCGCCGGGCCAGGGGGTGAAGGCTCGCAGCATCCGTTCGATGACGAGGGCGGGCTGCTGCCAGTCGATGCGCCCTTCTTCCTTTTCGATGCGCGGCGCGAAGGTCACGCCCTGATCGGGCTGCGGCTGCGGCTGGATCGTGCCGTCGAAGTAGCCCGGCAGCGTCTCGATCAGCAGATCCGCGCCGAGAATCGCCAGCCGGTCATGAAGCGACTGCCCGGTTTCGTCCGGGGCGATGCGAATTGCCCGGTTCGTCAGCATCGGTCCGGTATCCAGTCCGGCGTCCATACGCATGATCGTCACACCGGTCTCGGCGTCGCCGGCACGAATCGCCGCCTGGATGGGGGCAGCGCCGCGCCAGCGGGGCAGAAGCGAGGCGTGAACATTGATCGACCCGTATGTCGGAATATCCAGCACCGACTGCGGCAGGATTTGCCCGAAGGCGGCGACCACGTAGAGATCGGCATCCCAGCGGCGCAGCTCGGCGATGGCATCCGGTCGGCGAATCTTTTCCGGCTGAAAGACGGGTATGCCGGCGCTCAGCGCGATCTGTTTGGCCGGCGACATCTGCACCTCGCGCCCGCGCCCGGCGGGACGGTCGGGTTGGGTTACGACGCCCACGACCGCGTGATGGCGGATCAATGCCTGAAGCGTTGGGACGGCGAAATCAGGCGTCCCCATAAAGACGATTTTTGCCATATGCGTGAAAGACCTCTGACAGGTTAGAATAGGTCCACGTATCCGCTGCCGATGAGCAGGATTTTAGCACACCGCATTGCTATGCCCGGACTGAAACGTTGGCAGACAGCGCCTGCCGCCCCTCCTGATCTTCTGGCGCGTTACCGCGCGATGAGCGCTGTGCTGGCGCAGACCCTCTACAATCGCGGTCTGACCGACGAGGCGGTCGCTGCGCGTTTCTTGCAGGCGGATGACCCGGCGGCAGGCGGTGTCCTCGGCTTTCGCGGCAAGCGGCTGAGCATCGACCGCGCCCTGTCGCGCATCCGTCAGGCGATCAAGGCGCGCGAGCTGATCGCCGTCTATGGTGATTTCGACGCCGACGGCGTGACTTCGACGGCGCTGCTGATGCAAACGCTGCGCTCGCTGGGCGCGAATGCCGTCGCCTACATCCCGCACCGCGTTGATGAAGGCTATGGGCTGAACAGCGACGCCCTGATCCGGCTGGCGCGCCAGGGGGTGAAGCTGGTCATCACGGTGGACTGCGGCATTCGCTCCTCGGTCGAAGTCGAGGATGGCAAGGCTGCCGGCTTAGACATCATCGTCACCGACCATCACACCATCGGACCGGACATCCCCGACGCTTACGCCGTGATCAACCCAAAACTGGGCGATGTAGCTTACACCGAGGATATGCTGGCGGGCGTCGGCGTGGCGTTTCGTCTGGCGGAGGCGCTGCTGACCATCGCCGGGATACAGACCGGGCGCGGTGGATCGGAATCGCAGGCGCCGCTGACAGCGGAGGACCTGCTCGATCTGGTGGCGATAGGCACGGTCGCCGACCTGGCTCCGCTCAACCGCCTGGAGAATCGAGCGCTGGTCAAACGCGGGCTGGCGATGCTGAACCAGACCAAACGCCCAGGGCTGCGAGCGCTCGCCGAAGTCGCCGGGCTGAAGCCGGGCAGCATCAACGCCTCCAGCATCGGCTTCGCCATCGGACCGCGCATCAATGCCGCCGGCCGGCTGGACAGCGCCATGATCGCTTACGAGCTGCTGGTCACACGCGATGACACCCGCGCCGCCGATCTGGCGCTTCAGCTGCAAAACTTGAACCTTCAGCGGCAGGAATTGACCCGACAGGCGCAGGAGATGATTCGCAGCCAGCTGCTCAACGCCGAAGACGAGCCGCTGATCTTTGCCGGCGATCCCAGCTTCAAGCCGGGCATCGTCGGGCTGGTGGCGGGGCGGCTGGTCGAGGAGTTCTACCGCCCGGCGATCATCCTGGAGCAGGGGGAGACCGAGAGCCGCGCCTCCTGCCGCAGCATCCCCGGCTTCGATATCACCAGTGCGCTCGACCAGTGCGCCGATCTGCTGGTGCGGCACGGCGGACACGCCCAGGCGGCGGGTTTCACCGTCGTCAACCAGAATATCCCGGCGCTGCGCGAACGCCTGATGGCGCTCGCTCGACAGGCACTCGATGCGCAGGAACTCGCGCCGACCATTGACATCGACATGGAGCTGGACGCCCGCGCCATCGCGCTGGAACTGGCGGTCGAGCTTCAGCGGCTCGACCCGACCGGGCACAGCAATCCGCCGCCCACCTTCGTGACGCGCGGGCTGCGCGTGCTGGAACACCGGTTGGTCGGCAAGGACGAGCGGCACGTCCGTCTGAAGCTGGGGCGCAATGGTTTGCCGCCGGTCGACGCCATCGGCTTTCATCTGTCGGAGGCTTACCCGAACGACGCGGCGCGGGTCGATGTCGTCTATCAACTGGAGATCAACGAGTGGAACGGTCAGCGGACGCCGCAGCTCAACCTCGTGGACGTGCGGCGCGCTTCGTCATAGCGGCGCTGGCGGCGCTGCTGGCGGCGTTCGGCGCAGGGGCGCAGGACGACTCCGAACCCGACTTCAACCGCTTCGGCGTGGTCGAGGCGTTCTGGCTGCCAGAGGACGCCTGCGCGTTGGGCGTGGGGTGGGAACGCATCATCTTCGACTGGGCGCAGCATCAGCCCACATCTTCCGACGACTGGAACACACTCAACGTCGATGACCGCTGGCTGGCGGCGGCGCGCGACTGCGGGCGAGAGGTGGTCGCCGTCGTCAAGCACACGCCTGCCTGGGCGACGGAGGGTCCGCCCAATGCCGGGGTCCCTCGCGGGCTGTACCTGCCGGTCGATGATCCGGGCAACCTGTGGGCGAATTTCATGCGCCGGGCTGCCGCCTACTATGCCGAGCGCGGGGTGAGTCGGTTCATCATCTGGAACGAGCCGGATATTCCCGCCGGGACTTACGGCTTCATCTTCGCCGGGAGTCTGGACGATTACTTTCAGCTGCTCAGAGTCGCCTCCATCGCGGCGCGTCAGGGCAACCCACAGGCGAAAATACACATCGCCGGCACGACCTACTGGCACGATGTCAACCATGACCGGCGGCTCTACGTGGACCGCCTGCTCGAACGTATCGCCGCCGACCCGGAAGCCGCCGCGCACGGCGATTACTTCGACGCCCTGACGGTCCATGTCTATTTTCGAACGGACACGGTTTACGACATCACCCGCGCCAACCAGGAGGCGCTGGAACGCTACGGCTTCGGCGACAAGGCGCTGTGGATCGTCGAGACCAACGCCTCGCCCAACCTCGATCCGGCGTGGCGTGTCGAGCGCCCTACCTGGCAGATCACGCTGGAACAGCAGAGCGCGTTTCTGGTCCAGGCAGCGGCGCTGGGTCTCGCTGCTGGGGCGGAGCGCATCGCCGCTTACAAACTCTTCGACTCCTTTCTGCCGCCGGGGGCGGAGTCCTTCGGCTTGATCCGCGCCGATGAGAGCCGCCGTCCTGCCTACGAGACCTGGCGAATGGTCGCCGGGGGGTTCGCTGACGTGACCGACGCGGCGCTGGCGCAGACAACGGCGGTCGATGTCGTGCGGCTGCGCCATGCCGATGGTCGGGAATCGCTGGTCCTGTGGGCGCGCACCGCTGAGCCGGCGGAGGTGATGGTTCAGAGTGCGGCGAACGGCGACCTGATCGACGCCGCCGGCGCGGCAGTACCCGTGCGTCCGTTCAACGGCAGGCATACACTGGCGCTGAGCGGTGCGGTCTGTAATGCTGTCGATGGGTGCGCTGTCGGCGGGCAGCCGGCGATTCTGACCCTTGGCGAGTCAGCAGAGGGAGTCTTTGCAGCGCGCGGCGGCGTCCTGGAGCCGCTCAGTTTTGACTGACGATGCGCAGGCGCTGTGGGCTTTTTCCGAAGCGTTCGATCTCGCCGCGCGCTTCCAGGTCGAGCTTGATCGTCGTGGTATACCAGCCGATCGACCCGTCGAATCGTCCGTTGAGGCGCGACTCGATCTCGGAGCGCAGTTCGCCGAAGGTGAGTTCGCGGTCGAAGAGTACTTCGCGCAGCGTATCGGCAACCTGATTGTACTTGGCAAGGTCGATGCTGACGCCCTGCTTGCCCTGAGGGTGTAGGGTGAGAATCCGGCTGGACATGACACGCCTCCTGGTATCAACAGATAGCATCATGATACAGCACGGGCGTTCTAATGTCAACCGGAGCGCGGGGAACGTTCCTTATAAACTGGGCAAAACGGTACTATACTAGGCGGCATACGGTACAGAAAGAAGAGAAGCGGATGAGCAGCACACCGAAGCAGTTTTCCTACGGCGGGCAAGCCGTCATCGAAGGCGTCATGATGCGCGGCGCGCACAAGTTCGCCGTCGCGGTGCGCAACCCCAAAGGGGAGATCGTCATCCATGAGCAGCCGATCAACGCGACGGTTTATCGGGGCTGGATCGCCAGGACGCCGTTCGTGCGCGGCATCGTAGGCTTGTGGGACGCGCTGGGCTTGGGTACGCGGGCGCTCATGTGGTCGGCGGATGTCGCCCTGGGCGAAGAGGAGAACGTCAGCTTCAATGGGCCCCTGGGCTACGGAACGCTGGCTGTCTCACTGCTGCTGAGCGTCGGGCTGTTCTTCGTCATCCCTACGGCAGCCGCTTCGGGGTTGGAATCGCTCTTCGGGCTGGAACATACGTCGTTTCTGGTCAACCTGCTGGAAGGCGTGGTCCGACTGCTGATCGTCGTCGGCTATATCTGGCTGATCGGGCGGATGAAGGACGTTAAGCGGCTGTTCGGCTATCACGGCGCGGAACACAAGACCATCAACGCCTACGAGGCAGGCGCCGAGCTGACCCCGGAAGTGGTGCAGCGCTATCCGATTGAACACCCCCGCTGCGGCACGGCGTTTCTGCTGACGGTGGTGTTCGTCAGCGTGCTGGTGTTTTCGGTCTTCGGTCGCCCGGAATTCATCTGGCTGGTGATCTCGCGCATCCTGCTCGTGCCGGTGATCGCCGGGATCGCCTACGAGTTCATCCGCTTCACGGCGCGCCATATGGACAGCCCGATCATCCGGGCGATCATCATCCCCAACCTGGCGCTGCAACACCTGACGACGCGCCAGCCGGACCTGACGATGATCGAAGTGGCGATTGCCGCTTTCAAGCGGGTGCTGGTGTCCGAGCAGATCATCGCGGAAGAGGCGACTCTCGCGGCAGAAGCGGCGGCGGTGCAGCCGGCGGCGGCAGACTGACAAGTTACCCTGCTGTCACCGCAGCAGCGTATCGTACTCGTCGTGCGTGCCTATCCAGAACCAGGTGATTTCGTTGATCCCTGTCATCGTGCCGAGGGCACGATACTTCAGCCCGATGCGCACGGAGTAAAGATTCCGGTGTCCTTTGGCGGGTTTGAATTGCAGACTTGCATGGAAGGGGTCCTGGCGGAACAGCCGGTAGGCGCTCTGTGCAAGTCTGCGGACTTCAGGAGGCAGATCATTGTAGCGAGACCAGAATTCGGCATGCGTTCTAGAATTCATCGTCAAGCAAATCGGGCGTGAGGGTATCAGTCAGACCGGCGGCGGAGTCTGCCCGCACCTGCTTCAGCAGGTCGTCAAGCGCCCCGTTGTTCTGAGAGAGTTTCAGCTCCCAGATCATGTCGATTGCCCTGGCATATTCACGCAGCAGTTGTCCGACCGCATTGGCGGGATCGGCGATTCCCTGTTCGCTGGCAAAAGCTTGCAGAAGATCGCGCTCGTCGTCGGACAGCATGATCATCATCGTGTGAGTTGAGACCGCCATCGCACATCATCCTTGCTCATCTGCCATCCAGTATAGCCGAATTCCCTATGGTTCGGAGAGCAGCGCTCGACCCGCCTCGGCGTCGGCTTTGATCTGCGCGATCAGCGCATCGATGCCGCTGAACTTCATCTCCGCGCGCAGACGGTGTTCAAAGGTGAAGGTGAGCGTCTGATCGTAGATGTCCCGGTCGAAATCGAGCAGGTGCGCTTCGATGGTTACCCCCTGACCGTCGAACGTCGGACGGTTGCCCACGTTGGTGACCGCCATGAAGCGCTCGTCGCCCAGGAATGCCCAGCCGGCATAGACGCCGTTCGCCGGGATGACCTGCGACTCCCACGCCTGGATGTTGGCGGTTGGAAAGCCGATGGTGCGTCCCCGCTGCGCCCCGCGCACCACCGGACCGCTCACGCGATAACCGTAGCCCAGCCAGTCTGCCGCCCGCGCGACCTCGCCCTGCGCCAGCGCCTCGCGCACGGCGGTGCTGCTGATCGCGCCCTCTTCGCCGGCGTCCGCCATCAGCAGATCGAGGACTTTGACCTCGAAACCTTTCGCCTCGCCCTGGCGCTGCAAGAAGGCGACGTTTCCCTCACGCTGGTAGCCGAGCGCGAAGTCTGCGCCCACCCACAGGGCTTCGACCCTGAGGTGTTCCACCAGCAGGTCGGTGAAGGCGGCGGCACGCACCTGGCGCAGAGCATCATCGAAATGCAGCGTCACGACGACATCGACCCCCAGTTCCCCCATCATGCGGGCGCGCTCATCGGGGTGGAGGAGGTAGTAGCGCCCGGTCAAGCCGCGCACCACGATGTCGGGGTGCGGGTAGAACGTGACGACGACGGCAAGCCGACTGCTGGCGCGTGCTTCTTCGGCGATTCGCCGCAGCAGGAAGCGATGTCCGCGATGGACGCCGTCGAAGACGCCTATCGTGACCACCGATGACTTGACCAGATCGATAGCGCCCAGGTCGGAAATGTGAATCATCGCGAGTCCGTTTCGTACTCTGCCGGATCATCCTCGACAGCCGAGTCGTCCGGCGTTTCTGCGAAGACTTTTGACGGATGCAGCCAGCCGTCGCGCAGCGCGCAGACGGCGGCAAGCCTGTCGAGAAGGTCGAACGCCATCACGACATTGCCGCCGACAGCGTCCGCGCCGTCGGCTAGGAGTGACTCTGCCGGAATTTTACGCCCATGACGCAGATCGTCGATCTCGGCGGCTTCCAGCGTGATGCGCGGATAGCGACGCAGAGCAACCGCTGGAGGAATCAGATAGGTAGACGCACCCTGACTGGCGATGAGTGTATCCAACGGCGTCGCCTGCGCAAGCTGGAAGCCGCCGCTGGCGGTGCGCGTCAGCCCGGTCAGGTGCGCGCCAACCCCCAGCGCCGCGCCCAGATCGTGGGCGATGCTGCGGATGTAGGTCCCGGCGGAGCAGACGACGTTCAGCGTCACCTGCGGTGGTCCCCATTCGACGATCTCCAGGCTGAAGATCGAGATGGGGCGCGGCGGCAGTTCGATGGCTTTTCCCTGCCGCGCCAGCTCATAGAGCTTTTTCCCGCCGCGCTTGATGGCGCTGAATGCTGGCGGCGTTTGCAGGATGTCGCCGCGAAACCCGGCGAGGGCATCCTCGACCTGCTGGCGGCTGATCGCGCTCGCGTCTGCTTCGGCGAGGACTTTCCCGTCGGCGTCGTAGGTATCGGTCTCGACGCCCAAACGCACGACGGCGCGGTAGGCTTTGGTATCGCTCATCACGTAGTCGCTGAGCCGGGTGGCTGCTCCGGCGCAGATGATCAGGACGCCGGTCGCCATCGGGTCGAGCGTGCCGGCGTGACCCACCTGGCGCGTGCGTATGATCCGTCGGATGTGATTGACCACATCGTGACTGGTCATACCGCGCGGCTTGTCGATGTTGAGGAAGCCGAAGATCATGAAAAGGCGGGCTTACCCTGTTGGTAGGCGCTGCGCAGCAGCGGCATGACGCGGGCGCGCGCGGCTTCGAGCGGACCGGGGATCGTCGCGCCCGACGCCTGTTTATGACCGCCGCCGCCGAGCGAGAAGGCGACTCCGCCGACCTCATAGCCCGGCTTGCTGCGGAATCCGACCTCGATGCGCCCGTCATCCTTCTCCTTGAAGACGACGGAGATCTGGGCTTCGTTGGCGGTGACCAGGAATTCGACCAGTCCGCCGTCGGTGATCTCCGGCAGCCCGGCGCGCTTGACAGCCTCCTGTGTGATGACGGCGCTGATGATGCCGTCCTCCAACTGGGTGCTGGGCAGGACGTCGCCCCACAGCTTCATGACGGCGTACTTCTTGCTGCTCAGCGTCCGCTGCATGATCTCATTCAGGGAAGCGCCGGCATCCATCAAGCGCTGCGCCAGGGTGAGCGTCTCGCCGGTGACGTTGCTGGTGCGAAAGCCGATAGTGTCGGTGATCAGCCCGGTCAGCAAGGGGACAGCGATCTCCGGCGTAAGCGGCTGGTTCATCCGTTCCAGCCAGCGCTGCACGATCTCGGTGGTCGAGACGGCGGTTGGCAGGACCAGATGGATCGCCCCGAAGCCGGTGTTGGTGACGTGATGATCGATGTTCATGACCTGGCGGCTGTGCGCTCGACCATAGACGCCGGCGTCGCCGCTGCGCTCGTCGTCGCTGGAATCCAGCGAGATCAACAGATCGAAGTCGCCAGAGGCAGCGGCGCGCACGCCGGATGCGCCCGGAAGAAAGGCGAGATAATCGGGAACGCCGCCATCGACGACCATCTGCGCGACCTTGCAGCCGCGCTGTTGCAGCGCATTGGCGAGTCCCAGCAGCGAGCCGATGGCGTCGCCGTCCGGGCTGACGTGGGTGACCAGCAGGATCGACGCCGCCGAATCGACGGCTGCTGTCGCCTGGTCCCACTGCGGAGTCGGCGCGTAGGGCGGCGGGGCGTCAGTCACGTTCTTCTCCTCCCACATCCTCGTCATCGGCAGCGCCAACCGAGGTGTCTGCATCTTCGTCGGATGTTTCTTCGGCAGGGATGTCCAGCTCAGAGAGCAGGTGGCTGATGCGCTCGCCGCGCTCCAGGCTGGCGTCCCACTTAAAGGTGAGTACCGGCGCGCGGCGCAGGCGCAGACGATGGGCAACCTCACGGCGCAGGAAGCCCTTGGCGTGTTCCAGCCCGATCATGACCTCCGGCTCGCGTTCTTCCTCGCCCATCGCGTTGACATAGACGGTGGCATACATTAGTTCAGCATCGATCTCAACGTCGGTGACGGTGATCCCTGCCAGCCGAGGGTCGGCGACTTCACGAAAGATCAACGTGCTGAGGATTTTGCGAATGCGTCCAGAGACACGTTCCTGTTTGTAAGGCATCTCAGGTCCTTTTCAGGAGTGCGGCATGGGGCGGCGGACGGCAGTCGCCCGCCGCTTCCGGTGAAGGCTTCAGCGGCGCATCTAGCTGACGCGCTCGCTGACGTAGCACTCGATACGGTCGCCTTCTTTATAGTTGTCGAATCCGCTCAAGCCGATGCCGCATTCGAAACCGCCGCGCACTTCGCGCACGTCTTCCTGCATTCGCTTGAGCGAGCCGATGCTGATGTCTTCGCCGAGGACCTGATCGCCGCGCTTGACGCGCACCTTGGCGTTGCGGCGGATTTCGCCGTCCAGGACCATGCATCCGGCAATCGTGCCGATGCGCGGCACGCGGAAGAGCTGGCGAACTTCTGCCACGCCGATGGTCTTGTTGGCGTAAACCGGCTGAAGCATCCCCTTCAGCGCCAGTTCGATGTCTTCGAACAGGTTGTAAATGACGCTGTAGCCCCGGATTTCGACGTTATGGGCGTCGGCAGCGCGCCGGGCGGCGGTGTCCGGTTCGACATTGAAGCCGATGACGATGCCGTTGGAGGCGCTGGCGAGCATGACATCGCTTTCCGAGATGTTGCCGACATCGGCGGACAGGATGCGCGGCTTAATGCCTTCGGCATTCTCTTCGGTGTGCTTGAGGTGATCGACGATTGGCTGGAGCGACCCCTGCACATCGACGCGCAGGATCAGGTTCAGCTCCTTGGCAGCGCCCTGACGGACCTGGGCGAAAATCTCTTCCAGGGTGACCGCCGCGCGCCCGCCCCTGACCTCCGCCGCTTCTGCCGCCGTTTGCCGCTGGTCAGAGATGGCGCGCGCCGTCTTATCGCTGTCCACCGTCTCGAAGGTATCGCCGGGGTTGGGGACGGTATGCAGCCCCAGCACGGCTACCGGCGTCGAAGGGAGCGCTTCGCGAAGCTGTTTGCCGCTTTCGTCGAACATCGCCTTGACCTTGCCGTAGGCGTTGCCGGCGATGATGTTGTCGCCGCGCTTCAGCGTGCCGTTGAAGACCAGCAGGGTGGCGATCACCCCCTTCTGCTTGTCCATGCGCGCCTCAAGCACGGTCCCGGTGGCGATGTCCGCTTCAGGATTGGCGTAGATCTCCTGATCATCAGAGACCAGTGTGATCGCTTCCAGCAGATCATCGATCCCGTCGCCGCGAACGGCGGCGACCGGCACGACGAAGGTGTCGCCGTCCCAGTCCATCGGCGTCAAGCCGTTTTCGCTCAACTGCTGCTTGACGCGCTCGATGTTGGCGTTGCGCTTGTCGGTCTTGGTGATCGCCACGACGATGGGCACATTGGCGGCGCGGGCATGGCTGAGCGCCTCGCGGGTGGTCTGCATGACGCCGTCGTCGGCGGCAACCACCAGAATGACGATATCTGCGCCTTGAGCGCCGCGCGCCCGCATCTGCGTGAAGGCTTCGTGACCGGGGGTGTCGAGGAAGGTGATGGTCTTGCCGTGATGCGTGACGCGGTACGCGCCGATGTGCTGGGTGATGCCGCCGGCTTCGCCTTCGGCGACGTGGGTGCGGCGGATGGTATCGAGCAGCGTGGTCTTGCCGTGATCGACGTGTCCCAGGATGGTGACGATGGGGGATCGCGATTTCAGGTCTTCGCGCCGTTCCTCGTCATAGACCTTGCGCCAGGTCTGGGTTGTCTGCTCGCGCTGACGTTCACGCTCGGCTCTGGCGGCAGCAGCGGATGCCGACTGTGCCTCGAAGCCCATCTCCTCGATGACGATAGCAGCGGTTTCGTAGTCGATCTGCTGGTTGATCGACGCCATGATGCCATTGGCGATCAGGCGCTTCATCACGTCGATAGGGCTGGCGCTGATCAGCTCCGCGACTTCGCGGACGCTGATGAAATCGGGAACTAAAACGATTTGCTTTTCCTGTGCCATACGAACCTCTCCTGGGTGGAGCGATGGCGCAGGAATCGCCTAGAACGCTATCCTGACACCCTTCGCCCGTTTGCTGTGCGATTGCTTTGAACGGCAGCCCACACCATTCGGTTGTTGACCCTGCTTAAGCCGGTCATGGGGCTGCCTTGTGATTCCGTATACGATGGCGATCTTCCGGCGTGAGCGTCGTGCGCAGGGCTTTCGCCAGCACGTCGCCAGAAGCCGCTTTCTCCCAACAGGTGGCGCTGTCGCAGAGATATGCCCCGCGTCCTGGCTGCTTTCCGCTGGGATCCACGTAGACACCGTCCACGCGGCGCACCAGACGAGTCAACGCCCGCTTGCCCGCCTGCTCGCGGCAGACGATGCAGGTGCGCACGGGAACGCGGCGCGGCATTGCTGCGCCAGAGGCTTTCGCCAGGCGCCCGCGCTGCTCACTCATCCCATTCTTCCCAGTCGCTGCGACCATGTTTGCGTTGGCGCTTCACCACCATACCGCCGCGATCCTCGTCGTAGATGAGCTGACGCCCCTTCTTCTTCTTACCTTTCTTCTTGCCTGTCAGGTCCGTCGGGTCGTCGGCATCCTGGAAGGTGGGCGCGAAGTCCGGTTCCGCCTCTTGTGCAGCGCCGATCGACGGTCGCTTGCCGCGCGCCGGTTCCGTCTGCGGCTGATGACCATCATCGGCGCTTAAACCTGCCTCCAGCGCCGCGTGATCTTCTTCACCGGCTTCCGCCGCTGCCGCTGCTTCCGCCGCCTGCTGTGCCGCCAGCTCTTCTGCCTCGGCAGCCGCATACGCCTCCTGCGGAATGATCAGCCGGTCGAGGGCATCCTGGAGCTGCTTGAGCGCGTTAGCCGGGGCGTCACGCAGCGCGTTCTTGATGCGGGCTTCATCCACCAGGAAGCGCAGCATGACTTCGCCGACATTGTTGAACGGACGGAGCGTGTCGATGACGGCATCGGGAAGCTCCAGCTGGTCGACCGACATATGGAACGCCGCCGCGGGCAGGGTACTCTTGACGGCGGCGATCTCCGCCAGACGATCCTTGCGCCGCTGCTCCTGCACCTGCTGGATGCGGCGCTGGACTAGATCGGCAAACTTCGCCAGGGCGTTGAATTCTTCCGCCATGACCGTCTTCGCCATCTCGCGCTTCGCCATGATGCGCCGCACGTCATTGACCATTTCCGGATACTGATCGGAGATGGTGTTCAGCGGCGGGCGGTCAATCGCCTCCAGCGCCTCGATGACGGCTTCCGGCACGCTCTTGATGTCGATGCGCCAGCCGGTGAGCTTGGCGGCGAGCCGGGCGTTCTGCCCCTCGCGACCAATCGCCAGAGAGAGCTGGTCTTCCGGCACGATGACCAGGGCAGTCCTGCCCTCATCCGGGTCGTCATTCAAATAGACGCCAGACACGCGCGCCGGGCTGAGCGCTTTGGCGATGAACGACTCATGATTGGGACTCCACTCGATCACATCGATCTTCTCGTGAAGTTCGGTGACGATGTTCTGGATGCGGATGCCGCGCTGTCCGACGCAGGCTCCGACCGGGTCGATGCCTTCCTGCAAGGCGGCGACTGCCACTTTGGAACGCCCGCCGGCTTCGCGGGCGATGTTCTTGATTTCAACCTGTCCGTTGAAGATTTCCGGGACTTCATATTCCAGCAGGCGGCGCAGCATGTTGCGGTGGCTGCGGCTGACGACGATCTGCGGACCCCGGTTGGTATCTTCCACTTTCACGATGTAAGCGCGCACTTTGTCGTGCGGCTTGATCTTTTCGCTGGGGATCTGCTCTTTCTTGGGCATGATCGCTTCGGCGCGCCCCAGGCTGATGGTCACGACGCCGCCGTTAATGCTCTGCACCGTGCCGTGAACCAGATCACCCTCGCGGTCCTTGTATTCGTCGAGGAGGGTCTTGCGCTCCGCCTCACGAATCTTCTGCAGGACGACCTGCTTGGCGGTCTGGGCGGCGATGCGCCCGAAGCGTTTGGTCGAACCTTCCAACTGCACCATGACCATATCGCCGTAGTTGGCGTTCTGGTCGAAGTAACGCGCATTTTCCAGCAGGACCTCGGTGCGGTCGTCCTGAACGTCATCGACCACTTCTTTTTCGACGAAAATTCGCGTTCGCCCGCTGTTCGGGTCGATGTTGACCTCGACATGCTGTGACTGTAAGCCGACATCACGCTTGTACGCCGAAACAAGCGCCGTGCGCAGGGCATCCAGCACAACGTCGCGCGAAAGCTCGCGAAGTTGAGAGATCTCGTTAAACGCGACTTCAAACTCACTCTTCATGGTGTTTCGTGTTAGCTCCCAACGGACTCGCAAGGGGATGTGACGCGGCGGGCAAACGGACAGGTCGCTGCTGTGGTTCACGCCGATACACGAAAAAGTGGGTCAGCGCCCACTTTTCGTCGCTTATAAGCATATCATGGTTTTGGCGGGGTGACAAGACTCCCGCGCTCGCAAGGGTGCATTTCAAGTTAGTGCAAAATGATATAGGCTAAAGCATCACCAAGTAGAAAGTGAAGCGCTATGCCAGCCAACCGGGAAACGCTTGAGCAGAA
>JABWBO010000160.1 GCA_013360465.1 Anaerolineae bacterium | reverse complement strand
TTCAGAAAGACATTGGGATAGGTGTTGAGGTAGCTATATCGCATGATCATGCCCGCTATTTTATCTCATCGCTCTCTATTTTGAAGATTATCTACTGAGCAAGATTGCCGGAAAGTCGCAGCCCCGTTCGTGCCTGATCCCAATCCCCGCCAAGCGACATACCGAGGTTATAGGGCAGCACATTGACATCCGCGCCCGTATCTAAAAGACCCTGTGCCTCAATCGGCGTACCGCGATAGGACAGAGTCACCGGTAGGATCGGGCGCATGGCGATTTCACCGAGCGAGTTGCGGACAGTCGTGTAGGGGAATCGTGCGACATCAGCCATTGTTGCGTCGATCTTCCTCAAGCATGTCCATGAGAATCGCTGCCGCGCCCGGAGCGTCATAGGGCGACCAAATTTCATACTCACGCGAGGTGAGCAGTTCTTCTTCCTGAGCAAGCTGCTCGACGAGCATCTGAACGACCCGGAGCTTTTCGGCTCGATTGAGCTTGTCCAATTCCTGCTTCAAGACATCGGTCAACATCTGGTCTATCCTCATCAGATTGTGCCCCCTATTTTACCTCTGTTTTGAGGATGAGCGTTGGGTATAGGGTGATCGCCAATACTGGTCGCATCCGTTTACCGTGGAGAACCACAAGATGCACCAGCTTTTTGTTTCCCCGATCCGCTATGAGTACCGATAAAACTGGAACATTCCACTCCAAACCGGACGATTCCGGATGTTTGTCAATTCCAGTGTGATACGTTGAAATCAATAGAGGCGGCGGGCTGAAATTTTGCGCGAAGTTCCTGAAAAATTGACAACGCGATTCTGAAATATTTCAGGGATTCGCCATACCCACTTTGATACGCTGGTGTCATCACGCGCATACCTATGGGTATCACGCCAGAATGCCAAAAACCGGAATCTTCCATGCAGACCCGGAGGATTCCCAACCCAAAACTGGACGATTCCGGGTTTTCGCCTGATCGACTTTGGTAGGCTGTACATATACGAGTATGGTTCGGAGTAGACCTGTGGAACGTGCAAAGCAGAATACAGCACAATCTGAAGAATCGAATGACCTTGATCGCCTGCATCCATCGCTGCGCACGACATTCGTCAGTCTCCCCGGTGGAGACTCGATGCTCACGCCGGAGCAGCTCGACGCGATCTTCGGCGGGGATCGGCGTGCGCTGCGTGACATGGCAAAGCTAATTTTCCAAACGCCGGAAACAGAACAAAATTAGGTTAGGTGGTTGCCAAGTGAGCGCAAACACCCTATACTCGGAGGTATACGCGCGTATGTATCCGGTGAGTTTACTTATGTCGTCTCCGTCCCCTAATCCAATTCCGTTAACGCCGCAAGCACAGCAAATTTTGGATGCGCTGCGCGAAGTCGGAACATGGGTCAATCGGACGGAGCTTGCCAAGCGCGTCAACAAGACGGCACTCAACAAATGGGACGTGATTTTGCTTGCCAAGCTGGTCGATGCTGGTTTGATCGAAACAATGCAGATTCCGCGTCATGGACCTATCGGCTATGAGTGGAAGTATCGGGCTGTTCCGCCCGCAGCGGAGGATGAATGATGTCTCCGCTGCGCGCTGCTATCTGGTGCGCGGTTTCGACACACGCGCAGCATGAACCTGAAAAGGTCAGTTTGCCGGAACAGGAAGAACAGTCGAGACTTCACGCGCAAAAGAACGGGTGGCAGGTTGTGGACTTGATGAAAGTACCGGGTCACAGCCGACGCCACATCGATTTTCACGAATTGGCGGCTGATGCGGCTGAAGAAGGCATCGATGCGTTCTATCGCCTCAAAGCACATTGGGAAGCGAAAGACTTCGACGTATTGATCATCCGTGATGGTGACCGCTTTGCGCGAACGCAAGCGCTTCACGCTTACATTACCGAGCAGGTCATCAAAAGCGGCGCGACTATTTTCTCGCTGGCAGACGGTTTGATCGACGAACGCAACTACCGCATGTGGATCGCCATGTCCGGTTTCAAGGCAGCGGGCGAAATAGATCGCCTTGTGAAAGCCCGTGACACCGCCATGACCGACCTTGCCAGACGTGGGCTGCCGATTACAAGCCGTATTCCCATATCGCATCGTGTCATTCGTGATGAAAAGACCGGGAAAGCGATCCGCCTTGTCGTGGACGAGCAGAGACGTCGCCTTTGGGATGATCTCGCTGCACTGGTGCTTGAGGGCGTTGCGTGGGACAGCATTGAAGTCGAGCTGTACAAACGTTACGGGCATGTCAACGACAAGGGCGACATGTTCTACCCGAATCAGATGTACCGCTTGATCATGAAACTGCTGTTTTGGGGACACATGGCACGTTTCCACAACAGCAAGGATGCCGAAAATGGTTTTCGCTACGGGCGTTGGATTTACGATCCGAGTGAATCGATCCCGGATGGCGCGCTCATCTTTCGAAACACGCATGAAGCAGTCTGGGCAGGCGAACTCGCGGACAAGATACGCCAGGAAATCGACCGCCGCTCGGAGCATATGCGCGGGAAAGCGCGACCGTGCCGCACGCACATCCTAAGCGGACTGATGATCTGTGGCGAGTGTGGTTCATTCTTGGCGACTCAGACCGACGAGAGATACCGGGGTGTCTACTGTCCGGCAGCCAAGCGCAAATCACCCATGCTGCCTGAATGCAGCAATCGAGGCGTACTGAGTCAGCGCAAAGTGATCGCGCGTATGGATGAGTATCTGCGCCAAATGTTGTGCCTGAACACCACTGATATTTTCAGCGATCAAGCGCCCGATCTACCGGGATTGCAGAAACGTGTCGCTAAGCTGAACGCGGAGATCACCGAGTTGGAAGATCAGGTGCGTTTGGTCATTCGCAAACAGATGACGGCTCATGAAGAGGTGCAGCACATCTTTGACGAGGAAATCACGAAGATCAGCGATCAATTGAAGGTGATGCGTGAAGCCCGCAATCGCTTACAGGGAGAGGCGCTTGCCGTACAGCACAACAGCGCGGTACAGCAAGCAACGCTCGAAGAACTGGCAAACCTGACGCTCGAACGTTTTTGGCAGCAGGAAAGCCGCTATGTCAACCAGATGCTTCACCGGCTGATGGGTAAACGTCGCTTGGTTATGTTAAGCGGCGCTGTCGTCGGTGTGGTTGAAGTCAACCGGAAACAGCGCCGCCACTGCTAGCGCGCTACCACCCACGCTTACCCAAAATAACCTGGTCAGGCCCGACACTGATGCCGACCATCGCTTCGCCCAGTCCCCGGCTGACACTGACCAGCACACCTGCATCCTGGAAATGGGTGACAGCTTCGACAATCGCCTTGGCGCGCTTCGCCGGATCGCCGCTCTTGAAGATGCCGCTGCCGACGAAAACGCCATCCATGCCGAGCTGCATCATGAGCGCGGCGTCGGCGGGCGTGGCGACGCCGCCGGCGGCAAAATTGACGACCGGTAGACGGCCCAGCCTGGCGGTCTCTACCACCAGGTCGTATGGAGCCTGGATGTTTTTGGCAAAGGTGTAAAGCTCATCTTCGTCCATCGAGGTCAGCCGGCGGATTTCGCTCTGCACGGCGCGGGCATGGCGCACGGCTTCGACCACATCGCCGGTCCCTGCCTCGCCCTTGGTGCGGATCATCGCCGCGCCTTCGTTCACCCGGCGCAGAGCTTCGCCCAGGTTGCGCGCGCCACAGACGAAGGGAATCTTGAACTTGTGCTTATTGACGTGATTCTCTTCATCTGCAGGAGTCAGAACTTCGCTTTCGTCAATGTAGTCGATGCCCAGGGCTTCCAGGATTTGCGCTTCCACGAAATGCCCAATGCGGCATTTTGCCATGACGGGGATCGTCACGGCGTTGATGATGCCTTCAATCATATCCGGGTCGCTCATACGGGCGACTCCGCCATGCAGGCGGATGTCCGCCGGGATGCGTTCCAGCGCCATGACTGCGCAAGCGCCGGCGTCCTCGGCGATCTTCGCGTGATCAGGCGTGACCACGTCCATGATGACGCCGCCCTTGAGCATCTGCGCCAAGCCGCGCTTGACTATGACCGTTCCGGTTGCACCCATATCGTCATTCGAGTGCGCGTCGTTGACGTGACTTCCATTTGTTGCCATGTGATGTTCTCCGAGATGGAAACTCGTGTTGGTTGAATATTCCTAGGGTAACTGTCGCTCACTGATGTAAATAGAACCAGATAAGACCAATATGTCCATTGGCTGAGTTGCGCATTTTCCTATCGACACGACATGGTTCTTCGCTATGCTTGCGATAGAATATGCGCTGCATGATTGCCCAACCCTGATCATTAAAGGACGGACCTCGATGGCGGAAATGCCACTGCTGATCATCCTCGCCGGCGGAGCCTCGTCGCGGATGTGGCCCCTGCGGGAAAAATCGCTGCTGCGCTTTGGAGCTGAACCACTTCTTCAGCGGCAGCTTCGGCACTATGCCGAGTTTGGGCTGCGCGAAGTGGTCATCGTCGCCAACCCGGACAGCGAAGGCGATATCCGCATCGCGACGCAGACGGTTGAAGGTGTTCAGGCGCAGGTGGTGGTGCAGGCGAATCCCAAAGGGATGGGTGACGCTCTGCTGTGCGCCTCGGCAGCGGTCGAGAGGGATCGCCCGGTCTATGTCGTTCAGGTCCATGACGTGGTGGAAAATCATCTTCATCAGGACCTGCTCGCGGCGTTTGCAGCGGACCCCACTACAACCTTCATCGCGGGGTATGAACGCGAGGAGTATTTCCCCGGCGGCTACCTGGTGGTTTCTGGTGATGGGCGCATCACCGGCATTGTCGAAAAACCCGGCGCAGCCAACCGCCCCAGCAGTCTGGTCAATATCGTCGCCCACATCCATTCCAGCTCCAATCGCTTGTTCGAAGCGATTCGCGCCGAATATGGTAAGGACATTCCTTCCGACGACCACTACGAGCGCGCTATGGATCACCTGATGAAGGAGCAGGTCTACCGCGTTGTGCCCTACAGAGGACCCTGGAACGCGCTCAAGTTCCCCTGGCATGTGCTGGACATCATGAACTTCACCCTTTCTAAGCTGGAAGGGCAGATAGTTGCCGAAAGCGCCTTTATTGCCAAGACGGCGACGCTGATCGGCAATGTCACCATTGGCGAAGGGGCGAAAATCTTCCCCGGCGCGGCGGTTGTTGGACCGGCGTACATCGGCGCGCACACTATCGTCGGAAATAACGCCCTTGTGCGAGGGTCGATGGTGCTGGATCACTGCAATGTCGGCTTCACGACCGAAGTGGCGCGCAGCTATGTTGCCGATCACTGCGATATGCATGCCTGCCGTGTACTGGACAGCGTCTTTGCCCCTTATGTGAACTTCTCGGCGGGCTGCACGACCGCCAACCTGCGCATCGACAGGCGACCTGTGCCCAGCATCGTCAAAGGAGTCAAGCTCGACACCGGGCGAGACAAGCTTGGCGCGGTCATCGGGCAGGGGGCGTTCCTGGCGGTTGATGTGATGACCATGCCGGGGGTGAAGGTTGGCGAGCGCGTTCAGGTTGGACCCGGTACCCACGTTCACAAAGACCTGAAAGACGGCGTGCGCGCGTTCGTCAAGCAGGAGATCGTCATCGTAGAACCTTAGCGCCGTTTTTATCCCTGGTGGAGCCTGAGCAAGCCGATGGCACAACTTGATCCCAAGCTGTTCAAGAAATACGACATTCGTGGGCGTGCAGCGGGAGAGAACGCGCCCCTGGACGCCACCGCCGCATCCCTGATCGGCAAGGCGTTCGGAACCTATCTCTTTCGCACCGAAGGCAAGCGCCGTGTCATCGTCGGGCGCGACAATCGCGGGTCGTCGCCGGAGCTAATGCAGGCGTTGATCGAAGGACTGACCGCCGCCGGCTGTGACGTCGTCACCATCGCCTTAGCCTCGACGCCGCTGGTCTACTGGTACGCTGTACATCACGACAATGCCGGCGGCGTTATGGTCACAGGCAGCCACCTCGCGCCAGAACAGAACGGCTTCAAGCTGTGCGTCGGCGCGCGCAACCTGTACGGTGAGAGCATTCAAGCGCTCCTGAAGCTAATTCTTGCGGGCGATTTCGACGGTGATATCGGCTCGGTCTCAGCTAAAGAGTCTGCTGTCGTCGATTACATGGTCGATGTAGTTCCCCGGCTTCGCATGCGCCGTCCACTTCATGTCGTGGTGGATGCCGGAAACGGGACTGGCGGTTATTTTGGACCGCGCCTGCTGCGCGCCTGGGGACACCGCGTCACCGAGCTTTTCTGTGAGCTTGATGGCTCGTATCCCAACCACCAGCCTGATCCGCAGGAAACGGAGAATATGCGTTTCCTTTCCGCCAGGGTGCGCGAAGTCGGGGCGGACCTGGGCATCGCGTTTGATGGCGATGCCGATCGTTTGGGCATCGTCGATGAACATGGGGGCATCATCGGCGCCGACCGTATACTTACCCTGCTGGCGCGCGATATGCTCAGCCGAAACTCCGGCGCGGCGGTGATCGCCGACGTGCTGACCAGCCAGGTACTCTTCGATGAGGTGGCGCGCCTCGGTGGAGTCCCCGTCATGTGGGCGAGCGGACACTCGCTGGTCAAGGCGAAGATGGTAGAGACCGACGCTTTGCTGGGCGGTGAAGCCAGCGGACATATCTTCCTGGGCGAGAACTATTATGGCTTCGATGATGCTTACTTCGCTGCCGGGCTGCTGCTCCGCCTGATCGGCAATGCGCCGCTGCCGCTCTCGGCGCTGAATGCGTCGATCCCCACGCTTTTCAGCACGCCGGAATATCGCCCGCGATGCCCAGATGAGATGAAGGTGACGGTGATCGACGCCGCACGTCAGGCGCTCGACGGGCAGGGGGAGATGGTCAGCGTCGATGGTTTGCGTATTCGTTTCGAGCGCGGCTGGGGATTGCTGCGGGCAAGCAACACCGAGCCTGTACTGAGCCTTCGTTTTGAAGCGGAATCTGAGGCAGATGCCTACAACTATCGTGATCGTTTTTTCGAGGTGCTGCGGCGCTTCCCGGAAGTCGAGAAAGTAGGATAAGATCACTATGGCGCTCAAATTGGAAGCAGATGCCGAAAAGCCGCTGCGCATTCTGGTCATCGTTGCCCACCCGGATGACATCGAGTTTGGCGCCGCCGGCAGCGTGGCGCGCTGGGCCGATCATGGCGCGACGGTGATTTACTGCATCGTGACCGATGGTGCGGCAGGCAGCAACGACCCGAACACGAATCTCGCCGATCTGGTCGTGCAGCGCCAGCGGGAGCAGCGTGAAGCCGCCCGCATCGTCGGCGTCGAAGATGTGCGCTTCCTCGGTTTTGCCGACGGTATGCTTGAACCGACGCTCGATCTTCGCCGACAGCTCACCCGGGTTATTCGCGCGACCAAGCCGGATCGTGTCGTCATCATGGACCCGACTACGATCCTTGTCGAGAATGAACAGTCTGACTACATCAACCACCCCGATCATCGGGCGTCGGGTGAAGCCGCTCTTTACGCCATGTTCCCCAGCGCTGAGACCCGCCCGATCTTTCCGGAGCTGCTGGGCGAAGGGTTAGAACCGCACCATGTCACCGAACTTTATCTGGCGCTGACCACCAAACCGAATACCGCCGTCGATGTGACGCCCTACGCAGACCGCAAGATACAGGCGCTTTTGCAGCATCGTTCTCAACTGGATGAAAGCGTTGTCGATCTGGTGCGAGGGTGGGATAAGGCGACGGGGCAAGAAGCAGGTGTGGAATATGCAGAGGCTTTCCGAGTTCTACGTTTTCCAGTAAACGTTCCGGGGATCATTCAACCTGAAGCGGGCGAACCACCACTGACATAAGTGGACCTCGGCCCGTTTTTTAACAGTTCTCTCATGAGAAGGCAGGGCACGATCCCTTATGCTAAAAGCTCATGAGCGGTAGCCGTTCGGCATCGCCTTAAAGGAGCGTGGACCAGATTGACTTATGGAGAAACGATTTAGAGTTGGCGCAATTCATAGGGACGGCATTCTTGCCGTCCGCCGTGTCGGACGCGATTAATCGCGTCCCTACATCCCGCCAGGTCTAAACCTATTCTCCATTAATGGAGCCAGATGTATTGTGATTCACTCATCTTCAGCGGGGCAGACTGCGGCAGCAGCCTGCCCGCTGTTATTTTCATGGATTCTCGTAACTGCTCAGGGGTATCGCCAAACGGGAAGAAGTGAGCTATAAAGAAAGGCATGAATAGCGCACGCGAAGCAGAACTCCTGAACATCATCCGTCAG
>JABWBO010000159.1 GCA_013360465.1 Anaerolineae bacterium | reverse complement strand
GCCGTCGGTGCGGACCGCGTCGCTCTCACGGTGGGGACGACCGCGGCGCTGCGCCGCGTGCTGACCGGGGGAATCCCGGCACTGCCTCTTGGCTTGTTCGGCTATCGTGTCACCGCTGCCCATCATCTGATCGGCGGGGCGACCACCGAAGGCGGCAACATCTACGCCTGGGCGCGCTCGGTCCTCAACCTGACCGATCCGCTCGAGGATGTCCTGCTGCTGCGTCCGCCGGACGCGCACGGGCTGACCTTTCTGCCGCTGCTGGCGGGAGAGCGCAGCCCCGGCTATGCGCTGGATGCCACCGGAGCGATCTTCGGGCTGCGCATGGATACCAACCCGATCGACATCCTTCAGGCGGCGATGGAAGGCGTCGCCCTGCGCCTGGCGTCGATCTTCGAGCGCATGGGCGCGCCGGAAGACTGCCTGGTCCTGGCGGGCGGCGGCGTGATTCGGGCGTCGCGCGCCTGGACGCAGATGATCGCCGATGCGCTGAATCATCCGCTGCACATCATCGACTCAGACGAAGTGACGGCGCGCGGCGCTGCCGTGCTGACGCTCTGCGCCCTGACCGGGGCGTCGCCCGATGCTGCCGCAGATGCCTACCCTGCGCAAATCCGCGCCGTCATCGAGCCGAATTCAGACGCCGCGCGCATCCTGCGGTCCGCCCGCGAACGCCTGGATCGGCTGTATCAGGTGCGGCTGTGAACCAGCGCCTCTCCGTGACGGGCTTGAACCGATTGTGTTGGGGCGAAATTGGATGACTACACCGAAACACGACGCTGTTGACAACCTGCTTCGGGTTAGAATGAACAGGGAATGTTTGTTTTTGGTTTAATTGGAAAGGCTCACCATGTTCAGACGAACCGCCGTGTTGTCGATCCTGGCTCTGCTGAGTGCCGCGCTGACGCTGCTGCCCGCCTCTGCGCAGGGCGCACCACCTCAAGTGCAGCGAGCGCTCGATCTGCTGGGTCAGTACCTCAGCCGCACCGTCACCCTGGCGGATATGGACATCTGGTTCTATTCGCAAGCCTTCTATACGGACACCTCCCTCGGCTGCTCGCTGATCACCACCCCGACCTCGTTCGCCACGCCCGCCTCCGGCTACACGGTCGAACTGGTCTATCAGGGCGTGCGCTACGAGTTCCGCGTCCGCGAGGACCTGACCGACGCCTTTCCCTGTGACGCGGCGCTGCTGGCGACGGCGGGCGGTGCGCCGGTCATCACGGCGACCGCTCCCGCCCCTGAGACGAACTGCCCGCCCGGTTTCGCCGGTTATCTGCGCCCCCGTCTGGTCGTCGGCGGACAGGCGCGCCTCGGCGAAGGCGGCACGCCGAATCGACTGCGCGCCCTGCCGAGCGTCAACGCCGAGCAGATCGGCTTGATTCAGCCGGGCACGACGGTGCAGGTGCTTTCCGGTCCCTCATGCGAGGACGCCAGCCGAATCATCTGGTGGCGCGTTGACGCCGCCGGGACCATCGGCTGGACGGCGGAAGGTCGGGGCGAAGACTACTTCATCGCGCCGGTCGCCGGCGGTCCGCTCAGCCTGCCAACCGGGCGGGTCGTCATCACCGCGCCGCTGCTGAATTCGCTCATCTCGCTGGCGACCATCGCCTATCCCGGCGCGTCGTCGCTGTCCTTCAGCGCCGGCGGGCTGATGGCGGTCGGCGGCGAAGGCGGGTTGCTGGTCTACGATCTGAACACGCTTCAACAGCTCGCCCTGCAGCTGCCGATTCAGCCGGTCGTCGCCCAGGTCGCCTTCAGCCCGGATGGACACTACCTCGCCTTCGCCACGACGGATGACGCCCTGTACATTGTCGATACGCAGACCGGCGTGACCATCACCCCGGCAGACGCCCCGGCGACCGACATTCAGGCGTTGGCGTTCAGCAGCACCGGACTGCTGGCGGTCGGCGGCGGCAGCCCGCTCGGCGATCCGTCGGTGACCAATACCTGGTACATCTACGACATCCCCAATCAGCGCCAGCTCGGCGCGCGCCCGACCACCAGTTATGTCCGCGATGTCGCCTTCAGCCCCGATGGCGCGCTGTTCGCCTGGTATGACACGGCGCTGAACATCGTCAACGTTGGCGACGGCGCGACGGTACTCAGCCAGCCCATCGCCCAGCCCGGTTTCGGCGGGCTGGCGTGGCGTCCCACGCCCATCGCCGGAGTCCCGCTGCAAATCGCCTATGCCGACGGCACGAATATCCGCCTGCTGTCGCTGGGCGGGCAGGCGCAGTCGTTCGGCGAAGCGCCGGCGTTCTTCCCCGGCGTCGTCGGTTTCAGCCCGGACGCCGCGCTGCTGGCGGCGATGAACCTTCAGCCCGACGGCGAACCTGTGCCATCCGTGCTGTCGATCTTCGACGCCGCTACGCCGGGCATCCTCTACGGCAGCGGCTATGATCTGGGCGTCGATTTCGGCTTCAGCCCGGATGGTACGCTGCTGGTCCTGGTGACCGCCGATCAGGTGGTGTTCCTCGGACTGAATCCGGAGGTTGTGGCGGTCGGCTGAAGACAGCGAGGCGAACCGCCGCGTACGGTGTAAAAAGACTGTTAAGCACAGGCGGCGATCTGTAAAAAGACTGTGCGCGGCGATCTTCAGTGAGCGCTTCTTCGTAGAATGCGATCAGCATCGCAGACTCAGGAGCGCTCACCTCATGAAAATCTTCCTCTCGTGTCTCTTCCTGATCCTGACCGCTTCTTTCGCCGCCGCCCAGGGCGACCCACCGCCCAGACCGCAGAACCAACCGGCACAAATTCAGGTGACGCGCATCGACAGCACCTACGCCGTCGCGCCGGGCGGGCTGTCGGGGACGCTGACCAGCGGGCAGGCGGCGGACGTGCTGCTCTCTGGCATCGATTTTGACCGCGCCGGCGGCGGCTTGCTCTTCAACCATCCGCGAAGCCTCGCCAGCGACGGCAGGCGGATGGTCCTTTCCGACGGCAACAACAACCGCATCCTGATCTGGAACAGCCTGCCCACCGGAAACGAGCCGCCCGATCTGGTCCTGGGTCAGCCGGACTTCGACTCCAACGCGCCGGGCACGGATCTCGATCAGCTCAACTGGGTCGGTCAGGTGAGTATCGCCGATGACATCCTGGTCGCCGCCGACACCAATAACGCGCGCCTGCTGATCTGGACGAGCTTTCCCACACGCAGCGGCCAGCCGGCGGACCGGGTGATTGACGGCATTCAGTGGCCCTGGGGCGTCTGGACCGACGGGACGCGGTTGGTCGCGACAGCGACCGGCGGCAGAGCGATACACGTCTGGAACACCCTGCCGACGCGCGACGACCAGCCCGCCGATTTCACCATCAGCGGCGGCGGCATCGGCACGCCGCGCACCCTCACTTCCGACGGAATCCGGCTGATCGTCGGCGATCACAACGCTGTCGGCGACCAGAGCGGCGACTACGTCTGGAACGAATTTCCGACAGGCTCAGACGATCTGTACGATTTTTTCATGTCCGATCCGAACGATCCTCATTTCTCGTGGATGCAGGGTGACTTCCTGCCCGATGGCGGCTTGATGATGCTGGGACGTTCGCTCAGTCTGTGGGAGAGATTCCCAACCGCCGCCGAGGATCGCCCCGATCTGGTGATCGACGGCTACCGCTTCCGGGGCGGAGACGGCAATGCGGCGATCTTCGCCGGCGGGCGGGTCTACGTGCTGATGTACAACGGCAACAGCATCGTCGGCTACAATGCGCTGCCGACTTCGGCGAACCAGCAGCCGGATTTCGCCGTCGGCAGCCCGGACATCCGTACCAACACGCTCGACACGCACCACTTCATCACCAACCCCGTCCCGGCGACGGACGGCGCTCACCTATTCGTCACCTCCGACTTCGACCGCCGTCTTTATGTCTACCGCGCGCTGCCCAACCAGAGCGGAGCCTATCCCGACGTGGTCTACGATCTGCCGTTCGCCCCCTGGGACAGCGATCTGCATGAGGGGACGCTGGTCCTTGGCGGCGGAACCACGCTCGCCGTATGGAAGACGCTGCCGCTCGACGGCGAGCTGCCGGATACCACCTATAACGGCGGGATCGGCAGCGTGCGCTTCCAGGAAGTTCGCGGCGTCGCCTGGGACGGCGTCCGCCTGTACGTCGCCGACGCCCGCGCGAACAGGGTCTACGGTTGGGATGGGCTGCCCGCGCCGGACGCCGAGCCGAGTGTGACGCTGCCGGTCGAGCGTCCAGCGCGCCTTTCCAGCGACGGCGTGCGGCTGGCGGTCACGCAGACCGACGCGCAGACGATCCTGGTCTACGGCGATCTCGCCGCGCCGCCCGCTGCTGTCGGCGGCATGAACCGGATGAACCGCCCCTACGAT
Source organism: Anaerolineae bacterium (assembly GCA_013360465.1). Classification (GTDB taxonomy): domain Bacteria; phylum Chloroflexota; class Anaerolineae; order Aggregatilineales; family Phototrophicaceae; genus Flexifilum. The sequence goes on along the minus strand of JABWBO010000159.1, from coordinate 3,900 downwards.
GTCCTGCTGACCGAGGATGGCGGATTGATGGTCGCCGATACGAACAACAACCGCGTCCTGATCTGGCACAGCGTGGACTCGGCTTCATCGGGCGCGCCTGCCGACGCGATCCTCGGCGGGAATCAGCCGCCGCAGATCGGTCGAGACACCCTGTACTGGGCAAGCGGGCTGGCGTTCGACGGCAGCTATCTGTGGGTCGGCGAATTCAAGTTCTCCAACCGTCTGCTGCGTTTCAGCGTCGGCTAAAGCGCTGGCGCATCACCCCACCCACCCTTTTTAGGGATACCGCCGCAACACGGTGGGAGTAAAATACGTAGTATGAAGGGGTGCGGCGATCCACCGCATCTCCTGCGGGTCGAAAACATTAAGGAGAGAATAACGTGCGCAAGGTACTGTTCCTGGTAATGCTGCTCGTCCTCGTTTTGATCGTGCCGGTCACTGCCGCGCAGGATCAGCCAACTTTCTGCGGAGGCTTAAGCGAGACCGACTGCGCCGACCTGACGGCGTACGAAGAAGCCAACGCCGCCGTCGACTCAGCGGCGTTCGAACTCGCCCTCAACCTGGCGATGAATATGGAAGGTCCGAACATCGCTATGGACGTGACCGGCTCCGGCGCGTATTCCGGCGCACAGGCGCTCGCCGGAATGGCGGTGGACAGCGCTGATCCGATGGCAATGCTTTCGGCGGACGGCATCGGCAGCCTTCTCAAGGCGTTCAACGGCGACCTCGATCTGACGGTCAGCCTGCCGGCGGAGATGACTGACGGGCAGATGCCTTCATCGGTTCATCTTCACCTCATGCTGGTGGAAGGCATCGGCTACATCGATTTCGACGCACTGGCGGAAACGGTGCCCGGCGTGCCCTATAGCGGCTGGGGTGGACTCGACCTGATCGCGCTGATCGACCAGCTCGCGCCGATGATGGAATCGATGATGGAAATGGGCATGGGGAGCGTCGAAGCGCAGATGGGCGGCATGGAGCAGTTTGCCGACCCGGCGATGTTCGAGGAATTCATCAGCATCGCGCGGGCGCAGGATGTCGCCGGCGTGTTCATGTACAGCTTCGATTTCGGCGCGCTGATGCAGAACGAGGCGATGCGTGACCTGATCGAACAGCAGATGGAAGCGATGGGGACGGACATGGGGGGCATGGACCTGGACACACTCCTGAGCGTCTACGACAACATGACCATGTCCGCCCAGGTCCAGTATAACGGCAGCTCGAAAATGCTGGAACGGGTCACGTTCAACATAGCGATGGATATGTCGAGCCTGGGCGTCGAGGGCGGCTTGACGATGTCGGGCGAGATGACCTTCAGCGGGCACGACGCGACGACCATCGCCGCCCCAGAAGGCGCAAACATCGCCCCGCCGGAGATGCTGTTCGGCGGGATGGATATGTAATCACACAGGATGGTCAGACAGGGACCTCTTTTTCGTCAACACGGGAAGGAGGTCCCTGGGCAGCATCTCCGTCAGATGTCCTCTTCAAGCGTCCCTTTCGTGCCCGCCAGCCACTCGTAATAGGTCCAGACGCCTTCGGCGGCGGCATTGCCCCCGCAGATCAGCGCGACCGGGCAGCGGTAGGCGGAGAGATCGATCAGCCCTCTTTGAATGGCGGCAATCGAAGCGGCGGCGGAAGGCTCGACCATCTGGTTGATGTGCCGCCACAGCCATTGCATCCCGTCGATCATCGCGCCGTCGCCGACCAGCACGATGTCATCGACGTAGCGCTGTGTCAGCGCCAGGGTCATTGCGCCGACGCGCCGGGCGGAAAGCGTATCGGCGATGGTGCGCACGGCGGAAAGCTCAACGGGAACGCCTGCCTCGACCGCCGATTTCATCGAAGGCGCGCCGACAGGTTCGATACCGATGATGCGCACCGCCGGTTTGATCTGCTTGATCGCCGCCGCCATGCCGGCGATCAGCCCGCCGCCGCCGATGGCGATAAAGACGGCATCCATCTCTGGCAGGTCTTCCAGCAGTTCCATGCCCAGCGTCGCCTGCCCGACCAGCGTCGGCTCAGATTCGAAGGCTTCGACATAGATCAGATCATGCTCGCGGGCGTAGACCAGGGCTTCGCGGTGAGCATCGTCGTAGGATGCGCCGAAGCGGATGCAGTGCGCACCCCATGACTCGACACGGGCGATGCGGTCGGCGGTGGCGGCTTCCGGCAGGAAGACGGTCGCCGGCACGCCGAGCCGGTGGGCAGCATAGGCGAGCGCCAGACCGTGATTGCCGCCGGACGCGCAGATCACCCCGCGCGCCAGCGCGTCGGGTTCTGCCAGGAGCAGGTTGTTGAAGACGCCGCGCGCCTTAAACGACCCGGAGACCTGTAGATTTTCCAGCTTCAGCCGCAGCTGCGCCGGGACCTCGGCGGTCAGGTGCGGCATGGGCGCGACCGGCGTGCGGCGGACGTACGGCGCGATGCGCGTCCGCGCGGCGCGGACCGCTTCCAGGCGGATTTCGACCATAAGCCCCTACTCCCATTTTTTCAGGCGGCGGAAGCCGCGCCCATAAGCGGTGTGCCCCTGCCCAATCGCCATGAAGATATCCGGGTCGGCTTCGGTGACGGCGCGGCGCAGCGCCACCATCTGGCTGCGCGCGACGGTCACGTACAGCACGGTATGCGGCGCGCCGGTGAACATGCCGCGCACATCCCAGGCGGTCACGCCGCGACCGAGCGCGTCGATGATCACGGCGGATACCTCATCGGGGCGGTCGGTGATGATCACCGCCGTGCGAATGACGCTCGGACCTTCCAGCGCATAATCGGTCACCGCCCCGCCGACGTAGAGCGAGACGATGGCGTAGAGCGCGCCTTCCCAGCCGAAGACCAGCCCCGCCAGCAGCACCACGCCGGTATCGGTATAGAGCGTGCTGGTGGAAAGCGGGATGCCGAAGCGCTGGAGCAGGATGCGGTTCAGCGTGCTGGTCCCGCCCATCGTGCCGCCGCCGCGAATCACCAGCGACGAGCCGATGCCGCCGACGATGCCGCCAAACAGAGCATTAAGCAGCCGGTCGTCGCTGAGTGTCTCGGTTAGCACTGGCGAAATCAGCTCGATGGCGATGGAATAGACGACGACGGCGAAGATCGACGCAGCGACCACCTTCCAGCCGCCCATCATGCGGAAGGCGAGCATCTGAATAGGGATGTTGCCGATCAGCACCACCAGCCCGATCGGCGCGCCGATCAGCTTGTTCAGGATGACCGCGACGCCGGACACGCCCGCCGGCGCGATGTCGAACGGAGCCTGAAAGATGGCGACCGACACGGCGCTGATCAGCGCGCCCAGGGTGAGGAGCAGCAGGCTGCCCGCCAGTTTGGTGATCTGTTGTGATCGACTGTCGCCGGACATCGATGTTTCGCCCTTTTTGGAGTGAACACCCCGATTGTACACTAACTGCCGGCGGCGGGGCGTCCGCCGCCTTTTGCGCGATCCAGCGAAGATGGATGAACTATGCGTCTGACTTTACACGGGCTGCTCTTCACCCTCGCGGCGCTGCTGACCGCCGGGCTGGCGGTCCAGTTCATGACCGCCCCCGGCTACAGTCTGGAAACGCGCTACGGCGACTCCGCCGTAGTGCTGCGCACCTCGCGCATCCTGGTCTTCCAGGTTGGTGACTGTATCGATGTGGAATGGCGCGTCTCCGGGATCAGCGCCGTCTACTTCAACGAAGCGCCGGCGGTAGGCGAACAGGTGGAGCGCTTCTGCACGGTCGCCGGCAGCGAACCGACGCTGAGCGTCACCTTCCCCGACGGCATCGCACAGCAGTTCAGCGCGCCGGTGCGCTACTGGATCGCCGCGCCGGAATCGTGGGCGGGCGTGTTCGCGGCGGCGGCGCTGCTGGTCGGGGGTATCGTCGTGGCGCTGATCGGGCAGCCGCGCCGCGCGGCAGG
>JABWBO010000158.1 GCA_013360465.1 Anaerolineae bacterium | reverse complement strand
TCGCAGCGCTGCGACGCCGCACAGCCGACCAGCGCCGCATCCGCGCCGGCGTCGATGCCGACCACCGCCAGATGTCCGGGATCGCTGGTCTCGCCCAGCGAGGTCAGCAGCGAGTCGAAGTCGGCGGTGGTCGCCCCGGCAGGAATCGGCGTGACCAGCACGGTCAGCCCGGCGTCGCGCAGCAGCGCCGGCAGGTCGCCCCAGATGGCAGAGACGCCGCTCAGCAGCAGCACACCAGGGGTGATACCGCCCCCCGCCGGGGCGAACAGATCGCCGGGATGCTGATCGCCATTCGCCAGGGTGATGACGATGGACTGGCTGATCGCGCCGGGGACGCGCGTCCCCTGTTCCAGCGGGGGCAGTTCCGCGCCGCGCGGCAGCGACGCCGCCGTCAGGTCGCTCTGCCCCACGTCGAGCGGCGGCACGCTGGGCATGACGGGCAGAATCACCGGGCTGGCTTCCAGCGTAGGACCGCTGACGACGCGCGTTGGCGTGGGCGAGGGCGGTTCCTGATCACAGCCGGTGAGGAGCGCCAGCATGCCGATCAGCAGGATTCTGAGGGGGTTCAATCGTGTACCTTATCGATATTTGCGCACCCAGGCGCAGCCAACCATTCGCGAAACTCAAAACCTAATGATCGGGCAGGGCACACGAGGTTACAATAGGGAAGCTTCTCGCCAGCACCCAACGGAGGTCCTGTTGTGGTCATTCTGAGCGCATCACGTCGTCTCCCGTTCGTTCTCGTCCTGTGCGCCGCGTTCGCCCTGCTGGGCTTCAGCGCTGCGTGGGCAGAGTCACCGCCTCCCGCGTCCTATAGGGAAAGCGGTCAGACAGACCGGAGAGTTCTCTCGCACTATATTGTCTTTGAGCAGGATCAGGGGAGGGCGATCAGCCCTGTGTTTTATCGACAGGTGATGGTCGATTCGGCATTTTTTGACCCCGCCGGCGGAACTCCCGGCGCGTCACGGCTGAATGACCGGATTCGTATATCGCTCGTTCAGCGCGACGGGTCCTCGGTCTTCGAGACGACCGCCGACGCCCCGCGCTGGGTGCGCGGCGAATTTCACGGGGCGGGCGGCAGCACTCCAGGCATAGGGGAGACGATTGACGGGCATTTCTTCGCTTCGGACCGCTCCGCCTTCGTGGTGCGCGCCCCGGTCCTGCCGGAAACGCGCCTGCTGCTGCGCGATGATGAGGCGGGGATGACGCAGACTTTCGATCTGCAAGCGCTCGCCGCCGACAGCACGCTGCCCCTTTTCGCCCCTGCCATCAGCCGGCTTTCGCCGCTCGGCGCACTCGACGGCGGACCGAGCGCCAACCGGGTCGATCTGCTGATCATGGGCGATGGCTACCCCGCCGGGCAGGAAAGTCTGTTCGATACTCACGTCTCCGCCTTCGCTGCCGGCTTTTTCGGCATCACCCCCTATGCAGAATACCGATCCTACGTCAAACTGGCGTCGCTGTTCACGCCATCGCCGCAGTCTGGAGCAGATCACCCGCCCTACGTTCCCGGATGTACTTACACCGACGGGACCAAGCCGACCTGCTGTGCCGACAGTGACGCCGCCTCGGATGCGCTCGCCGGGACCTTCGTCACCACCGCCTTCGACTCCACCTTCTGCGCCTATAACATCCATCGCCTGCTGGTAGGGAGCGGGTCGAAGGTGCTGGCGGCAGCCGCAGCTTACCCCGACTGGGATCAAATCATGCTGCTGGTCAATGACCCGACCTACGGCGGTTCCGGCGGATTCTTCGCCGTCGCCTCGATGCATGCCTATGCCGTCGAGATCGCCCAGCACGAGTACGCCCACTCCTTCGCCGATCTCGCCGATGAATACGAATCCGCTTACCCCGGTTATCCGGCGTGCAGCGACACCGATGGCGACGCCTTCAACGACTGCGAAGCCAACGTCACCAACCAGAACGTCCGCGAGCAGGTCAAGTGGCGGCGCTGGATCGACCCGGCGACTCCGGTCGTGACGCCGCCGGTATTTCCCTACACCGATCCCGCCGTCACCGGCTTGTTCCTGGGGGCGCGCTATCAGTCCGCCAACATGTATCGCCCCGGCTACGCCTGCATCATGCGCACCCTGGGTTATCCCTACTGCGCCGTCGCCTCAGAAGCCTATGCCCTGCACCTCTACGACGGCGGCTTCGGGTCGCCCCCACAGCCGGGCATCGAGAACATCGAGCCGGATACGCCTTCGCCCGCCAGCGCCTCGGTCACGCTGGCACAGTGCCTCAGCCAAACCTTCAGCGCGCAGCTCCTCGGTCCAACAGGCGGGGACAGCCTGAACGTGCGCTGGCTGGTGGACGGCACGCCCGTCGATGTCTCGACGGCGGCGAGCGGCGACATCGCCTCTTACACCTATACGCCGGGCGCTCCCGGCATTGTCACCCTCACCCTGGAGGTGACCGACAGCAGCCCGATCCTCCATGATGACGTGCGCGCCGGAACAGTCAGCACGATCTCCTGGACGGTGGAAGTCAGCGCGACCCCCTGCGTCGGCGCAGAGGTAACTGCCACGCTGCAAGGTCGTCCGCCAGCGCCGCACAGCAGCTATGTCCTGCCGCTGCACGTCGTGCTGACGCCGCAGGGCGGCGGTGCGCCGGTCCTTGACGACGACTTCACCGCCGACGAGAATGGCGTCCTGGTCCTCCCCGCCGTTCCGCCGGGAGGCTATACGCTGTGGGTCAAGGGGGCGCACACGCTGGCGGTCGCCCAGAACGTGACGCTTGACGCCGAACCGAACGCCATCACCACCGGCGTACTTAAAGAGGGCGACGCGGACGGCGGCAACCAGGTCAACATCAGCGACTTCTCTATCCTCGCCTCGGCGTTCGCCAGCGGTGAAGGCGATCCACGTTTCGACGCGCGTGCCGATTTCAACAGCGATGGCGTCGTCAACATCGGCGACTTCTCGCTGCTGGCATCCAATTTCGGCGCAGTTGGCGCGTCGTAGCTGTCTGCGGGACAGGTTTAAGGTAAGGTCTCAAAAGTAATCCACAAGGGCGACCGCCGGGTCGTCCTTATGGGAAACGACATGAAGATTCACAGCGCTTTCAGCAGATCAAACTCCGAAGGAAGGTCAGGTAGGCACTTATGAGAAGACCAGTATTGTGGATCGCCGCCGCCCTGGTGGTTTTGGGTTTATCCTCCGGCGCGTTCGTGCTGGCGCAGTCGGCGCAGTCCGGCGCGCCGCCTCCTGGCGATCTGTTTGAGCCAGTCCCGCCCGATGAAGCCATCGCCCTGGGGGCGGCGCAGGGACTGCCGCCCGGAGAACCGGGCATCCGCAGCCGGACCGTGCGCCTGAACCCTGAAGCGCTCAGTCACACGGCGGGCGCGCAGGTCTACCTGAACCTGTTCGAAGACCTCACCCTGACGGCGGCGCTCCGCCGGAGCGCGGCGCATCCCCTCTTCGCTGATGGCGCGCTGTGGATCGGGGAGGTCGCCGAAGCTGCGGGCGGAGATGTCGTCTTCGTCAGCGGCGGCGGACAGACCTTCGGCGTGGTGGTCCTGCCCGGCGTGGTCTATGAAGTGCGCTATGCCGCCGCCGATCTCTACCGCATCGTCGAGATCCCCGCCGATGATCTGTTCGCCGGCGATTCGCCGCTCACCCCGCCCCGCCCCGATGCGCCGCCCGTCGAGCCGCCGGCAGAGGTCGGCGGGCTGGACGCCAGCCCAAACAGCATCGCCCAGATCGACTACATGGTCGTCTACACCGACGACGCCCGCGCGGCGGCGGGCGGCACGACGCAGATCGTCAACGCCATCACCGCCTCGGTGGCGCTGACCAATCAGTCTTTCCTCAACAGCCAGGTCTACGCCAGCCTGCGCCTGGTACACACGGAAGAAGTCAGCTACACCGAAACGGGGTCCAGCGCGACCGATCTGGACCGCGTGACCAACCCGTCCGACGGGCAGCTCGACACCGTGCCGACGCTGCGCAGCACTTACGCCGCCGACGTGGTCACGCTGGTGACGGAGACGATGAATGACGCCGGCGGCAGGGGCTGGATCATGGGCAGCTTCTACACCGCCAACCCGCTGCTGTTCGAGTCCTACGCCTACAACGTGGTCGTGCGGGGCGCGCTGCCGGGCGGCTTGGTGATGGCGCACGAACTCGGACACAACTTCGGGCTGGCACATGACCTGGCGAACAGCGGCGGCGATGGTCTGTATTCCTATGCCAACGGCTATCAGCAGCCGGATGGGCGCTTCCGCAGCATTATGGCGTACTACAACGGCTGTACGTCGCCCTGCCCCTGGGTTAACCAGTTTTCCAGCACCACCAACACGATTGACGGGGTGCTGATTGGCGGCGCGACCGCCAACAACGAACCGGTGCTGAACTTCAGCCTGCCCTACGTCGCCCGCTTCCGAACGGGGTTCATCGCCACTGCCACGCCGACCAATACGCCAACTCCGCCGGGCATGACGGCGACTTCCGGCGCAGCCACTTCGACGGCGACACCGCCGCCCGGATGCACGGTCAGCATCGCCGCCGGCAATACGGCAGCGCTGGTCACCGCCATCACCAACGCCAACAGCAACGGCGCTTCCAACGACATCATCTGCCTGGCGGCGAACAGCACCTATACCGTCACCGCCGCCAACAACGGCGTGAACGGATTCCCGGTCATCATCACGCCGATCACCCTGGTCGGGAACGGCGCGACGATCACCAAACCGTTCGCCGGGAACTTCCGCTTCTTCCAGATCGGCGGGGGCGGCAGGCTGACGATCAGCCGCCTGACGCTGGAAAACGGACATCTTCCGAACGACTATGGCGGCGCGATCACCGTCGATTTCAACGGCGGCATCACCATCACCGACAGCAAATTCAAGGGCAACGTCGCGCTCGGCGGCGGGGCGATCTACGCGGTGGTCTTCGGGGTCAACTCGACCATCCATCGCACGGTTTTCACCGGCAACAGCGGCTATTTCGGCGGCGCGCTCTTCGTCTACCATTTCAACAGCAGCTACGCCTTCGGCATTTACGACAGCGTCTTCACCGAAAACGTCACCTCCAGCGGCAACACGGCGGCATCGCTTTACACCCAGGGTGAGGCGAGCGTCGTCCTGTCCGGCTCCTGCCTGTACAACAATGCCAACACCAGCGTCTACGGCGAAGATGCGGCGATCAGCGCGGCGAACAACTGGTGGGGCGCTTCGACCGGTCCATCGTTGGCGACCAACCTCACCCCTGCACCGGGGGTGGACATGATCGCCGGCAGCGTGACCTATGCGCCGTATCACTTCGCCGCGCCCGGCATCTGCGCGGCACTCATCAACCCGGCGACGGCGACTTCGACCGCAACGGTGACACGAACGGCGACGGCAACGCGCACACCCACCGCCACCGCGACACGAACGGCGACGGCAACGCGCACACCCACCGCCACCGCGACACGAACGGCGACGGCGACCCGTACTCCCACCGCCACCGCGACACGAACAGCGACAGCGACGGCAACGCGCACACCCACCGCCACCGCAACGCGAACCCCTTCCATGACGCCCACGCGAACTCCGACCGCGACCAGCTCGGTCGCTTCGCTCACGGTGAATGTGGCGATGCAGGGACGCCCGCCCGCGCCGAACAGCCAGTGGGTGACGCCGGTCTGGGTGATCGTCAAGCACACGGTCGGCGGACCGACTGTCCTGGAACAGTTCGTGATGACCGACGCCAGCGGCAGCTTCACTCTGGGCAGTCTGACGGCGGGCAGCTATGTCGTGTGGATCAAAGGGGCGCATACCCTGGCGGTCCTTCAGAACGTCACCTTGGTGTCGGGATTGAACGCCCTGACGACCACCACCCTGCCGGAGGGCGACTCGGTCAGCGATAACGTCATCAACATCAGCGATTTCTCGGCGCTGGCGGCGGCGTTCGGAGCTTCGACGGGCATGCCCGCCTTCAACGCGCAGGCGGATTTCAACAACGATGGGATGGTGAACATCAGCGATTTCTCACTGCTGGCGTCCACCTTCGGGCAGGTCGGCGCGCCCATGCCATAGCGCCGCCATCGGTCGCCCTTGGACTCCGCAGCCCAGGCAGAAAGGGGTGCGTTATGGATGAGCAAATTCTCACGCAGCTCAGGGTGGGAAACCCAGCTGAGCGCCGTGAAGGCGTCCGGCAGGCGGCGGAGTCCGGCGATCCGGCATACATCAAAGCGCTGTGGGCGATCCACGACGGCGATCCCTCGCAGGAGATGCGCGATCTGGCACAGAACGCCGTCGCGCAAATCCGCCGGGGGCAGAAAGCCCGCGCCGCCGCTGAAGCGGGGAAATCCGCCTCACCCCCGACGGAGCGTCCGTCGTCCCTGCTCCGCCCACCTGCCGGGGGGAGGGCTTCAGGACCGAGCAGGTCGCCGAGCGCAGTCCTGCCGGTGCTGATCGTCGGCGCGCTGTTCATCGGGCTGGTCGGCGTGGTCGTCTGGGCGGTGATCAACGCCGTTTCGACGCCGATCCAGCAGGCTGCCAGCACCATCGATTTCATCAGCCGCCTTGCCAACCCGCGCCAGTTTCCGGTCGCGGAAGGAAGCAGCGCCCCTGACCGGCTGACCGGCGAATTCTGGGTTGGCACGACCATCCCCTACAGCAGCTTCTACGTGCTGGAGCCGACCGGTGAGACGCCGCCCGGCGGCTGGTCGATGCTGCTCGTCCTGCACGACTGGCTGACCGACGGCTTGGTCATGATGCAGCCTTACGCCCAGCGCGCCGCCGAAGAAGGCGTCATCCTGGTGGCGGCATCGTGGGATCACCGCATGACCATGATGACCTACGAAGGGGACTGGTTCTACACCGAAGACCTGTTCGAGATGCTCGGCACCGTATGGACCTACTATCCGCTTCATGAGCGCGCGCAGGTGGTTTCCGGCTTCGGATGGGGGGCGAACCTGGCGTCGTCGATCAGCGCGAGCTACCCGGATGCCTTCCCCGGCGTCGTCCTGGGCGGAGCCGACCAGTACAGCCAGCCGCCGCGAGGCAGTACAACTCACTATGCCGTCATCATCGGAGAGGATGACACCTCCGAGGGCACGAACCGCCCCCAGCAGGCGCTCGACTTCGTGCTGGCAATGCGCACCCAGGAGATGCCGGTCTGGTCCGCCGAGATCATCCCCGGATTGGGTCACGAGATGCCGGCGCTGCAAATCGACAAGGCGTTTGAGCTGCTGCGGCTGCTGCGCACCGGCGGACCCTGAACGGGCGAGCCGGCGACCCCTCGGCGGTCGAGCCGGCGGCTCGACCACGTTCGCTGCCCGCGATCAGCGCGCCACGACGATCATGCGCGGCGCGCCATCCTCGAAGGGAGATCGGTCGAAGTCGCCGAAGACCTCTTCCAGGCGAAAGCCGCAGGATTCCAGCAGCAGGCGCAGTTCGCTCAGGAAATAGTAGTGAATGCGCGTCGGCGCGACGGTGCGGCGCAGCACGCCATCGTCACCCACCGCATCGTAAATCCAGGTCACATCCATGTTCTGCGTCGCCCGGTCCAGGCTGCTGACGCTCTGCTGCATCACCAGCCGCCCGGTCTCGCCGTCGATAAACTGCCGCTCCAGGATCAGCGAGTCGCTATCCGCGCCGGCAAAGGCATCGCCGGCGCTGGGCAGGTCGATGATCAGCGCGCCGTCGCTCACCAGCCAGCCGCGAATCCGCCGCAGAAGCGCCTGCTGCGATTCCAGCGTCAGGAAGTGCATGAAGGTGTTGTAGGGCAGGATGACCAGCCTGAAAGTCGTCGGCAGGGTGAGCATCATCACATCCCCGGCGTGAATCGTCGAGACCGGCTGCAAATGGGGCAGCGCCGCCCGCTTGGCTTCGGCGCGCTCGCGCATGGCGGCTTCACGTTCTACGCCGTGTACCGTGCAGCCGGCGTCGGCGAGATGCAGCAGCACCCGCCCCGTCCCGCTGCCGATGATCAGGATCGGGTCGCCGAATTCCCCGGCGCACTCTTCGTAAAGCGGCAGGTCTTCCACCTTGTCGGCATGTTCCGAGTCGTAATAGCGGGCGATGGTGCGGTAGAAGTCGCTCATGGGGTCTTGCCTTCTTTCTGCTCTTTTTGCTGTTCTTTTTGCTGTTCTTTTTGCTGAAGGAAATCGCGCATACTGTTCAGGCGCGTCTCGCCCGCCCACAGCGGCGGAAACAGGTCCCGTTCGGCGCGCAGCGCATCGACGTAAGGCAGACTCAGCCCGGCGTGCAGCAGCGCCTTGACCGCGCGCGCTGCGCCGGCATCCTGCCCGGCGATCTCCGCCGCCAGCC
>JABWBO010000035.1 GCA_013360465.1 Anaerolineae bacterium | reverse complement strand
AAATCCCTGGCCCAAAAAGGCTTCGACCGCCAATTCCGGATCAAATGCCGGCGGTAGGAATGCGAGCCGGGTAGATTGCCGGCGAGCATCTTTGCCGGGGGGCTTGGAAGGAGCAAAAAAGAAGGGTGGTGTTCACCACCCCTTCAGGAAATCCAAACAAGGGAATCTCCTTTCGATCGCAATACGCACCCAGTTTGACCTGTCGAACCTGCCCGATGTTCATCGCCGGAGGCGATCCGTTCAAGATTTCATCAAGATTGCGGGGGTGAAACTCGTATATCTACCAGGGCAAGCGCGGCCTCGAGCTTGAAGGCGGCCTGGGAGTTGGTCAGGATCTGGTGGCAGAGTCCGGCTGCCGGCGAAGCGAGAATGTCTCGCTCTTTGTGCCCGGCGTGACCGATCAAGTGGGTGCCCCGTTCCCTGAGGAGGCGCAAGACCTCTTCCAGACGGGGGTCGCCTGGCGAAAGGGCGACGATCGCCACGTCCGCTTCGGGCAGGACCTCGGTGGTCGGAGACGCCACCACGGCACGATGCCCCAACGCTTCGACTGTTCGCTTCAGCCGGGTCGACCAGAGGAGGTTGTCGTCGAGGATCGCGATCGTCATCAGGTTAGACCCTTCGCGCGGAAGAACTCGACGGAGGTTCGAACACATTCGATCGGATCGCCCGGCGGGTTGTCCATCTCGATGATCCCGTACCGGACGCCCGCGCCTTCGCAGGCCGCGAGGATGGCCTCCCAGTCGAGAATCCCCTTTCCTCCTTCGACATCGGCTCGGTCCGGGGTGGAGGACATGTCCTTGAGGTGAACGTACGGAACCCGCCCAGCATACTTCGAGATGTAAGCCGCCGGATCGAGGCCGGCATACTGCACCCAGTACGTGTCGATTTCGGCTTCCACGAGGTCGGGATCGGCGGTTTCGAAGAGCACGTCCAAGCCGACCCGGCCATCGGCCGCGCGCTCGAACTCGAAGTCGTGGTTGTGGTACGCAAAGCGAAGGCCGGCCTCACGAAGCTTGCGTGCGATGGGTTCGAGCCGGCGGGCGAACCCATCCCATCCGTCGGCATATTGTTCACGACCGACCCAGGGTAAGACGAGCGTCTCATACCCCATGGCACGGGCTTCTTCGATCAGGGGACCGACTTCGCCGGTCTCGAAATCGAGCCCCACGTGGGCGGCGGGTGCGGACAGTCCGAGATCGTCCAGCCACCCACGGACCGTCGTGGGCGATTGACCATGGAGCCCGGCCGTCTCGACGACGCGCAGGCCCATTGCCGCCACGTGGCGGAGAGTCTCGTGGAAGTCGCTCGCGCACGGCTCGCGGAGTGTATAGAGTTGAACGCCCAGTTGCATCGGCATCGCGGCATTGTAGACCGGGAGTAGAATCCGCGGCATGCGGGTGGTGGTGCTCGGCGCAGGAAGTTGGGGAACCGCTCTGGCGATCCTGCTCGCCCGGAACGGAGCCGAAGTGCACCTTGCCGGACGCGATCTCGACGAGATCGACACCATGCGACTTCGGCGCGAGAACGCGCGATATCTGCCCGGATTCGCGTTGCCCGCGGAGGTCCGGGTGATCCCCTTGGCGGATTCCCCCGCAGATGCCGATCTCGCCGTCATCGCGGTTCCCGCGAAGGCCGTTCGGGAGATCTGTGCTTTCGTCGCGCCGAGCGCGACCATCCTCGTATCGAGCAAGGGCCTGGAGGCCGGAAGCGGCGCCATCCTGACCGAAGTCGTCGCCGAAGCCGTTCCCGGTGCGGAGGTCGGCGTGATCAGTGGCCCGAACCTCGCGGTCGAACTCGTTCGAGGTATCCCGACGGTCGCCGTAGTCGCTTTTCCCCGAGAAGAGACGGCGGAGCGCGTGAGGGGAGCCTTCATGAGCCGCACGTATCGGGTTTACATCGGATCCGACATCGTGGGGGTCGAGCTTGCCGGCGCCCTCAAGAACGTTCTCGCCATCGGAGCAGGGATGATCGACGGCTTGGGTTACGGCGACAACACGAAAGGGGCCATGCTGGCGCGAGGCTTGCACGAAATGGCTTGCCTGGGCGTCCACATGGGGGCGCGGCTCGAGACGTTTTTCGGTATCGCCGGCGTCGGCGATCTTTTCGCGACCGCGAACAGCCGTCTCAGCCGAAACTACCGGGTCGGGCTCGGATTGGGCGAGGGTAAGCCTTTGGCCCGGGTGCTGGAATCGATCGGGCAGGTCGCGGAAGGCGTTCCGACGAGCGAGGCGGCGGTCATGCTCGCCAAGCGGCACCACGTCGAAACGCCGATCTTCGAGGCCGTCCACGGGGTCCTGCGCGAGCATTTGCGTCCGCTCGAGGCGGTCGATCGTCTGATGGAGCGGATGCCCAAGCACGAAAGCTTCGCGATGGAGTGTCCGAGTTGAGGCGCGCCAAGCTGTATGGCGCCGTCGGCATCGACGAGGCAGGACGCGGTCCTCTTGCCGGGCCGGTCGTTGCCGCGGCCGTCATTCTTCCCCGTGGGTTTCCCACCGACGGGATCGACGATTCCAAGAAGCTGGGCCCGGCCGAGCGCGACGTACAGGCGGCGCTGGAGGCTCAGCCGCGCATGACGCCGCTGGCGCGTTCGATGGTGGCATCCGGCGACTTCGTCGCGCCCCCGACCGGCTCCGGCGCAGGCGGCAGGATCACTACCCGCGATTTGCAGCCGACTGCCTCTGCCCCGGCGGCAGCGCCTGCTTCGGCAGCCGTCCCGGTCGAGGATCGGGTGGAGGTGCTGCCGGTGCGGGGCACGCGCAGGATCATCGCCGAGCGTATGCTGGCGTCGATGCAGACGACCGCGCAGCTGACGCTGGACATGCCCGCCGATGCCCGCGCCCTGCAGGCGTTCCGCAAGCAGCTGAAGGCAAGCCCTGAAGCCCTGGGGCTGCAAAAGGTCACGATCAACGATCTGCTCCTGCTGGCGGTGTCGCGGACTCTGCCGCAGTTCCCTGATCTGAATGCCCTCTTCACCGGCGACAGCATCGCTCAGCATCGGAGCGTACACCTCGGCTTCGCGGTCGATACGCCGCGCGGGCTGATTGTGCCGGTCATCCGCCACGCCGACCGGCTGAGCCTGAAAGACCTTTCGCGCGAAGCCCGACGGCTGGCGGATGCCTGCCAGAACGGCAAGATCACGCCCGATGAACTCAGCGGCGGGACATTCACCGTCACCAACCTGGGCAGCCTGGGGGTCGAACACTTCACGCCGATCCTCAACCCGCCACAGGTCGCCATCCTGGGCGTGGGCAGCATCCACCTGAAGCCGGTGGAGGACGAGGATGAGGTCGCCTTCATCCCACACATCGCCCTCTCCCTGACGATCAATCATCAGGTTGTCGATGGCGCGCCGGGCGCGCGCTTCCTGCAGGCGCTCAGCCGCAACCTGTCGCAGATTCAGCTTTTGCTCGCACTCTAGCCGCCGTGAAGGGATCGCCCCGGTCACAGCCGAAGAAGGAAAACAAACGCAAATGACCAAATCACTGACCATCAGCCCAGATGCAGTACGTCAGCCCTCTGTCCTGCCAGGCGTCGAGATTCCGCTGAACAGCTACACGCCCGACCCGGCGCGGGAGGCGGAAAAGTATGGCACGGAAAACCTCGTCCGCATGTATCGCGATATGGCGTTCATCCGCGAATTCGAGACGATGCTGGACCGCCTGAAGAAGGAAGGCTCCTACGAGGGGATCGAGTACAACCACAAAGGACCGGCGCACCTCTCCATCGGTCAGGAAGCCTCGGTGGTCGGTCAGAGCTACCACCTGTCGCCCGACGACTTCATCTTCGGCTCGCACCGCAGTCACGGCGAAATCCTCGCCAAGTCGCTTTCGGCGATTGAGCAGCTTTCCGACGAAGAACTGACGCGCATCATGGAAAGCTATATGGACGGCAAGCCGCTGCGCGTGGTCGAGAAGTTCTCCAGCGGCAGCGTTCGCAGCCTGGCGATCAACTACGTCCTTTACGGCACGCTGGCGGAGATCTTCGCCAGGGACTACGGCTTCAACCGGGGCATGGGCGGCTCGATGCACGCCTTCTTCCCACCCTTTGGCGTCATGCCGAATAACGCCATCGTCGGCGGTTCGGCGGATATCGCCGTCGGCGCGGCGCTCTACAAACGAGTGAACCGCAAGCCGGGCATCGTGATCGCCAACATCGGCGACGCCTCGATGGGCTGCGGACCGGTGTGGGAAGCGATGATGTTCGCCGCGATGGACCAGTACCACACCCTGTGGGACGCCGACCTGGGCGGCGCGCCGCCCATCCTGTTCAACTTCATGAACAACTTCTACGGCATGGGCGGGCAGCCGGTGGGCGAGACGATGGGCTTCGGCGTGCTGGCGCGCGTCGGCAGCGGCGTCAACCCGGACGCCATGCATGCCGAGCGCGTGGACGGCTTTAACCCGCTGGCGGTGGCGGACGCCATTGAGCGCAAGAAGCAGACGCTCCTCGAAGGGCGCGGTCCGGTGCTGCTGGATACCGTCACCTACCGTTTCTCTGGTCATTCGCCGTCAGACGCCTCGTCCTACCGCGACAAGACCGAAGTGGATCAGTGGCGCGCGCAGGATTCACTGATCGTCTACGCCGACTACCTCAAGGACAACGGGCACGCCGACGACGAGCGCCTGGAGTCCATTCAGAAGGAAGTCAAGATTCGCATCCTGGAGGTGATCAAGGCGGCGGTGTCGCTCGACATTTCGCCGCGGCTCGACACCAGCATCGATTCTATCGGCGGCATGATGTTCTCCGACCAGTTCAGGGACCGCATGGCGGAAGGGATGTCGGAGGTCCTGCTGCCGAAGGAAGAGAGCCGCCTGAAGGCGACCTTCGCCAAGAATCGTTTCGGCATGAAAGACGGCAAGCCGCTGCCCAAGCTGCAAACGCTGACCTATGCCGAGGCGCTTTATGAAGCGATGATGCACCGCTTCTACGAAGACCCGACGATGGTCGCCTATGGCGAGGAAAACCGCGACTGGGGCGGCGCGTTCGGCGTGTATCGCGGGCTGACGGAAGCCCTGCCCTATCACCGTCTGTTCAACTCGCCGATCTCCGAAGCGGCAATCGTCGGCACGGCGGTGGGCTATGCCATGTGCGGCGGGCGCGTCGTCGCCGAGCTGATGTACTGCGATTTCATGGGACGCGCCGGCGATGAAATCTTCAACCAGATGGCGAAGTGGCAGGCGATGTCCGCCAATGTGCTGCAAATGCCGCTGGTGCTGCGCGTCTCGGTCGGCTCGAAATACGGCGCACAGCATTCGCAGGACTGGACCTCGATTGTCGCCCATATCCCCGGTCTGAAGGTCTTCTTCCCCGCCACGCCCTACGACGCCAAGGGGATGCTCAACCTGGCGCTGCGCGGCACCGACCCGGTGGTCTTCTTCGAGAGCCAGCGGCTCTACCCGGAACCAGAAATCCTGGTGGAAAGCGGCGTCCCGGTCGATTACTACGAGATCGCGATGGGCGAGCCGGCGATCTACCGCGCCGGGACCGACCTGACGATTGTTTCGGTCGGGGCGACCCTCTACCGGGCGCTGGATGCGGCGAAGGAACTGGAGCAGAAGCACGGCATTTCGACGGAAGTGATCGATGCCCGCTTCATCAACCCGCTCAACTACGACAAGATCATCGAATCGGTCAGGAAGACGGGGCGCATCGTGCTGACCTCCGACGCCTGCGAACGCGGCTCGTTCCTGCACACGATGGCGTCGCAGATCAGCCAGATCGCCTTCGACTATCTGGACGCCCCGGTCGCCGTCGTCGGCGCGCGCAACTGGATCACCCCGCCTGCCGAGATGGAAGAAGCCTTCTTCCCGCAGAAGGAATGGATCATCGACACCATTCACGAACGGGTGCTGCCGCTGGCGAACCACCGACCGAGTACGCTTCAGACCACCGACGAGATGCTGCGGCGCAATCGGTTGGGAATCTGACATGACTTCAGATTTGATCGGGCAGATCGAAGCCCGTCTGAACGATTTCAATCCCGATGTGCGCCGGGAAGCGGTGGCGGAGATCGCCGCGCTGCTGAAGGCGTCGAAGATCGCCATCGAGCCGGAGCGCGACGCGGCGAACATGCACTGCCATACGTTTTTCTCGTTCAACGCCTACGGTCATTCGCCGTCGTCGCTGGTCTGGCTGGCGAAGAAGCGCGGCTTCCGGCTGATCGGCATGATCGATTTCGACGTGCTGGACGGCGTCGAAGAGTTCATGAACGCCTGCGAGCTGCTGGGCGTGCGCGGCAGCGCCGGAATCGAAACGCGAGTCATCCTGCCGGAGTTCTCGATGCGCGAGATCAACTCGCCGGGCGAACCGGGCGTACTCTACCATATCGGGATCGGCTTCACCCAAACCGGTGCGCCCCCGGAAGCGGCGCGCATCCTGGCGGAATTCCGGGCGCGCGCGGCACAGCGCAACCGCGAGATGGTGGCGAAGATCAATGCCTATCTCGACCTGGTGAGCGTCGATTATGAGCGCGACATCCTGCCGCTCACGCCGGCGAACAACCCTACCGAGCGGCATCTGGTCGTGGGCTATATCGAGGCGGCGCGCCGCGCGACCAACGACGCGGCGGCATTCTGGTCGAAAAAGCTGGATACGCCGCTGGATCAGATGGTCAAGATCGTCGAGGACGCCCCCAAACTGCAAAACCTGATCCGCGCCAAGCTGATGAAGCAGGGCGGCGTGGGCTATGCGCAGCCTGGACCAGATACGTTCCCGGCGCTGGAGCCGCTGCACCAGATGATCGAGGTGTGCGGCGCGCTGCCCTGCGTCGGCTGGCTGGACGGTTTGTCGGCAGGCGAGCAGGCGCTCGACGAGCTGCTGGAACTGCTGACCGGCAAGGGTGCGGTGACGCTGAACATCGTCCCGGACCGCAACTGGAACATCGCCAACGCGGAAGTGAAGCGGCGCAAGCTTCAGAACCTCTACGATGTGGTGGCGGCGGCCGAACGGCACGCCCTGCCCCTCAACGTCGGCACGGAGATGAACAGCTACGGGCAGAAGTTGATCGACGACTTCGACGCCCCGGAACTTGCGCCGGTGCGTCAGGCGTTCCTCGACGGAGCCTATTTCATCTACGGGCATACCATCTTGCAGCGTCACGCCGGGTTGGGCTTCCAGAGCGCCTGGGCAAAGGCGCATTTCCCCGACCGGCGCGCCCGCAATATCTTCTACACGCGCGTCGGCAAGGCGGCGCGTCCGGGTCAGGCGCAGGCGGCGCTGGATGCGGATCTGCTGCCCGACGAAGTGCTGGCAGGGCTGGGCTGAAGGTTTTTTTGAGCAGAGAGGGTGTACAGATGGACAAACTGAACGAGTACCGCAAGGTCAGTGAAGCGCTCCCGGATCACAACACCGTCTGGCCCCTCTATGGCGCGGGCTTCGACAACCTGGGGCGCGACGGCAAGCCAATCGATGTGCCGCTGCCGGAGATCGGACCCGATCAACTGCTGGTGCGGCATGACGCCTGCGGAATCTGCTTTTCGGACATCAAGGTGCTGAAGCTCGGTCAGGAGCATCCGCGCATCTACCGGGAGATGCGCAGCGAGCCGGTCGTCCTCGGTCACGAGGTCGCTATGTCAGTGGTCAAAGTCGGCGAGGACCTGCGCGACCAGTACCACATCGGCGATCGCTTCACGATTCAGGCGGATATCTATGTCGGCGGTGTCGGCTATGCCTACGGCTACGAGATGCAGGGCGGGTTTTCCACCTACGGCGTGATCGACCAGCGGGTGCTGCACGGCGACGAAGGCAACTATCTGCTGGCGGTGAAGCCGACCACCGGCTATACCGAAAGCGCGCTCACCGAACCCTGGGCGTGCGTGGTCGCCGCCTACCGGCTGGAATATCGCACGCAGATCAAGCCGGACGGCACGGCGTGGATCATCGGCATGTCGGCGGACGACGCCCGCCCCTACGCCCTCAGCGCCGGCTTCGACACCGAGTCGCACCCGGCGCGCCTGCTGCTGACCGGCGTGCCGGCGGGTTTCGACGCCTGGCTGCGCGAACGCGCCGCCGCCCTGGGCGTCGAGGTGATCGATGCACCGGACGCGGCAAACCCGCCGGTCGAAAGCGTGGACGACATCATCCTGCTCGGCGCATCGCCGGACCTGATCGAGACGTCCAGCCCCCGTCTGGCGAACTTCGGCGTCTTCGCCATCGTCGCCGACCAGCCGATGCCGCGTCCCGTCCAGATCGACGTGGGGCGCGTGCATTACAACCGCTGGGTCTACGTCGGCGGCACATCGCCGGATATCGCCCAGGCGTACCGCGCTAAGCCGGTGCGCTCGGAACTGAAAGCCGGCGGGCGGGCGTGGTTCATCGGCGCGGCGGGACCCATGGGGCGTATGCACGTGCAGCGCGCCATCCAGGTGAATCATGGACCGGCGGTGGTCGTCTGCACCGACGTGAGCGATCACCGGCTGGAAGACCTGCGCGTCAGCTTCGAAGCGGAGGCGAAAGCCAAGGGGATCACCTTCGTCTGCCTGAACCCGGCGAATGCCGAGGCTGCCGCCGTCCTCGCGGCGTATCAGGCGCAAGGCTTTGACGACATTGTGGTGCTGGCTCCTGTGCCGAAGCTGATCACCGACGCCGCCAACCATCTGGGGGAGGACGGAGTGGTCAATATCTTCGCCGGCGTGGCGCGCGGCACGATGGCGGCGCTGGATATGAACACGGTCACGCTGCACGGCGCGCGGCATATTGGACAATCTGGCTCGACCATCAGCGACCTCAAGACAACGCTGAGCCAGGCGGAGTCTGGCGCGCTGTCGCCCAACCGCGCGGTCGCCGCCGTCGGCTCGCTGAGCGCCTTCCGCGACGGCTTGAAAGCGGTGCAGGATGCCGTCTTCCCCGGCAAGGTGGTCATCTACCCGCACATCAAAGAGATGCCGCTGACGGCGCTGCCCGACCTGAAAGATGTCCTGCCCAGCGTCTTCGCCAGGCTCAAGGATGGTCGCGAGTGGACCTCCGAGGCGGAAGAAGAATTCCTGAGACTCATGCTGCCGTAAAGGACAGACGATGACACGAACGCTCGAAGACAAGATCGCAGTGGTCACCGGAGGCGGGCAGGGATTGGGGCGCGCCATTTGCGAACGCCTGGCGCGCGAAGGCTGTCACGTCATCGTCGCCGATCTGAACGAAGCCGCCGCCCTGGAAACCGCCGCCGCCGCCGAACAGAACGAAGCGGCGACTCAGCGGCGCGCCATCGGCTTGAAGGTCGATGTCTCGGACGAGGCGCAGGTTTCGGCGATGGTCGATCTGGCGGTCCGGGAGTTCGGACGGCTGGACCTGCTGGTCTCCAACGCCGGCGTGCTGATCTCCGGCGCGACCGACGAGTTCCCGCTGGAAAAGTGGCAGACCGTGATCGCCGTGAATCTGGTCGGCTATTTCCTGTGCGCCAAGCACGCTATCCGGGTCATGAAGGAGCAGCGCAGCGGCGGGATCATCCAGATCAACTCCAAGTCCGGCAAGAAAGGCAGCTACAAGAACTCCGCCTACGCCGCCTCGAAGTTCGGCGGCATCGGGCTGACGCAGAGCCTCGCGCTAGAGATGGCGGAGTACGGCGTGCGCGTCAACGCCCTGTGCCCCGGCAACCTGCTGGATTCGCCGCTGTGGGTCAATTCGCTGTACAAGCAGTACGCTCAGCGCTGGGGGATCACCGAAGAACAGGTGCGCCAGAAGTACATCGACGAAGTGCCGATGAAACGGGGCTGCACCTATGAAGATGTCTGCAACGTGCTGGTCTTCATGGCATCCGACCAGTCCAGCTACATGACCGGGCAGGCGGTCAACGTGACCGGCGGTCAGGAAATGCGCTGACGCCGATGGCACTGACCGGGACACGCACCTATGTCGGATTCGGCTTCGGGGCGATCCAGTCGGGGTTGTTCCTGCTGGAAGCCTTTCGGTCTCGCGCCTTCCGCCGCCTGGTGGTGGCGGAGGTAATGCCCGAGGTGGTCGAGGCGGTGCGGGACGCCGGCGGCGCTTTCAGCATCAACGTCGCCCACGCCGACGGCATCGAGCGGGTCCAGGTGGGACCCGTAGAGATCGAAAATCCAACCCAGGATGCCGACCGGGCGCGGATCATCGACGCCATCGCCGAAGCGCAGGAGATCGGGACCGGCGTGCCGAGCGTCGGTTTTTACGCCAGCGACAGCCCCGGCAGCCTGCACCGTCTGCTGGCTGCCGGGCTGCGCCAAAAGGCGGCGGCGGGCGGACCGCGCGCCGTCGTCTACACGGCGGAGAACAACAACTACGCGGCGGAACTTCTGGAAGCCCACGTCCTGCGCGAGATTCCTGAGGCAGAACACACCGCAGTGCATTCGGTCGTCCGCTTCCTGAACACGGTGATCGGCAAGATGAGCGGAGTCGTCACCGATCCCGGCGAGGTCGCCCTTCAACAGATCGCTCTGCTGACCTCACAGGCACAGCGCGCTTTCCTGGTGGAATCTTTCAACCGTATCCTGATCTCGCCGATCCGCTTCGACGCACCATTCGAGCGGGGGATCGCCGTCTTCGATGAGAAGCCCGACCTGATGCCGTTCGAAGAAGCCAAGCTCTTCGGGCACAACGCGGTCCATGCCCTGGCGGCATATCTCGGCATGATGCGGGGGCAGGAGTTCATCGCCGAGGTGATGGCGGACCCCGGCATCCTGGCATTCCTGCGCGGAGCCTGGGCGGAAGAGATCGGGGCGGCGCTGCTGCGCAAATACGGCAGGATCGATCCGCTGTTCACGCCGGAAGGCTTCAGCGCCTACAGCGAAGACCTGTTGAAACGGATGGGCAATCCGTATCTGCGCGATACGGTAGAGCGGATCGGGCGCGACCCGGTGCGCAAGCTGAGCTGGGGGGATCGGCTGATCGGGACGATGCGGCTGGCACTGCGCTACGGCATCGAGCCGAAGCGCTGCGCCCTCGGAGCCGCCGCCGCGCTGCAGGCGCTCCAGCCGGATACGCCGCTGGAGAGTCTGCCCCTCGGCGAGACGCTGCTGCCGCTGTGGCAGGAAGGTTCAGCGTTCGAGCAGGCGCAGATCCTCGCGCTGATCGAGGGCGGGCGGGCGGCGCTGCTCGGCTGGATCGCCGCCGGCTCTCCGCCGTTAGAGGAATGGACGGCAGGGCACTTTCGCTAGCGGTCGTCTTCCTCTTACCAATCTTCGGTACGCAAGCCCGCAATCCGACTGAACTCCTGCGTGTTGTGCGTGACCAGAATCAGGGAATTCGCCAAGGCAATCGCCGCAATCTGCATATCAAGCGGGACTATCGGAGTTCCTCGGCTCTCGAGCGCAGCGCGAAGCACGGCGTAGTGTGATGCGGCTGCATCATCAAAAGGCAGGGCTGCAAACGGCTGCAGAAACAATCCCTGCTTCTGGCGCGTCAGTTCAGGAGTCTGGCTTCTGGCGGCTCCGCAAAGTGACCCGGCACGCACGATGCTGCTTACAGTGATGTCTCTCGCCGGCACGGTGAGGAGCCGGTTTCGAGCGCTGCGTGTCCACCCCGAACCCAAAGAACCTCTGGTTCGCGCCCATGTGAACGGGGAAAGGGACAGGTCAAGGGTGTTGAGCAGGGCGAGAGAAGAGAGAACCGTAAAAGGCCGCAATATGCTCTAGACAGACTGTCTGACCCTGTGAAATACTAAGGATCTACCCATTTCCTGTTATTCAGGACAGCGCTCATGATGGTGTCTTGGCTCGAAAAGCGAAAGGTTTGGTCCATGCTGCCGGTGGTCGCCCTGCTGACCGGGACACGTACCATCATCGACACGGGATCTCGTATGATTTACCCGCTGCTGCCGGTCTTCGCGCGCGGAGTTCGGGTAGAAGTCAGCGCCATCGTCAGCATCATGACTCTGATGCAGCTCCTGGGTCTGGTCGCGCCGTTCATCGGCAGAATTGCCGAACAGCGGGGACGCAAATTTACCATCCTGCTGGGTCTGCTGCTGTACGTTACAGGTATGGTCAGCGTATTCATTTTGCCCGATTTTACCGGACTGGCGACTGCCCTGCTATTGGGCGCGCTTGGCAGAACGGCGCTTGGTCCGGCGCTGCAGGCGTACATCGGCGACAGAGTGCCCTATCACCGGCGCGGTTTATACCTGGGCTTTGTCGAGCTTGCATGGTCGGGCGCATTTTTGTTCGGGGTACCGGCGATGACCTGGCTGATTGCCAGTTACAACTGGCAGGCTCCGTTCCTTGCGCTGGCGATTCTCGGCGCAGTCAGCTTCGTGGTGATCTGGCTGCGGGTCGAGCGAGATGCCCCGGCGGTCCATCATGTGGCGTTTCTGCCGGCGCTGCGCGCTGCCACCAGCAGCCCGATGGCGCTTGCCGGGCTATGCCTGGGCTTCAGCATCAGCGCCGCCAATCAACTCGTCAGCGTCGTCTTCGGCACCTGGATTGAAGCCTCGTTCGGCATTCAACTGGCAGCACTGGCAGTTGCAGCGGCGGTCATCGGGATGTCTGAACTTGCGGGTGAGGGGATCGTTACTTTCTTCGCCGATAGGTTTGGCAAGCGCCGTCTGGTGCTGGTCGGCGTGAGCAGTAACATCCTGGCGTGCCTCATCCTGCCGCTGACCGGTGTTAACGTGAATCTGGCGCTGGTCGGGCTGTTTTTCTTCTACCTGACCTTTGAATTGAGCGTGGTCGCCAGTATCCCCCTGGCAACCGAACTCAGCCCGGACGCCCGTGCGCTGTATCTGACCGTGCTGATGACTGCCGGGACACTGGGGAGGGCGCTGCTGACCCCGGTAGCTCCGGCGCTATTTGCTTCCGGGCTGCTGGCAAACTGTCTGGTCGCCGCCGGGCTAAACCTCGTCGCCATCTTCGTGGTCAGGCGCTATATCACGGTGAAGTAAGGAGAGTGAAAAGCAAAAAAGGCAAGAGCCATGAACGCTGAGTCACGAGCCATGGCATATCGTCTCGTGCTGTGCGCAACGATTTCTATTCCTGTCGCTTACTTCGGGCTACTCAGCAATGCCTATCATAAGCGACAGAGACTCACAGATACCCTGTAGGATTCCGTAAGGCACCCTCTCTTCCGCTCACAACCGCGTCGATGACCGGCATTCAGGCGAAAACCGCCTTCAGCTCAGCCGCTCGACAATCGTGCCCGTGCCCATGCCGCCGCCGCAGCACATGGTCTGCAAGCCGAAACGCTTGTCTTTCGTCTCCAGCGCGTTGAGCAGCGTCGTCATCAGGCGCGCCCCGCTGCCCCCCAATGGATGCCCCAGAGCAATCGCCCCGCCGTGTACATTGATCCGGTCGATTGGCGCTTCGATCTCGCGGTGCCACATGGCGATCACCGAGGCGAAGGCTTCGTTGACCTCGAACAGGTCGATCTGATCCAGGGTCATCCCCGCCCGTTTGAGCGCCTCGCGGGTGGCGCTGATCGGTCCGGTGAGCATGAGATGCGGGTCACTGCCGACCGTGACCATGCTCACCAGCCGGGCGCGCGGCTTCACGCCCAGCTGGCGCGCCTTCTCGGCGGTCATCAGCACCACCGCCGCCGCGCCGTCGGTGATCTGGCTGCTGTTCCCGGCGGTAGTCACGCCGTCGGGGCTGAACGCCGGCAGCAGCGAACCCATTTTCTCCAGCGAGGCGTTCGCCCGAATGCCTTGATCAGTCTCCACCAGGATCGGCGTCCCGGCGTCGTCTGCGCCCTCCAGCGGGACGATCTCGCGCTTGAAGATTCCGGCGGCGGTCGCCTTCGCCGCCTTCATGTGACTGTCGTAGCCGATCTGGTCCACGACTTCGCGAGCGATCTTCCATCTGGCGGCGATCTCATCGGCGGCGAGTCCCTGGGGGATCATGTTGTAGGCGTCCATCACGCGGTCGGTGAAGGGTGAGCGGGAGTCGGTGAGGGTGCTGCCCATCGGCACGCGGGTCATGCTCTCGACGCCACCCGCCACGATGATCTCCGCCTGACCGGTGGCGATCATGCCCGCCGCCAGGTGGATCGCCTGCTGGCTGCTGCCGCACTGAAAATCGACCGTCGTGGCGGCGGTCTCGATCTTCATGCCGGCGTCCAGCACGACATTGCGGGCGAGGTTGAAGGTCTGCTCCGAGACCTGGCTGACGCAGCCCATGATGACGTGATCGACCTGATCGGGATTCACCTTGGCGCGCCCCAGCACCTCGCAGACGACGGTCGAACCCAACCGCGCCGGGTGAATGTCTCTCAGCCAGCCGCCGCGTCTGCCAAGCGGGGTGCGGACGGCATCGACAATGACAATTTCGGACATGGCATTCCCTCGAAAACTCGCTGCGGAATCCGTCTGACGAAACACCGCTGCGCGTGGCAAGCCGCGCCTCGACAGCATTTCCATGAATTATAGACGACGGGATTATAGACGACGACAGGGGGTTTGTAACTCAGTCTAACATCGACTGGTAGACAGCGACCGTAGCGCGCGCCACCTGTTCGTGAGTGTAATGGGTCAGGGCGCGCGCCCGCCCCCGCCGCCCGATCTCCGCTCGCAGCGCTGCGTCGTCGCGCAGGCGGCACAAGGCAACCGTCAGCGCCTCGACATCGCCTTCCGGGACGATCAGCCCTCCCTCGCCCACCACGCCGGGAATCGCGCCGCTGTCTGAACCGACGACGGGCACGCCGCTCGCCATCGCTTCGACGCCGGCGCGCGGACCGAACTGCTCTTTCCAGGTCGGCGTCGTCCGCGACGGGGCCGCCAGCACGTCGAACTGGTGATACTGCCCTGGCATCGCCATCGATGGGACCTGTTCGACGAAGGTGACGCGCGCGCCCAAGCTCAGGCTGCCCGCCAGCGCCTCCAATTCCTGCCGCTGCGGTCCGCCGCCGATGATGCGCACGGCGGTCACGCCGTCCATCCGCGCGACCGCCCGCAGGAGCAGATCGACGCCTTTTTCCGGCACTAACCGCGCCGCGCACCCGACGGTGAAGGGGCGATCTGGGCGCGCCTCCGCCGGGCGAAACAAGTCAGGATCGATGCCGAACTGGGCGATCACCGCCACATCTCCGGTGTAGCCCTTGTCGCGCAGCACCTGTGCCGCGCTCTCTGTGCCAGCAATCGCCTGGCGGACTTCCCGAAGCATCCAGCGTTCGCCCCAACGGAACGGGATGGGATATGCGCGACAGATGTTCTGCCAGGTGAAAAAGAGCGTCTGCGCGCCGACTCGTTTCGCCGCCGCCAACGCCGCCCAGGACGCCAGATTGTAGGGTTCTTCGTCGATGTGGACGATGTGCGGGCGAAAGGCGCGCATCTGGCGAGCCAGCGTCGGATAGACATGCAGATGGTAGCTGCCGTTAAGCCAGATCGGCAGCGTCTCCAGCCGATAGCCGTTGGTATAAGCGCGTTCGAGAGGCTGGACACCGCGTTCGTCGCGCCACTCCGGCGGAGTCAGCGCCAGCAGGTCCACGTCCTGCGCTGCGATGCCCTCCAGCTTGCGCTGATAAATGCCCGCCACCAGCGCCTTGGAGATCATCAGCACCCGCACGCTACACCTCGTCCGGGCGAAGAGGGGCGCGCAGCAGGTCAATACAAATCGCCAGCAGCACCTTGACCATATAAAGCCCGGACTTGAATGGTGTGATCGAAGACCTGCCGCCGTAGCGCGGGTTCATCGTCACCGGAATCTCGCGCAGGCTCAGCCCGGCACGATGCAGCAGCACGACGGCTTCCGGCTCAGGATAGTCGTGTGGGTAAGCGCGGGCGCACAGACGAATCGTCCGGCGGTTAGAGGCGCGAAATCCGCTGGTCGGGTCGGTGAACTTGTGGCGGGTGATGGCGGAGATGACGTTGGCGAGGAGGACGATGCCCACCCGACGGGGCAGCGGCGTGACATAGCCGCGATCCTCGATATAGCGCGAGCCGATGACCAGATCGGCTCCGCTGGACAGCAGTTCGCGCACCAGCAGCGGAATTTCGCGCGGATCGTGCTGTCCGTCTCCGTCATTCTGCACCGTAATCTCATAGTCGCAGCGTTCGGCGTAAAGAAAGCCGGTCTGCACCGCCGCGCCGATACCGACGTTGTGCGGCAGGTTCAGCACAAATGCCCCACAGGAAGCGGCGATCTTCGCCGTGTCATCGGTCGATCCATCATTGATCACGGCGATATCTGCCCAGGGCGCATACTCGCGGATCAAGCCGATCACGTGGGCGATGCTGTCCTGCTCATTGAGCGCCGGGATGATCACCAGCGTCTTCGGAAATTCGCCAGTCATGCCCTGATCTCCCCCGTCAGCAGCACCGAGACAAGGCGGTCGATCAAGCCTTCCAGCCCGTGCGCCGCCTGCACGTGCGCCCGCAGCTCCTCGCCGATGCGGTGTCGTTCGGCGTCGGGCAGCGACAGCAGCACATCCAGCCGTGCCGCCAGCGCAGCGTCGTCCTCCGGCGATTCGACACGCAGCAGCGGGTCCCACTCGCCAAGCAGAGGGCGAAAAGCAGGGCTGCTCACCAGCGTCGGTACTGCGCACGCCATGCTCTCCAGCGCCGCCTTGTCGAACAACCCCGGCGGGCTGAGGTTGACGGCGACAGTCGCGCTGCGCAAGTTGGCGATCACCCCTTCCCTGTCCTGGTCGCCGGCGAAGCGCACCTGCGCCGAAAGTCCCAGGTCCGCCGCCAGACGCTCCAGGTCACGTTGGTAATCGATGGGCTGTTCCGGCGGGACGCCGCCCACGAAGATGATGTGCGCCCGGACCTGGGTCATACGTGCCACAGCCTGAATCAGGCTGGACTGGCGTTTGATCGGCATCAGTCGCGCCACCTGTACAATGACAGGAGACTCTCCTTCGGCGGGTGAAGCGGGCGCGAACGCCGCCGTGTCTATACCATGCCCGACGACACGCAGTTTGCCGGTTGGAATCGGGAAGCTGTCGGGGGCAGCCGTCACCACCCGGCGGACGACGCGAGTCGCCCAGCGCAGGATAGGGTGTACCTGACGATGCGTGTACCAGAGCGTCTGCGGCACGCGGAAGATCGCCAGCAGCGGCGCAGCCATCAGCGCGAACAGCGGCATCATGTGGGCAAAACAGGCGGCGTAGCGGCGCGTCAGCAGGAGACGCAGCAGCATCGCGTAGAAGATCAGCGCTCGCCGTGTTTCACCGTACCCCTTCTCTTTGCCCACCGACCAGACGCGCACATTGGCGGCAACATCCACCCTACCGGCGCGCATGGTGATCACATCGACGGTCGAGAAGCGCTCTGCCAGCCGGTTCAGCCAGTCGGTCGCGAAGCCCAGGATGGGATCGTCAACATCGACGGCGAGATTGAACACCAGCAGATGGGTCATGTGCGCTTCCCCAGCGCGACGGTGCGCTCCATCACACCCACCCAGGCTTCGACGTAGCGGTCGAAGTTGTGCTGTTCGAGCGCGCGGCGCTGCGCTTCCGCCCCCATCTGCTGCGCCAGCGCCGGATTGCGCAGCAGGTGGATGATCCGCCCCGCCATACCATCGATGTCCAGATCGGGCGCAAGGTAGCCGTTCACCCCATCTTCGATGATCTCGTTGACGCCAACGACGTTAAAGGCGACGATCCCCAACCCGGCTGCCGAGGCTTCGAACAGCACGCGCGGCACGCCTTCGTACGAAGAAGTATGCACGTAGACCTCACCGAGGGCATAGTAGAGCGGCAGCTCGTCGTGCGGCACGGGTCCGTAGAGGGTGACTGCGCCGGCGATCCCTTCATCGCGCGCCAGCGCCCGCAGATCGTCCGACGATTTACTCATATCGCCGATCAGGACGAGATGCGCGGCAGGCTGCTGTTCGATCACGCGGCGGAACACCTTGAACAGAAGCGGCACGCGCTTGAACGGCACGGGATAACCTACCCACAGCACCACTTGATCGGACGGCTTCAGATCGAGCCGCCGGCGCAGGTCAGCGAGGGCGCGCTCCTGGGGCAGCGCCGCAAAGGCTTCCGACGCAGTGCCCAGCGGCAGCGCCACCGAACGCTGGCTCGATCCACCCCGGGCGATGTAAGCGTCGTGTTCCTTGCGATTCACCGTGCGATACAGGTCCGCCTGGGAGACGACGAAGCGCCCTGCCCTCTGAAGCAGCGTGTTGATCAGCGGACGTTCGCGCAGCCAGGCGCGGTTGTCGAAGAAATAGCTGTGATTCTGCACCAGGAGCGGCACGTCCAACCAGCGGCGCAGCCACCAGCCGGTCAAACCGGTCACAAAGGGGTCCTGTGTTGTGATCAGGTCTATCCGGCGCTCGCTGGCAACCCGAACCGCCAGGCGAACGGCGTCCAGGGGGAAAAACAGCTTACTCCGGCTGTTCGTCGGCAGAATGCGCAGGGACTCAGACGCCTGAATCGGACCACCCACTCCCGGCGGGGTGTAGGCGATGACAGTCACCCCGCCGGCACGCTCGGCATAGGCGAGGTGACGCTTGCGCGAGTCCCCCTGAGGGTGAGTCGCCATAGCGGTATCGAGGCTGAGCATCAGGACATGTATCATAACGAGGGATTCTACCTGACATCGCCCCGCCTTGCGCAGTGGCGACTTCTGGGTTGACACTGCTCTGCCGAGTCTTTACAATTCTTCCCTCAGGTCCAAGTTTCCAAAACTAGACATATACAGCTCATCCGTGAACGGGAACGTGTAGTACAGCGTTCCCGCTCCGTTTTTTATCACAATCTTCGCCACGAACTGCTGAATCGTTCGCCGTGCAATCGCTCGATCTCCACCTTCCAGCGCCGCTCGCATGTGTTCAATCCAACCATCCAACATCTGATCGGTGATACGCGCGATCTTCTGCGGTTTGACGTGCAGCGCCTTCATGATCGAAAGTTCGGCGAGCAGCTCCTCCTCTTCGCGTTTGCGCGTGTCGTAGCGCTGCTGGAGATGAGTGGCATAGCCCATCTTCTCAATCGCATCGAGGACATTTTCAATCGCTTTGCGTACCTCACATAACTGTCCCTCGATCACACCAATGCGTGTGACCGCATCCTGACTGCGCTCTGACAGCGACTTGGCAAGGTCTTGCGCCAATGGGCGGAGATGATGCCGTGTGAGGACCTGCGCGATGAGTGTGTCAATTACGGTCTGCTCAAGGTTGCGTAAACTGAGGCGCTTTCGCTCGCAACTCACTCCCCGGCTATTTTTCGCCGTCGTGCAGATGAAGAATACATACTTGCCCTGTTTGCCCTTCTTGGAGGGGATGCTCTCGATGTGCATCGGGTGTTCTTCACCTTCCTTCGCTCCGCAGAACACCAAGCCGGAGAGCAAATAGTCGTTCCCGACACGGCGCGGCTCATCTTGTGCGGCAGTCGGCTTGCCACTGCGCTTGGCGCTGCGTTCCGCACGCCGTTTCTGCTCCGAGTCATACCAGTCACGCGGAATAAGGGCGGGCACGAATCCCTCGTAGACCTTGCCCCCGTATTCCAAATCGCCGACATAAATCAGGTTAGAGAAGAAGGTGTCATAACCGTTGATATTCTTGAACAGGTGTGTCGCCTTGTGGATTTGTCCGAAGCTTGCCCCGTTGTTACGCATTTCCCACGCCAGACGGCAGCGATCCCAAGTTTCGGGATCAGGCACGATTCGCTGCACAATGTGTGCCTCGCCCGTTTTCTTCCCCTTCTTGCGCTCGTGGACACCTATCTGAATTCGCTCCCCTTTGAAGCCTGTGGGGACGCCGCCGGGGACAAGTCCGAGATAACCACCGGTACTCGGCCAACCGGGATTGTATTTCAGGAATTCGGAGTCGTTGTCGCGTGTGCCAACCAAATCTGCTAACCCTCGGCGCGCGTTATGCGAGATTTCGTCGAGGTCTTGCTCATCTTTCCATAGTTGGAAAGCTTCGATCAACCCGTCCACCGCCGCATTGCCGGTATTGGCAGACGTTACAAGGTCGATAATCGTGATTGCCCGCAGGCGGAGATCGGTTTTGATGTTCGAGGCTTCGATACTGTCGCGTCCGAGTCGATTGGACTTCCAGAAGATGACACCAAAGGGCTTTTCCGTCACGGCTTTTTCGCGCTTGTGGCGGTCATGGATAGTACGGAAGCGCTGGTGCAGATCGAACAGCATTTCCTTGAGCTGATCGCGCCTCTCCGTATTTGAGGATTGCCGCGCCTCATCCAGATAAGTCCGCTCCAGTACGAGGTTGTGATGCTGGCAGTATTCGCGTGCCGTTTCGATTTGCTGGGTGATGCTGCGATCCTGCTCTTCGCCACCGGAGTCACGGCAGTAGACGACGACATGGGTTCCCGGCGACAGTGGGCAATCGTGGCGAACAAGGTGCAGATAACGGTTGTCAGACATGGCGCTTTCCAAACTCAACTTTCACCTTGATTGCGGCTCTTCCTACGCGACTTCATGTAATTCCGTAGGCTATCTGGGAACACCGACTGCTTCAGGGATAGTCCGTCCGCGCTCCAAAGCCAATTCGATCCACAACCGTTTCGCATCCTGAATAGCTGGGAGTATTTCTTCCCACTCATCGACTTCCGTCATACAGCCGGGCAGTTCTTTGATTTGAACAAACCAGGCTTCATCGTCGGGAATGACCTCAATCGTATAGGGCATCGCTAGATAATCATTCAATGTTTTCATGATCACCGCTTTCCTCCGCTTGATCTTCCGGTTCTTCAGGAAATAGCTCGTCGATTGCCTCAACTACTTTCTTCACATAAATTCTCTTGACCTTGTTGCCATGCAGCGGGACGATGACCTGTTTCCAAAGGTCGCCTGCTTCATACTCATAAATGTGATGACTACCACTAATGCGCGCCAAAGTGAAACCAAAACGCGATAGCAGCGTTTCGACCTCTTGCATGGTTGCATTTTCGGGATTGTTCCGCAGTTTGCGACGGAGCTTCTCACGTTTGGACATACGTTAATCCCGCCATTCAGTTTCGACCATTGTCGGATCATAATCGAGCGACAATTTCCGCCGGATCAATGCCATGATTCGCATCTGAGTCCCTTCCGGTAAATCCTTCCACTGCGTCCGCAGCACTTCAATCCCCGGACCAATGCGGCTCACATCGGCAGGAGCAGTCATCGCGTAATGGGCAATCAGTTGATTCGCCGCTTCCCGAATCAGTGCCGGAAAATTGATATCCATTCCTGCTAAGGCAGGCTGCGAACCATGCCGCATTTCCTGTATGACTGCCTTCACCTGCCCTTGATCCGCCATTGCTTCCAGCACACCCATCACCGCATCCTGTTTTTCCGGAGCAAGGCTGTCAAATACATCGGCAAGATACTCCGCACGTACCGAATTTGCATCGGGTGCAGGTTGGATATACCCGGCAAGTCGAAACAACATCAGCGCATCAATATCAAGCGCGTCGGCGACGCGCCTTAAAGTGCGCGGGTCGGGGTCTTTCGCTTTCGGATCGATTCCCACCTTAAGTAGGTTGCGGATCACGCCCTCGGAAACACGCGCAGCTTCGGCAAGCGAGACATTATTGTGCTTGCGTTTTCGCATCAATTCCGCAACGAACGCTCCGAGGGTAGACGATGAATAGGTCATGTCAGCATAACATCCTTGCCAGTGATCTGGTTTTCATCCTCTCATTATAGCCAACCCCACAACCTTCGATTTATCCACTTGACATAATCCACTAGATTCATTTATTCTTTTCATTACGGTGCGATATTCGTACTTTAGTACGATATGAATTCTGTCGCGCCGTTTACTCTACTTCAAATTCGTACCAGAATACGAATACAGCATTCTGATTAGGGTACACATGGCAAAACAACGTAAGCGGAGAACAACAGCCATACCAATGACCATTGGCAACGATCCGACGTTGTGGCGCTTCAGAAGTCTCCCCGATGCACTCGCCGCTCACACCAACGGACTTGCCCAACTGATCCGCGACGGCGAACGTCTTGCCGAACAGGAAAGCCAAGAAAAGGAACTCAAGCACACGGCATAGTCGAGCGTTTTCGTCAGCAAACTCAGTGCTGGCGAAGCGCTTTTCTTTTTCATAGTTCAGTCCGTATCGAAGTCGTAAACGCGAGGAAAGACATGATCAAACGAATCGAATTCACCCTTAATCTGGATGATCCGCATGAAGCAGCGATTTATCGGGCGCTGCGTCCATCCCTCAAATATCGGCGAGCTGGGGCACTGATCCGTGCGGCGCTCGATGCCCACCTTGTTCAGCCGGAAAAGAGTCGTGAGCTATCCACACAGAAAAAACTGATCAACCAAGGAGAACCACAATGACCAAGCGCAAAATCGCTCAGAACAGCCTGCCCGGCAGCAGCATCACCGTCGGGCTGGATATTGGCTACGGGGTCACGAAAGCGGTGACCACCGATCAAATCGTGACGTTCCCCTCTGTGATGGGACATGCCCGCGAAATCAAGTTCGCGCAAGACGACATCGCTGAACGGCATCCCGGCGATCAAATCACCGATGACGAGGGCGCGTGGTTCGTCGGCGATCTGGCATTGTCGCAGCTTCCGCCGGGCGAAATGCTGCGCTTGCGGGGGCGCACCGCCAATGAAGTGACGATGGGAAATGCGTTTCGGCTGCGGCTGGCAAAAGTCGCCATCGGCAAGCTGGTCGCGGGCATGTGGAACCGCGACATCGTGCATATCCGTTTGGCGTCGGGGCTGCCGGTGGATCACATGCGCGACGCGGCGGAATTGAAAGCCTCGCTCGTCGGTCAGCACATCATCAAAACGGATACCGCCGAACTGGTCGCCAACATCTCAGAAGTGATGGTCATGCCGCAAGGCTACGGGTCGATCTACGCCATGAGTCTGACGGAGAGCGGTGAGATCAACCGCCAGCACACCTATCGCCGGACGGGGGTGTGTGATGTGGGGACGTACACCGTCGATCTGGCATTGGACGACGAAGGTGAGTATGTGGACGCAGAAAGCGGCAGCGTCGAAAGCGGCGTTTATACGGCTCAAGAGCGGATCGCCGCCGTCCTCGAACGGGATTACCGGCAAAAGATGCCATTCAAGATCGTGGAGGAAGTGCTGCGTACAGGCGTGTTTCGCGCCAACGGTCAGCCGGTCGACTACAGTGGGATCGTCGAAGAAGCGCTTGCCCCACTCCGCAGCGCGACCTTGAGCCTGATGGGTGAGAAGTGGCACGGCGGCGCGACCGTCGATGTGATCTACCTGTCCGGTGGTGGTGCGGAGTTGGTCTACGACGAAGTGAAAGCCGCGTACTCGCAGGCGCAATTGCTGCCAGAAGCGCAGTTGGCGAATGCGCGCGGGTATCTCAACTATGCCCGGTTCGTATCCCGTCAGGGGTAAGTGGGGTGTTGGGGGTGTCGTACCGGTTCGGACAGCGTGCGTACAAGGGCGTACACCCCCAAGAGGAGGTTTCGAGCATGGCAAAGACCAAACGCATGACGGCGACGGTCAAAATGACCTTCACGGAGGACACTGACCTGATCGCATGGTGGAACAGCATCCCGCGTGGGAGCCGCAACGCGGTGATGAAGGACTTGATGCGCGAGTACATCGAACGGCATCGGGGTGGCTTTCGCCCGGTGCTGCCGCGCAATTCGCCGCAGCCGTTCGATCCGGGACGTTTTGCGCAGGTCTGTGATGATGCGGCGTGGATACGGTCAGCGATGGGCGATCTGCCGCGTTACATGGAGCAGGTGATTCAGCATGTCGCGGCGCTGGGGGTGATTCAGACCACTGCTGGAGGCGCTGTCTCGATCCGAGAGCCGACAAAGGTTGTTGACGAGGTAGAAGCCAACAAGCGCGAGGAGAAAGTGAAGAAGGCGAAATGGTAACGACTGATCGTGTTCTACATAAGCGGTTCGTGCGCACAGCGCAATGCAAGGCAGTCCTCCGTCCTGCCTTGCGGCGCAGCGTCGGGGCGCTGCGCCCTCGTCTGACCCCCGGTGGGGCTGTGTCCATTTCAGAATGGGTCACAGGGGGTCAGAAGCCAGCTAAATCCGCTGGCTCCTCATGCGCCGGAGTGGCTGGTGCAGCGTGTTCCACACCCTGCACGCAGGCGGTGGTGCGCAGCACCCGCCTGCCACGTGGGCGCACCCAATCGCGCCCACGCGCGTCACCCGTCCCGGCTGACGCAACCAACTTGCACCACTTTGACAGCGCTCGGATCGAGAAGGAGGGGACAACATGAATCACCAGCAAATGGTTCGGGAGATTGCATTGCGACTGCCGCATCTCAAGCGGCGGGATGTCGCTGAGGTGTTGGAAGTCATGGCGGAACTCTGGTTGGTCGAACTGGCACGTCCCGGCGCGACCATCACCGTTGCCGATTTGGGCAAGCTGCTGGTCGATGTGCAGGACATGCGCAGCGGTGGCGCAGTTCAGCGCCGGATGCAGGCACAGCGTGGCAGCACCGCCAAGACGCTCAAACGAATCTATGTGCGCTTTCGCCCGACCGGGAAACTTCGCGCCGCGATCTTGGCAGGCATAGAAGGGAGTGACGAACGATGAAGAAGAAAACCAATCCGTACAGCGAACGCATGACGGTGAATCTCACGCCCGATCAGATGCGCCGATTGGAAGCCTTGCGCAGCACGCGCGCCCGCGTCGGCAAATTCGTGAGCAAGAATGATCTGCTGCGCGATGCGGTCAATTACTACCTCGCCGCGCAGGAAGACTTGCCCGGATCGCGCCGCGCCATCGCCAAAGGCATCGAAAGCAAAGTCGATGCGCTGGATGAGAAGGTCGAAGTGATGGCAGCAAACCTCAATGCCTTCATCGAGCGGGTAACGCGCAAACGCGAGGGCTAGGCGATGGATCGCAAGCAGATGTGTGTAGCGAACGTGAAGTACAAGAAGCCGACCGATGATGATGCGAAGCGGGCGAAGAATCTGCTCAAGTACTTGACCTACCGCGACAGCCGCGACGGCTATGTGAAGCAGCGCGCTGGCATGGAACGGTGGATCGATCACGGGATGGGCGGTTCGGTCGGTGACATCGCGCAGCGCTGCGATGACTTGCGCAGCGAGCATGTGCTGACGTTTTCGCTCGTCATCAACCCGAACCCGGAGCTGACTGCGATGATTCCGTTCGAGCAGCGCGAACGTTTTGTCCGCGAGCTAACCGAAAACGTGGTTGAGGGCTTTTTCGACGAGCGCGGCTTGGACACAGGCATCGAGTACAGCTATGTCCTCCATCACCGAAACAGAACCGATCCTCAGTCGCCGGGACTGCACGATCCACATGCCCATGTGGTGCTGCCGGGGACGGTTTTTGACGAGGAGCATGGGCAGCGCGTGCCGTTGTACTTCTCGCAGAACCGGAAGGTGGATCACATCGAGATGCTGCACCGCGTCACCGAACACGAGACGGAAGGGCTGTTGGAACGCTACGTCGGACTGGATTGGGAACAGCGCTACGACGCGCTCGATGCAGCCCGGACAGCGCAGCGCGCGATCACCGAAGAACCGGCACACGGTTCAGTCGAGTTGGAAGATGACGGGTTTGACTTCTGGGTGGGAGCGCGGCGCACCGACGAGCAGACCAGCGCGACGGGGTATTACCGCACCATCGAAGATGATGAGGTGGAATTTCGCCCGTTGATCGGTGGACTGAAGCGCGACGAGGCGGAACTGCTGGCACGGCTCTTGCACAGTGAGATCGGTGGGGATTTCGCCACACTGCGCCAGCTTGCGGATGGGATCAAAGAGATGAGCGGGGTGGAGCGGGAAGCCTTTTTCGCCGACGTGCGCCAGTTGGATTTTTCCCCACCGGAACGTGAACCAGACTTCGACATCGACTTTTAGCCGAAAAGCACACAAGGGAATGAAGCGATCCTGTCGCCAAACGAGTGCGCTTCAAACCCCTGTGTGATATCCGAAGGAATAAATATGAGTATCGCACAAACTGACGCGCCCGGCAATACACCGGCGTGGCGTGATTTCCTCCGTGCTCTCTACAAGGGTGCACCGGACGAGTTGTATTTTGAACTGCGCTGTATCCACCCGACAACCGGAGATGCTCGCTCATTGTGGAGCAAAGTCGGGGATAAGCGGGCGCTCACCAACGCGTTCAATCGTGGAACGACACTCAACCGTGAGAACGAATATGGATTGTACTTCGCGCCGTGTTTGCGTTCACAGAAGCAGGGTAAAGTGGAAGCGGCGGCGCTGCTGCCCGCGCTGTGGGTCGATCTCGACTGCGACGACGACTCAGCACACCGAACGGCAGCGCTGGAGAAACTGCACGCTTTCAACCCGCTGCCATCGGTCATCATCGACAGCGGCGGTGGCTTGCACGCTTATTGGCTGCTCAAAGAACCCACTTCCCTTATAGATGAAGCAGCTCGAAAACAAGCAGCGGGGATGCTGCGCGGACTATTCAGCGCGCTTGGCGGCGATCCGCAGTATGTCAAGTCGGTCGCGTCTGTGATGAGATTGGTTGGCAGTGTAAACACTAAACCTGAACGCGGAGGTGTGGTGGTCAAACTGGTCGAACTATACCCAGATCGCCGCTATCTGCTCGCTGATTTCGCGTGGTTGGAAAGCCAACCGCAGGTCGAGCGGATCGGCAGCTTGAATGTCCTCTCGCTCAACGGGAATGGGCAGCACCCACTGCCCAAACGCACCGAGGACTATCTCGTTTCCGGCGCGATGGAAGGCAGCCGGAACACCGAACTCTTTCAGGCGGCGTGTCAACTGCGCGATGCGGGGCATTCGCAGCCAGATGCCGAGGCGCAGCTTATCCCGCGTTATGTGGCGGAAGGAGGCAGCGAACGCGAGGCACTTGCGACGATCCGCAGCGTCTACAGCCGTCCGCCGCGCGATCCGATTCAGAATCCGCGTGATCAGGTAGAGCATCTTGTCAACCGCTACAGTCGGCAAACCGACGCGTCGGATCACCCGACTGTCACACAGATCGCGGAAACGGTGCGCGCCTGTGCCGGCATGAACCCGGTTGAGTGGGCAGAAACGCGCCAGCGGCTCAAATCGGTGTGCGGTGATGGGTTGAAGGTTGCTGACCTTGATCGCCTGTACCGTGAAGCCCGCCGCGAACGGGAACGATCTGCAGTACCGCACAGCGAAGGGGCAGAGCGGTATACCGAGCGGGACGGCGGCATGGTGTATGAGAAAGAAACTGAACGCGGGTTGTCCCGACTGACTGTCGCTGATTGGACTGGTCGTGTGCTGGAATGGATGATGCAGGTCGATGACGATGGGCAGGTCGATCGACAGATGCGTTTGCAGCTCGTTCACCCGACTTACTCAACCACTATCGACGCGCCGGACGAATTGTTCGGCGATCCTAACGCGCTCGCTCGCTTCATCGCCGGAAAAGCGGGTGGCGTATTCTCCCCGCGTGCCGGGATGCAGAAACACCTCGCGCCCGCGATCCTGAAACTCTCAGCCGATGCGCCCCGCCGTCAGACTTATCGCTTCATCGGTTGGACGCAGATCGACGATCACTGGCAGTTTGTCTCGCCCGACATCACCGTCAGCGCAGCAGGCATCGTGAATAATCCGCCCGAAGTAGCACTGGAGAGCCGTCTGCGCGATTACGGACTGAAACAATCCGCATGGGAGGACGGACTCAATGCTTTTCGAGCGACCATCGTCGTTTTCCCCAAAGAACTGGCATCCGTCTTGATCGCCTTTTCGCTGCTGCCAGTAATGCAGCGCTTCTTCCCGACTGCTGCACCAAAGCCAGCCCTTCACTTGGTCGGCACAACTGGTAGCGGCAAGAGCGAGATCGCCGCGCTAATGACCAGCTTCTACGGTGAGTTCACTCGCGATACGCCGCCCGCGCAGTGGGGCGACACGGTGAACACCGTCGAAGCCCTTGGCTACACGCTGGCGGATGCGCTCTACTGGGTGGACGACTACAAGACCTGTTACGCCGACGAACGCACGTTCACCCGCTTTCTACAAAGCTACTCGCGCGGCATGGGACGCGGGCGTTTGACTCGCGAAGCAAAGATGCGGCAGGAACGTCCCTGTCGCGGACTGCTGCTCTCGACGGGTGAAACCACCATCGAGGGCGAAGCCTCAATTCTGGCACGTATGCTAGTTTTAGAAATTCCGCCATGGGAGAAGCGCGATCCGGGGGGCAAGATGCTGGCGCGGGCGGAAGCTGTGCGCCGTGACCTGCCCGTCTTCACCAGTGCGTTCATTCAATGGCTCGCCGATCGCGCCGATGCGGGAACGCTCACCGACGACCTCGCTAAACGGTTTCCCATGAATGCACAGGGTTACGCCGCAAAACTTCAGGCAAAGCTGGGACGGCAGGCGAACACTGGACGCATGGTTAACAACTGGGCAGTCCTCGTTTCGGTCTACCAACTTCTGCATGAGTTTATGACCGAACGTGGCGCGGACGATGCGCTGCCGCCGTGGCAGGATGCCATCGTCGCGACCGTGCAGGCGGTGCAGCAGGAGCGTGCGGGACGAGTCTTTCTCGACCTGCTCGGTCAGCTTCTCGTCGGCGGTCAGTGTGTTATTGATGAACTATCGCCGTCTAGATTTTCGAGTGACCACACGCCGGGGACGGTCGTCGTGGGCTATCGGGAAGGCAGTTCTGTCTATCTGCTGCCCGACCTCGTGCTGCGTGAGATCAACCGCACGCATCTGCTCCGCTTCACCAAACAGGCAATCGGTGCACAGTTACGCGAGGACGGGTTACTCATCCCCGGCAAAGACAACCTCACCGTGCAGAAGAGCATTCGTGGGCATGTCATTCGCGTCTGGCGCATGAAACCGGAAAGTATGGATTGTGAAGGGTGTGAAACCGAGGCTTGAAGCGCAAGTACAGCACATATCCGCATAAATGAGTGAATGAGCCTGTGAGGGTTGTGAAACCTGTGAAGCAGGCTCTTTTCATATTCACAGCCTTCACAGGTTCACAGGTTCAAAACCTCATCGCCCGCATGAATTACATATTTTCACACCCCTATCTACGGCGCGCTGAAAAGTGTGATCTGCGGGCTGTGAAAGATGTGAAAACTGTGAAGTTCCTCTCACGTAGTTGCCCCTATCAGCGTCAGCGGCTGCCGTAGCACACCGTTTCCGCAACAGGGATCACTCCTCCAGCCGCCACAGACGCAGCACGCCTGACCTAGCTTCTGCGCCGAACCGGCCATCGCCACTCACAACCGTTGGGAGCTGGTCGCCGACGAACGCGACACGCCCTGTCCGCACATCCCACCATACAAATTCATCATTGGCCGGGTGGCTGAAGCGCAGAAACCCGGATTCCCAGTAAGCATTTTCCACACCATCTGGCAGTGGCATCTGCGCCCCGGATGCGGCATCGAAAACGGCTGTGCCAGTTTCCGAGCGGACAAGGATGAAGGCATTGTCCGCAGACCATTCAATATCGCTGACATCCGGCGGCACATCGGTGATGACTATTCGTTCCACACCGGTTTCGGCACTGACAATACGAATGGCGTCATCGGCGATGAGCGCCAGAGCTTCCCCGTCGCTGCTCCACACCACGGATAGAGCCGGTGTGTTTGACCACAGCAGTTCGGCACGGTTCGGTGTCAGTCGAAACATCTGCAACGCGTTATCGAAGACGATGGCGAGGTATCGACTGTCAGCCGACGAAAACAATTCCGGCAAAATCGGATATTCGCCTACGGTAAAAGTAGACGAGAGGAAATTATCTGTCGTATACCTTTCTTGTGGTTCAGGGGGCATGTCGGCTGAGATGAAGTTCGCGCTCACGATACAATTCTCTGTCCCTTCTGTCCCTGCTTGGCATGTCGTGAATGTCCTCAGCATTCCATCGTAGTCGGCCAGCCACTCATAGCGATGAGTACCTGGGCAGTCGAGCGGCCCCATATTCTGTGATGTTCCAAACACCAGAAAATTGAGCGTGTCGCCACCCCCGTGTGAGCAGAGATGATGGCCGCGAATAAGCACCGTTCCATCACCCGTCCAGCGATAGTTGGGCGTATAGCCCCCTCCCATCATGCGTAAGTCGATGGTACGCTCCCCTGTTTCGGCGTTCCAGACGGACATACCCATGTTGTCGTCGGTGATGAGAAAGCGACCGTCCGGGTGCCACAGCAGCGCAAGCACAATAGCGTTGTGTTCAAGCGTGGCAACGACATCGCCGGTGCGTGTATCCCATATTAGCACCTGTTTGCCACCACGCGGAGAGTCGGACGGATCGCTGTAGTCCCTGAGTCTGCCGGTTGTGGCCGCCAGCAGAGTGCCGCCGGGCTGCCACGCTAGGATTGACGCGCGTTCTTCCAGTCCGCTGAGGATACTAGATAATTCTACGGTCGAGGCGTCGAAGAGCGCGATATTGCCGAGATTATCAGCCGCAGCCAACTGCGACGAGTCGGCGCTGAATGCCAGCTCCTGACCGAACAGAACGTGTTCGCTGATGCGTCCCACTTCGCGCCCTGTGTTCGCATCCCAAAACGTGATCAGCCCGCTGCCGAGAACCCCGTTTCCGCCATAGCGCCCCCACGTTGCAAGCAGCGCACCGTCCGGCGACCAGTTCATCGAAAAGTAATCATAGAGACCCGGTGGGATGTCGAGGGTATGTTCGAGCCGCAGCGCATCCAGATCGTAAATGTGAACATCCGGCTGCCACATCGATCCCAATGCCACCCGCCGACCCTCCGGGCTGAACACGCGACCGCCGCCGTCGATAGAGATTGTGAACGGAGCGATCAATTGGCCGCTGGCTGCATC
Organism: Anaerolineae bacterium; assembly: GCA_013360465.1. Classification (GTDB taxonomy): domain Bacteria; phylum Chloroflexota; class Anaerolineae; order Aggregatilineales; family Phototrophicaceae; genus Flexifilum. The sequence goes on along the minus strand of JABWBO010000035.1, from coordinate 22,981 downwards.
AAACACGCCTTCTGATGCGATGAAATAGCGGCGCCTTAGGTCTGTTTGCAGGTTGCCCACGGAGTCGCCGCTTGCTTGTCTGACTTCTGCCCCTGTCACTGAATCGTAGAAGTGACAGATCTCGTAGACATCGCCGCCATAGCTGACACAGCGAAAGACGTGGCTACCATCAGCAGACCAAGTGATGAACCAATAGTCAGCTGGGTAATAGGGATCAGCCGCACGTGCTTCCGGTGTCACGTAGGGTTCGCCAGTGGGCACTTCGAGCAGCAGTCGCCCGGTCGCTGCATCCCAGATGCGCATGTTGCCTATATCATCGCTGTCGAGCAGGCGTGTGCTCTCAGGACTCCACTGCACACGTGCGTACCGCTGTTGGTCGGGCAAGGTAAACGAAACCACCTCTCCAGACGATATAGCGACCATGTCAACCCGAACTGTCCCGCTGAAAAGGGCGATCCATGTGCTATCAGGACTCCAATGGACGCCGTTCGCCACATCAGGAAAGCTGGGCTGTTCGGCAAGCGGGTTCAGGTCAGCATCGCGGAGTATGAACCCAGTGGACAGGTCGAACGTCAGCACATACGCAGCATTGGGGCTGAAATGGACGCTTTCCAGTTCACTAAGTGCGACCTGCGCCGGGTTGTCGTCCGGGCGGAGGGAAGTGCCGCGTGTGTCTACGGTCACCAGCCAAGCGCTCTCTGGGCGTTGCCAGACCGTCACCAATCCTTCAGCGATCACAACGGCGGGATCGTCTGCGCGGCGGATAGCCCACGTTGCGTCGGTGCCCTGCGTGAACAACCATGCGCCGGATGGCGAATAGAACGCCCAGACGATGCCGGAAAAGTGGTCTATCGTCTCCAGCGAGCGGGCATCGTAGCGCCACAACACGCCCTCTGGGGTGGTGACAAGTACGGTATCGCCCTGCGGACTCCACTGCACGTACTGCGGCAGCCCGCGTCCGTACTCAAGGATCGGTGCGGCTTGCTGACCTTGCCATAGTTGCTCGCCCTCACTAGGAAACTGCTGATGGATGCCGCGATCAGCAGGATAGCGTGTAACACGGTCGTAATGGATGGGGATGCTGGCTGCCCGCGCATGTGTGTAAGCGCTCAGCACTCCTGGTGCGACGCATAGCGCGACGCATAGCGCGACGAGGCGAAACCCTGTGACCAGTGTAAGCATTTGAGTTAATTTCATCAGACTGGTTCACCTTCCGTTCTACACACAAACACTCGCTACGAGTTGTTTTGAAGTTATACCTCGCACTACCGCCGCGCGGCGAAGGTACGACGCGAGGGAACCCACCGTCCAGCACCAACTTCATTAACTTGATGCAATTGACCGCGCCGTATGCGGTTTCCTACTTTCGACACTGTCTTGCGACATCATAAAGAGACATTCGTGAATATCGAAGGTTTGAACCAAGAGGTGCGATCATTAGTAACCTTTGCCTACTTGCTCACATGCTAATTTCAATTTAGAATATTACCGTTACTCCTAGTTTCCTAAACGAATGAATCTGTACACTGAATGTTTCACGGTCGGGCCGTCTTCTGGCCTCAGATCAGATTGAACGCCGTGTGCGAATACAGAGAAAGGGCGTATTGTGTCCTGGAGATCCTTCTGCCGCGCAACTGCCTTATTGTGCCTGACCGTCCTCATTTCAACATCATCCGTCCTTGCACAGACTACGACCTCGGCGCTGCCACGGGCATTTACGGCATATTCATCCAATGGCAGTGCCTACACAGTCCGTGCACCGCAGGAGTGGTCCGGGCTGACTTTCATCGGCGAGCCAACACTGCGCATCTGTGCCGCGCCGAACTGCAGCTCCACTGACCCGATCCAAGTCGCTATCGTGACAGGGATCGACCAGATCGCACAGTCCTATCCGGGAAGCTACACAGGCATCGACGTGAGTACGGTTGTTGGACGCCAGCGATTTGTCACTACGATGCTGTCCGGTCTTCCCGCAGGCGCTTCCGCCGACCCAATTCAGACTGAAGACATCAACGGACAGCAGATTGTCTATAGTGTTGTGCGTGGGCTTCAGCCCGGCGTCCTCATCGCCATCACCGTGGTTGATCCCGGCGATGGTACACCAGTGGTGCTGCAAGGCATCATCACGCAGAGCACCAGCGCCGAGTATCTGCCAATCTTCAGACAGATTGCCTCGTCGGTGACTGTTGAGGGAAGTGATATCGGCGCGCCCATGCCCACGTCCACGCGCGCGCCGTTAGTCCTGAACATCATCAACTACGGTGAAACAGATGACGGCACCCTCACAACAACGGATCCCACCTTCTACCAGTTCAACGGCAGTGCTGGCGATGCCATCACCATTATACTGAACTCAACAGACTTCGATCCGATTCTTGAGCTTCAAGACGGAAGCGACACGCAGATCGCCTCGAATGATGATTTTAATGGGCTTAACTCGCAGATCGATCTGATACTTCCTGAGACTGAGACGTACCGCATTGTGGTGCGATCGTTCAGTTCTGGTGATAGCGGCCTTTTCCAACTCTCACTCATCTTGAACAGCACAGGGAATGCAGTTCCCAATCCTTCAGATGAATTTCCTTCGGCAGGGCTTGATGCGCTTTCGGAGCGCATGAACCCACGTAATCAAACGTATGCAATCACGTCGACTGTTCGGTTGACCGAGGACATGGAGATCCCACTCCTCAGTGTTGGCGGCTGGATTTCGGGGAACGAAGACTTGGTGATCCTCGGCGCCAGCAGCGACTCATATTGTGTGGTGCTTGATCGCCCGCTGATGCTTGATCTTCAATCTTATGATTTATCGTTGTTCGCTTTCGCGCTTGTTGTAAGTCTTGGTGGTTCACCGCAGAATGTCCCAGTGACAGAAAGCCATTTCATCGTTCAGCGCGAGATAACTCCGGAAATCCTCTCTTATTTACCCAATCCTTGGCGGGTAATTCCTGCCAGTGCAACGGTCGGTTTAGAGCGCAACTGGAACGATCTCTGCGGATATGAGGCAGGCGATCCCAACGCCTTCGTCGTGCCAACATTGACCCCTACGCCCGTACTGATCTACGGAGATGTGATTGAGGGGCAGCTGCGCGGCACGGCTCAGCAGTATACCTTCTTAGGGACAGCAGGCGACACGGTCACGATTGGTATGACCTCACCCGATTTCGACACCTATCTCGAACTCAATGATGCGAACGGAAACCGGATTGCGTCCAACGACGACTTCAATGGACTTAACTCCCAATTAACGACAACCCTCCCAGAAACGGGGAACTACCAGATCGCAGCGCGCGGATACTCAAGCAGCGCGTCCGGCGCCTTTGTTTTGACGCTGGACGGAACGAGTGTCCCAGATGGGCAGTCACCGCCGATCGCTGCTGAAACGACGATATTGACTATCGCTTATGGCGAGGTGGTGACTGGCACACTGGAGCCAGGGGAACGCCTGACCTATGAATTTGAGGGCGAAATCGACGACGAAGTCATCATTACGCTGACGTCGGAGGATTTCCCCCCCTATCTCGAATTGGGACGCCACAACACGTCGATCTACGCCAACAACGCCAACTTCGATGGTGGAACGACTACGCGGCTTCAGAGGGAACTGGCTGATTTCGGGGGCATTATCGTCGTCAGTGCATGGGGTTCTCAGGGCAGCGGTGACTTTGAACTGCGGCTGGAAAATACGGGACTCGCAATCGTCCCCACCGAACAGCCCATCGCCTATGGCGACGTCGTAAGCGGAAGGCTGCCACGGGGCGTTTACAGCTTGCGCTACCTGTTCGATGGTCAGGCAGGCGATACCGTGACCATCACGGCCACATCCGCCGACTATGGGGCCATCCTTTCACTTGTAGGGCCGGGTGGTGATCGTCTTGAGGTAGACCGCCGTTACAGCGACGTCAAGCAGATCACGCAGGTCCTGCCGGGATCGGGGACTTACGAGATCACAGTGGACGGAAGTGTCGTCACCGGGAACGTCGAATTTGAAACGAGCCTGATTCTCAACAGCAGATCGGCGCCGGAACCCACCGCGCAGGCCGCTCAACTACCTGGTACCTCAGCAACCGACCCGGTTATTCTGACCTATGGCGATGCCGTCACTGGAAACATGGTAAATGGCCAAGCGGCTTCGTATGTATTCATAGGTGCGGCACGTGACCAAGTGACGATCAACCTAGCCTCAACTGATTTTGACACTGCCCTTCATGTGACTGACGAGCTTGGCTTCGATCTAGACTATAACGACGATAGCAACGGCACAGACAATTCGCAGATCGTATTCACGGTGCCTTGGGATGGTTACTATTTCATCGTCGTGGATAGCGCAATCCTTTCAGCAACAGGCACATTTACACTGTCACTTGAGGGTGGGAATACTGATACCCTTGCCTCCGGTCAGCAAATTGCTTTTGAGCGAGGAGGTGACATCTGGTTGATGAACGCGGATGGGATATCGCAGCGCCCCATTACTTCTGGACTCGTTGCGTCAAACCCCAGTTGGTCTCCTGACGGTCAACAGATCGTGTATTTGGCGCCGGGTAGCGAAGGCTATGATGAGATTTTCGTCATGGATGTGGATGGAACCAACATACGCCAGTTGACCCGGGGAAATTTCGACGTACAGAATCCTACATGGCTACCCGACGGACGGCAGATTGGATACAGTCGCTATAATGGCGGGAGCAGCAGCACATATGTGTTAAACGTTGACACACAGCGATCAAGGGTGTTCATTGCTGGAGGCACTTGTCCGCGTTGGTCGCCCGATGGCAGTTCAATTGCCTATATTGACTACTATGGCGGTCTGCTCTATGTGGCTAATGCAAGTGGGACGAATGCGCGCGAAATCGCACGCACACCGAGCATTTCTAACACTGTCTGCCCAGTCTGGTCACCCTATGGATCACGACTGTACACCGTCAACGATGGTGGCAATGCCATCGTCGAAGTTGACGTAGCAACTGGGAATGTCAGAACGATCACGCGGCACGATGCACATGATCTGACGATTTCACCCGATGGCAGCATGCTGGCGATCTCAGACTCGACCGGAATTTATCTGGTCGATATCACCAATGGATCGGTTGAAGGGCCGATTGCGCCAAACAACTCTGAAGCACCAGCGTGGCAACCAGATGCAGCCGTGGCTTCGGCATCCATTCCCGATTCATCCCAGCCTTTGGCAACGAACACGCCAAGCCCCACTGCTACGCCGCTGGCGACTCTGCCCCCGCCTCCAACGCCGATCTCACCGCTGACATCCGGTTCCCCTTCGACTGACCCGATAATCTTGAGCTATGGTGACACGGTCACTGGAAACATGGTGAACGGTATAGCGCCACTGTATACGTTTGTCGGTTTCTTAGGGGATGAGGTCGCAATCAGGCTCGAGTCGAGTGAATTTGATCCCGTTCTGGAGCTGACGGATCTGTTTGGAAGTGTCGTCGGCAGCAATGACAACTTCAATGGCTTGAATGCTCAGATCAGTTTGGCACTGCCCTCTAGCGGCGGAATCTACTATATCCGACCGCTCAGTTATTCTACGAATGGGACAGGCAGCTACACCCTTTCGTTGATTCTAGGGGAAGGCGCGATGGGCGACAACCTCGGTAGCGTCTTTGCTGCCAGTCCGACGGCAGTAAGCAACCCAGACCTAATCATTACAGCACCCGGAAACTACCAGAGCGAGATCGGTTGCCCGGCGTCACAAGGCGTTGATGGGGACTGGGCACCCGACTGCACCTTGTCCCAGCTCTTCGATACTGACGGAGATGGTGTCTATTCGTTTACAACCTCCGCCATTCCAGCCGGACAGTACGAAGTGAAAGTGGCACTCGATCTGAGCTGGGCGCTGAACTATGGCGCAGATGGCATTCAGGATGGCGCGAACATCCCCTTCACGGTGCCCAATGATGGTGATGAGGTCGAGTTCTTGTTTGACACGAACACGCATCTCCTGACGGTCACAGTGACGGTTGTTGATGCAAGCCCTGCGGCAGTCAGCCCCACACCCGCCCTGCTTCCGGAAGGTCAGTTTTCGTTGGATCCTGGTATTCCCTCTCTAATTGATCCCGCTGTGGAATGTGATACCCGTGATTTAGTTGCTTTGTTCAACGACGCCCAAGCAGCCTTCAACGCGAGTGACTGGCGGGCAGCGGTCAATCTCTATGGGTGTATCGTCGCGGATGGGCGTGAACCCCAAGGTTTTAGCGAATTTCAAGCCGCTGCCCGTTACAACCTTTTCTCATCGTTGCAGAATTGCTCATATGAATATGCGCGAATCGAACGTATCGAGGAAGCTATTCAATGTGGCGCACGTGCCTATTTCAACAGCGATGCGAATGATCCAAGTCGGGAGGACTATTACTTCTGGTTGGCGAATGCGCTTCGTCGTGGGAATGAACTGGCAATTGACGTAGACTGGGAGACCTTTGCCCGCAATTCCCATCTACTCCTACGTATGGTCGAAAGTTCAGGAGAAAGTGCAGAAGTTGTACGGTACTACCAGGAACAATTGTGCCTCGCCTATGATGAACTGGGATTTTCCGCAGAAACGCCAGATTTCTGCGCCACTATCACGGCTGCCGCTTCACCCACACTGACCGCGACCGTGTCGCTCATACCAATAATTACCCCTGCTTCTCTAGAAACGATTCTACCAACGATGACACCGACCTCCACGAACACATCGCTGCCGACACAGACCCCGCCGCCAAGTGCTACGCCAGTCTCATGCCCCGGAACGCAGCCCACACGGTTGGCCGTTGGTCAGACGGGGCGTGTTATTGTCGAAGGGGGTAACACCGCTAATCGCATCCGATCGCAAGCGACCGCATCTGCTGGTCAAGTGGGCAGTATTCCCCCCGGTGATGAATTCGCCGTAATTGATGGTCCAATCTGCGCCGACGGATATGCGTGGTGGATGGTGGACTACGATGGCTTAATCGGGTGGACAGCAGAAGGCGACGCTGTTCGGTACTGGCTTGAACCGCTTGGTGGTGCGCCAGTAATTGTCCCAACTGCTCCGCCAGTAGGTGTGCTTTACGTGGGGGGGCAGGCAACCGTCTTTACCGCCGATGAAGGACTGAAGCTGCGGGATGCCACCAACACAAATTCAAACATCCTTGAAAACATGCCATCCGGCATCGTTGTAACTCTACTGGAAGGTCCGGTCAGCGCGAATGGATACGTGTGGTGGCGCGTCCTCTCACCAAGCGGACGTGAAGGTTGGTCGGTTGAGAGCGCAGACGGGATCGAGACGTTGATCCCGGTTGATGTGACGGGGGCAGCGACGGGAGGCACTGCAGTATGCTCGGCGATCACGACGCCGGGAGATACCAATTTGCGGCGTGGTCCGGGCACGAGCTTCGAGATTGCTGGAGTCGTTGGTGGTGGGTTGGAATATACAGTCATCGGCCAAGCGATCAACCAGTCGGGATTCACATGGTATCAGTTTGAGAATAACCTTTGGGCGCGGCAGGATGTGGTCGAACTGCAGGGGGACTGCACGAGTATTCCGATGGTAAGGTAAGCGGATTGCGCTGAATTGATCAGCGCAGTCACATTGGAGTTATCGAATTCAGTTTGTATTGATGTCCGTGGCAAGAATAACATTGGGGATAAGGGCTATGTCAACCGCTAATCAATCGGAAATCGGTCGCAAACCACCTAAGAAAGGTGGGCTAAAGCAGTGGTTTAATCAGTTCTTAGGACTTTATCTTGTTGGACTCATCGGGTGCGCAGTTATCATCAGTCGATTGTCTTCGAATGGCGGTGCACAGGTAATAATTGCCGCTTTGGCGGTGATTGTCTTTCCGATCATCTATTTGTTGATGACTGCCATTGTACTTCCATTAGCTCGTAGGCAATTCAAGACTGTGGCACAACGGACAGCCGTGACGGTAGTGCTTATAGTCCTTGCAGTGGTATTTTTTAGCGTTCTGCCAGTACTTTTCCCCTTTGTCGGGTTTGTTGTTTTGGTCTGGATCTTCGGCAAGAGTTCCTCTGGAAATGGAAAGCCTGCTGATGAGTACACAGAAGCAATGGCAATACGCGACAAGTTGAATCAAACGCGCGCTCAGAACAACGAGCCGCCGGTGTGATTTTTCGCCTTTATTCAACCGTCCGTGTTGCGGTTCTGAGAGGCTCACGCGGCTTCCCGTAGGGGCGACCCGCCCGGTTGCCCGGATGGTCACTGGCGATAATACCGGGACAATGGCGGATTTCACCGCGGCGCTGCGGCTCAAACCGAACTCCGGCGAGGCTTACGTGCAGCGGGGGCTCGTGTTTAACAAGTTAGGCGACCAGCGACAGGCGATGGCAGATTTCGATCAAGCGCTGCGGGTTGACTCGAAAGAAAGCGGTGCGTATTTCGGGCGTGCGATGGTCTACGATCAGCAGGGTAATCGGCGGGCAGCGGTCGCGGACTACAAACAGTTTCTGCAAGTTTCCGCGCGTGAAGACGAGCTTACGGCTCAGGCACGCGCCTATGTCTCTAAGTATGGCAGATAGCACAACCGTAGAAGGCTGTTCAAAAGTCAAAGGGAGAGGGTATGAACCGTATCGTGTGGGTATTTTCCTTGTTGTTAATCGGCTTCACCGTGCAAATCACGGTTGCTCAGGAAGCGCTTGTTGAAACATTCACGAGCGAAGATGGTTCTCTCTCGTTCAACTACCCGGACGGATGGATTGTCGTCGAAGAAAACGGGACAATCATAGGCGGCAACTCCCTCGCACTGGTCGAGTCGTTCCAAGGTGACGCCGTTGTCTCATCACCAGATGAGGTAGGATTCGTGATCTTTATCGGCTCTTTTGCCGCATTGGGGCTTCCGAATACCGCTGATCCAGCAGGCGTTTTGAGCGTAGTAGGAGTCGACGCGGCGTCAAGCAACCTACAGCAAACGGAGGTTCACGGAGTTGAACTTACCTTTACTGAAGTCGAGTTACAAGGTAGCCGCCGTTTCATCGCTGTACGTCTAATCGACGCTGACCACGTCGGGCTATTCCTCGGGCTTGCGCATCCAGATAGCCTCAGCGCATTTCAAACGACGTTCTTGGCGATCTTTGCCAGTGCCGTGTACAGCCCGCCGCCGCCGCCGACAGGCATTGTCTTGGACATTCTCGCCGATCAGATTCCCGTGCCATCAGTTGGCAGTGATGGCATTGTATGGGCGCTGAATCTGGACGAGACGGGATCCTACTACGATAAGATGGCGGTCAATTCGAGTGGCACAATATTCTTGACCGTTCCCGTCGATGCTTATGTTGAAATCCCGGAAGAACTCGACGGTGGCAGCGGATTCTTTGGCCTTCTTGAATTGGATGCCAATGGCGTTATTCAACGTACCTTTTACCTCGAAGAGACCGATTTTGAATCCGGTTCCAATCTCGCGCTGGCTAACGACGGCTCATTCTGGCATGTGACGATTGATTTCGAAGGCAGTGACCTTGCGCATTTTGCTTACGACGGCAGTTTGTTGTCGAGCTTACGAATTGTAGATGGCTATGCTGGGGAAGCACGCATATTTATCGCCGTCGATGCTGAGAATAACGCCTATGTCGATTTCGATGATGAGGTGAGTATTTGGGGCGCTGATGGCGCTTATGTAAACACATTCTATTACAGCGGCGATTTGCTGGCGGCATCACCCGATGGTCGGCTTTACTTCTACGTTCGGGGCGAATCGCCACGCATCACAAGCACTGATCTTGAAGGAAATCCGCTGGAGTTCGCAATCACACTCTCCCAAGACCTAACTTATGCGACAGCGACGGCCGTAAGTGAGGATTTCTTCTATGTTGCGGGTGTGTATGGTATGGGGCCAACCATCTATCAATATGACAACACCGGCACATTGATCAGCAACTATACCCTATCTGACGCAACTGAGACCACAAGGGTTAGTGATCTGGCAGCGCTTCCAAATGGTGATTTGGTTGTCGCATATGGAAACCAAGTAATTCGCGTACAGCCTTCCGTATTTGAGACGGGTAACTAGGTTGTGTCTGCAATCTCGCCTTCTGCCGTCCTCCCCCCTGCATCGCTTCGCTTTGCGACGCTCAGATTCCCCTCTCCATTGCATGGCTGAGGGGATTGAGGGGTGAGGAAACTTGCGTTAGCAGATACACCCTAGACTTTGATCGAACAGCCCAACTCGCAAGTAAGTCATAGGAGCAATAAATCATGACAGGACGTATCTTCGGGGCAATCATCGTCGGATATATCGCCTCGCGCTTGATCATCTCAGCCAGTCCCCCTTTCGACCTGCCCATTCTATTGGTTTTCACTTACCTTGCTTACCAGTTGTTCTTTCGCGACCAAACGAGTACGCGAACGAGTACGTCCTACGACAAGACTGTAACTGATGGCAGTTCTGCATTTCCCACAAAGCCTACGGATGAGTACACAGAAGCAATGGCAATACGCGACAAGTTGAACCAAACGCGCGCTCAGAACAACGAACCGCCGGTGTAATCCGATATGCATGAACAGAACTACTATGATCCGGCACAGTATATGTGCCAGAGTTTCCCAACTTAGTAGTTTGCTGCAAACACGGCTTCGTTCGAAATTCGCTGCACAGATCGATCTGCTGAAGAACTCAAGGATCGCGAGGGTAATCTTGCTCGATCTGTTTGTACTGCATTATTTCGATTTCGGGGTAAACGGTCGCTCAACCTTTGTTGGAAATGCGGAAGTGTCGGCAGAAGCAACAAACTTCCATTCCTCGCACAACCGCCGACGCGGCGACTCTACAGCGCGTGACTCCTTCCTCTCAAACACCGGCAGGTAGTACGCTGCCCCCATCCCTGCGGGACGTGACCACCGAACTACCTGCCTAAAAAGCCTCGCCTACAACCGCAATCGACAAAGCGCCGCCTTCACCGGGTCGACTTTTTCGTTTGACAGTCTCCTTCCCTGCGCTGTTCCCGCGTGTGTGAGCGGTTGCGCTCACCTGCGCTGGCAGATTCCAGTTTGAGAGGGAGTGTTCACCATGACTTCTGAGTTTCGCAGCAATATTCGCCCGTATCCCCGTGCTGCCGTGTACCCGACTGGTTGGGCAGGCGATCTGACGTTTCAGCAAATCTACGACGATCTCGCCCATTACGCCTCGAACGTGATGAAGAACTTCGGTGTGTTCGAGGACGAACTACCCGACTGCTTGCAGTTCGGGTTCATGACGCTGTGGGAAACGCTCGTTGAGCAGCATGATTTCCTCGCAGAGAAAACACGCAAGCAGACCGTGTTCTTCATTTTGGCACGCTGCAAGATTTCGACGATCCGCTACCAAGCGAACCAGTACGACAGCCTCGACGCGCTGATCAAGAGTGACCGTCGTGATACCGCCGACGAGAACGTGATCGACGGTTTGCAGCACCAGCAGGGCGAACGCTGGGCAGGCTGGGCGACGGAAATCGACATGCGGATCGACATCGAGCGGATCATGCACAAGCTGGCGAACAAGTACCTGTCGTCAACGAAGCACTTGGTCGCGCTGTACTACCATACGACCCAAGTCGGCAAAGAAGCCGCCGCGAATATTGTCACGACCGACGTGTGGCGTTGGTATCAGCGCTATGGGTTGTACGTCCAGCAGGAACTCCAATATGAATTCGCAGAGGTGTTCCTCGAAGGGCACACGTACCCGCCACCGGGGTTGTTCGAGCAGCCGGTCGAGCATCCCAATCACTGACGCTTCACCTCGCCGTACCACTGGCGCGAGCAGTACAAGCATGGGAATACGGCTCCTGCCGCGGCGCTGCTGGAGCAGTATCGCCACACAAAATGCGTTTCGGTTGCGCTGCGTGCACAGTTGGAAGGGAAGACGTACCGCCAGGCGGCGGTTGAAAACGGTTATAGTCCGGCATCGTTCCCGAAATATATGAAGCGGGCGGCGCGGTTGCTCAGGGATGCTTATGCTGCGTGAGCGTGAAATCGTCTTGGCTGGGGACGTAAACTCCAGCCGCGTTTTAATTTTGCAAATCCAAGCATGTGTTCAATATGTGGTTTGTATTTCATGCTGAACTTGATACTCTTGAAGCAGAACGTTTACCCATGCAGGGCGGTTTGTGTATTATAATTCTCGTTAACATTTCTATCTGAACTGAGGGTAATCTTAGGCTCTTGAATGTCAAACATTGAACCCCTTGCGCAGCAGTTTATCAATTCGCGTCTGCCGCCCGAAGAGCAGTATCAGCAGCTTCTACAGTTCGTAGACAAAGACAAGTTGGATGAGGCGTTTGCCGAATTTCGCAGGCGCGCCGGACGTGTCCGGCGCATGACTCCGCCGCCGCTGCTGTCGCCGGAAGGCGGCGAGCAGACGGGTTGGTATGTTGGGGGCGACAAAATCCCCAACGCTCGGTTCTGGCCAGCACTCAAGCAGCATCTCCTCCACAACAAGAACTGGACACAGCCCGCTGTCGATTCGATCAACGACGCATCAGACAAGATCGTCGCGTGGCTTGAACACCCGGTCGCCAGCCGATTCCAAACACGCGGACTCGTGGTTGGGTATGTACAGAGCGGCAAGACGGCGAATTTTACTTCGGTGATCGCCAAAGCCGCTGATGTGGGCTATCGCGTGTTTATTGTACTGTCGGGGACGAAAGTATCGCTTCGGGCACAAACACAGCGGCGGCTGGATCGAGAATTGGTCGAGCTGAACGATGTCCTGTGGTACACGCCGACCCGCACCAGTGATTTCAACCTGACGGATAATCCGAACTACTTCTTGAATCCGGATAAAGACAGCCATGTGCTGACGGTCGTCAAGAAGAACGGGACAGTGCTGCGCCGACTCATCAACTGGCTCTCAAACGCTTCGCCCGATATTCTGGACCGCTGTCCGATCTTGATCATTGATGACGAAGCAGACGAAGCCAGCATCAATACCGCCTCGAATCAAGCGCAGGGAAATCCCGACACCTACCGACGGACTGCGATCAATCAGCGGCTAATCGAGCTGCTCACCATGCTGCCCAAAGCGGCTTACATCGGCTATACAGCGACACCGTTCGCCAGCGTCCTCGTTGATCCCCGTTCAAAAGTTGATCTTTATCCGCGTAACTTCATTGTGGCACTGCCAAAGCCCGATGGTCACTTTGGGACGGAGCGTATTTTTGGACGTGAGCGTCTGCTCCAAGACGAGACCGATGAGGAATTCGAAGGTTTGGATATGGTGCGGTTGGTGCCTGAGACAGAGCTTTCACTGCTTCAGCCGGACTCAAGAAACCGTCACGACTTCCTGCCTGCACTGTCTCCCAGTCTGAAAAGCGCTGTAAATTACTTCTGGATGGCGGCAGCAGCACGTTGGGTGCGCGGTCAGCAGGGCGAACATTCGACCATGCTGATTCATACGACCCAGTATATTGACATTCACAACATGACCCGCCAGCTGATTGACTCCTATCGAGCAGAAGTTTTGGACATGCTGGGCGGACGCGAGCGTGATCATCTGCTTCAGCAGTGGCGTGAGCAGTGGGACGATGAACAGCAGCGCCTACCGCGTGAGCAGTTCACCGAGCAGGTGGTCACTTTCGATGCACTGCTGGTGCATTTATCAACGGTTATCGCTCAGACCCATGTGGTGGTCGATAACTACCGCAGCGACAATCGGCTGAATTATGAGAACGGCACGCGGCTGCAAATTGCCATTGGCGGCAACACGCTGTCGCGCGGGCTGACTCTTGAGGGGCTGCTCGTCAGCTTCTTTGTGCGCGCTGCCAACGCCTATGATACTCTGCTGCAAATGGGCAGATGGTTCGGCTATCGTCCCAATTACGCCGATCTCCCCCGTATCTGGATGACAGAAGAACTGCGCGACTTTTTCTATGATCTTGCCACCGTAGAGGCTGAAATCAGGCAAGATATTGAACGCTACGCTGACATGGGCATGACACCTGAGCAGTTTGGGGTTCGCATTCGCACCCATCCCGCACTTGCCATCACCGCGCGTGCCAAGATGCAGCACGCGGCTCAAACGCGCATTGCCTACGACAACAACAATGTTCAGACCGTCTTGTTTAACCACCGTGATGCCAAGTGGCTGCGGAAAAACTTGAAGGCAGCAAACGATCTCGTGAGCCGCATTCAGCAGTTAGGCTTTCAAGTCGTGAATCGTTCGGGGCATCAGGTGCTTTACGGCGTCCCGGTCGATATGATTACTTCTTTCTTGGATCAGTATCAGTTTCACGAAATGAGCCGGGAAGTCTCAGCGCGGGCGCTGAAAGAATACATCCGGCAGCAGAACAAATATGGTGTGCTGCGCCAGTGGAATGTGGTGCTGCGTGGTGTGACCGCGAAAGAGAAAGCTAACTACGGGACGCTGAATCTAGGCGGACTTGAAGTGCCGATGCTGGTGCGTACCCGCCGCACCACCCCCGTCGAATATGCCAACATTGGTGTATTGATGTCCGACGGCGATACAGGCGCAGACCTTCCCGCTGACCGTTCAGCGTATAAAGGCAGGAAAGCACACGAAATCCGCGAACTGCGCCAGCAGTACGGCGAGACACAGAATCGCGGAATGCTCATTCTGTATTTGATTTCCAAAGACTCGCAGCCGGGGAAAAGTTCAGTCAAGACCAAACGCGCGCTTGAAGCCGCCGACCATCTGGTCGGATTGGGAATTGTTTTCCCGCCCGCGCCTTCCGATTCCGTCTACGAAGTTGAGTATGTCGAAGTGAATCCTGATAATTTGGAGCAGTACATCGAACCTGACTTTCTTGAAGAAGATGAGAGCGAAGCATGACCACGCTCGAAATCATTCAGCGCATCTGGTCGCTCATACCACCGCCCGCGCCTGATGGCAGCATTGAAGTGCGCGAACTGGAAACATCAGCAGATGAGACATCCAGCGTGAGACTGGCGATAGATCAGCAGGGTCAGCGGCATCTGCTCATCCTAGCGACATCGGGGGCACGGCTGCTCGAAGATAGGCGCAGCAGCGGTGTACATCTGCTGGCGGCAGACTGGGGCGACGAAGATGCCCATCGGCGCTTTGTTGATCTGGTTTGCTTGAAACCGCATCTCAACGGGCTGTTCGACCTCATCATCTTCGAAGTTTTGTCGGCACTGAAGGAGTCGCATGGTCATCCGGATCGAATCTGCTTGGCTGTTCTTAACCAATGGCGTGAACTACTGTCACGAGATAGTTCACCGTTGCCTGAGCGCAGCGCGGTGATCGGGCTGTTTGGCGAACTCACGACATTCCGCAGTCTTGCTCGAATCAACCCGCTTGTGCTGCCGATCTGGACGGGTCCTGATGGTGGACGATTCGATTTCTATGCTGGTGGGCAGGCGCTTGAGGTGAAAACGACACTGCGCAGGCAGGGGGTTGTCCTGACGATTCACGGTCATGATCAACTTGAGATTCTTCAGAGCGGAAGTCTGCATGTCGCCGTACTGCTGATTGAAGAAACCCCGGTCGGGGGCGAAAACCTCCGATCACTCATTGAAGCCATCTCCAATGCAGGCGTAAGCCGTGTGGAGATTTACCGGAAGCTGGCACGTTTAGGCTTTACGCCAGACATCCTGTCACTGCTGGATGATCAGCGGTTCAAACTGAGTGAGCGGCGTGTGTATCACGTTGATGATGGGTTTCCTCGCATCACCGCATCGAGTTTCGTCGGTGCAAGTCTGCCGCGCGGTGTAACATCGATCAGCTACACAATTGATCTCTCGGTTCCACCGCCGCATCCTCTCATTGAAGCCAATGCCGAAGCCGTACTCGCAGCACTGGCAGATAGTGCATCCTGATGCGTTTGACGCTGAAGTCTGAACCGGTCAGTCCCACTGGCAGCATGAGTTCAGTCGGGATTCTCAATCAGCTTGGACGACCCAAGTTGGACGCCTTAGCTGTGCTGATTCGTGAAACCGTGCAAAACAGTTGGGATGCGCGCTTATCGGATGACACTGCCTTATCGTATATGGTTCACGGTTGGGAGCTTCTTCCCACGCAGCGGCAGGTGTTGACGGAACAGGTGTTTTCAGCGCGCCCCACACCTGACAGTTTGCCCATGACTCAGCTTGAAAGTGACGAACCGCTGTTGGGCCTCATAATCACGGATCGTGGCACAACGGGACTCGAAGGACCAACACGCGCCGATGTTGTCCCGGAAGGCTCTCCTCGCCGCTTCATCAGCTTTTTGCGAGATGTGGGGCAGCCATCCAACCAGAATCTATCAGGCGGGACTTATGGTTATGGGAAAGCCTCGCTCTATCTCGCCAGCGGCATGCGAACGATTCTTGTGCATACCCGCTGCAAACTGCCGAACGGACGTTTGGAATCTAGGTTCATCGCCGCTGCTTTAGGGCAGAGGTGGGCAGACAGACAGCATCGTCAGTTTACGGGACGACACTGGTGGGGGCGTGACGGGAACGATACCGCTGAACCGATCTTAAACGCTGACGCTGATAAACTTGCAGCAGCATTGGGAATGGGTGGTTTTGTGGATGATGAAACAGGAACCACCATCCTCATCCTTGATCCACTCCTAAATGATCGTGGAGCAAAAGATCAGCCGAGCTTTGAAGCCATGGATAGAACGCCGCTGCAAGTGCTTAATCTCATGGCTGAGTATGCGCTGTGGTTCTTCTGGCCCAAAATGCTTGACAGCGGTTCGGGACGCCCAAGTATTCAATTCCAGCTTCAATGGGAAAATACACCCGTTTACTTCCCCCATCCAGCAGAATTCCCGCCGCTGGCAGGCTTTGTTGAGGCGATGGAACGGTTGAAGGAGCAGCGTGCTGATGAACCTGTTCTTCGCGCTGATGTCAAAGCAATCGGTTCAGAAAAACCTCGACAGCATCTAGGCAGACTCGCGCTTCAGCAGTTTTTCATCCAAAGAGGCTTTTCCTTCGATACAGGCAGCGCGGACAGCCCGTTTGCGGAGATTACACACCACACCGCGCTCATGCGGCAGGCTGAATTGGTGGTGAAGTATCTTGAAGGCAGACCGCTCGCCAGCAGCAGTATAGGGTACGCGGGCGTTTTTATCGCGGACGCGGAAGTAGACTCTGTGTTCGCCAAATCAGAACCTCCAACACACGATGATTGGAGTCCCAATTCACTCACCAACAGCTGGCATAAGACCTTTGTGCGTGTGGCACTCCGCAAAATCGGTCAGGAGATGATTGGTTTTGCCCAAGCGCCGCGCACCACTGTGCCGGTAGGCACACTGACACCGCTGGGGGCATTTGCAACATGGCTCGGTGAAAGCTTGATCCCGGCGGAAACTGGAACAGCAGCAAGCCGCCCGCGTCAGCGCCCGAATGTCACGCTGCCCAATTTCCTTGTTCGCACAGACACAGGTGCAGTACCCGTTCAGCCTTCAAGGCATCCAACCTTTTCAGCAAACGGCGGCACGGAAACCTCCCCAATGGGCGGCAGCACGATTCCCCAAAGTGCAAGCCCGGACGCTGCGCCTGCCGACTCGCTGCCGATTACGGATCGTCCGCAAATCAATCCGCCAGAACAGGGACATTCCGATCCGACACCAAGAAACGAAGCTGAACCGAACAACGCCCCGTCGTATCAAATGCCGCCACCCGCGCCGACCTTTCCAACGGCAGCACTTCCGAAATCTGAAGCCAAGCCGCCCATGCGCAAGCCGATTCGCGGTCATTCCACTGCTGAAATCATCTACGATGAACTCGTCGAATATGAGGGTAATCCTGCGCTCTTGATCACCTTTGATGTGCGTCATGCAGAGAATGCGTATGGCACGACGGTAAGGCTCAAGGCTCAAGCGGTTCTGGACAGTGATGCCATTGAGGATGAGCCGCCGCTCGGTGGAAGCATGGTGCATACTGCGCGGTGGGTTTCACCGAGCGGTGAGGTATTTGCAGACAGCGATGGCAGCATTTTCATCGCCGTATCCCAACCCCGTGAAAAATGGCAGGTGCTGGCACTGCTGCCCGATGACATGATGGCAAATATCGAACTGACAGCGAAAGCGGAAGCAGTCGAATGAAACGAGTTCAGCGCCGCCCTTACCTAACCCCACTTTCTGACCGCGTTGTGATCGAACACTGGGAACAGCAGATCGATGATCGAACTGCGCCGCTTGGAGATCGCCTGCCAGGATGGGATGCAGGCACGGATATACACATTCGCGCCGAAGTGTTTGTCAATGTGGAAGGCATTTACCAAGACTGCCGTTTGGAACGCGATGCGTTGCTGCGTCTCGTTCTTCTGTGGGAGTCCAGCGGAACCAAACTGCACGGCAGTGGGGGTGCTGTCGATTTCACCTATAAAGCCGCATCGGGACGAACTGCCCTAACGGCTCAGATTGACGGCAAGCTGCTGGCAGATACGCTGACCCTGTTCGTCAAACTGCTGTTTATCAGCCCCGGAACAACCCAGCATCAGTTAGTGCCAAAATTGAGCGGCAGCATTCTGCTGGAAACGCCGCCGCACAAAATCCAGCTTGAAGGCGATGGAGCACGCTTTCCTATCGAGGTCATCGATTTCACGACCACAAGCTTTCCCCACCAGGCGGGCTGGTATCTTGCTTGGGATCCCGACGATCTCGAACAGCCGCTTTTGGGCGACGTTCGACTGTATGTGAACAGCCGCCACCCGCAGATTGCCAAAGCCGTATCGGATATTCAACCGGAAACCGCTGGAATCCGAGAAGCGGTTCGCCTTGATCTCGCACAGACTCTGATTCGCGGTGTTCTGCTCAATCCAAGTTTTCTCGAAAACCCTGATCGATATACTCCGGGCACAATTGGTGCAGCCGTGAGAGCCATGATCCGCCTGTACTTTGACGGATATACGCTTGAAAGCGTGCAGCAGCTAACCCGGCATCCTCATGAATTCAGCGCGCTTTTGCAGGAAAAGATGAAGATATTCGCTTATGAGCAGTGAACTTTACTACCTCTATCCGCGTTTGCCTCAGCATATCGCCCAACAAACGGCAGAGGCGCTCGTTACGCGAACCGCCGATGAGTTGAAAGACCTGTGGGAAACTAGTCATGGTGCTCTGACCTATGCCCCGACCGGAGGCAATCGCATCACAGATGAACAGCTTAAACTGCTGCGTGCAGCCGTCCTAACGATCGCGCATCGGTACGGTTATCCAGATACATCAGGCAAGAATGCAGCCCGCACTTTCGATGTCGAGTGCGCGATTGTGCTTCATGAGACTATGCGCCTCCATCCTTCAGAGGCATCTCATAACGAAGTCTGGTCATTTCTGGGATGCATTTTACTGCCCGATGTCGTGCGCTGGCGTTTCGATGACAGTACGGATACCATTCGCTTTGTTGGACGCGAACGAGGAATGCGGAGACACGCCTTTGGTCGGCTGTGGTGGCGCGCCTATCTTGCTTGTAATCCACGCTGGAAAGAACCCTACATCCTGCTGCATCGATTGAACGAAGATGACTTGGTTCAAGTGACCGAACGCAGTTCAATCGCGGTACGCCCTGCTTTGTTCCGTTCTTTATGCGTGTCCTTTGCGATGGCAGCCAAGAGCCACGCCGAATTACCGAGACGCGATCTCATGCGTGAAGCCAGTAAGCGCATGTATCGTCTTCTGTCCCTGACAGTGGTCGAGGCATTGAACGAGGGGGAGCTGAGGACGCTGACGGATGACGTATTTGCCAAGACCGCCGAGGCGCTCATGAATGCGGTGGAAACGCCTTCATGAAAGGCTGCCAAATTTACAGAACATGCGTATAATGTCAGAATCGATGGTTGGTCAGCAGGCAGCACAAGTTGCAACGTGCGGCGAAAATACACCTTTTTCAGCGAGCGATGATCACTTACTGGCAGCAGAACGGTCGGCATGAACTTCCTTGGCGCAAAACAACCAGCGCATGGAATATCCTGCTCGCCGAAGTCCTGCTGCGTAAGACAACTTCGGCGCAAGCTGCTGCGGTGTACGAGTCCTTGGCACCATACTCACCTGCTGAAATCGTCGGCATGGATCAAGCCGCACTTGCCGGTCTGCTGCAGCCGTTGGGTATTCATCAGGTACGCGCAAAACAGCTTCAGCAGATCGCTCAAGCAGTCATTGACAGCGGCGGCACAGTGCTGGAATCCGATGCAGCGCTGCGAGCGCTTCCGGGAGTTGGACGCTACATTTCCAATTCAGTACGGTGCTGTGCTTTCGGTGTGCCAGCACCAGCGATGGATACCAATCTAATCCGCGTGATGAATCGGGTTTTCGGCTGGACTTCCCACCGTAAACGCCCTCGTGAAGACCGGAAGCTTTGGCAGTGTGCCGAAGCGCTTGTTCCTGACGACATGCCGCGTGAATTCAACTGGGGCATGTTGGATTTTGCCGCCGCCATCTGCACGCAGCGCAAGCCCAAGTGCGAGCAGTGTCCGATCAACGAGATATGCACTTACTACGCTGCCAATCGGCAGGTGCAAGCGCTGGAGATGGCAGAATGACCGATAGCAAACGGATTGTCGCATCAGTATTTTCTGGTGCAGGCGGGTTTGACTGGGGATTTCATCGAGCAGGATTTGAAACTCGCTTGGCTGTGGAGCTAAAAGAGTCTCCGGCAGCAACCTTAGCGCACAATCTTGACTTGAAAACGCTCACCGCACCGATTTCACCCACGCTGCATGATCTTCCTGCGGTCATTCAGGGCGATGTGCGGACGGTTGACTTTTCGGCGCTCACCTCGATGCAGCCCGATGTGCTCATCGGCGGTCCGCCGTGCCAGGACTTCTCGATCTCGAAGGGCAGCAAGCGTGAGGGATTGAACGGCGGGCGCGGCACGTTGTACCTAGACTTTCTGCGGGCGCTGATGTTTCTTCAGCCCAAGATGTTTGTGTTCGAGAATGTCCCCGGTTTCACCAGCGCCAACAGCGGTCAAGCCTATCGAACAGTTCTCGATGATTTGCAAAATCTCGACACTCACCGTCGTGAGGCGATTGATGCAGCACAGCCTATCAAGGTTCCGCATGAAGCAGTGAACGGCTATGAGATACTGTTCAAGGATGTGGTCGACGCCCCGATGATCGGAGTATCACAAACCCGCCGCCGCCTGATTATCGTTGGCATTCGGAGTGATTTGGCATCATCATTTGGCGGGCTGACGAACAGCTTGCGCGATCAACTCAGAGACGTGCTGACCGGATCGATGTGGCACTTCGATCGATACCCTCTAACCCCAATCGAAATCTTTGAAGGGCAGCCGCTTCATCGCTTGAGAGGCAAATACCGTCAGGTCATGCGTGCCTATCACGACTTAGGCAAAGAGAAACCCTTTCCTAAAGCCGATGACTGGCATCGAGAAGTGTACGCGCACCTGGCGTTTGACGTCATCAAAGATTACTACGCGGCACTCGGTTTGGACTACACCAAAGATCATGACCGAAAATCTTTCCGAGCGGCTATGGCTGAACATGAACAGCTATTGCAGCAGTTGGGCTGGTTGGGTAAGCCAGTTTATGATCTGAAGGACAACCACAATACGCGACCCAAGCAGTCCAAAGATGTTCAGGCGCGCATGGCGCAGATCCCGCCAGAGAAAAACGCTGAATTTGTTGATGGCACAGAATGGTGTGTCACCAGCAAGGAAATCAGCTTTATTTACCGCCGACCGTCTCCACTTAAACCTGCTTGGACAGTTATGGCATATGGCGGTGGGGGAACTTATGGCTACCATTATGAACGTGATCGCCAGATGCTTACCTTGAGGGAGCGCGCGCGCATCCAAACGTTCAGTGATGATTTTGAGTTCCAAGGAACTGATGTTCGCGCTCAAATCGGTGAGGCAGTTCCGCCGCTTTTGGGCGAACGGATTGCCTGTGCGGTGAAGCAAATCCTAGATTTGGTTGACCAATATCCACTCCCTATCACAGATATTCCACTGCAAGTGCATGAAATGGCTACTGTTCCTGAACAACTGTAATCCATTGAGGTAATTCGGACACCAGCGGCATGGATAAACTGGAAGATAACAGATTCCCAGAATCTTCCACATCGTTTCGCATAATTGAACAGGCTTCCCTAAGTCCAATCCGAATTCGCACGCTTCAGGATCTGCCCGATGCGCGTCCAATGAATGCCGAGCCGCGTTCCAATCTCACGGTAGTTCATTCCCTGTTCGCGTAGCGCATGAATCAGCTCGTTGAGCTGCTGCTTGTCGGGGTAACGCTCATCGGTCGTCGTAGACAGCGGCTCAGAGATGGGGAAGTCGAGCGTATGTCTAGTGTACGAAACTCTGCCCCTCAGGTCCACCTCCCCTTTTCCTAGATGTCTACGATCTGTGCCATCAGGTAGTACCGGGAACGTGTAGTAAATCTCCCCTTCGCCATCCAGAACGACAATTTTGCTCACGAATTGACGAATTGCCCGCCGCGAGACTTCGAGGTCGGTGCTTTGTAATGCCGTGCGGATGTGGGCGATCCACTCGTCAATCATGGCGTCGGTGATATGAGGAATTTCTGTAACGCTGATGATGGTGCGCTCCAAAACCGAAACTTCGCTCTTGAGCCTTTCTTTCTCCGCTTCCCGTTTTGTGAGCTTTTCCTTCAGGCTTGGCGACAGTCCCATCTCCTCTATCGCATTCAGGAGATTATTAACCTGCCGCTCAACGTGCGACAGCTCGTCCTGAACTGCACTGAGTCTGACTCCAGCGTCCGTATTCGTCTGGGATACCTGCTGAGCGATAGCATCGGCGAGAGGTCGCAGATGGTCGCGTGTGAGTATGGTATTCATAAGGCAGTCAATAACGGACTGCTCCAGAATACGTGCGCCGATACGCTTGGACGGACATTTGTGGTTGCGTGAGTTCTTCTTGGTATTGCAGATATAGAAATCCCAGTGTCCGCGAACGCCTTCTTTCGCTGGGATGTAATCAGCCAGCATGGGATGTTCTTCGCCTTCAACAATGCCGCAGAAAAGTATCCCGCTCATGGGAGACAGATTTAGCGAATGCACAATAAAGGCGGGGCATAGTGGGTAAGCCAGTCGAAACAGAAGGAAGAGGTGCCAAGAAAGCGTAGAAAGGCGT
>JABWBO010000034.1 GCA_013360465.1 Anaerolineae bacterium | reverse complement strand
TGCTCACCGCCGAGTGGCACTCATCCGACGATCTGCGCTCGCCGAACCCCCTTCCAGGGGGTTTCTCGCGCTTTTCAGGGGTAGCCCGACGTTTCGAACGTCGGGCAGACCGCCTACCCGGCTGCGCCGGTGGGATGCTCACCGCCGAGAGGCGCTCATCCGACGATCTGCGCTCGTCGAACCTCCTTCCAGGGGGTTTTTCGCGCTTTTCAGGGGTAGCCCGACGTTTCGAACGTCGGGCGGGTCGCCCTCTCTGATGTTATTCCCCAGTCGGCACCCAGATGTTCTTGACCTGAGTCGCCTCGTGCAGGAATTCTTCGCCTGCGCCCTGCTCGGCGTCGAACCAGTCGCGGGCAATGCCATAGCCCACCCAGGTGCGCTTCATGTTGCCGGCGGAAAGCTTCTCGACCTGCGCGCTGCCTTCCGCACCGCCGAAATACCACATCGATTCCACCGCGTCGTGGTCCGCCAGCGTCTTGGCAAGGCTGTCACGCCCACCGGTGACGATGTTGATCACCCCGTCTGGCACGTCGGAGGTCTCCAACACCTGATAGAAATCTGCCGCGATGACGGCGTGGCGTTCCGAAGGGACGACGACGACGGCGTTGCCGCGCGCCACCGCCGGGGCGATCAGCGAGACGAACGCCAGCAGGGGGTTTTCATCCGGGCAGATGATGCCGATCACGCCGACCGGCTCATGCACGGCGATGGTCAGCCCGCGCAGGGTGGTCTCCTGCACCGTGCCGCCGAACTTGTCGGCATAGGCGGCGGCGGTGAACAGGCGCTCGATGGCGGCTTCGACCTCGCGGCGGGCGGAGTCGGCGTCGTCAGTCAGCGCAGCAAGCCGCTGGACGAATTCCTCGGCGCGGGCGCTCAGGTTCTCGGCGATGTAGTAGACGATCTGCGCCCGGCTGTGCCCGTTCTTCTTGCCCCAGCCCGGCGCGGCTTTGGCGGCGGCTTCCACCGCGTCGCGGATATCCTTGCGGTTGCCGTCAGCGACCTGGGCGAGGACGTGCCCATCGGCGGCGAAGATCGGGCGGCTGTAGCTGCCATCCGGGCGCTTTTGCGCGCCGCCGATGAACAGCTTCGCTGTGCGGTCGATGGTCGGGAAACCGGCAGTGAAGGCGCTGCCGTTGATCGGGGCGGGTATCGGCGCTGATTTCGCCTGGAAAGCGGCGCGCGGAGGGTCGGCGGCAGGGCGGGGGCGCACCTGCCACGCCGGGCGCACATATTCCAGCAAGCCTTCGCGCCCGCCTTCGCGCCCATAGCCGCTCTCGCGGTAGCCGCCGAAGCCGGACGCAGCATCGAACAGATTCGTGCAGTTCACCCACACCGAGCCGGCTTTCACCTTGTGGGCGACATCCAGCGCCAGGTTGACGTTCTCGCTCCAGATGCTCGCCGCCAGCCCGTAGCGGGTGTTGTTCGCCAGGGCGATGGCTTCGCTCGGCGTGCGGAAGGTCATGGCGACGACGACCGGTCCGAATATCTCTTCCGTGACCACGCTCGACGCCGCGCTGACGTTGGTGATCAGCGTCGGCGGATACCAGCAGCCCTGAGCGGGCAGCGGGCAGTCCGCCTGATAAACGTCCCCACCCTCGGCACGCCCGCGCTGCACCCAGCGGTCAATGGTCTCGCGCTGGCGGGCGTCGACAATCGCGCCCATGTCGATGCTCTTGTCGAGCGAATGTCCGACCCTCAGAGTACTCATGCGGCGGCGTACCTTCGCCAGGAAGGAGTCGGCGACGCTCTCCTGCACCAGCAGGCGCGACCCGGCGCAGCAGACCTGCCCCTGGTTGAACCAGATGGCATCGACCAGCCCTTCGATGGCGGAGTCTTGGTCGGCGTCATCGAAGACGATGAACGGCGATTTGCCGCCCAGTTCCAGCGACAGGCGTTTGCCGCTGCCGGCGGTGGCGCGGCGGATGATCCTGCCGACCTCGGTCGAACCGGTGAAAGCGATCTTGTCGAACGCCGGATGCCCGGTGATCAGCACGCCGGTCTGGTCGCCGCCGGTGACGATGTTGACCACGCCCGGCGGCAGCCCCGCCTCGACCAGGATTTCGGCGAAGAGCAGCGCCGAAAGCGTGGTGGCGGGCGCAGGCTTGATCACCACCGTGTTGCCCATCGCCAGCGCCGGCGCGACCTTCCACGCCAGCATCAGCAGCGGGAAGTTCCAGGGGATGATCTGCCCGATCACGCCGACCGGCTGAAAGCCGTGCAGTTCGCGGTCCATCAGCTGCGCCCATCCGGCGTGGTGGTAGAAATGCCGGGCGACCAGCGGCACGTCGAGATCGCGCGTCTCGCGAATCGATTTGCCGTTGTCCAGCGCCTCCAGCACCGCCAGCAGGCGAGCGTGCTTCTGCACGACGCGGGCGATGGCGTACAGGTGACGGGCGCGCACGTGCCCCGGCGTCTGGCTCCAGGTGGCGAAAGCGACGCGGGCGGCGGCGGCGGCGGCGTTGATGTCCGCCTCGCCGGCGTCGGCAAAGGCTGCCAGGCGCTCGCCCGTCGCCGGGGCGAAGCTTTCCAGGTAGCTCCCGCTCTTGGGCGCGGTCCATTTGTTGTCGATGACCAGCTCAAACTGGCGCTGATGCCGTTCGAGCCACGCTTTCGCCACATCCGCCGCTTCGGGGGCGGGTCCGTAAGACATCGTCTTGAATACTTCTGCAACGGTGACCATGTGCGGACCTCCAGCCCTCTAACCCATCGGCATGTAATGTTCGGCGGCATAACGCCCGGTGACGTGGTGCGAAAGCTGGCGCTCGATGTCGGTCAGCAGCGCGCTCGCGCCGACGCGAAACAGGTCCGGGAACAGCCAGTCATCGCCCAGCTCCTCTTTCATGAGGATCTGCCAGTTCATGACCTGCTTGGCGGTGCGAATGCCGCCCGCCGGCTTGAAGCCGATCTTCTCGCCCGTCCGCTCCTGGTAGGCGCGGATCATGCGGCACATGATCAAGCCCACTTCGAGGATGGCGTTGACGCTCTCCTTACCCGTCGAAGTCTTGATGAAGTCCGACCCCGCCATCATGCAGACCAGGCTGGCGCGGGCGACATTGCGCAGCGTGCCCAGCTCCCCCGTCGCCAGGATCGACTTCATGTGTGCGCTGCCGCAGGCGTCGCGGAACTGGCGCACCTCATCGTAAAGCGCCACCCAGCTGCCGGTCAGCACGTGTTCGCGGCTGATCACGATGTCGATCTCCCGCGCGCCCGCCGCCACCGACTCGCGGATTTCCTGCACCCGCAGCTTGAACGGGCTTTGCCCCGCCGGGAAGCCGGTCGAGACCGCCGCGACCGGGATATTCGTCCCTTGCAGCGCCTTAACGGCGTCGGCGACGCGGCTGTGATAGACGCAGACTGCACCGGTGGTGATGTTCAGGTCGGCGACGCCGAGCGCCTCCAGCAGGTCGGTGCGCACCGGCTGGCGGGCTTTGGCGCACAGCCGACGGACGTTGCCGGGGGTGTCGTCGCCGCTCAGCGTGGTCAGGTCGATGCAGGTGATGGCGCGCAGCAGCCATGCCGCCTGCCATTCCTTCTTGACCGAGCGCCGTGTGCCCAGGGTGGCGGCGCGGCGTTCGGTCGCGCTCAGGTTGACGTGGGCGTCCATCACCCACCCAAGGTCGAGCGGCATGCCGGGGTTGCGCGGCTCCGCGCCGTTCTCAGAAAATGCGGTTTGCGCTGGGGGTGTAAAGGACAGCATGGCATATTCCTCACAAAATCCAGGACAGCCGATACGCTCGTGTGCTGCGACGCCGGCGTTTTCTATCATTATAGAACATCCTTCGCCGATTTGGCGCGTTCGCCCGAACCGCCGACCGGGGGTATCATCGAAGCTACAGGTTTCGCCGCACCCCACGCCAGGAGTGACCCCGCCATGCTTCGCTTTCGTCTCGCCCTGATCGCCGTATTCGCCGCCGTCCTGATCAGCCTCTTCAGCCTTGCGACCACTGCGCAGCCCGCCCGGCAGGATTTTCCAGATGACGCGCTGTTCGTCTCCAGCGAGGGCGACCTGTATATTTATCGCCCCTCCACCGAGACGCTCACGCCCTACACCGGATGCGCCATCGGCAGCGATAACGCCATCGTGCCCTGGCAGCCGCTTCTGCGTTCGCCCGACCGCCGGCGGCTCGCCTTCTACGTCTACGAACGTTGGATGCTCGGCGAAGGTTTCGCGCCGTCGCCCTCCGGCGATCTGTGGGTGTGCGATCTCGCCGACGGCACGGCGCAGCGGGTGTCCGTCGATACCACACCGCCTAACAACCTCTCCGACTCCGAGCGGAATAACGGCGAATACGGCTTGTATCTGTCGCACGCCTTCTGGTCGCCGGATGGGCGGCAGATCGCCTGGAGCGATTTCGTCTGGAACGAAGTCGATCCCAAGCGGCTGGTGGTCTACGACGTGGAGACGCGGCAGACGCGGGTGATCGCGATGCTGAGCAGCGATCTCCTGTGCGGCGTCGATATGGCGGTCAGCATCGACTGGGGCGCGGGAGGAATCACCCTGCGTTCCGTGCAGCCCAGCCCCGCCGACGTGTGCATCGCCGAGGAAATCGCCGTGCTGATCTACGATGCGGACGGCGGACTGATCGACCGCATCCTCCTGCCGACCGAACAGGAGGTCCTCGACGGAGCCTACCCGATCTGGGTGGCGCAGAACGGATCGCCGGCGCTGACCTTCACGCTCGGCTACCGTGACGAAGCGGAACGCTACCTGCTCGACCCCCAGACAGAGTCCATCAACCCGGCGGATTCTATGCTGGCGCTGACGCCGGTCGATCTGACCCAGGGTCCTCTGCCGCCGGTCTACGACGAGAACCGCCGAACGCTGCTGCCGGGCGCGCAGGGGGAAGGGGTCGAAACGACCCTGCCGGTGCAGATCGCCTACACCGCAGGCGGCGAGACCCTCGCCTTCATCGGCGGCGTGCCGTACAAGTGGGTGGACGGCGCTCTGTACCTGCGCGACGAAGCCCTGCGCTTCCTCGATCTGCCGCGCTTCCGGGTCGAGCGCCTGCCGGTGTCGCGCGCCATCGCGCCGTTCGGGGCGGATGCCACGTTCTGTCCGCCGGCGGAGGCGCTGCCCGTCACGCGGTCGAACAACCTGCTGCGGGTCATCCCCGGCGGCGGGGCGAACAATCTGCGATCGGCGCCGCGCCGCGATGCGCCGGTGCTGACTCAGATCGGCGAAGGCGAGACGTTCACCGTCCTGGTATACGGGGGCAATCCGTACCTGTGCGCGCAGGGGGTGCGCTGGCGCTTCGTGGAGTACGCCGGCGTGCGCGGCTGGACCGCCGAGTCGGTGGGGTCCGACGTGTATGTGGAAATAGCGGGGTGAGGGGGGACGATTCCATGATTCTGACCCGGCAGACTGTAAGCGACAAACTGCTGGAATATCTCAATCAGCATATCACGCTGGCAGATCTGGTCGACTGGGCGGAGAATACCTTTGTAGACGGCGTGCTGGAACCTGATGAAGATGTTGACCTGCTCAACGACATCCTCGGCTATCTGGCGGCAGCCGATACCGCGCAGTTTCCGCTCACCTGGGATGTCTGCGCCGATTTTCTGGACAAGCTGGGCGTCAAGGTGCAGGTTGTCGCAGTGCGACAGGCTAGTTGAGGAAAGGAGACGCTGTCACCCCGCCAGCGTCCGCTCGTACACGCCGAGCGTCTCCTGCGCCGTCCTGCGCCACTGGAAGCGCGTCGCCCGCCCCAAACCGCGCGTGATCATCGTCTGCCGCAGCGGGTCTTGCAGCAGCAGCGCCAGCATCGCCCCGCCCATCGCCCGCGCATCCCCCGGCTTGACCAGATAGGCGGCGTCCCCAACGACCTCCTGAATGACCGGGATGTCGCTGGCGATCACCGGCGTGCCGCACGCCATCGCCTCCAGCGCCGGCAAGCCGAAGCCCTCGTAGGCGCTGGGGAAGACGAAGACGCTCGCCAGCCGCAGCAGCGAGGGCTTATCCGCCTCCTCCACGTAGCCGATCCACTGAATGTTCGCTTCGATGCCCAGCTCGCGGGCGAGCGCCCGCAGATCGGGGAACATCGGCTCGGCATAGCGCGGCTCGCGCCCGGCGATCACCAGCGTCGTGTTTTCGCCCTCGGCTCTGGCGACATATGTGAAAGCTTGCAGCGCCGCGTCGATCCGCTTGCGCCGGTCGAAGCCGAAACCGGTCAGCACGAACTGGTCCGGCAGGGCGTACTTCTCGCGGACGGCGGCGTCGCGCTCTGCGCCGAGGCGGGGGTGATAGGCTTCGTCGGCGGCGAGGTGGGTGGTGGTGATGCGCTCCGGCGGAATCGCCAGCCGCTCGACGATCTCCGTCTTCGCCGCGTCGCTAATGGTGATCACCTGGGTCGAGCCGCGCGCGGCGGCACTGACCAGCGCCGTGTAGAGGCGCGGGAAAAAACCCGCCGAATATTCCGGCAGCGCCAGCGGGATCACGTCCAGCACGCTGGTCACTAACGGGATCGGCGACGCCAGCGGCGGACCCCAGTAGGGCACGTGGGCGATATCCGCCCCGGCGCGGGCGGCGGCGGTCGGGAAGAGGCGCTGCTCGAACCACACCTTGCCCAGGTTGGAGCGCGACCCGCCCACTATCACCACATTCACATCCGGCGGCAGATCGTCGGGAGATGCGCCGCCGCGCCCATCTGCGGGCAGGACCAGCGTCAGTTTCAGGTCAGGCTTGAGGCGGCGCAGGGCGGGCAGCAGCCGCCGAATCACCTGCCCGCTGCCGGTGTTCGGCTGATCCCAGAACCAGCCGTTGTAGGCGATGTGCATCAGGCGTCTTCGTCCTTGAACGGGGCGTTCTTGCAGTCGGCACAGATGCCGAACAGCTCCAGCAGGTGTCCGGTGATCTGTATATTGAAGCGCGTTTCCAGATCGTGGGTGAGTACATCCAGCCCGCAGTCTTCGAACTCGAAGACCCGATTGCAGGTCATGCAGATGATGTGGTGGTGGTGTCCGTCGGGCATCAGGACGTAGGTCGGGGCGACGCTGCCGCCCATGTAGGTGGGGCGGATGATCGACAGGCGGGTGAATAGATCGAGCGTGCGAAAGACGCTGGCGCGCCCGATACCGGGGTCGATCCGTCCGACTTCTTCCAGCAGCGCGGCGGAGGTGATATGCCCGTCGCCCGCTTCCAGCGCCGACAGGACAGTCAGCCGGGCGTGGGTGAGTTTGAAACCCGAAGCGCGCAGGCGCAGCGCGCGCGGGCTGAGAGGGTCAGTCATGGTGGCGCAGAATCCGTGTGCGTACGTTACAACGCTATTGTAGCATTTCGTGGTGCTACAATTGAACAAAACGGCGTCCGGCGGGTAGTAGATAGAGACAAGCAGCATCCTGGTCTTGAAGGAGCGTCCCGTGCAGCAGGTGACATCGAGCGTCATCCCGGAACCTCGCGCGCAGCCCCTCGCCACTGGTTCCTTCGAAGTGGATGCCCATCTGCCCGTCTGGGCGCGGCGTACCAACCCCATCGTGCGGCGGCATCTGGGAACTGCCTGGAAGACTTTCCTGCCCAACGTCAGCCTGCTGGTGCGGCTGTACGCGCTTCAGGCGGCGGTTATGTGCGCCTCGCTGTTTCTGCCGGGGCTGCTGACCCTGCTCATGCCCACCGTCACCGTGTCGCTGGTCCTGCTGCCGGTGGGCGTGATCATGTTCGCCCAAATCCTGATCGAATCGGGCAGCGCGGCGGCGACCTTCGTGGTCGATGAGCGCCGCAACGATACGCTGCCGCTGACCCTGCTCATCCCGCATCCTATCCTGCACATCATCTATGCCAAGATGTCGGCGGCGCTGTGGCGGCACGTCGAAAACCTCATGCTGATGTCGCTGGCGGTGGTCCTCTTCAGCATGCCGCTGATGATCATCCAGTACGACGTGCAGTTTCATATCGACAGCGCCCCGGTGCTGGTCCGTCTGAGCCTGCTGGGCGGGCTGGCGGTATCGATCCTGCGCCTGTGGATCGAACCGGTGATGGTGACGGCGCTGGCGGCGATGTATGGCGCGGGCAGTCGGTCGCGGGTGCAGGCGATCACCGCGACGCTGCTGACCGCCGGAGCCTACTTCCTGGCGATCAATCTGGCGCGCGTCCTGCCCGTCGAAGGCGTCTGGCGACTCCTGATCGAGACCGTGCTTCCGCTCATCCTGCCGCTGATCATCACCGCCGCCGCGCTGCGCTACAGCATCTTGCTGCTGACGGAAGACTGACCGGACAGACGGCTGAACGTTGGGGAAGCGTTAGCGCGAACCTCACCCTTTCCGCTACAATACGCCTGATTCAAACGGAATCAGGAGGAATAGCGATGTCCTTGAGACGTGTGTTCATCGCGCTGGCGCTGACCCTTGTGCTGGCGCTGCCCGCGTTCGCCCAGACTCTGCCGCAGACGGGGGTAGTCGCCGACCCGAACGCCAATATCAGCTGGCCCCCGCCGGTATATGTGCTGCGCGGACAGTTCGAGGTGCGCGGCACGGCAAATCTGCCGAATATGTCCAATTATTTCATTGAGTTCCGCCCCCTGGGCAGCGATTTGCAGCCGCTGACGCCGGATGACTGGTTTCCGGCGATCCTGCCGAGCGCCTCGGCGGTGGTGGATGGCGTGCTGGGCGCGTGGGATACCCGCCTCACACCGGACGGGCTGTATGAACTGCGCCTGACGGTCAACGTCACCGGCGGGCAGGCGGTTCAGCAGTCGATCACTCCGCTCCGCCTGGAAAACACCCCGCCGCCGTTCGCCGTGACGCCGACGACAGTCCCGACGGCGACTCAGCCGCCCGCACCCCCCGCCACGCCCACGCCGGAACCGACCGTCAACACCACGCCGCGCGTCCGCATCACCACACCGCAGGGCAACCTACGCGAGGGCGACAGCACCGCTTATCGCATCATCGTGACCCTTCCGAACGGCACGGAACTCAACATTCGCGGCATCAGCAACCGAGGCTCCGGCTGGTACTACGTCATGCTGCCAGATGGACGCCTGGGCTGGATGTCGCCGGATATCGTCGAGACGCTGGGCGATCTGACTGGTCTGCCGCTGGTCGCGCCGCCGCCGCCGCCCGCGCCGACTGCCGCGCCAATTCCGACCGCCGCGCCGGTGACGGCTGCCCCGGCGTCGAACGCCAACCTGGTCGCCGGCATCGTCGTCCTCGATCCGGGTTCCCCGAACTGCGCGCAAACCTTCACGGTCGGCTTCGATGTGGCGAACCTCGGCTCTGAAAACACCATCGCCAGCGGCACGGTCAGCCTGGTCGATGTGCGCGCGGCGGATGGCTCCGTTCAGGGCACGACCATCGGCGGCTTCCCGGTGCTGTCGCCCGGTCAGACCTTCCGCGTCAACATGCCGCTGACGATCAGCACGTGGTATAACGAGACGCACCGCATCACGCTGACGATTGACTCCGGCAACGCCATCCCGGAGAACAACGAGGGCGACAATGCCCGCACGCACGAATACACCCTCCAGAAGGGCAGCTGCCCGTAAGCGCGGCTGAGCAAATACGAAGGAATGAGTATGCTGCGACGACTTCTGATCTTCACGCTGTTTCTGGCGCTTGCCGTCACGCCCGCCCTGGCGCAGGACGACGGCATTCGCATCGACTTTCCACCGCCAGTGTATGATGTCGCAGGGACCTTCACCGTCTTCGGGACCGTCAACCCGCCGAGCGGGCTGAACTCCTACTTCTTCGAGATGGGAAGCTACCCCGAAGCGTCGATCTGGACGCCGGTCTCGCTGCCCAGCCGCACCCCGGTCACCGGGGGCGCGCTGGCGACCATCAACACCAGCATCGTGGCGGATGGCATCTACAGCCTGCGCCTGCGCGTCCTGCTGACCAACGGCGAGTCGCGCAGTGTGATCGTCGCGCCGCTGCGCGTCGCCAATACGCTGAACCGCCTGGATGGAAGCGCTCCGCCGCTGGTGGTCGCGCCGCAGACGACCGAACCGCAGGTCCCTCCGACGCCGGAGCCACCGCGCATCGTGCCGCGCCCGAACGTCATCAGCGAGCTGCCTGTGCCGGTCGGCGGTCAGATGGACACCTTCGACGAGAACGCCGCCACCCTGATGCGTCAGGCGGGCATGACCTGGATGAAGTGGCAGATCCCCTTCGTGGTCGGCGACCGCTCGCTGATCGATGTCGCCCGTGACCGCATCAACTGGTCACACGAGCAGGGTTTCTTCGCCTTCCTGTCGATCAAGGGCTTGAAGGACGAGCTGGCAGCCGGTGGGCTGGAATATGTCGATCAGTACGCTGCCTTCGTCGGCGAACTGGCGGCGCTTCAGCCGGATGCCATTCAGGTCTGGAACGAGATGAACCTGGACCGTGAATGGCCCCAGGGGCAGATCGACCCGCGCGCCTATGTGGAACTGCTGCGCGCCGCCTACGAGGCGATCAAAGCCGTCGATCCGATCGTCAAGGTGGTGACCGGCGCGCCCTCGCCCACCGGCGCGGAAGGCGCGTTCGGGCTGGACCGCGTCTGGAACGATGACCGCTACTATCTGGGCATGGCGAACGCCGGCGCGGCGCAGTATTCGGACTGCATCGGCATCCACTACAACGAGGGGATCATCTCGCCGCGCCTGCAGGGCGGCGACCCGCGCGGCGACTACCCGACCTACTACTTCCCGCTGATGCTTCAGCGCGCAGCGTTCCCCTTCCGAAGCGCCAACCCACCGCTGTGTTTCAGCGAGATGGGCTACCTGTCGCCGGACGGCTACGGGCAGCTTCCGGACGGCTTCGCCTGGGGCGCGAACACCAGCGTCGCCGAACAAGCCGAGTGGCTGCGTGACGCCATCGAGATCGCGGCGACGACCGCCAACGTCGATCTGATCATCGTCTTCAACGTCAATTTCACCCGCTTCGTCGATGGCGATCCGCAGGGTGGCTATGCGATCATCCGACCGGATGGTTCCTGCCCCGCCTGCGACAGCATCGCTCAGCTGCGCAGCGCAGGCTAGAGACCTCCCCCATCCTCACCCCCTCGCCTCGGCATAAACCGGGGGAGGGGCGGGGGGTGAGGGATATTCACAGTACGCATCGAGAGCGGGAACATGACAGCCATCGCCAGGATCATCCACAAAGCACAGACTGCCTACCGCCGCCTTTTGGGCATTCCCCTACCGATTGTGACGACGGCTCTGGGCGGCAGGCTCCTGCGGGTGCGTGAAGGCGCAGTGCCGCCGACGCCGCAGATGGATTATGGTTGGATCGCCGCCTGCGCGCTGCGGGCGGTGCGCGTGTTCGATGTCGGCTCGAACATCGGGCAGGCGGCGCTGATCATGCTGCTGTCGTCAACCCTTGAAGAGATCGTCATGGTCGAAGCCAACCCGCTGGCGCTTTCGGTTGCGGCGGACAATCTGATCATGAACCACCTGATCCAGCGCGTGCGCATGATCGCCGCCTTCGCCGACCAGCGGGACGACGATGAAGTCACGCTCTGGACCTATGAGACCGGAGCCGCGGGAAGCGTCTACCGCGAGCGGGCGCAAACCGCCGCGCGCCGCAACACCTCGATGCAGGTCCCGACGGTGACGCTGGATACGCTGATGTCCCGGTTCGGCGCGCCTGATCTGGTCAAGATCGATGTCGAAGGGGCGGAGCTGCGCGTCCTGGAAGGCGCGACTGGCATCGCCCGGACCGGCAAAGCGCGCTTCCTGGTCGAGATGCATCTGATCCCCAACCTGACCATGATGCAGCATATCGATCTGCTGGTGAAATGGTGTGATTCCGTCGGCTACAGCGCGTGGTACATCCATACGAGTCAGCGCCTGCCGCTGGGCGGCATCCCCGACGCCCGCTGCCACATCCTGCTCCAGCCGAAAGACTGGACCTATCCAGAATGGCTGACTTCAATCCCCGCCTTCGCCACCGCTGATGTGGCGCTGCGCCAGTTCGCCGACGGCTGAAAGCGCGTCCGCCAGCGCGGCTGTGTCGCGGCGTGGGACGACGCGCGCGGCTGCGTACCCGCGCAGCGCCGCGACCACCTCTGCCTGATCGAAGGCGACCACCGGTTTACCTATCGCCACCGCCGCCGCCAGCCCATGACTCGCGCCGGGAGCCACACACGGCAGCAGGAAGACCTCCGCCTGCTGAACCTGCTCGGCGACCCGTGCCTCATCGGCATTCAGCAGAATTTCCACCTGCCCGTCCAGCGCGAACTCGCGGCGCGCCACGACCACCGCTTCGAGGAAGCTGCCGGCGCCGATGATCGTGTAATGCGCCGGCGTGCCGCGCTGGGTCAGGCGATGCACCGCCTCCAACCCATATTCCAGCCCGCTGCGCCAGTCGAGCGCGGCGACCGTGATCACCCTCAGCATGATTACGCCTTCCTCGCATGATTCTGAATCGCAAACCGATAGAGGTCGATGAACTCCGCCGCCTGACGATCTGGCGCGAACTGTTTCAGGGCGCGCTCACGCCCCGCCAGCCCGAACTGGCGGCACAGCGCCGGGTCGCCCGCCAGCCGGGCAAGCGCCTCCGCCATCGCCCGAACGTCGCGGGAGGGGGTGACAAAGCCTTCGACACCGTCGCTCACGGCTTCGTCCATGCCGCCGGACCGGGCGGTGACCACCGGCAGCCCGCACGCCATACCTTCGACGACGGCATTGGCGATTCCCTCGCTCAGCGCGGTGTGCAGCAGGATGTGACTTTCGTGCAGGAGCCGCCGCACGCCGTCCGGGGGCAGCTTGCCGGTCAGGATCACCCGATCCGTCACGCCCAGGTCCGCCGCCGTATAGCGGATGCGATCACGATCTTCACCCTCGCCGATGATCACCAGCCGGGCGTTCAGCCCGTGTTCCTTGACCAGCCGTTCCAGGGCGCAGACGGCGTATTCGTACCCCTTGTACCAGCTTAATGCGCCGATCATGACGATTTGCAGCGGTTCGGGTGCGGGCGGGTTTTCCGCCAGGGTGAAGAAGCTTAGGTCAAGAGCGGTGTAGATGACGCGGGCACGTTCGGGGACCAGCCCAAAAAGCGCACCCTCGCGCAGGATCGCCTTCGAGACGCAGTGATAGCCGCTGCACATAGGCAGTGTCTGCCGCAGCGCCCGCGCAAAGGACTCGTATCCAGGGATGTAGGGGACGATATTGATGGCGCGTCCGCGCAGGCTCAGCACAGCGGGTTTGTTGAAGGGGCGGATGACACGAACGTACCGGCTCAGATTGTGGGGCCACTGAAAATGATAGACATCGGCGGCGCGCAGCAGCGCCCGGCGCTTTCCCAGCAGGTCCGGCGTCCAGCCATAGCGAGTTTCGACGGTCGCGATGGCTTTTTCGACCAACCGGGGCGGGGAATTTCCCTCCCAGATCGATACCTTCGCCCCCGACTCCTGGAGGAAGCGAATCTGGTTTCGCACGAAGGTCTGCGGATTTTCACCCACACCGAACATCAACACATGCATCGTCTGCGCATCCTGATAAAACGGATCATGATTCCGATTCGCCCACGTACTGAAGCTCGACGCGCACGGGCAAGCGGTCGGCGATGCTCACCGGGGGCAGCACTTCGGCGCTGATCGCCCGGAAGTGCTGATCATGCCAGATGTAATCGAGCCGGAGGACTGGTCTCAGGAAGCCCTGGGCATAGCCGCCGCCGGCGGGAAAGGTGAAGCCCAAGCCGCTGCCGGCTTCGCGGAAGCTGTCGCCCAAAAACGCCGCGAACTGATCATAGGCGGGTTCGAATTCCATGACGTTAAACTCGCCGGCGACGATCATCGGCAGGGTCTCCTGGGACAGCCGCTCCATGAGCGCGGCGATCTGCTCATCGCGCACAACGGTGTCATAGTTGGCGAACAGGCTTGCCAGGGTGTTCGACGCCCCGACCCCGATGGGGGCTTGCAGGCTGACGTTGTAAAGCGCGATCGGCTGGTCCTGAAAGGTGATGACGACGCGGGTGTAAACGCTGTCCGGCTTGAAGCCTTCCTGCCCTTCCGCCTCGATGGGGTGGACCGACAGGGTGGCGTTGCCGCGATAATTCAGCTCGGTGGCTTGAAGCGCCTGATACGGATAAGGCTCGCGCAGCGCCTCGATGCCCGGTCCGGGCGGAGCGTAGAACGTCTCCTGGATCAGCACCACATCGGCGGGCTGAGTGTGCAGCCACAGCTCGGCATCGGCGCGCACGGCGGTCTTGCCAGAGGCGTTGAAGATCAGCAGGCGCAGCGGTTCTCCGCTGGCGCGCAGGGTCGGCATGACGAGGAAGGCGTCACCCAGCCATGCCAGCGCGACGAGGCAGACGACGGCGACGGACACCTGAGCGACACGCGACCGCGCCATAATCGCCAGTGCCAGCGCCAGGGGGGCAGGGATCAGAAAGAACATGGTCAGGCTGATCAACAGCGCCAGCGCGACCGGGTTCGTCACATGCAGCAAGCGCAGGAGGATCAGCGCGACCACGAACAGGCAGTAGCCCAGAGCGATTCCCGTCAGCAGCCGCCGCATCATCCGCCAGAAGGCTCCAGATAGCGCTGGCGATACCACGCCCAGGTGCGCGCCAGCCCTTCGAGGATGTCGATCTTCGGCGCAAAGCCGAGGTGTTCGCGCGCCCGCGCATTATTGCAGTAGGTGATGCTCGCTTCGCTGAGCGGCGCATCAACCATCTCGGTGATCGCCTTCCTGCCGGTCAGCTCTTCGTAGATGCCGATGAAATCAGTGAAGCTGAGCGGGCTGCCGAAGCCGAGATTGTAGATCTGAAAACCCATCGGACGGTCGAGGGCGGCGATCACCCCATCGACGATGTCGTCGATGTAGGTCCAGTCGCGCAGGAGCGCGCCGCCGGCGTACATCTGGATCGTCCTGCCGTTGAGGATGCTGTCCAGCGCCTTGAGCGGCATCATGTCCGGGCGTCCGTGCGGACCGTAGACGTTGAAGAAGCGCAGGACGTTGACGTTCAATCCGTAGAGGTTGTGGTAGGAGTGGGCGAAAAGCTCGGCGGCGCGTTTGCTGGCAGGATACGGAGCCAGCGGCGTCGTCGCGGCATCTTCCTCTACGAACGGGACGCGATCGGTGTTGCCGTAGACCGAAGAAGTCGAGCCGAGGACGAAAACGTCCACGCCGTGACGGCGCGCCGCATCGAGCAGCCCGACCGTTGCCAGGGTGTTAACCTCGGCATACAGGCGTCCCCGCTCCATCGAATAGCGCATCCCCGCCATCGCCGCCAGATGCGCGACCCTGCGGATCGGGTAGGTCTGGAAC
The DNA here is from genome assembly GCA_013360465.1 of Anaerolineae bacterium. Lineage (GTDB taxonomy): Bacteria > Chloroflexota > Anaerolineae > Aggregatilineales > Phototrophicaceae > Flexifilum. The sequence goes on along the minus strand of JABWBO010000034.1, from coordinate 42,128 downwards.
AGCCGCTCGATGCCGGCTTCGTCACGGGTATCGCCTTCGATGACTGCCGCCTGACCGCCCAGCGCCGCGATGTTCGCCCGTTTGATTGCCGGGTCATAATAGTCGTTGAAGTTATCGAGGATGACGATGGGTTCCTGCTGCGCCAGAAGCCGCAGCGCCAATCGACTGCCGATGAAGCCCGCGCCGCCGGTGATGAGGATGGTCATGGGTGGGGTCAGCCTGTCCGATTTCGTGACATCTTCTAAAGCGGATTATACCTGACATGCCGAGCGCCTGATAAGCCAGAGATCGCCTCCTTCCCGTCGTAAGCGGGGTCGTGCGGCGCGGCGGGTGTTACATTTCTCTACCTTTTCGCGCGGCTGCCGAAGCAACATGTAGCATGATCCCGATGATGTGTTTACACTTGAGCAAACATTCTTAAGGCATGGTATCAACGGAGCCAAAAGCGATGGCGGGGATCGATCTATTAGAGTATCTGCGCGGAGATGGGCGGCTCTACGAAATCGTCAACAACTGGAGCAGCCAGGCGGAGGTCATGCAGACCCACCACGAGACCGATGGCGAGCTTCAGGTCTTCTACCACGTCAAGAACAGCCAGTGGGAAGAATTGTGGGCAGATGAAGTCTTCATCTATCGCGGCACCGATACCTCTCCGGGCAACGGCGAAGTCTATACCCTGACCGAGAAAGACACGTATGGCAGTGTGTGGTGTCCGCGCCTGATGCGCGTCGGCGACGCCTTTCGCCGGTCTCCGACCGTGACCTTCCGGCGGAAGAACGACGGACAGCCCATCGCCGACAAAGCGCCTTTCCAGCAGATCACCTGGCTTCGGCTGATCGCCGTGCATGACCGTTTCAAGTTCGCCAGCGGCATCGAACTGCCGAACGTGGCAGAACTTCATGGCTATGTCGATAACGGCGGCAAACCCACCGCCGCCGCCTTCGAGAAGTACTGGTATGCCAGGGGTTATGGACTGGTCGCCTGGGAAGACCCGAATTCGACCTGGAAATCGTGGATCGCTCAGGTCTTCACCCCGGAGACCATGACGCAGCGCGTCCGCGAGCCGCTGCCCTGGCTGAGCGCCATCCGCCAGCGGCGGCTGACGGTCCCCAGGCTGCCCCAGGCGACGGAACGCGGCGTGTTCGTGGTCGAACGTATCCCGTCCGATTTCGTCAACATTCGCGCCTATCCCACCACCTGGGGGCGGGATGTCGGCGACCTGCACCAGGGCGAACAGGTGATCCTCTACTCGCCGGAAGTGAACGGCTGGGTCCTGCTCAAGTCGCCTTCAGCACAGGGCTGGGTATCGCTGCAAAATGGCGGCGTCGCCTTCGCCGCCGCGCCGGACCCGGAACCGATCCTGCCGCCCGACGGCGACAACGACGATCCCGGCGAGCCGCTCCCGCCGGATGATCTGCCGCCGACTAGCTTCGTGTGGCCCGGCACACTGGAAGACGCCATCAAGATGCGCGACGCCTATCGCCTGGTCGAAGAGGGTGCGCGGCGGGTGCGCGAAGAACTCGACCGGCTCATCGCCATGATGGAGTGACGCCCAGGGCTTGGCTTAGGGGAAGAAGTCGCGTATGGGCGACGTAAAACCGGGCAGAATGTCTCCGCCATCGAGCGTATCATTTTCCGACAGGCGGACTGCTGCGCTGCCCCGATGCACGTTGATGGCGCGCGCCTTGGGATAGAACACCCAGATGGCGCGCGTTCCTGCCCGCAGATATTCCTCGATTTTTTGCTGAATGTCCTCGGCGGAGTCGTTCGGAGAGACGACCTCGACAGCCAGATCGGGCGCAAAAGGCAGCCAGCCCTCCGGCAGGGGAGCGGGAATGCGATCCGCCGCCACAAAGGCGACATCAGGACCGCGCACGACATCCGGATCGTTGTGGAGGATGAAGCCGCTCTCCGTCGTCACGAGTCCTAACTGGCGAGGGACGATGAACGCGCGCAGGACCGAGATGATGATGGATACCACTGCGCCATGCAAAAGCCCCGGACGCGGCATTTCGACGATCACCCCTTCCACGAGTTCGTACAACCTGCTGTGGTCGAGTTCTGCGGACAGCGCCCAGAACTCCTCAGCCGTGTAAAGACGCTCTGCTACAAACATGATGTTCCTCAAGTGAAGTCTCGAAAGAAATCATTGGCGGACGCGCAGCGGCGCTTCCCTACCCTCCTATGGTTTGGCATACGTACGAGAACCCGCTTCAATCGCCGGCTTCAGCGGTCAGCGCCGCCGGGCAGCTGAAGTGGAAGGTCGTCCCTTCGCCCAGAGCGCTTTCCACCCAGATCATGCCGCCGTGCGCATCCACGATGCCGCGCGTGATCGTCAAGCCCAAGCCGGTCCCCGGCTGCTCGCGCGCCAGCGGGTTGTCGCTGCGGAAGTAGGGCGTGAACAGCCTGCGCACGTCTTCGGGACTCATGCCGATGCCCTGATCGGTCACGGCGATGTGTACCTGGGGGTCGAGCCGCCGTCCGCGCGCATCGCGCAGGGTATCGTCCAGCCATGCCGCCAGCCGAATTTCGCTGTCCGGCGGCGAATACTTGTGGGCGTTGCTGACCAGGTTGGTCAACACCTGGATCAGGCGCCCTTCGTCGGCGTAGAGTAGCGGCAGATCCTCCTGAATCGCCTGTACGACCACCTGTCCCTTCTCTTCGATCATGCGCTGGAGCGGGCGCAGCGTCTCTTCGACCACGCCGGTGAAAGCGACCGGCGCAAACGCCATGCGCATGTTGTTGGTTTGCAGCTTGGTCACGTCGTTCAGGTCGCTGACCAGCGTGTTCATGCGCACCGCGTTCGACTGGATGGTGCGCACAAAATTGACCTGCGGGTCGCTCAACGCCCCGACCGCCCCCTTGATCAGGAAATCGGAATAGCCCTGAATCGAGGTCAGCGGGTTTTTGAGTTCATGCGCTACGAAGGAGACGAATTCGCTCTTCGAGGCGTTGGCGCGTTCGACTTCGTCGTAGAGCTGCGCGTTGGCGATGGCGATGCTGGCGTGTTCGGCAAGCCGCTGTAGGAACGGCAGATCCGCCAGGCGCAGGCGCGGCTCGCGGTTGGTCTCCAGCACCAGCAGCGCCATCACCGCGCCGGCGCTGAGCATCGGCAGCGTCGTCTGGCTGATCGCCCCGCGCAGGCTGGGCACATAGTTGGGGTCCATGCTCACATCGTAGACCAGTTCCGGCTGCTTGGAACGATAGACGCGGGCGACGATGCCGCGATCCAGCGGGAAGCGCCAGTCCTCAGAGCCTTCCGGCTTATCGGCGTCTTCATATCCCTGCTGATAGATGACCTGCAGGTAGGGCGGATCGCCGGTCACCAGACCGAGCAGCGCGGCAGCCGCGCCCGCCGTCTCCATCGCCGAACGCACGGTGATTTCGGCGACGCGCTGCAGGTCGAGCGAGCGGTTGAGTTCAACATCGATGCGCTCCAGTGTCTCCAATTCGTTGACGCGCATGGACAGCTGGAAATCGGTCAACTGGAAGAGGCGCGCGTTCTCGATAGCGACGGCTGCCTGGTTGGCGAAGGCGGTCAGCAGTTGAGCATCGCCGGCGCTGAAGCCGCCGGCGCGCGTCTTGTTCAGCACCTCCAACACGCCGATCACCCGGTTCTGGGTGGTCAGCGGGACGGCGAGGACGCTGTTGGTGCGGAACGCGCCCTTGGCGAATTCCCCCCCCCAGCGTGGATCACGCGAGGCGTCGTTGACGATCACCGGGCGAGCCTTCGAAGCAACTTCGCCCACCAGCCCGCGCCCGGCGGGGACGCGCACGCCGATCAGCCCGCGCCCGCCGCCGCCGACCACCACCTTGAATTCCAGGTCGCCGGTCTCGTCGTCGGTCATCAGCAGCAGCGACCCGGCTTCGGCGCTGAGGATTTCCGTCGAACTCTCGGTGATCAGGTTGAGCAGGCGGTCCAGGTCCTTTTCGGCGGCGACGATTTCGCCGGCGATGGTGTTGAGTACCCCTAACTGGCGGGCGCGCTCGTTCGTCTCGTTGAAGAGGCGTGACTTATCTAGCGAAGTCGCCGCCAGCAGCCCGATGTCGCGCAGCATTTTCACCTGCTCGACGCTGAAGCCGCGCATGGGGTCGGTCGTGCCGGCGGAGAGTACGCCAATGGTATCCGTCGTGGCGATGAGCGGAACGCCCACCCAGGCGCGCATCGCCCGGTCTTCGACCACGCTGACCACCCCGGCGTTCGCCAACGCGTCGGCGTAGTTCTCGATGTTGATCGGCTGCCCGGTGCGCACGACTTCGCTGAACAGATCATTTCCCAACCGCCAGCGCCGGTTCTCGTTTTCGACGTGACGGTCGCTGTTTTCGACGAAGAAGACGTGATACATCTCGTTCAGGTCACGGTCGAACATGGTGATGTAGAAGTGCGACGCGCCGATCAGACGGTTGGCCTGCGCGTAGATCAACTCCAGCTGATCATCCATGTCGAGCGTGAAGTTGACGCCCTGGCTCAACTGGCTGAAGACGTCCAGCTCGCGCACGCGCTGTTCCAGCGAATCGACCACCTGGGCGCGCTCGAAGGCGACGCTGACCTGGGCGGCAAGAGTCTCCAGGTAGCGCAGCGCTTCATAGTTGTACACGCCGTCGGAGGTGCGCGGTGGGGCGAGCAGGATGAAACCGTTGAGCGCCCCGCCGGAACCGAGCAGCCCGGCGATTACCTGGGCGTTCAGGACGGAGAGACGCGCCCGCTCCGCCACCACATCGCGATCCCATGCCTGCCCCGCCACCAGCGAGATCACGGCGGCGCGGCGCAGGATATTGAGCAGCGGGGTGGTCTCGGCAAAGATGATGTCGGTCCCTTCGGCGCAGTAGCCGCCCGCCGTCGGGTCGCGCAGGAAGATGAAGATCTGGTTCGACTGCAACGTCCTGTCCAGCTCGGCGCGCAGCACCGGGACGACTGCCTCGACATCTCCCAGGCTGCCCAACTCGCGCGAGAAGCCTTCCAGCGCAGCGGCGTAATTGGCGCGCTGGCGGAAGTAGATGCGGTCGATGCGCGCCTGAAGCCGGGTGCGCACCGGCGCGAACAGGACGGCGATGAAGAACACCGCAACGGCGATCACCAGCGGGTTATCCGGCGCGACCGCTTCGCGGGCGAGGAGCGACGCCGCCAGCACCAGCAGCCCATAGCCGGTGATCAGGACGATCAGCAGCAGAGTATAGGTGATCGACTGGCTGATGGCGCGGTCGGTGTTGGTGACGCGCCGGCGGGTGACGGCGTAAGCGACGCTGAGGACCGGCACGAGCAGCAGCGGCATGACGAGCTGGGCATTCAGGGGAAGCAGGGTCATCTCGGCAGTCAAGCTGAGGACGGTGTTCGCCAGCCAGACCAGACCGATCACCAATCCCAGCGCCGCGCCGATGAGCAGGCTGTTGACCTGATCGCGCACGAGCTGCGATGCCGCCTGGCTGCGACGGCGCAGCATGGAAAGCAGCAGCAGCAGCACGCCGAGCAGCGCCGTGCCGGGGGCGAGCCAGAGCGCCAGGAAGACCTGTTCGGGCGAACTGGCGCGCTCGTGCAGCAGGATCAGCGCGACCGCCATCAGCGCGCCGACCAGGACGGGCAGATAGCGCACCCAGGGCGCACGCCGCGTGATCGGCATGGGGATGGGAAAAACCATCGCCAGCGCCAGCAGCACCGTGCCCATGAGAGTCCCGCCCATAATCCACAGGCGGGTCAGCTGCTGCGACGTGTTGAGGTCAAAAAAGGCGGTCCCCAGGACGCTGAACATCAGGATGACCGACGCCCCCAGACGGACTTCCAACGCGCGCCCGCGCAGCATCAGGAGCGCTGTTCCGACGAACAGCGCGATCACGCCGGAGAGGTAAGGCACGAAGAAGAGCATCGCGAAATCTGCGCCGGGAAAGGTCCCCAGCGCCGCCGTCAGGGTGCAGCGCGCCAGCCCATCGACCGGATCGGCGCAGTCTTCGGCGCTGTTGATGCGCACCGCGCCGGACAGCACCGGGCGGTCGAATTCCACAACGACCTGGTCGCCGACCGCCAGCGCCTTCAGCAGATCGTTCAGCGCGGGGCGTCCCTCGCCGGTCGCCAGCGGGACACCGTTGAGGCTGATCAGACGGTCGCCGGTCTGCAAACCGGCGCTCAGGGTGGACCATATCGCAGAGTCAGCGGGGAGGGTGGAATCGACGACCAGCGAGCGCGTCGTCAGCGCGCCCAGAAAGGGCTGACCGGACCAGTTCAGGGCGTTGATCAGCGCCAGCGCCGCCACGACGACGGCGACGACGACGTTCGCCCACAGCAGGATGACTCCGACGCGGTCGGCGCTGTCCAACCGGTCTGCCGCATGCGACTCACGAGATGCACGGCTGGTGTTGAGTGTCGCGCTCATAACGAAGCCTCGCCCAGGTTCCACCGCGGATAGCTCGATTGTACCATCGTTATGAACTTGAGGCTTGCCGTCACACAGCCGTCGTCCGCGATTCCAGGACGGGCGTTTTAGCGGGTGGGCGACGGCATATGTTATAATTTCACATGCTGGTTCAAGACGTCGTAACGTCCTGAAACTGCTCAGATCACGGGAAGGAAACCACGCATCATGACAGCCGTAGAGACCATCCGGGTGTTGATCGCCAAACCGGGGCTGGATGGGCATGACCGAGGGGCGAAGGTGATCGCACGGGCGCTGCGCGACGCCGGCATGGAGGTCATCTATACCGGGCTGCGCCAGACGCCGGAGATGATCGCCGAAGCCGCCCTGCAGGAAGATGTCGATGTCGTCGGGCTGAGCATCCTCAGCGGCGCGCATATGGCGCTGGTTCCGCGCATCCGCGAAGTGATGGATCAGCACGATCTGCGCGACGTGCCGCTGCTCGTCGGAGGCATCATCCCCGACGAGGACAAAGCGCAGTTGGAAGCGATGGGCGTTCGCGGTATCTTTGGTCCCGGAACGAACACGCACGACATCGTGACTTTCATTCGTCAGATCGCGGCGGCAAAACAGGGGGATTGATGACCGTCCAGGTCGAGGCAATCCTGCGTGGGGAGCGGCGCGCCGTCGCCCGGCTGCTCACGAGCGTGGAAAATGGGCGCGAGGGTGTCGATGAAACCCTCGCGGCTTTATTTCCGCACACAGGACGCGCCTGGGTGATCGGCGTCACCGGTTCGCCGGGGACGGGTAAAAGCACGCTGGTCAACGCGCTGACTCAGGCATATCGCCGCCAGGGACATCAGGTCGGCATCCTGGCGGTTGATCCGACCAGCCCCTTCACCGGCGGGGCGATCCTCGGCGATCGCATCCGCATGCGCGATCTAGCGGGCGACGTCGGCGTGTTCATTCGCAGCATGGCGACACGCGGCAGCCTTGGCGGGCTGTCCAAAGCGACGCGCGACGCCGCCCGCGTGCTGGATGCCGCCGGCTTCGACATCATCCTGATCGAGACGGTCGGCGCAGGTCAGAACGAGGTGGATATCGTTCGGGCGGCGCACACCACGCTGGTCGTAGAAGCGCCCGGGATGGGCGATGAGGTTCAGGCGATCAAGGCAGGCATCCTGGAGATCGCCGATGTGCTGGTGGTCAACAAAGCCGACCGCCCCGGCGCGGCACAGACGGTGCGCGCGCTGCGCACCATGCTCGAACTGGGACACCCCACCCGTCAGGCGGGCATGGTCGGGCATCACGGGCGATTGATGGCGGTTGAGACACAGCCCACTGCCGACAATGGCATGTGGCTGCCGCCCATCGTCGAGACGGTCGCCAGCGACAACCAGGGGATGGATGTGCTGATCACCGCCATCGGGCAGCACCGGCAGTTTCTTTCACAGGGCGAGCGCCGCTCGGCGCTGGAACAGGGGCAGTTCAGTATCGAGATACAGGAACGTCTTCGGGATACGTTGATGGAACGGCTGCTGCGGCAGCTTCCGGCTGATGCACTCGACGGCATGACGGGACGCATTCAATCACGGGAGATCGACCCGCAAGGGGCGGTCGAGACGCTTCTTTCTCAGATCATTTTTACACCACTTGCACCCTAAGGGCGCGATCTTTCGCGTCCGGTAGGCTCTGGAGGTCGTTCACCCCATGTCCAACGTCCATGAAAAAGTCCCCGGCACGAAGTTCAGCCCTGAACTCACCGCCGAAGAAGCCAACAAACGAGGACAGTATTACGGCAAGATCATGCTGGTGGCGGGCACTGCCAGCACCGAACTCGGCAAGGAAATCGCCAGCCATCTGGGGCTGCATCTCGCCAAGTTCAAGCGCACCATCTTCCCCAACGAGAACATCTTCGTCCGCCTGGAAGAGAGTATGCGCGGGCAGGATGTTTACGTCATTCAAAGCATGTGTTCGCCCCTTCACGAGAGCATCTTTGAGCTGATGATCCTGATCGACACGATCAAGCGCGACTCGGCGGCGCGCATCACCGTCGTCGTCCCCTACCTCGCCTACGGGCGGTCGGATAAGAAGGATCAGCCGCGCGTCGGCATCGCCGCCCGCATGATCGCCGACATGCTCCAGGTCGTCGGCGCCGACCGCTACATGACGGTCGATCTGCACAGCGGGCAAATTCAAGGCTTCTTCAGCATCCCCGGCGACGCGCTGACCGCCTTCCATCTGCTGAGCGATTACGTTGATGAGAAGAAGATCGACAACCTGGTGGTCGTTTCGACTGATCTCGGCTACGCCAAGCGGGCGCGCAACTGGGCGGAAAAGCTCAAAGCGCCCCTGACGATCATCGAAAAACGGCGCACCGGCAATGACTCGGTCGCCGAAGCGCTGACGGTCATCGGCGATGTGCGCGATAAGAACGTCCTGCTGGTGGATGACGAGGTGCTGACCGGCGGGTCCATCGCCGCCGCCGTCGATCTGGTGCGCAAAGAGAGGGCGCGCGATGTTTATCTCGCCTTCACTCATGCCATCCTGGTGGGTAAAGCGTTGGAAACGCTTTCGGCGCTGCCGGTCAAAGAGATCATCACCACCAACACCCTGCCCATCCCTCGACGCAAGCGCAAGGCGCTGACCAACATGAAGGTGCTGTCGATTGCGCCGCTGCTCGGCGAGGTGATCCTGCGCGCCAACCAGGGGCGCAGCGTCGGTCAGCTGTTCCACGAATAGCGCCAGCAGGTCAGGACGGGCGATCCGGCGGATCGCCCGTCTCTGGATCAGCCGCGTTCGGTTCCCAGCACCCAGCGCAGGCGCGCCTCAAATTCGCCCAGGATCGCCGCCGTCGCGCCCCAGACCTTCGCCTCGCCCAGGCGGTAGAAGTGAATGCGGAAGGCAGCATCGCCGCGCTGCATCATCTCTTCGCCCTTCAGCGCCTCGTCGAACAGTACGCCCAGCGGCGTCTCGATGAGTTCCGCCACCTCATAGGCGTGGAGGTTCCAGGGAGGGCGGTAGCTGATCGCGCCGACGATGGGATGAATCTCGAAATTGCTGGGCGGGATGTAGAACGGCGTCAGCGACCCGATCACCCGCACATCCGACGCCGGCACGCCGACCTCTTCCTCAGCTTCGCGCAGCGCCGTCTGAATGTACGTCTCGCCGACCTCCTGCCGCCCACCCGGCAGGCTGATCTGCCCGCTGTGGACGCCGGGGTACTCCTGCCGGCGCGTCAGCGGAAAGTGCAGCGCGCCCTCGTCGCCGGGGAAGAGGAGCAGCAGCACGGCAGCTTGCCGGGCGGCGACTCCCGGCGGCGGTTCCACAGCGCGCGGATGGGGCGACATACGCAGCAGCGCCCGCACCGGGTCGAAGCCGACGGCTTCGCCGAGTGCCAGCGCCCGACGCACATCGTCCAGCGTGATCGTCAGCGAATCAAGGTCTGACATAGCGGGATCAGCTCCAGCAGATCGTGTACGACGGTGTGCGCCGGCGTGCCGGACGCGCCGGCGGCGCGCACACAATGCACGCTGAACCATCCGGCGCGCCGCGCCGCCCCGACGGCGAAGGCTTTGTCATCGACGATCAGACAGGACGCCGGCGCGGCGGCAGATCGCAGCGCGGCGGCGGCATAGCGCCCTTCGTCCTTGTCGAAGCGGTCGGCGGTGTCCGCCCCGCTGATCCAGCCGTCGAACAGGTCAAGCACCGGTTCCAGCGAAGAACGAATCTGCCCCTCCGGCGCGCTGCTGATCACGCCGAGCGTCAGCCCCAGGGCGCGCAGCCCTTCCAGCGCGGGGCGGACCTCCGGGTAGAGCGCCCGGCAGCCCTGAGTGACCTGTCCCGGCAGTTCGCGCGAAAGCGCCTGAAGTTCGTCGAAAGGCGGTTCAGGCGTGCCGGTCAGCCGGAAGAGCGCCCGCGTGGTGCGAAACATCCCTTCGTAATAGTCGCGCATCCCTTCGTCGCCGGACAGATTGAGATCGGTGTAGTAGCTGTCCCAGTCGGCGAACACCTGGCGGTTGGCTTCCGCCCAGGCGTCGGCGCTGCCGCCGTAACGCGCCGCCAGCACCCGCCCGACCCCGGCGGCGTAGCATCCGGCAAGCTGACGCCCGTCGATCAGCACATCGTGTACATCGAAGAAGACGTGCGTCAGCGGCATCAGGGCAGCCCCTGAACGGTGATGATGTAGTTTTCCGGCGCACCACCGTACTCGCCGATGACGATCTCGAAATCGACGGCTGCGCCGGGGACGATCTGCGCGGCGGGCAGGTCGATCCAGGCAGCGCTGATGACATTTTCGGCGCTGTCGAAGACGGTCGCCAAGGCGCGCGGCTGACGGACGACCGCTGCCCCGGCGTTGGTGACGCGCCCACGAATGACCAGCCGGTTGAGGGCGTCGAACTCCGCCTGATCGGTCCAGGTCAGCGCCCCTTGTCCAAGAGCACCGGGGTCGGACGCCGGCTGCCAGTCCTTTCCAAGCGTGAGGGCGTAACCGGCAGCGCGACCCGCCAGTCCTTCGCCGAAGCGCAGGCTGAAGGGCGCAAAACCTCCTGGCGGGATGCTGTAGCCCATGACGGTATCGACCGCCCCCGCCACCTGCGCCCCATCCGCGCCGATCAGCACCGCCTCGATGGGCAGCCCCGCCGCCGGGATCGTCCCGTAGTTGGCGACTTCGCCGGTGATGTAGAACGCCCCGCCCGGCGTGGACCAGGCGGCGACGTGCAGGATCGCCAGGTCCGCCTCCTTGGTGAAGGTCAGGGTCGTCAGAGGCGCGGAGTTGAGCGCCGCCTCGCCGTTGAGTTCGAAGGTGTTGATGGCGTTCTGCAGGTCGTTCCAGGCAGCGCCGCCCGCCGACTCGGGAAGCAGCACCTCGATCACGCCGATCACCTCACCGGCGCGTTCGACGAAGGTGTTGACCGCCAGCGTCGCGCCGCCCGGTCCCGCCCGCAAGCCGGTGAAGCGCCAGCTGCCGTCGCCCATCGCTTCGCGCGCTTCCTCTTTATAGTTCCCGGTATCGGGGCGAATCTGCGTCTGATAGAGGTCGAGCAGGGCGGCGAAATCCTGCGCCGCGCTCGCCGCGTCGAGCCGCAGCGCCGAGACCGTCAGCGCCGGCGAATCTGCGCCGGGCGGCGAAAAACTGACGCTGGCGAGGGTGGTCGTGTTCTGCTCGAAGCGCGCCCATCGACGAGGGACGCTCAGCGAGAATGCGCCGCTGGGATGCGTGTAGCGCGCCGGCGACACATCCGCCGGGGCGGGAGTCGGCGCGAAGACCACCGCGCCGCCGCTGCACCCCCCAACGCCGCCGCTGACCAGCAGCACCAACAACAGGATTAGTTTTCTCATCTCCATGCGTCTCGATTCATGTTACAGTGATCATACGAGGTACTGCATTCTTTTGTAGAGCCGCGCGCTTAGCGATCTGGTTGGTACGATAGTCCCATAGAGTCATGGTTCTCATTCATCATATGCTAACGTTCAGGGATGAGGCGATCAACCTGCCCTTCGCGCGCGAGACGGGGAAAATGGTATGTATGCCAACAACGAGATTCTATTCCCGCACTATGTTATCCCCTCCCTTCGAAAACTGCGCGGACCGAAGTGGCAGGCGCTGGTTGATCGGGTCGCGCCGCTGCCGGAACAGCACGAAGAGACGCTGGCATTCATGCTGATGATGGTGCGCATGAACGGCTGTCTGGCGTGCGAGACGGACAGTTACCGGGCGATGCGCGGCTGTGCGGCGTGCGCGGCGCAAACGCTGCGCCGCTACAAAGGCGACGACGACGATTTGATCGCCAGTTTTGAGACGGCATTGTACGAGGTACGGCGGTTTTCCACGTCGAATCCGCGTTTCGCCATTCGCGGCGCGCGCGAGACGGTGGGCGCGGGGTTGAACCTGCCGCCGACCTGACTGCTGCGCCGGGACTCGGCAGGGGGAAAACGCGCGGCGCTGGCGACAGACTCCGCGCGTTTTTGTGCCTGCTGAACGCTGTGCCCGGCAGGGGTCAGCGAAAGGACTGAGGTATGGATGAGAGCGCTGGGGCGTGGGAGCGCCTGGCGGCGATCAATATGACTATGTACCGGCGCATCGTCGAGAACCTTAACGCGGCGGTCGGGGCGGTCAATCTGGCGGCGCAGAGCGATGCCGCCGCCCAGGTGATCTGGCGGGAACACGCCGTGCGGCAGATCATGCGGGTGCACAACACATTCACCGCCTGGAACAGCCTGATCCGCTGCCGCGCCGGCGACCCGCCGACCATCCCCGGCGATCAGCGCGTCTTCCGCCTGGGCGATCTGCTGGACTGGCTGGCGGTCGAGATGCGCCAGCCGCGCAAAGCCCACGCCCATGACGATCTGCGGCTGCGGGGGCGGCGCGACACGCTGCAAGAAGCGCTGATCCTGCTCTATTCCGGCGCGTTCGCCCTGGGACCGGGCGCGCGGCTGGTGGTGACGCCTTCGCCCAAAGGGGTGACGCTCGGCGTGCGCTATCGTAAATTCGGCGACGCGCCGCCTTCGCTCAACGCTTTGCTCAGCCGTCAATCGGACAACTGGCGGATGGAAAACCTGACCTTCGAGCTTGCCTGTGTGCGCGACTTCCTGGAGATGAGCGACTGCGTGCTCAACTATCAGGTCGAAGAGCGGCACTGTGCGCTGACCTTTTTCGTCCCGGCGGCGCGCCAGCGCACCTGGACACGCCGTCTGAGACCGCGCCGCAATGCCGGCGAACCACTCGGTCCTGCCGAAACCATCCTGAATGAAACCGGGCTGCGGGGCGAGACGCTGACCAACCTGGATGACGATGGCGACGGCGATGTCACGCTCGACAGCGATCAATCGGTGGGGCGGTAGCTTCTCACCCTGAGCTGCTTCTCACGAAAGAATTCGCCGTGTTCGGCGTCCAATCATCAGAGGCGGAACTTCCGCCGTTTGATCTGTTCACCTGAGAGGACCCAACCCCCATGCTGCCCGATTTTTCCCCGGTTATCAGCGGCGAAATGACTCTGACGCAGTGGGCGACGCGCGAAGGGATCACCACCGCCGACCATCTCCGCCGCTTCACCGAAGCGGTACTCGACGAGATCGACGCCATCCTCGACGAGGCGGACGACACCGGCGTGACATTCATCCCTGAAGACCCGCTCGCCGACGATCCCCATGCCCCGGAAGGCGAACAGCATCAGGGCTGGTCGCTGGCGCATCTCGTGCTGCACGTCACCGCCAGCGCCGAAGAATGGGCGGCGGTCAGCAGCATCCTGGCGCGCGGAATCGCCTATGCCCGCGAACCCCGCCTGCGCTACGAACCGGACTGGCACAGCTTCACCACCCGCGCCCAGGTCGATCAGCGGCTCGCCGAAAGCCGGCGGATGCGCCTGGCATTCCTGGACGCCTGGCCCGATGCGCCGCTGCTGCATATCCAGCGCGAAATGAGCGAGAACTTCACCAAAAAGCACGGTCCCATGAACGCCGTCACGGCTTACCTGTTCGGTTTGCGGCACGAAGTCGCGCATCTGGAGCAGATGCGCGAGGCGGCGCGGCAGATGCGCGAGGCGGTGCGTTAGTCCGCAGAATCGTGTACCATTAGGGGCGAATTCGTATGACGATCCGCGTCTTCACAAGGACATCGTGGCATCTCCGATTCGCCTCTCACGGCACAGCGCACCGCTGCGCTTCATCGTTCTCCACTTCGCGCTGGTGGGCGTGGTGAATCTCGTCTTCTTCGCCGGCGGGGCGTTTCAACCGCTCGCTTCAGCGACCGGCGGGTTGGTCACCGGCTCGCTGGTCACCAACCTGATCTTCATCACCGTGCTGGTGGCATGGCTGATCCTCCGTCACGGCGATCTGCGCCTCTCGGATATCGGCATCATCCCGGCGCGCCTGCCCACCGCCGTCGCGCTGACCGTCGGCTTATGGCTGGCGGCGCAGACGGTACACGCCTTGGCGGGGCTGCTCACCTACGGCGTGGTCGAAGTCGCCCCCGTCTGGAACAGCGCCGGGGCATACATGCTGATCGGGGCGCTGGTCGCGCAGCTCTGCGGCAATGCGCTCTTCGAGGAGATCGCCTATCGCGGCTTCCTGTTCCCTCAGTTTTTCCTGCGCCTGAAACGTCTGGCAGATCGGCGGCGGGTGCGCATCGGCGCGGCGCTGGCGCTCTCACAGGGGTTGTTCGCGCTGGCGCACATCCCCAATCGCCTCTACCTGGGCATGCCGCGCGACGCCATCGCCCTCGATCTGCTCACCCTGACGGCGGTCGGCGTGCTGTTCACGCTCATCTACATCAAGACGGACAATCTCTTCCTGGGGGTGGGCATCCATGCGCTCGGCAACGCCCCGACGACGCTCTTTCGCACCACGCCCGCCCTGGAAGTCGAAGGCGCATCGATCCTGATCTACCTGCTGGTAATAGCGGCGGCTTATGGAGCGCCGGTGTACCGGGAAAGCCGTCGGCGGCTGAAGCTGCGCCGGGCGGCGACAAACTGGCAAGTGTCAGAGGATTTTGGATGAACAGACGACGCGATGCTCAAGATGACGATCTGGGTCCGTTCAGGGATCCGATCGAAGAAGATGCCTTCGGCGACAGCCCGGCGGCGCGCGACCGGGGTGAAGGCGACATGGACATCCTGCGCTCCTACGAGGATGAAGCCGAAAGCGCTGAGCTGCTGGACGAGATCGAACGTCCGCGCCGCCGGGGTTCTGGGGCAGGCGGCGGCGTTGATCTCGGTGGGCTGATCGGTGCCCTGATCGGCGCCCTGCTCAATGGGCTGCTGTTCGCCGTCTTCTTCCTGGCGATCGGCGGCGCGCTGGTGATCGGCGCGCGGGCGCTGGGCATCCTCGAAGGCGGTCCTGTCAGCTTCTCGCTCGCCGCCGCCGGGCTTTCGGCGGTCGCGCCGACCCAACCGCCGACCGCCAGCGCCGAGCTGCCCACACCCGCCCCCTCCTCCGCCGCCGATACAGAGACCGCCCTGAACGGCGAACAGCCGACGGTGATCGCCGCCGCGCCGACCGTCGAGCCGAGCGCTACGCCGGTCCCCGAATGCCGCTCCGACGACATTCAGACATGGTGGGCGCTTCAGCAGGACAATTACGACACCTTCACGGCGCTGACCCCAGACGCAGTCCTTGCTGAGGATAACCTCAATGCGCTGCTCGAACGGCTGCGCCTGCGCCGCGAGTATTCCGGCGCCGTGGCGATCCCCAGCCTGGCGGAAGCGTGCATCGCCGGCACGCGCGCCGCGCTGCTGAGCCTGTTCGACGCCACGATGGTCTGGGGGCGCGCCCTGGTCGGCGCGCCGGGGACCGACCCGGAGGTGCTGTTCCAGGCGGAAGAGGCGCTGACCGGGGCGCGCGCCGCCATGACGGCAGCGCTGTGGGAGATTCGCATCGTCGAAGAAGCGGAATCGCCGATCTCGGAGAATCTGGCGCGGGGCAGCGGCGCGGCGTGCGGCGCGGCGGGCTGGCTGCAAGCCGTCGAACCGCAGTTCCGGGCGCTCAAGGAATACGCCGCCCAGGTGGACGTGGTCAACCTGCCCGCCAGCACGGTGCGCGAACTAATCGGCAACATGCAGGCAGTGCAGGGCAACATCAGCCAGATCGTCGTGCCAGACTGCGCCTTCACGCCCAGTCAGCTGCTGCAAAGGGCGATGGCGCAGCGCATCACCGCCTATGAAAACCAGCTCGCCGGGCGGGCACAGGCGGGACTCGACGGGCTGGCGGAAGCGGCGCGGTTGGAAGCGCGTTTCGCCGCCTGGATGGCGTGGCTGGGGTAGACTCGAGATCTTGTCGGCGGGCGCGCTGCATCTGATCGTCGAAAGGTGAGCGCCAGCCGGCAGCGCCAAAAACAGAAGAAGGGGGTCCAGGCGCGTTCGCCTGGACCCCCTTTTCGATGGACGGTGAAACCGCGTTAGCCGACGATGCCGGTCGGCAGCGGTGCGCCGTTCTGCGGAGCCTGATAGCTGGGCTGCATGGTGTCCTTGCGCACCCAGACCTTCTGGCACGCCAGGACGACCTGGTAGTAGGTCTCGCTTGAATCCTGCCCGATGACGAGATAAGTGCCGGGGTTCAGGACGATGTCAGGGGCGATCTCGCCAGGGGCGTAGTAGACCTGCGCGCCGAGCGGGGCTTCGCCGACGACCGCGCTGGACGGCACGGCGAGATTGCAGGCACTGCCGGTCGGCGTCGGTCCGTTGTACAGGATGTTGCCCGTATCGCAGCCATCGACGATCAGCGTCCACTCATACAGAACGGTCCCAATCGGGCGTTCCAGCGAAAAGTCGAGGCGCATTTCCTTGCCCGACGGAATCGGGTAGGTTCCGGGATTGGGGACGGGACCGTAGGTGAAATTATCGAAGATGTGCCACCCTGAAAACCCGTTGATGGAGATCGAAGCAGCTTCGTTCATATAGACGAGACCTTCGACGGTGACGACGGTATTGACCGTGTAGGTCCCGCCGTCCAGATTGGCGCGTTCGACGGTCATGCCGAACTGCCCGCTGGAGCAGCCTACAGCGTCTACGCTGATCACTTTGAAAGTTTCGCCGGCGGCGAAGGTGGTGGGAATCGCCACCCACAGGATCATGATGGCTGCCATGAAGGCGATCATCCGCACTACAGTTCTTCTCGACATGCTGACCTCGTTTCAAAAATGTAGAAACATATCGGTTACACTATATGTAATTCTCTCGGTCGTGTCAACCTAACCGATTCGGTCGGGGATGCCCGACAATCTAAGCATCTTCTCAACGGGCGAGCCGACGGCTCGCCCCCCTACGAGGCGGCGGGCGTAGGGGAGGCCCGGCGGGTCTCCCGTTCGTAGGTTTCCTTCGAAAGCCCCCTTGTTGTTCCGGGCATCCCCGCGATTTAGCCGCTAACGCAGTTCCAGGCTTTTGCTTTCGATCACCCGGCGCGCCATTTCGACGAACTCGTCAAGGGGCAGCGCGCCCAGGTCCTCATCCGTCCGCAGGCGCACGCTGACCGTGCCGGCAGCAGCGTCCTTGTCGCCCACGATCAGCATATAGGGGACCAGTTTTTCACGGGCGACGGCGATCTTCGCGCCCATGCGCGCCTTGCCGGCATCGACCTCGACGCGCATGCCAATGCCGCGCAGCCGCTTCGCCACCTCGGCGGCATAGGCGCTGTGCCGGTCGGCAATCGGGATCAGCACCGCCTGCACCGGCGACACCCAGACCGGGAAAGCGCCGTTGAAATGCTCGATCATGATGCCCGTGAAGCGTTCGATGCTGCCGAACGGCGCGCGGTGGATCATGATCGGGCGCTGGCGCGTGCCGTCTTCGGCGACATATTCCAGTTCGAAGCGCTCCGGCAGGTTGTAATCGACCTGCACCGTGCCCAGCTGCCATTCGCGCTTGAGTACGTCACGGAAGATGAAGTCGAGCTTCGGTCCGTAGAACGCCGCCTCGCCTTCGGCGACATGATAGTTCAGACCGAGGGAATCGCAGGCTTCGATGATCGCCGCCGCCGCCTTCTCCCAGTTCTCGTCACCGCCTACATACTTGTCGCTCTTTGGATCGCGCACGCCGACGCGCGCCCGGAAGTCGGAGAAACCGAGCGTATTGAAGACGTACTGAATCAGCCGGACGACCGCCTTGAATTCGTCCACCAGCTGTTCCGGCGTGACGAACAGGTGCGCGTCATCGACCGTGAAGCCGCGCACGCGCGTCAGCCCGGTCAGTTCACCCGACTGCTCATAGCGATAGACCGTGCCGAACTCGGCATAGCGCACCGGCAGATCGCGATAGGAGCGCATCTCGCTCTTATAGATCATGATGTGGTGCGGGCAGTTCATCGGCTTGAGCAGGAATTCGTCGTCATCGACCTGGATCGGCGCGTATTGACTGTCCTTATAATAAGGATAGTGCCCGGACGTGCGGTAGAGATTCAGGTTGCCGATGTGCGGCGTGACCACCGGATCATAGCCGTTTTCGATCTGCGTCTCGCGCAGCCAGCGTTCCAGCGTGTCGCGCAGGATCGCCCCCTTGGGCTTCCACAGCGGCAGTCCCTTGCCGACCAGCGGGCTGAAGGTGAACAGGTCGAGCCGCTCGCCGACGACGCGGTGATCGCGCTTGCGCGCCTCTTCCAGGCGCGTCAGATAGTCCTGAAGTGCTTCGACCGTCTCCCACGCCGTGCCATAGATGCGCGTGAGCTGCGGGCGCTTTTCGTCGCCGCGCCAGTACGCGCCGGCGGGTTTCTTGAAAGTGACGCTGATGGCGTCGGGGTTGATCTCGCGGCTGTTGGCGACATGGGGACCCCGGCACAGGTCCGTAAACGTGTCCTGCGTGTAGAAGGTCAGTTTAGCGGCAGGCGCGGCGATCTGCTCGCCGTTTTCGTCCGTCCGCCCGTGTACCAGGTCTTCGATCAATTCGCGCTTGAAGACCTGATCCTTGAAGAATGCCAGGGCTTCATCGGGCGAGACTTCGCGCACGGCGAAGCTCACCTCCTTGCGGATGATCGCTTTCATGCGGTTTTCGATCCAGGCGAGGTCCTCATCGGTGAGGGCGCGCGGCAGGTCGAAATCATAGTAGAAGCCGTCTTCAATCGGCGGACCGATGGCGATCTGTGCTTCCGGGAAGTGTTCAAGGACGGCTTGCGCCATGATGTGCGCAGCCGAATGCCTGATCTTGTACAGTTGGCTGCCCACATAGCGGTTGTCAGAGGACATGCGCGAACGACTCCTGTTCGGTTCGAGAACGGGGGTGATTATAGTGCAAAATGCGGCGGCGTCAGGGTGAACTGGCGCTGCGCCCGGCAGCGCCGCCCAGAAGCGTTAAGCCAGACGCGGCTCAACCGTCTGCCGGCGCGGCGCTGTACGATCAGTTGTGGCTGAGGTGAGAATTCAAGTCGTCGCCGTCAGGCGACGGTCGTGGCGAGCATCCGGTCCCGGTCATCGACCAGCAGCACTTCGCTCACGACGACAGCGGCGACCTCGGTGGTCGCGCGCTTGCCATTCGCCACGTCCGGCAGATCCTCGTCTTCGGTCACCTGGGTGAACAGGTTCTCGAAAACGTCGAGCATCAGCAGATTGTCGATGGTGTCTTCGATGCTCTCGCGGTCGCAGCGCGAAATCAGAATATGCGGCGTCTCCAGGGCGGCATAGCGCACCGGCGTCGCATAGGGGATTTCCTTGCACATTTCGTAGCTCAGGTCCATCTGGCGCGCCAGATAGGGCAGCGTCACGAAAACGGCGGCGTAGTACTGCCCGTTTTCCATTTTGACGATCACATCGCAGGCATCCCGTTCGTTGGGATCGTGCATCTCTACCCAGATTTGGACGGGGAAATCGGCTGCGCGCATCATGGCTCGATAATCCTGCTATCGGTACAATGAGGTGTGAAAACCACCTGAAATCGGTTAACTCAATTGCAGAATACGCCCTTTTGAATCTTTTTGTCAAGCATTCCTGCCCGACTTTGTGAAAGTCAGCGCAATTCATCCTTCACCAACTCGGCGATGTGCCGAATTTGTCATAGAAAAGGTTGGAATCGTAAATCGTCGTGCTAAACTAAATGCATTACAATGAAGGATGCCTGCGTTTGAGAGCGTGTCTGCAAAGCCGGTTTTCACACAACCTCACCCCGGAAACCTGACACCCCGGAAACCTGACGGTTTCCTGCCCCTCTCCAAGTGGAGAGGGGCGGTTGAGCGCAGCGAAACGGGGTGAGGTGAGCAGTTTGCAAACAGTCTCTGAGGGGCATTCTTTGACCAACTCGTTTATTGTTGAAACAGGTGAGCCGTGCATCAGGTCCTCTACATCGAAGACAACCCTGAAAACCGGATACTGGTGCGAAGGGTCCTCATGGCTTCAGATGAGGCGTTTCAGGTTCACGAAGCCGAGTCTGCGCGAAAAGGGATCGACCTCGCTCGTCAGCTCTCCCTCGACATCATCCTGATGGATTTGAGCATGCCGGAAATGGACGGATTGAGCGCCGCCAGAGCGCTGCGCGAGATTCCGCAGCTGCGCGCCGTTCCGATCATCGCGCTGACGGCAAACGTCATGCGGGGCGACAAAGAACGCAGTTTGGCGGCGGGATGCGACGGGTACATCTCGAAGCCAATTGACATCGACAGATTTCCGAACGAAGTACTCTCTTACATCAGGAGCGGGCATGAGCGACGCGCAAAGCAGCACCAGCCAACGGACGCCGATTGAACCCAGCGAGGCGCACGTCCTCGTTGTCGAAGACAATGTGCCGAACTTCGTGCTGATCGCCCGCATGCTCGCATTCATGGGCGTGCAGCGCTGCGAGTGGAAGACCTCTGGCTGGCAGGTCGTCCAGTTCGCAGACACCCTCCCCCGTGTTGATCTCATCCTGATGGACATCCGCCTGCCCTACGAAGACGGCTACCAGGCGCTCGTCAAACTGCGCGCCAACCCCCGCCTGAAAGATACGATGGTCTGCGCCGTCACCGCCGAAGCCAGCGAAGAGCAGATGCGGCGGGCGCGCAAAGCGGGGTTCAACGGCTTCCTGGGCAAGCCGCTCGATCCTGACCGGTTCCCTGGGCAGATTCGACATCTGCTCAACGGCGAGGAGGTCTGGGAATGGAAGTGAACGAGACTTTTGATCCGAACGACTCCAATCAAACGGTCCAGCTTGCCGAGGCGCAGTACGCGGCGGCGAGCGCCATCTACGGTTCATCCGATGCGGCGGAGATACTCTCCGCCGTCGTGGTTTTTGGAGGAAAGGCGTATCAGGAGGCGCAGCTGGCGCTGATCGAGCCGGACCTCGACCCGCCGAAACTGCGCATCGTCGCCCAGCGCGCCGGAAGCTCTATCGTCGCAGCCAACACGCTGCGTCCGTTCAGCACTTACCCGGCTTACGAGACGCTCGGCGCGGTGGAATATCTCTACGCGGCGCGCATCGAGGATGACCCGTTTCTGACCGACGAAGAACGCGAAAAGCTGACACAGGAGAACGTCACCGCGCTGCTGATCGTGCCGCTGCTGGTCGGGCAGAACATGACCGGGCTGATCATGATGTCCAACCCGGAACCGGTGACCACGTCCACGCCCACGCTGCGGGCGCTGCGCAACCTCGCTGATCAGATCGCCGTCGTCTTCGAAAACCGGGCACTGCTGCGGCGCACGGAATCGTCGCTCGGCGAAGTGCAGACCCTCTACGAACTCAACCGGGGGCTGCTCGCCGCCCAGGACCCGCTGGAACTGCTGCGCGCCATCTCCACGCATCTCGCGCCAGACGCCGATACGATCATGCACGTCTCCGTCAGCCGTCGCCGCGACGGCGGCGAAGATGTGGCGGTGCAGCATATCATCACCCGTAAGGGCGAACAGGTCGTCAGTATCCCGATCAAAGGGCTGCGCATCGGCAAACTGCTGAGCGGCGAACAGACCGAAGTGACCTTCGTCGAGGACGTGCAGGCAGCATCCTCCGATGCGCCGCTGCTCGAGCTGCTGCGCGAACGCACCCGCAGCTACGCCGTGATCATCGCCCGGACCAGCGACCGGCACGCCGACATCGTTTCGGTGGCATACGAAACGCCACATGCCTTCGACAGCCGGGACCGCCGGCTTTACGCGGCGAGCGCCGACCAGCTCAACATCGTGCTGCAAAACCAGCGCCTGCTGCAAGAATCACAGGCGGGGGCTGAACAGCTGTCGCGGCAGGTGCGCGTGCTGCAGCTGCTCAACCGCGTCGCCACCAGCATCAGCGGCTTTCAGACCGAAAAACAGCTCCTCGACAACATCATCCGCGAGATGCAGGAAGGGCTGAATATCGATCACATCGGCGTCGCGCTGATCCAACCGGACGGACACACCAGCGTTGTCCTCAGTGAGTATCCCGATGCTGGCGCCGTCGGTACGGTTATCGACACGCGCGACAATCCGATGATCGCCGCTCTGCTGCGCGATCCCTCCAAAGCGGTGGTCGTACAGAATATCGACACCGATCCCATCGTCCCCCCGTCGGTGCGTACCGCGCTGAAAGGCGTGGGCGTGAGCGGGGTCATGATCCTGCCGCTGAATGTGCAGAACGCGCTCATCGGCACCATCGGCTTCGACCTCTATGAGGAAGGGCGCTACTTCTCGCCAGAGACTGTCGAACTGGCGGAGACGATGACCTCGCAGCTGGTGGTCGGGCTGCAAAATATCCGCCTCTTCAACGAAGCGCGCCGACGTGCGGAGCAGATGCAGTCCGTCGCGGCGCTCGGTCAGGCGCTGCAAGCTTCGCTGGAAACTGAACCGGTGCTGCGCGTCATGCTGACCAGCGGCGTTGGCATCGTGCCGACGGATCAGATGAGCGTCGCCCTGTTCGACGAACATCACGGGCTGCTGCGCGTGGTCGGGCGCTATGAAGACGGCGACAGCGAGATTTCTACGGCGGATGGTCCCCTGCTGGCGCTGAAGGATACCCATGCCGGACAGGTCTGGTCGACCGGCGTGATGATGACCATGAGCGAGGGACGTACGCCGGGCGCGAACGCGGTCATGATCGCGCCGATTCGAACGCGCGACCACCGGCTGGGCACGGTGACGATTGCCGCGCCAACCGGAGCAGCCTATGGCGACACCGACAGAGCGATCTTTCAGCAGATGGTCAACCTGCTGGCTGTGGCGCTGGAAAATGCCGCCACCTATACGCGCAGTCAGCGCGCCGCCCAAAGCGAGGCGATGGTCAACGAAGTGACGGCGCGTTTCCAGCAGTTCTCGGATGTCGAAGGGTTGGTCACCAGCGCCGTCAGCGAACTGGGCAGGGCGTTGGGCGCACGGCGCGCCCGCGTGCGCCTCACCGATTCTGACGCGCCGACGAGCCAGACGGAGATAAAGCGATGACGCTGCGTCCTCTCTTTGACCGACTATTTCTGCCCTCGAACGTCGTCAGTCGTGCGGCACAGGATTTAGCGCGGCTGCGCGCCGTCATCACCCTGGTGATCATGCTGTTCGTCTTCCTCTACGACTTGCAGGAGATGGCGAGCGGAGCGGCGGGCTTTGTCACCCGCGCCCTGAACGGCGATGTGTTCATCCTGCTGACGATCCTCGGCGTCTACGGCGGGGGCGTTATCAGCCTGATCGTCATCCGCATGGACAGGACGGAACTCGCCGGCATCCTGCCCATCGCCATGTGGGCGGTGAGCGGTGTCATGCTGTCGGTGCGCGATGGTTTTGTCACCACCACAGACGCCCTGCCTTTGCTGCTGCTGCTGGTGATCGGCTTCGTCACCCACCGCGAGCGGGGCATCCTGATCGCCGTCGTCGTCGGCTTGATCCTGCTGGTGATCGGGCTGGACCGCCGCAGTCTGATCGACCCCACCCAGACTCCCCCGCGCACCCTCTTCGAAGATCTGTTCGACATCACCATCATGGTCATCGGCGCGGCGCTGGCGCTGTGGATGTTCCTGCGGATGCAATCCAGCGAACGGCAGGAAGTGCGCGCGGCGGCGGAAACCGCCCGCCTGCGCCTGGCGACCATCACCACCGATATCGCCCGACGCATCGCCAGTCAGAGCGCCCTGGAGGAACTGCTGAGCCGGACGGTCAACGAGGTGATCGCCCGCTACGCCGACATTTACCACGCGCAGATCTTCCTGATCGACGAATTCGGCTCGCGCGCCAGGCTGGCGGCGAGTACGGGCGATGTCGGCAGGCTGCTGCTGTCGCGCGGACACAGCCTGGAAGTGGGCAGCCTGAGCGTCATCGGTACGGTGACGGCTTCGGGGCGGTCGGTCGTCGCCCGCGCCGCTTCCGGCGAGACGGTACACCGGCGCAATGAACTGCTGCCGGAAACCGTCATCGAGGCAGCGTTCCCTCTGCTGGTCGGCGAGCGGGTGATCGGCGCGCTCGACCTGCAAAGCCGAAGCGCTGAGGCTTTCAAGGATGAAGACCTGCCCATCTTCCAGTCGCTCGCCGACATCACCGCCGTAGCCATTGAGAACGCCCGTCTGTTCGAACAGACGGAGCGCCGCCTGAACGAGAATCAGCAGCTGCTCGACCAGATGAGCGGTGCCATGCGCGAAATCGAACGTCTGAACCGCGAGCTAACCGGGCGTTCCTGGACCGAGTACCTGGGCGATCAGACCAGGACTCCGAACGTCGATGTCAACTTCAGGACCAACAAAGTGGAGCATCTGGGCGAATGGACACAGTCGCTGCGCCAGGCGCTTCAAGGCGATCAGACCGTCCGCCAGCCGCAGGGCGAGGGATCGGTGGTCGCCGTACCGATCCGGGTGCGCGGGCAGGTGATCGGCGCGATGGAATTCGAACTGGATGCGGCATCTCCGGCGGAAGATACGGTCGGGCTGGTCGAGACGGTGGGCGAGCGGTTGGGCTTGGCGCTGGAAAACACCCGCCTCTACGAAGCGACGCAGCGCATCGCCCAGCGAGAACAGCGCGTGAACACCATCGCGGCGCAGTTCCAGTCGGTGACGACGGTGGATGAACTGCTGCGCATCACGCTGAGCGAACTGGGGACGCTGCTCAACGCCGACAATGCCTCGATCCGCCTGGGCGGCATCGATACGGCAATGGGCGGTGAAAGCGGCGCAGAGCGGATGCAGCGCCTGAACGGCGGCGCTCAGAACAAACCGGCGGCGAACGGCACCCATAACGGTAATGGTAACGGAGGGGCAGGCGCATGATCGCTCGTGTGATCGGCTGGCTCTTCAGCCTGAGATACGGCTATACCGACGCTATCGAGCGTCAGCGGGCGCGCGCCCTGCTGACGATGACGCTGGCGGGGTCGGTCATCTGGCTGGCGATGTATGCGCTGGTCATCCTGCCGCTGGTGAACAGCGGCGAAATCCCCGGCAATGGCTATCTCTTCCTTTCGATGACCCTGACGCCGCTGGCGCTGGTGCTGATTTACCTCGCCGTGCAGCGTGGTCGGCTGACGGCAGCTTCGTATCTGTTCGTCGGCGGTCTGGTGGGGCTGACTTCGCCTCTGGGGCTGGTTTCGCACATCGATCTGCTGCAAGTCGCCCCGATCATCGCGGTCGCCGCCGGCGGCGTGCTGCTCGACCGACGCGGCTTGATCCTGGTGGGGCTGGTGTGCGCCGGCGGCATGATCCTGAGCGGCTTCTATCAAGCGTCGCTCGTCCAGATCGAACGTTTCACCCCGGCGGACCTGGCGCTCAACGAGACGCTGACGATGATTTCGATGGTGCTGCTCATCGGCGCCTTCCTCTACGCCTTCAGCGGGACACCGGAGCGGGTAGCGCGCGACGCCAACATGCTGGTCAGCCAGTGGCGCGCCGTCCAGGTCCTGACCGACCGGGTGTTCATCAATGAAGAAGACGCTGTCGATCGGGTGCTGCACATCGGGCGCGACGAGTTGGGGTACAGCGTCGCCCAGGTACTCATGCTCAACAACAAGGCGGGCGGAGTCCGTCGGTATCGCCTGATGGAAAGCGGCGGGGTCCTGACGCTGGATGTGAATGCCGATGTGGTCGTGCAGATGGTGCTGCGCGAGATCGAGCCTTTGATCATTCGTCCCACCGACGTGCGCGCCGCCGATCATCTGATCAACCAGCTGCGCTTCAGCGTCAGCGTGCCGATCCTGTTCGAGGGGACGATCCTCGGCGTCCTGGATGTGCAGACCAGCGATACCGCCGGTCTGGAGGCGTCGCGAATTGACGTGCTGCGCGCCCTGGCGGCACAGCTTGGGCGCAGTCTGGCGCAGTTCCGGCAGATCGCCGCGCTGGAATCGGATGTGCGCGACCAGGAGGGCGCGGCGCAGCGGCTGCGGTCGCAGCTGGCGGAAGTGCAGCGGCGGGCAGAGGGCACGACCAGCGCCGGGTGGGAACGCTACCTGCGCGGTCTGGGCGTGACCGGTTACGGCTATGACTTCAAAGGCGGCGCATCACAGGCGCTCGTCGCCGCCAGCGACCTGCCTCAGTCGGTGCGCGCGGCGCTGGAACATGGCGATGTCGTGGTACAGCAGGTCAACGGCAGCCGGGTCATCAGCGCGCCGATCAGCTATCGCGGGCAGATGCTTGGCGCGATGACTTTCGAAGTGCGCGGCGACCGGGCGCTCAGCGAATCGGAAACCGAACTGGTGCGCACCGTCGCCAACCGCCTCGGCGCAGCGCTGGAAAACAACCGTCTCTTCGAACAAAGCCAGGCACAGGCGCAGCGCGAACGCAAGGCGAGCGATGTCGGCAGCCTGCTGCTGACCGCGACCGATATCGAACAGGTGCTGGCGCTGGCTGCCGAGACCTTCAACGAAGCCCTGGGCGCGACTCACACGCGCGTTTCGCTTCAGCCCGGCGCCGTCCAGCGACTCAGTGCAGATGGGGGTTAGCGAATCATGATCCGAGGCGCGGCTCTCCTGAATCCGACTTCCTGGTCCCTTGGGGTCAAGTTCACGCTCACCCTGGTGGTGGTCAGTGTGGTTCTGATCGCCCTGGCGGTGGCGACGAACGTCCAGGCGACGGTGGAACTCGCTCTCAGCAATGCCTCGACGCTGGTCGCCGAGACCGGGGCGCGGCAGGCGGCGGAAATCAATGGGACGGTCAACCTGGCGAGCGAGGTGGCGTTCGAATTCGTCGAGTCCAACATCGACAGCCTGAACGGGCTGCTGCTGCGCGATGTCGTCGTCGGCAGCGCCATCAACCTGCCCGATGTCACGCCCAGTCAGATGACGACGCTGCTGCGCGAGGAGCTGCTGCTGCCATCGTCGCTCTTCGAAAGCATCCGCCTGATCGACCGTGACGGAGGTCTGCTGGCGCAGGCGCTGCGTTCGACGCCGCTGGCGGGCGATCCAGCAGGGGCGCGCGCCCCCGCCTACGTCTCCGGCTCGAATGCCGCGCTGCGCGGCGAAGTCCGCACCGTTTCGATTGCCCACGTCAACTTCACGCCAATCGTCGAGCTGGTCGAAATTCTGCGGTGGCGCGATGGATCGCCGCTCGGCTATCTGGTCGCCCGTCTCGATAATCGGCGCGTCTTCTTCGACTCGCTGCGGCAGCCGGAAGGGCAGGACATCTATCAGATTGCGACCTTCCTGTATTCCGCTAACGAGGTGCTGATCACCCCCGCCGGCATGCGCCCGGACATCCTCGCCGCTTCACGCTCGGTGGCGGTGGATCGCGGGCTTGCTGGGCAGGATGGCAGCGCCTTCTATAACACCGATGATGACGTGGAATACATCGGCTATTTCACCCCGCTGCGCGGTCTGCCGCTGGCGCTGGTCGCCCAGGTGAGTACACAAAGCGTCATCGCCCAGGCGCAGAACATCGTGCTGACCCGGCGTTTCGGCGCGGTGATCGGCGCGCTTGCGCTGCTGGTGTTCGCCGCGCTGCTGCTGAACCAGATGGTGACTCCTTCGCTCAATCGTCTGCGCCGCGCCGTCCTCGGCATGTCCTACGGCGATATGAGCGCAGCCATCCTTGAAACCAAGCGGCGCGACGAGGTCGGCGCGCTGGCGGCGGGCATCGAAACCCTGCGCGATCACGTACAGGGGCAGGTCGCAGAGCTTCAGGCAGGCGTCGAAGCGCGCACCCGCGACCTGAACGCCACACAGGAGATCAGCCGTTTCGCCGCCACACAGCGCGATTTGCAGCGCCTCATGGACAGCGTGGTGAACCTGATCGTCCAGCGCTTCCCCAACATCTACCACGCGCAGATCTTCCTGATCGACACCGACGGGCAGGACGCCCTGCTGCGCGCCAGCACCGGACCGGTCGGTCAGGAGCTGCTGCGGCGCGGTCACCGGCTGGGCGTCGGATCGGTGAGCGTCATCGGGCAGGTGACATCGCAGGGGCAGGTGGTGACGGCGCGCGACACCGCCGTCAGCCAGATACACAAACGCAACGAGTTTCTGCCAGACACGCGCGCCGAACTGGCGGTCCCGCTGCGGGTCGGCGAGACGATCATCGGTGCGCTGGATGTGCAGAGCCGCGAGCGCGACGCCTTCAGCGAGGCGCAGGTGGCGGTGCTTCAAACGATGTCGGATCAGATCGCCGTCGCCATTCAGAACGCCCGCCTGTATGAAGATCTCAGCCGCCGCCTGCAGGACATCGAAGAGCGCAACCGCGCCGCGACGCTGCGCGCCTGGCAGGATTTCATGCGGGAACGCCGCGCCGCCGAAATCTCCCGCGAGGCGGGCGTCGCCTCCGAATCGGATTTCAGCGACCTGCGCCAGACGGCGCTGCGGACGGGCGAGCCGATCGTCGGGGGGACAACACCCCGCCAGACCATCCCCGTCGCCGTGCCGATCGCGCTGCGCGGTCAAACGCTGGGCGTGGTCGAATGGGAAATCCCGGTCGGCGTACTGAGCGAAGACCGGCTGGAACTGGCGAAGGAGCTGGCGGCTCGTCTGGCGCTCAGCCTCGACAACGCCCGCCTCTTCCAGGAAAGTCAGCGCACCGCCGAACGCGAGCGCGTGGTGAACACCATCGTCGCCAAGCTGACGGCACAGACCAACATCAATGACATCTTGCAGACGGCGGTCCGCGAGGTGGGTCAGGCGCTTCGCGCGCCCCAGGTCAGCATTCGCCTGGAGACCACGCGCGATCAGAACGGCGGCAGCGCTGCCGAAAGCAATACACGCCCGGTGAATGGAAACGGTGATCGGTAGGTTGTAGACGATGCAGAGAACAAGCGACCGCACGCTCTACCGCCGCGCCCTGCGGCTTGTCGTCCCGTTCATTATCGTGATCTCCCTGGCGGGCGGGATCGCCACGCTGGTGCTGGTGCGCTTCAACGCCCGCACCACCCTGATCGCACAGCAGCGGCTTCAGCTTGCCGCCGCGCTGGAAAACGTGCGCGACGGCTTGATCCGGCTGGAAAACGATGCCGTCGATCTCGCCTCGCGGCGCAACGTGCGCGCCTTCGCCCGCGATACCCTGGTCACCGGTTCCGCCACGCTCATCGACTCGCAGACGGAGATGATCTCCGAATTCGCTGAACTGCTGGAAGACAACATCGGAACCTATACCAGCATCCGCTACGTCACCTTCAATGGAACCGTCTGGACGGAGGCGGCGCTCAGCGCGAGCAGCATTGTGGAGATCGACCGGCAGCTTCGTCTGAGCGAAATGGCGGGCGACGCCCTGCTGACGGGCGCAGCCGATCTTGATCCAGGTCAGGCGTTGATGGAAGGCGTGTTCTTCCGAAGGGCGGCAGGGCTGACATTCGTCGAACGCCAGCGCCCGATCCTGCGGATCGCTGCGCCCGTTGCGACGGAAAACGTCGTCTTCGACTTCGCCGGCGTCATCGAGATCGACGTTGATGCTTCCACCCTGCTGCGCGAGATGCAGGCGCAGATCGATCTGATGGTGAGCGAGGAACCCGGGCGTCGCGTGGCGATCATCGACAGCAGCGGCAGCCTGCTTTACGACACCCAAAACCGCGAGATCGACTACGTTCGCGCCCTCTTCGACGGCGACGCGCCGGCTGCCGTCGAAATCCTGCCTGAAGGCATAGACGATTACACCGTCGAGCGCAGCGGCGACTCCTTCGGCGCGCAGATCGTCTCATCGGTGATTCTGCCGCTGGGCGCAGCCGAAACCGGGCGCGCCTGGTATGCGGTGCTGATCGACGATGAAGTCGCCGTTCTGGGCGACAGCCTGCTGCTGGGGCTGGGCTTGCTGGTCGTCATTCAGCTCGCCTCGCTGGGACTCATCGCGCTGATCGCCTATGCCATGCGGCGCACGCTGCAGCCGGTGGTTGAAATGCGCGACCTCGCCAGCCAGATGGCGCGCGAGTCGGCGGCTCCCTCCCGTGCGGCGGACGCGGCGACAGGAGGAACTTCGGAAACTATCCTGACCCTGCCTTCAAGCGCCGCCAGGAACATCACCGAAGATGTCGAGGAGATGCTGGGCGCGCTGGGCACAATATCGGCGCGGGTGGGCGAACTTCAGAAGGAGCTGGAAGTCCAGCGCGGGCGGTTCACGCGCAACATCGATCTTTCGGCGCGCGTCAGCCGTGAGACGGCGACGCTCAACGACATCGACGATCTGCTCAACCGCACCATTCGCCAGCTCTGCGAGGAATACGGCTTCTACCACGCGCAGGTGTTCCTGCTGGACGACGCCAGCGAAAACGCCGTGCTGGTCTACAGCTATGGCGAACGTGGGCGTCTGCTGCTGGAACGCGGGCACAAGCTGCCCGTCGGATCGCAGTCGGTCATCGGGCAGGTGACATCGACCGGCAGATGGGTCGTGGTCAACGACACCAGTACGCCGGATACCACCCTGCCGCACCGTCCCAACCCGCTGCTGCCGGAAACCCGCGCCGAGATGGCGGTCCCGCTGCAATACGTTGACCGGATCATCGGCGCGCTCGACATTCAGAGTACGCAGCCGAACGCCTTCCAGCCGGAAGAGGTTCGCGTCTTTCAGATGATCGCCGATCAGATCGCCGTCGCCATTCAGAACGTGCGCCTGCTGGTCGAATCTGACCAGCGCTATCAGCAGATCGACAACCTGAACCGGCAGCTGACCCGCACCGCCTGGGAAGAAGCGCTGAGCGTCAGCGGCGGATCGCCGGCGTTCAGCTACGATCTGCTGCGCATCACCGCTGGAACCCCCCGCGAACTCCCCCCCGGAAGCATCAGCGCGCCGATCCGGATTCGTGGGGAAACGGTCGGCTCGCTGGACGCCGCGCCAGCGGAAGGCGCGAAGTTCACCGAAGCGGATCGTGCCTTGATGACGACGGTCGCCGAGCGCGTCGCCATCGCCATCGAGAACGCTCGTCTCTTCGAAGAGACTCAGTCGTCGCTTTCCGAGACCTTCTCGCTCTATCAGCTGAGCCGCTACCTGAACGAGGCGACCTCGCTGGATGATGTCATCCAGGCGATCATCATCTCGGTCATGCCCGACGCCATCGCCGGGCAGATCGGCATCTTCGACGAGTATCCGGCAGACGAGAAGCCGAGCTGGCTGGAGATCGTCTCCGACTGGAAATTCGACGTTCAAGAGGCGCGTGAAGTCGTCCTGAGTGGTCTGGAGCTGCGCGTCGAAGATCACCCGCTGATCGCCGGGATGCAGCCGACCGAGGTAGTGCTGGTCACCGATTCCGAGCGAGACGCTCGGCTGGACGAGGTGCTGCGAGCGCTGCTGAGCAATATGGGCGGGCGCTCGATGGTGCTGATCCCCTTCAGCTTGCGCGGCACGTGGCGCGGCATCCTCTTCGTCGAGTTCGCCGAGACCCGCAGCTTCAGCGAGCGCGACGGTCGCATCTACAGCGCCCTGATCGACCAGGCAGGTGTCGCCATCGACGCCCGTCTGCTGCTGCGCCAGAACGAGATCGCCCTGGCGGAAATTGAACGTCTCTACAGCGCCAGCCGCATCATCAACATGGCGACCAGCATCCCGGAACTGGTGCGCGCCGCCGTCAGCACCAGCGCCGACAAAGCTCTGGATTTCGAGCTGGGGACGTTCGTCGGCAGCCTGGATGCGACAGGCTGGCCCACCCGTGTGCAGCTGGCAGCCCGCTCCTCACAGGGGCAGATGATCGTCGAGACGACGACTATCGATCTGCCGGTCTCTGAGGATTCGCCGCTGCGCCGGCGCGACCCGGTGCTGCTGCAAGAATCAGAAGATGGACAGGGACCTTTCTTCGACTATCTGCGGATGCGCGGCAGCAAACACGTCGTCATCATGCCGCTGTTCAGCGTCAATCAGCCGATCGCCCTGTTCTTCATCCTGGGCAGCGAGGCGCGCTATCTGGGCGAAGACGAACTCGAAGTTTACCGCGCCCTGACCAGTCAGATGAGTACGGTGCTGCAAAACCGGCGGCTGCTCGAACAGAGCGAGAGCGCCCTGGACGAGACGCGGCGGCTGTACAGCGCCAGCCGCGCCATCTCCGGCGCGGGCGATCTGCCCGGCGTGTTCGCGGCGGCGGTGAACGGCATCGCCTCTGGCGGTTCGAATATCGCCCGTCTGTCGGTCTTTTCCGCGCCGGGCGCGAGCTACCAGGCAGCCTATCTCGACTGTGTATACGTACACCCGCCCCAGGCGGAACCGGCACAGGCGGATATTCACGTCGGGCTGCGGCTGCCGCGCGCGGCTGTGCCCCTGGCGGACATCCTCAAAGAGGAAGAAGCCGCCGTCTACTTCCCGGACGTGCGCGTCGACGTGCGCGGCTGGGACGCCGTGCGCATCCTCTCGGAACGCAGCGGGTCGCGGGCGGTGCTGCTCGCCCCGATGCGCTCACGTCTGCGCTTCTACGGCTTGATCCTGCTGGAAAGCGACCAGCCCGACGCCTTCCCGGAACCGCTGATCAACTTCGCGCAGGCGGTCAGCGATCAAGCCGCTGCCGCGGTCGAAAGCATCCTGGCATTCCAGGAAGCGCAGGTGCAGGCGCAGCGCGCGCTGGCGCTGGCGGAAGCCGGTCAGCTGGCGGCGGCGGTCGGCAGTGCGTTCGAGGAAAGCGTCGGCGAAGTCTTCGCCCGCGTCGCTCAACCGGCGCAGTACGACCGCTGGCTGCTGGCGCTGGTCAACAGCCAGGGTACGATCCTGGAGAAAGTCACCCAGCGGCTGCCCGGCGTCACGCAGAGCAGCAACGAACGCCCCGAGTTCTACGATCTGGCGACCGACCGCACCCCGATCAGCCTCGCCTTCCTGGAGAAGCGCACCCTGCTGATCAACGAACCGAGCGCCTTCCCGTCGCTGGCGGAACTGCCGGAACCGGTGCTGAATCTCTACGGGAAACACCTCGTCACGC
This sequence comes from Anaerolineae bacterium, assembly GCA_013360465.1. Taxonomy (GTDB): domain Bacteria; phylum Chloroflexota; class Anaerolineae; order Aggregatilineales; family Phototrophicaceae; genus Flexifilum. Next base: position 9,158 of record JABWBO010000034.1, on the reverse strand, counting down.
CGGTGCGGCGCGGCAGTGAGGTGATCGGCACGGTCATGGTCGGACGGTCGCGCTCTGCGCCGGATTTGGACGAGAACGACGAGCAGCTGATCAAGACGCTGGCGGCACAGATCTCCGTCGCTGTCGAAAACCGACGGCTGTTCGGCGACGCTGAGCGCGAGCGCGAGCGCCTGGGCGCCATCCTGAGTACGCTGCCGGCGGGCGTCGCGGTGGTCGATGCCGCGACGTTCGGCGTCGTCCAGTACAACGCCCAGGCAGTCTCTATTCTCGGCGAAGCGCTGAGCGAAGGCGTAGTCATCAGCCCGGACAATTTCCGCCTGATGCGCAGCGGCACGGATACCCCCTATCCAGACGAGGGGCTGCCGTTCCGCACAGCGGCGGAGACCGGCGACCCGGAATCGAGCGATGACATCTCGATCCTGCTGGCGGATGGCAGCGAAATGGACCTGCTGATCACCTCCGCGCCGCTGTTCGATGTCGACGGCGCGATGACGGCGATCATCACCGCCTTCCAGGACATCACCGGCTTGCGCCGCCTGGAACGCACGCTGGAAGCCAACCTGCGCGAGACGGTCGCCCTCTATGAGACATCGCGCGCCCTGAGCGAGTCGGAGACCATCGACGACGTACTCGATCAGATCATCGGGCAGATCAGCACGCAGGAGCCGAGCGAAGCTTACGTCGTGCTGCTCAAGCCGGATGACGCCGGCATCGAGATCGCCCGGTCCATGAGCGGCGACCTTGGCGCGTGGGCACTGCCAGATGAGCTGCTCGACCCGGACAAGGTGCAGTTCATCCGCGATGTCGCCTCGGACTTCGAGCTGGATGATGCCGTCCGCATCGCGCTTCTAAAGCGCAACATCCAATCACTGGCGGTGCTGCCGCTGCGCACGCGCGGTCAGGTTCCGCTGGGCTGGATCATCCTGGAATATGATCGCCTGGAAGACTTCTCGCCTGAACGCGAGCAGTTCCTGCTGACGCTCAACGACAGCGCCGCCGTCACGCTGGATAACCGCTATCTGTTCCGCAGCACGACGACCGCCCTGCAGGAGACGGCGCAGCTCTACGACGCGACCGCCATGATCAGCCGCGCGCGTTCCCAGGAGAACATCGCCCAAGCCTTGCAGCGCTCGCTTGCCACACTCAACCCGGACATGTTCGCCGCTTACGTCAGTATCGAGGGCGAACCCGTCGAGCTGTTCAACGTAGCGATGGACGCCGATCCGGTGGACTTCAAAGATCTGCTCAAACACCATGACTTGATATCGCTGCCGACCATGTTCCTGGACGATCTGCGCGCGCTCAGCCGTCCCACCCCGCTGGAAGCCGATCTGCTCAGGATCGGCAACATACGGGCGATTGCTGTGGTGACGCTGCAAGCGCAGGACGCCAGCACCGGCGTGCTGTTCGTCGGCTACCACTTCCCGCGCCGCTTCCAGTCGGGCGAAGGGCGCTACCTCAGCGCCATCGCCGACAGCGCATCGGTCGTCCTGGACAACTATCTGCTGCTCGAACGCATCCAGTCCACCCTGGAAGAGACGAGCAAGCTGTATCAAGCCAGCCGCGCCCTGGGCGACGCCTCAGAGCCGGAAGACATCCTGAAGATCGTCGCCGATTATCTGCTCGGACCGCAGATCTCCCAGGCGCTCGCCGTCAGTCTGGTCAGCGCCGCCTGGGATGTGCCCAACGCCCTGGCGCGCATCTCCGCCACCTGGTACGCCGCCGGCGAGGAAATTGTCGATCTGGCGGGCATCAGCCTGACCGAAGAGCAGTTCCCCGCCTGGCGGCTGCTTGCGACGCCGGAACTGATCACGCTCGATGATGCCGAGACCGACCCGTCTCTTTCGGAAATCGAGCGCATCGGTCTCGCCAGCCTAAGCCTGCGCTCGCTCGCCATCCTGCCGCTGCGTGCCGGCGGGCGCTCCATCGGCTGCCTCATCCTGGGGTCGGGACAGCCGCATCGCTACAACGAGCGTGATCAGCGCATCTACCGCTCCTTCGCCGAACAGGCGTCGCTGCGTCTGGAAGCCACACGCTCGCTGCGTCAGGCAGAGCGGCGTTCTCGCCAGCTGGTGACCTCTTCGGAAGTGAGCCAGATCGCCGGCTCGCTGCTCGACCTCGACGTGCTGCTGCCGCGCATCGTCGATCTGATCCGTGAGCGCTTCGACTACGACCATGTTCAAATCTTCCTGATGGACGAAGAAGACCGCTGGGCGCGTCTGCGCGCCAGCACCGGGTCCGCCGGTCAGCAGTTGTTGAGCATCGGTCACAAGCTGCAAAAAGGATCGCAGTCGGTCATCGGGCAGGTGACGGCGACCGCCCGCCCGACTATCGCCGCCGACACCGCCGACGCGCACGTCATCCACCGCCCGAACCCGTACCTGCCGGACACGCGCTCGGAAATGGCGATCCCGCTCGTCCTCAAGGGGCGGGTCGTGGGCGCGCTGGACGTGCAGTCGAACATCCCTAACGCCTTCGACGGCGACGACGTGCTGGTGCTGACCACGCTCGCCGGTCAGGTGGCGACCGCCATCGACAACGCGCAGTTGTACGATCAGGCGCGGCAGCGCGCGAATGAAATGGGCTTCCTGTTCAACGTCACCACGGCAGCCGCCAGCGCCGATACGCTTTCGCATGCGGTGCAGAACGTCGCGAATGAGCTGGCAAATTCGCTGATTGCCCTTTCGGTCGCTGTTTATCTGCCAGAGCAGTATCTCGACTCCGAGGAGAACGAGTTCACCATGCTGCGCCCGATCGCCCTCTCCGGAAGCGGTCAGCCGCTTTCGGAATTGAGCGAGGTGCGCCTGGATATCTCGCAAAATCTGATCGCCAGCGCCGCCAATTCCCGCCGCTCCGTCCGGTTGGACGATCTCGCCAGCGAAACGCGCTATCTGCCGGTCGATGAGCGCGCGCGCAGCGCCATGATCGTCCCGCTGACTTCCGGCACGCAGCTGGTTGGCGTGGTGCTTCTAGAAAGCGACCAAGTCAATGCCTTCAATGAAGACACGCTGACCCTGCTGCTGACGCTCGCTGGGACGCTCTCCGCCATCGTGCAGAACCAGCAGCTGCTCGAGCGCGTGCAGACACAGAACGATGCGCTCCGCGAGCTGGATCGCCTGAAAAGCGACTTCCTGGCGAACATGAGTCACGAGCTGCGCACCCCGCTGAACTCGATCATCGGTTTCAGCCGCGTAATCCTCAAAGGCATCGACGGCGCGCTGACGGAGATGCAGGAGCAGGACCTGACGACGATCTACAACAGCGGTATGCACCTGCTCAACCTGATCAACGATATCCTGGATCAGGCGAAGATCGCCGCTGGCAAGATGGACTTGCAGTTCGACTACTTCGAAGTCAAGACGGTGATCGACGGCGTGCGTTCCATCGGCATCGGACTGGTCAAGGACAAAGCAATCGACATCATCGCCGATCTCGCCCCGGACCTGCCGAAAGCCTATGGCGATGAGTTTCGCATCCGCCAGGTGCTGCTCAACCTGGTCTCCAATGCATCGAAGTTCACCCGCGAAGGGTCGATCACCATCAGCGCCTACCCGGTGCGCGACGGCGAGACGGGCAAAAAGCTGGTGCGCATCGACGTGACCGATACCGGTATCGGCATCGCCGAAAAAGACATTCCGCTCCTGTTCGAGGCGTTCCGCCAGGTGGACTCGTCGCTGACGCGCACGGCGGGCGGTACGGGTCTCGGCTTGCCCATCGCCAAATCCCTGGTCGAGATGCAGGGCGGGCAGATGCTCGTGCAGTCTACGGTCAATATCGGCTCGACCTTCTCGGTCGTCATGCCCATCGAGCCGGTTGTGGACACCGAAGAGCAGACCAAGCGCAAAACCGATCAACTGAAGGAGACCGGCAAGCTGGTCTCGCGCAATGTCACCGGTCCTCTGAAGATGCAGCAGCCTCCTTCCGAGCTGGTCGATACCAGCACGGATCTCCAGCGAATCATGACGCGCAAGCGGCAAATCCTGCTGATCGAGGACGCACCCGACATGGTGGATCAATTCCGGCGGGCGCTGGCACGGGAAGGCTTCGAGATTTTCGCGGCGACCATCCCGCTTGAGGCGGAAGCGATGGCGAGCGGGCTGCATCCGACCCTGATCATCATGGATGTGAACTTCGCCAACGGCACGGGCTGGGACATCCTGAAGCATCTCAAGGATCGCGACGACACGCTGGATATCCCGGTGATCGTGGTTTCGCTTTCCGGCGAAGCGCAGCGGGTGCTGGATGCCGGCGCGTTCAGGTTCGTGCAGCGTCCGTTCCTGCCCGACGACATCATCACGGCGGTCAAGGATGCCGAGATCGAAAGCCATGTGGACCGCATCCTGATCATCGACGATCAGCCGGAACACTCGCGCCTGATCCAGCAGATCCTCGCGCAGAGCGGGCGTTATAAGGTCATCGCCGCCAGCAGCGGCATGGAAGGTATCGCGATAGTGGCGCGCCGCCGTCCGAACTTGATCATCCTGGACCTGCGTATGCCGGACATGGATGGCTTCCAGGTGGTGCAGGAGTTGCGAAACAACCCGGAAACCGCTACTATCCCGATCCTGATCGTCACCGGCGAAGCCTTAACCAACGAAGAACGTCAGCAGTTGATGAACCTGGCGGTGCTGTTCAAATCCAATATCACCACCAACGAATATCGCGAACTGCTGGATGAAGTCAAAGGCTTCCTCGACAGAGATTGAGCGGCGGACTTTGAACAAAGCCATAACTCTTGAATGCACCAACTGCCGCACCCGCGTCCCGTTGGACCGGCGAGTCGCGGGCTGTCCAGCCTGCGGCGAAGTCATGCTGGAAGCGCGCTATGACCTGGACCAGATCAACGTCGAGGAATGGCTGGAGTCGCTGCGTGGGCGGCGTGAAGGGCTGTGGCGCTACAAGGAAGTCCTGCCGATCTATAACCCCGACAATATCATCAGCATGGGCGAAGGCGGTACGCCGCTGCTCCGGTCACGGGCGCTGGCGTCGATGCTCGGCTTGAAGAACCTGTACATCAAGGATGAGCGTCAGGGACCGACCGCCAGTTTCAAGGACCGGCAGGCGGCGGTCGCCGTCTCCGCGCTCAAAGAGATCGGCGTCGATGCGGTGGTGGTTGCCAGCACCGGCAATGTCGCCATCGCCTATGCCGCCTACTGCGCGCGGGCGGGGATCAAGCTGTGGGCGTTCTTTCCGAGCCTGACACCGGGCGACAAGATGCGCGAGGCGGCGCTGTACGGCGCAGAAGTCATCAAGATCACCGGGACCTACGATCAAACCAAAGAACTCGCCGCGCGCTTCGCCAAACGGCAGGGCATCTTCCTTGACCGGGGCATCAAGAGCGTCGCCGCCATCGAAGCGATGAAGACCATCGCTTACGAGATCGCCGAGCAGCTCGGCGACTCGCTGGCAGAGGGGCAGCGCTGGGTCACGCCGGACTGGTTCCTGCAAGGGGTCAGCGGCGGCATGGGACCGATCGGCGTCGGCAAGGGTTTCCGCGAGATGCTCGATTTCGGTCTGGTAGACCGTATGCCCCGGCTGGCGAATATCCAGTCCACCGGCTGCGCCCCGATGGTGCAGGCGTTCCGGCGCGGGCAGCGCATCGCCATCCCGGTGGATGATCCCCAGACGATCATCGCCACGCTGGCGACCGGCAATCCGGGACGCGCCTACGAGCTGCTTTATGATTACGTCCAGCAGTACGGCGGCGGTTTCTTCGACGCATCCGACGAGGAAGCCTTCAACGCCATCCGCATCCTGGCGCGCAGCGAGGGCATTTCTGTCGAACCGGCGACCGGCGTGACCTTCGCCGGCTTGTTCAAGATGGTCCAGTCCGGGGTGATCAAGCCCGACGACGTGGTGGTCGTCAACTGCTCCGGTCACACCATGCCGGTCGAGACGCAAATCCTGGGCGAACGCTGGCAGCGTTCGATTGACCTGTCGGAGCGCGCCAACATCCCCAACGTGCCGCAGGAGGGCATCGTTTCTGCCCTGGATCAGATCGAAGGGCAGGTGCGGCGGGTGGTGGTGATCGAAGACAACGCCGATTCAGCGCGCCTGATCAAGCGCATGCTGCAAGCGGGCGGCGCGCTCGAAGTCGCGCTGGCGCACGACGGCGCCAGCGGTCTGAAGCTGGTGCGGCAGATGCTCCCCGATATGGTGATCACCGATCTGATGATGCCGGATGTCGATGGCTTCGAGGTGATCGACACCATGAAGACGGATCCCGACCTGTGTACCATCCCGATTGTGGTGATCAGCGCCAAGGAGCTGACCGCCCGCGAACGCGCCCGGCTCAACGAGCAGGTCAAGCTGCTGCTGCAAAAAGGCTCGGCGATCAGCGAAGATGTGATCGATACGCTCGTCCACGATCTGGAATAGACAAGAGCCGCGTGGCTCCCAACGTTTTTTTGCCGCCCGCCGGGGCTTAGGCAGGGGGAATGGAAAGATGGGGGTAAAGTCGCCTTGAACAAGCAGCAAAGCATCCTGTACATCGAGGACGACGCCGCCAGCCGGTCGCTTGTGGAACGCGCGCTGCGCTACGGTGGTTATCATGTCCAGGTGGCAGACTGCGGGCTGGACGGCATCGACATCGCGCGGCGGACGCGCCCCGATCTGATCCTGGTGGACATCAACCTGCCCGACCTGACCGGACGCGAGATCACCACCATGCTGCGCGCCGACCCCCCCTTCGCTGCGACGCCTATCGTCGCCCTCACGGCGATGACCCTGGCGGAACACCGCGAGCTGACCCAGGCGGCGGGCATCACCGGCTATATGACCAAGCCCATCGATATCGATCATCTGCTGGACCGGGTCGCCTTCTACCTGACCGGCGGGCGCGATGTGACCGATGCAGCGCCGCTCAACGATGCACAGACGCGCTACATCCGCGAGGTGGTCAGCCGACTGGAAACGCGTATCCGCGATCTGGAGCGGATGAACCGGCAGTTAGAGCGCTTCGACCGCATGAAGGACGTCTTCATCCAGCTCACCGCCCACGAACTGCGCACCCCGCTGACCCTGGTGATCGGCTACAACCGCCTGCTGGAAGAGAACCCGGAACTGCGGAGCCTGGGGCAGAGCAACCCCAATCTCAAGATGCTCTTTGAAGGGCTGACCGAGTCGATCCTGCGGATGCAGAACATCATCGACGAGATTCTGACCATCAGCCGCATCATGACCAATCAGATCGAGCTGACCATCGGTCCCTGCAACCTGGGCGACCTGACCGAACGGGCATTGCAGGTTTACGCGCGCGCCATCGGCGAGCGGCGGCTGACCGTGCAGTTCAACAAGACGCAGTGGAACACGCGCGTCGTCGCCGACTGGGAGCTGCTCTCGCTGGCATTCCGCAACCTGATCAGCAACGCCATCAAGTTCACGCCCGACGGCGGCGTCATCACGCTCGCCTGCCAGCCGGAGAACGACCGCATCCGGCTGATCTTCCGCGACACCGGCATCGGCATCTCGCCGGAAGACTGCGGGTCGATCTTTGAGCGCTTCTTTTCCAGCGAAAACCCCGATCTGCACAGCACCAGCAAGACTTCGTTTCGCGGCGGCGGCATCGGCTTGGGACTCGCCGTCGTCAAGGGCATCATCGAGGCGCACGGTGGGCAGATCGCGGTCGAGAGTCCCGGCTTCAACCCGCTTGCGCCGCCGGGAACGACCTTCAGCATCGTCCTGCCGCTCGTCGCGACGCCGCGACCCCGCGCAAGGGGCTGACCGCTGTGGCTGCCCGGCACGGCGCAGACCTGCGCCGCGCGGCGTTCGCCGCCATCGCTACCCCGCTCTTCCTGGGTGTCGCGCCGATCTTCGGCAAACAGGCGATCCTCGCCGGAGCCGACCCGTTCACGGTGGCGGCGTTCCGCACGGTAGTCGCCGTCGCCCTGCTCTGGCTGGTCTACCTGCTCTTCTTCCGACGCTTCATCTTCATCTACCCGGCGGGGCTGCTCGGCTGCGTCGTGGTCGGGCTGGTCAACGGCATCGGTTCGCTGTTCTACTACGGCGGCTTGCAGTTCCTCGACGCCTCGATGGTGCAGTTGATCAACGGCATGTATCTGGTCTTCGCCCTGTTGATGTCGCACATCGGCGGTGAACCTATCGACCGGCGGACGCTGCTGCGCGTGGCGCTTGCCGTGCTGGCGCTGCTGCTGCTGACCACGCTGGGCAGCAAACCGCTGGATTTCTTCGGCGTCGGGCTGATGATCGGCAGCGCCCTGATGTTCGCCGGCACGGTCATCCTCAGCCAGTACGTCCTGTACGAGATGCCGCCGACGACCGCCACCCTGTACATCCTGACGACGATGGGCGTGGTGGTGGTCATGGCGTGGGCGGCGGTCGGGCAGCCGCTCGAAGGAGCGGCGCTGAATGCCAGCATGGGACCGATCTTCATCCTGGGAATCACGACGGCGCTTTCGCGGCTGGCGATGTTCGCCTCGGTGTCGATCTTCGGCAGTTTGCGCACGGCGATCATCGCCATCGCCGAGATCGGCGTGGCGCTGGTGCTGGCGTTCTTCATCCTGGGCGACCGCCTGACTCCGCCGCAGTCCATCGGCGTGGCGCTGCTGATCGGCAGCATCCTGCTGATCCGCTCGGAAGACCTGCGCCCCGCCGGACTGAACATCTATGGGCTGCTGGTGCGCGACATGGCGAACGTGCAGTTTCAGCGCATCGCCTTTCACCGCGCCTTCGGCAGACCGGAGCATGACAACGAACACCGGGTGATGGAATCGCTGACCACCGTCGAGATGGAGATGATCCGCCAGATGATGGGGGCGGACAACAAGCCGGTGCAGCCCCTACCGATGCTGAAGAACACGACGCTCAACGGTCCGGACCTGTCGGTGTTCCTGGACAACCTGGAGCAGACCCGCCCCCGCCGCCCGGATCGCGATCAGGAGCCTGCCGCGCCCGACGGCTGACCCGGCTGCGTGAGAACTTCGGTGAAATGCTCAGACACGCCGCTGCATTCAAACCGGGCGAAATTGAGGTCTTGACTTAGAGCGCGCTCTAAGATGTAGAGTCCGTAGTATTGATTGACGTTCGCGGCGCATATTGACAAAGATGTACTTTCGTGCATACTGATGTACATGAAACTGAGCGATTATGCCAAGCAGGTGGGTGTCCACTATCGAACCGCGTACCGCTGGTTTAAGGCG
>JABWBO010000157.1 GCA_013360465.1 Anaerolineae bacterium | reverse complement strand
TGCCTGCTTCAGTGCCTCTACCGCTTCTTCGCTGAGGTGAAACTGTCGTGTCGTCATCCTGTCAGCTTACCATGAATTCGCTAAATCGTTTCCCCATTACCACTCAACGTTTGTTGGGACTCCGGCAACCAATACAAACATACCCCGAGGCATATTAATATCATTATATATGACGGGTTATCATAATTCCATAGATTGCCTGTGAGCAGTTTAATTCCAAACCAAACGCACATTGCTCCCGCGGCCAACACACTGTCATCTCTAGAGGACAAGATAGCGCGAAGCCCTACTACGAAAGGAACTAGACTGAACAGCAGCAAAGGAATACCACCCTTTAGAAAAGCATACGCATATCCAATATGAGCATAATTCCGCTGCTCGGCCCCAGTGATGTAATGGTAAAAGTTGTATTTTCCGTTTACTCCTCGACCCAGGAGAAAGTCGATAGGCACAAATTGCTCCACAATTGATAGCAACTCATCTTGTCTGAATTCTGCGTTTATTTCTGATGAAGACAGCGCATCGAATCTTTCAATAGTAGCTGCGATGCGCTGATCAAACTGTACAGAAGCGAATAGTATTGATACCAGAAATGTAATGAACAGGATGTAATTCGTCAAATCAGACAATTGAACTCTTCGGCCAGCTCTAAGAGTTCTTGTGTTTTTTTTGTATTTGATCCACAAAGCTAGTATAAGAATTACCCCAAACAGGATCACTCCTTGTCTGGTTTCGGTAATAACGGCGATGAACCCAGTTACGAGTAAGCCTATGAATACGATCACCCGCTCCCATTCCCGCATTTTGCCAAAAAAGTAAACAAATGGAATTGAATATAAGAGCACTAGTCCATATTTCGCGGAATCGGCGACCTCTGATCGGGTTACAGCCTCTAGGGTGATTACATCTCGTGCTTGTACGAGAATCACTAGATTGAACAAAGTGCCAATAGTTGCGTGAACCCTAAACACCCTGAATAGACTATCTCGTAAGTGGGGATGTCCCAAGAGGGGGACGAGCGCCAGAGAAAACCATGGGAGTGCGTAGAATATGTTTTCCAAATCGCTTTCCAACAAGCTCCGAGCCACCATCATTGTCGCCCAGAGTGTCAGTATGATGGACCAAGTTTTTACCCTTCGAGAAAGTGCAGCCCGGTGGAAAACGAGGAGCCCAGCCCCATACAGCAACCCTAGAGCACCTAGGGTTAGGGCAGGGTAAAGCCCTGTAAACAAGTATGAAAAAGTACGCAAAAACTGAGAAAGAAAGAGGAGATTGAAGCTAAAGATCATCACTCTGCGCACTACTTTCACGTCGCGTTCAGAGAGCGGTTGCAGATTCGACTTGGCGGTTCGACTGGGAGGATTCTTACCTACAGAATGTGTACCGTTGCTTAGGGATCTCAAGTTGCTTTTTAGTATATCGCTCATGCATACAACTCAAGGCACCACGAACTCGGTTCCATTTAGGATACCATCACATATCAGATCTAGGTTGTCATTCCGACCTGGCAGGAGAGCACTGAGATCATCAAACGTTAGCTTAAGCTTCTCCGGAAAACCAGGCTGAAAATCTGTTAGAAATGGGAAATCGATCTGACGTCGAAAATAGAAGTGATAACCGTATTTCTCTGCTCGTTCCATCATTTCCGGCGTATTACGTGGAATGTCCGAGAGTCGGTCAAGCAGTTGGAAATAACCGTCCACTGATTCTACATCAAAGGTGAATCCTTTACCCCGGTTCATGCTCTCGCCTGCGATGATTACTGGTACACCCCGCAGTGCGATTTCTAATCCCATCTTGGTGCCATAGATCAAAGTTGCCTTGCTGATATCAACCAACGAGTACGAACTGATGTCGCTCTCTGGCCCAACAATTTTGATATGTTGCGGCAAAGACGGATAACGGTTCTCAATCTCCGTCTTGAGGGGTTGCATTGATTTCTTTTCTGCCTTGATCTCTGCTGGATGAACGCGAATGACGAGTTGAAGATCTGGGCGCTTGAGGAAGTAGTCGATGGTCTTTAGAACCCAATCCAACATGTTCTCGAAAGCGTTGTATGAGTGGTAGAGTTGTGCGTCCCACATGACGTTCGAGAAAAGGCTAATCACAGGCTTCGTCATATCCAAACCAATTTCCTTGATAATCTTTGCGTGCTCCTCCACAGGACTTGGATGATATGTCAGAATATCGTGAGTGCCTCGTCGCCTCGAATCAGCATAGCCAGCAAGACGCTCTCTTTGGGTATCGGACAATTCCATATTTTCCCATAGGGCGTGGGGTTCGGTGACCAGAGCTTTGTGATATGTATCACCATGACAGAGCATAATAGTGTCTTTACGATACGATACAGAAAAAACTACCACTGGTATCTGCTCACGACGAGCAACTTCGCAGATAGTCCCATGATCAACGTATATACCATGAGGTGCAACCAACCGATCAGGCCGAACAGTCTGAAACATCCGCTCTGTCAAATCCGAGATAAGGATGGAGGCGATGAGGTGGCGGCGGAATAGCCACCAATGATAAGGGGAATCCATCAAGGTTCCCCGTCCAGTTTCGCGTACTGCCGAAGCGTATGCATGCTCCCCAACGTGAATGTCTCGATACACATGGGTTTGGTAGCGCTCTTGCGGAAGTCGATCAACCAGTTCCATGATACGCGCAAGGTCGTCAGTCTGCGTAAATCGACTGAACTGCTCCTGACGAATCGGGGATTGCTTGTAGTAGGCATTGATCACATGAACACATCTCCTGCAGCGATGAGGAGTTAGTCCGCTCAAAGCATATTCAGCAGGAATAGACATGGAATGATTGCCGAGTGAATCTCTTACACAAGCCGGAAAAGCGCGATCGCACATTAATGATGAGGCATCTGCCCCACGAAGTCGAATGGCTACAGCAAGGATCGACTCCAAAGCAGTCAAGATAGGAGAGCTTTCCCCCCAGACCGTAGCGAAGGCAATTCGTGGACCATTTGGTGAAGGCAATCTGCGCAGCATTTGGCGACTTCGGTCGTATACTATCCCCCACTGCTGAGGAACAGTTAAGGAGCCGTGCGGCATACCAACGGAATGAACTAGACGACTTTGCTTTGTGGACAGTGTATCCACAGCCAGCTGATAGGAAGTCAGTAACCATTCGCTACTTCTGCGGACCCGAGGACCGATTAGTGGCAGGCTTCTTAATTTTGTCTTCAGGTTGTCGCTCTTATTGCCCATATGACAGTTTCGTACCTTCAGTCAAGGTGCAGGGTGTAAAGCAAATCACTACCGCCGCTAGGTGGTGGCATTATTGGCGACTGAAAGTCGCCTGAAGTCCGTCATTCATCGATCTAGATGTTGCCATTAGGCATATCTTTGCGCAACTCGATATACTGCTTGATGACTTCATCGGTCACACTGCCGGTGCTGACGACGAAGTATGCGCGTGCCCGCATGGCATCCACAATACTGGCGCTTCAATCCCCCGAACTCCTCTTGCAACCGACTAGTGCTGCAACTAAGCAGTGCGGGTTTGCGGTCGTTTGTCACCCACACAAGGTGATTCTTCAGATCATGGATCGAGTGTGTCGTTTTCCAGTAGCTCGTGATCTAGATTGCCTGAAGTGTCCACCAATGTACGGAGCCTTCATTTTCGTCTATTCGAAAGAGCTGTTGGTTATCGATGTGCATAGTCAAGACAGTTTCCGCACAAACCACCGCTCAAAATCACCAGGGTTCTGGCGGTGCTGCTGCGGTTTTTCACGCTTATTGGCAAAGAATTCATCGGTTGCTATACGCGCTCCGGGAAACTTGAGTGAGTAGTATTCGTCAATGTGGATGTAACCACCAACCGAAAGGTTGTTCCAGATGAACGGCAGCGCGACCTGATAGCCTTCATACAAATCGCAGTCAAGCAGCGCCGCAAAAAACGTGTGTCCCTCATCAGGAGTCATGGTTTCGGCAAACGTTCCCTGGACAAGACGGATATTCTCCAGCCCCAGATAAGTGATTTTTTTCTGTAATAGCGGCAACGAGGTGTTCGAGAAATTCCCGGAACTGGATACGGTGCTGACATCGACTTTTTCAACGCTCAGCCCGCGATACTCCTGACTCAGCAGGACTTTCTGATAATGGGCATCGCTGATCCGCCCGCCGGCGCGGAGTCCTTTAAACACCTCAATGTCGTCATTGGGATGATAGTGCGGGAACCCGGAGAACGTATCATATCCCCATACGATTTTATCGCTATTTAGTTCACGGAGCAGCATTGCCGCCGCCAGCAGAGAACTGCCGCGAAAGACCCCGGCTTCGCAAATGTCGCCGGGAATAAACCGGTGATTTTCGATAATGTGGTCAAAGTAATGCGAAAACGGCCCCGGCTTCCGGTAGTTGTAGATGCCTAAGACATTGAACTCCCAGTCTTCCATGAGGTATCTCACGGTGTGTTTTTTCCTGTCAGCAAGGTAGCTAACTGCTGCGCCATAAATACTTCGGTTGCTTCCATCGCTTCGTAGGTCGCCCCGCCGAGATGGGGCGTTAGCAGCAGTGTATCATGAGTACAGGCGTACGCGATCAGCGGATTTAGCCCGTCTCCGCGCTCACCGATCACCACATCGACCGCCGCCCCAGCGAGCGCGCCGCTTTCCAGCGCCACGATCAGCGCGGTTTCGTCGATTACGTCTCCGCGCGCCGTGTTAATCAGCAGTGCCCCGCGCGGTAGAGTAGCTAGTTCCGCCGTGCCGATCAAGCGAGTTGTCTCTGCATTGAGCGGCACGTGAATCGTGAACACATCGCTTTGGGCTAAAAGGTCTTGCAGCGATGCGCAGCGCGTCACTCCCTGCATATCATCGGCACGATAGGGATCATAGGCAAATACCGTCATGCCGAACGCCAGCGCGTAACGGCTGACGTGCTCCCCAATGCGCCCAAGCCCACAAATTCCCAACCGCCGTCCGCGCAGATCGTGCCCTTTGAAGCGATCGCGCTCCCATTCACCGGCACGCACCGAGTCGAAGGCCCAAGGGATGCGCCGCGTCAGAGCCAGCAATAGTCCCCATGTATGCTCAGCGGTTGCTACGACCGAGCGAAGAAAAGCGGTATATCCGCGCAGACTAAGTACGGTTACGCTGCGTTCAGCAGCATAGTCGAGATCGATATGATCCAATCCAGTGGTCGCGCTGACAATCACCCGCAACCGCGCCGCCGCGTCGAGAATGTCGCGGCCAATCTGGTGACTCAGCCGAACGATAAGGATATCCACCTCGGGGATACGAGCGATCAGCTCCGCGCGCGTAAGTTCGCTCTCTTCCAGCGTTCCCAACGAGTGCAGAATGGCGCGCGCTTTATCACTGTAATTCAGGGGTTCGATGTTGAGAATACGCGTCATATGGACTGCTTCCGCAGCACCAAGTCAACCAGGGCGAGATCAAGTTCGTCATCTACATTGAGCGACCGTTCGGCCGGCATTTCATACGGGCGGATAATCTCCCCCCAGATTGAGTCACGATTCATCAGGACGTTTCGGCGCGTCAGATAGATTGCGCCATTGCGCATATAGGCGGGTGGCTGATAATCCTGGCGGCGCGTTCCCTCGATTTCTTCCATGCAGAATGGCAGCAACTGGTTATTCTCGATTCGCTTCATTAGGATCGGGTGATGGGCATAAACGCGCATCACGCTGATAACGGAGTCGCACAGATCATCCGTGCTGTGGGTGAGCGCGACCGCCGCGCGAATATCCTCCGCCGTACGCATGGGCGCAGTAGGTTGAAGCAGCATCACCCAATCGAGGTGCACTCTGTCACTCTGCTCGACCCACTTGATAGCGTGCTGTATCACTGGCAGCGAGCGCGCCTTATCCCCTGCCAATTCTGCCGGGCGCATGAATGGCACTTCCGCGCCATATTCTCGGCTGATGGTGGCGATTTCCTCATCATCGGTACTGACTATAACTCGGCAGAAAACCTCGCGTGCTGTCAGCGCCGCATCGATTGTGTAGGCGATCAGCGGCTTGTCGTTCACAAGACGGATATTTTTACGCGGTACACCCTTCGAGCCGCCGCGTGCGGGGATGAGGGCTAAAATCTTGTCCATCAGTAAGTCAACCGCTTCTCGATATGCAGAGGCGCCATCGCCAGCAGATCAGCAA
The DNA here is from genome assembly GCA_013360465.1 of Anaerolineae bacterium. GTDB lineage: Bacteria > Chloroflexota > Anaerolineae > Aggregatilineales > Phototrophicaceae > Flexifilum. The sequence goes on along the minus strand of JABWBO010000157.1, from coordinate 2,291 downwards.
TACGTACCCCTGCATCCCCATCCCCATAAATCCGATCTATTGGGTAGCGTCCGTTGCTGATCTGCTGCCGTATGCCGCCGATAATCGCATCATACTCGTAATTGACATCCATTACGTTGTGACCACGTTCACGTCCCGCTTGGCGCGTGCCAATGTTGACGACCGGTACGCCCAGGTACGAACACTCGCGAATTCCCACGCTCGAATTGCCAATGAGCGCTTTACTGTTGATGACCAATCGCAGGAAGTCAGTCGGAGACATGCTCTTGAAGAAGTGCATATTCTGCGGACTTTCGTTTTCACGAAATGACCGGATCGCTTTCGATGTGCCGTCAGAACCCGCATCAACGTTCGGCCAGAACCAAAATGTTGTAATACCCAGATCTCGTACGGCGCGTAGCGTTTGAAGAACATGCTGTCGAGCAAGCTGGTATTCGGTTGTCACCGGGTGCTGCATCACGACAAGATACCCATTTGCCATCGATGAAACGGAGCCAACGCCGCCATATTTCTGAAAGGGATCGAAGTCGAGCGCTGGGTTTTCAAGGACTTCCTTGGCAATATCAATCGACGGGCAGCCGGTCACATACACATTCGCGGGTTCTTCGCCCATCCGAATCACGCGCCGCAATGCTTCGTCAGTCGAAACAAAATGCAGGTCGGCCAGTTTGGTGACGGCATGACGGACTTTCTCGTCAATCGAGCCCGTGACTTCGCCGCCCTGCACATGCGCGACAGGGATATTCATATAAGCCGCTGCGATCGCGGTCGCGATCGTTTCATAGCGATCCGCGACGGTGACAACAACATCCGGACGAAGGTTATCAAAGACGGTTGCCAATTCCACAAGCCCTAGCCCGGTCGTTTTTGCCATCGTGGCAAGGTTCTCTCCTTCCAGTACCATATAGACTTGAGCCGCGATCTTGAAACCGTCTTGTTTGATCGTATCGATAGCACTGCCATACCGATCCAGCAGTGCGGACGCTGCAACGACAAGCTGAAGCTCAAGATTGGGATGTGCCGCGATCGCGGTTAAAGCGGTTTTGATACGGCTGTAACTGGGACGCGCAGTGACCACTACACAGACTTTGCGTTTAGCCATGAGTAACCTTTTACTAGCACGAAAGCGTCACTGAAGGGGATCTATCAACCGAGGTAAGTTACTCTTCTTCGCTCAAATCGCCGCGTTGTAAAATATGATCTGCCTGGACATCGATCAGAAGCCGCTTGCCGATTACTTCATGCATTTTCGCTGCCGGGATGCCTGTCCCAGGTTTCTTAGCGATCAAATGCTCGCTAGTAATCACCGTGCCAGCGGATAGCGGCACGCGCACGACCACGCTTTTTGTAAACAGATTGCGCAGCGGTATCATTTCTGCTGCCATCAGGTTTTTATCGACAGGGGAGGCGCGCATCGCTTCAATGAAGCGCACTCCTTCGACAAGCTGGCGAAGCTCCGCCGTTGTCACGGAGGCGGGCATATCAGGCCCGGAAATTTCGCGACTGAAGGTGACATGGACTTCTAACGCCTCGATACCGATCGCCGCTGCTGCCAGCCCAGCATAAATCGTGCCGGAGTGATCGGACAAGCCAACAGCGCAGTCGTAGCGATCGCGTAGCATGGGGATCATGTTCATGCCGATTTTCTCCGGCGGACAGGGATAAGCGGTTGTGCATTGAAAGATCGTTAGAGGGACATTCGCTGCCAGAACACGGGCTACCGTCGCATCGAGTTCGCCGAAATCGCTCATGCCGCTGGAGATCAGCATCGGCAGGCGGGTTTCCACCATCGCATCAATCAGCGGCACATTTCCCACTTCCCCGGATGCGACTTTCCAGGCAGGAACACCGACCCTCTTCAGGAGGTCGATGGCTGCAAGGGAAAACGGTGAACTTAGGAACATCAGGCCGCGCTCGTCAGCGTGCTGCTTCAAGCCGTGCCAATGTTCCTCGCTGAACTCCATACGTCTCCAATAGTCGTAACGCGTGTTATCCTGGCGGCTGAACTTAACTCGCCAAGGTTCGGACAGAGTGCTTTCCTCAGCGGCGATATGCGTTTGAAATTTAACGGCGTTTGCTCCTGCATTGGCGATGGCGTCAATGTAAGCATGTGCCATGCTGAGGCTCCCATCGTGAGCTTGGGCAACCTCAACAATAATCATGCATCTAGATTGAGAATCAGCCATAGCAAACCGTAACTGCTCAGGGGTGGATCAGGGATGGGGTGAAAGGAGTGCCAGAAAAGGCATCCACGAGGGCGGAAAACATGGATAAGCCATGTTTGCGTGCGG
>JABWBO010000156.1 GCA_013360465.1 Anaerolineae bacterium | reverse complement strand
GAACCCGCCGCCGGCGAACCCGCCGCCGGCGAACCCGCCGCCCGTCAGCCCGCTCAGCCCGCTCTCGATCACCGCCTGCGGGTCGAGCGTCACCTGGAAGATGCGCATCGCCTGTCCTTCCAGCGTGTCGCCGGAGAGTTCGACGAGCGAGGTGACGCTTTCGGCGCTGATCGGCAGCAGCAGCACGCCCAGCGCGTCGCCGGCGTCGATCATCCCGCCGCGTCCGCCGCCCTGGGCATCCTCCTGGGCGCCGACCTCGATCCAGCCTTCCGGCATGGTCGAAGCTGCGGCGCTGCTGTCCGCTGCGCCGCCCGCTGGCGGACCAAAGCCCGCGCCGCCCTCGACGCGGCGGTAGACCACGCCGTCCAGCAGGATGATCGCCGTCGTCGTCGCGAACGCGCCGTTCGGCGTCGCGCTGCTGGTGGTGCGGCTGCCGCTCAGATTCCACCCCTCGGCGGTCCTCGCCAGATCATAGGCGGCGCTGCCGGTGGATTGAAAGCCGCCGCTCTGTCCGCCGCCGACCTGCCCGCCGCTGCTCTCAGTCGCCGTCTGCGCCTGAACGTGTATGCTGGACCGGGCGAGCGTGTTCTCGAACGCCCCGGCGACCACGTCGATCAGCGCCGGGTCCGCGCTCTGTGCGCCGACGGGGATGATCCCGATCAGCAGGACGGCGGCGATCAGGGTGAGCGTGAGCGCCCCTCGGCGCAGTGTCGATGTCTTCATAGAGGATAGCCCTTTCTTGGAGGGTTCACAGGTCAGATGATGTCTTGTTGGGCGACCGGGCGGGTCGCCCATGCGGAAGTTTCTTCGACGATCTCGCTTCACGCCGCGCAGGACGGGTCGGCGGTCAGATACTCGCCGCTCACCCAGCCTTCGATGCCCTCATAGGTGATGCGCCACCAGTTATCGTCGGTGCGTTCGGTCGCGGCGAGGACCGAGGTATACGGGATGGTCAGCAGCCGCTCGGCGTCGACGCTCGGCGCCGTGCGCAGGTTGAGGTTGAAATTGACCGTCACGACGCAGGTCCAGGTCGGCGCGGCGGGCGTCGCTTCAGAAGCCGCCGCTGAGCCGTCGCCGCCTTCCGCCGGTTCGGACGTCTCTGCCGCCAGGCTGAACGCCTCCACTGCCGGGATCGCCGTCGATTCGGCGCTGATGCGGGCGAAGACCTGGGTGGCGAAATCTTCGTAGGTGAAGCGCACCTGCCCGGCTTCCGCCAAGTCCGTCGTGGAGGATTCAACCGCCGCCGCTTCCACCGCCGACTCCTCGGCGGGCGCTTCCAGCGTCGGCGAAGCGAACCCGGCGGGCGCGGCGGGCAGCATGATCGTCTGCGCCGAAGCCTCGGACCCCGACGTGTCGGACTCTGACGTGTCGGACGTGGCGGTTTCGGGGGCAGCGCCGCCCGGCAGCGCGAAGCCCGCCGGCGGGGTGAACGCCGTATTCGTCGTGTCGGCAGTCTGCAAAGCCGTGTCATCGCCGGCGGTGGACGCGGGGAAGGCAGGAAAGGCGGTGGTCTGCGTCTGCGAGGCGCTGGCGTCGCTCGCCGTCGTGACGCCAGGGACGAGCGGCAGGACCAGCGGCAGCGCCAGCACCCCGGCGATCACCAACATGCCGACGCCCAAGCCGAGCAGCCCGTAGGACTGATTCAGCCCGGTCGTGTGCTGGCGGGCGTCGCGCAGGATGAGGAACAGGCTGAAGAGGACCACCACCCCGGCGCTGGCGAGCGCGGCGACCGTGAAGACCGGCTCGGACGCGCCGCTGACGACGCTCCAGCCGACCAGCCCGACGGGGATGAGCGCCGCCGCCAGCGCCAGCAGCGCGCCGAAGAAGTTGATCTGCCCGCGCTGACGCGCGGACTGGATGACGCTGTAGAAGATGTAGGGCAGCGGGGTGAAACCGCCAATCGTCAGCAGGGTGTCCATGACAGAACCTTTACATGTCCTATGCGCCGCGCGCTATTCGTAGCGCAGCGCGTCGATCGGGTTAAAACGCGCGGCGCGGTTGGCGGGGAAGACGCCGAACGACACGCCGATCAGAAACGAGATGCTGACCGCCAGCGCCACGCTGGACGGCTGCACGACGACGGTGAAATCTTCGACCAGCCGGGTGATCGCCGCCGCCGCGCCCAGGGCGATGGCGATGCCGATGACTCCGCCCAGAAGCGTCATCACCACCGCCTCGGTGAGGAACTGCGAGATGATGTCGAAACGCCTTGCGCCGACCGCCTTGCGCAGCCCGATCTCGCGGGTGCGCTCGTTGACCGTCACCAGCATGATGTTCATCACGCCGATGCCGCCGACGACCAGCGAAATGCCGGCGAGTACGCCCAGGAAGACGGTGATCGTCTCGATGGTTCCGCTGAGCGTGTCGAGGATGGTGCTGGCAGAGAACATGCGGAAGCTGTCCGTTGCGCCGTCGGCGATCCCGCGCTCTTCGCGCAGGACGCGCGTCGCCTGCTCGATTGCCAGCTCGACCTGATCATTGCTCACCGCCTTGAACAGGATGGTGCTGACCACCGCTTCGCCGGTCAGGGTGCGGCTGGCGTTGAGGCGCGTCTGGGCGGCGCTGATCGGCACGATGATCACGTCGTCGCTCGTGCCCGTCTCGTCCAGCAGACCGATCACCTCGAAGGTGATCGCCCGGATGCGAATTTGCGCGCCGATCGGGCTGGCGGTCCCGAACAGGTCTTCGGCAGTGCCGACGCCGATCACGGCGACGCGGGCGGCATCGGTCACGTCCTGGTCGCTGAACATCCGCCCGGCGCTGATGCTGCGGTCATTGATGCTCAGGTAGGTGGGGGTCACGCCGGTCACCTGGGTGCTGAGGTCTTCTTCGCCATAGATGACGGTGTAGGTGTTCTGCGTCTGCGGCATGACTTCGGCGATGGCGGGGGCGCGCCCTTCGTCGGCGAGCGCATCGACCAGATCGAGGGTGAGCGACTCAGTCACGCCGCTGACCGCCTGCGCGCTGACGCGCACCAGGCTCGCGCCCAGGCTTTCAAAGCGGCTGGTGACGTAGCTCTGCACGCCCTGACCGAGCGAGAGCAGCAGCACCACCGAGGCGATGCCGATGATGATGCCCAGCATGGTCAGCGCGGTGCGCAGCTTGCTGCCGCTCAGCTGGCTGGCGGCGATGCGCGTGTTTTCGAGCAGCGATGTGATCATCATTCAAACCTCAGCGCCTGGATCGGGTTCATGCGGGCGGCGCGGTTCGCCGGGTAGACGCCGAAGAACACGCCGATGAACAGGCTGACGCCCACCGCCAGCACGATGATCTCCGGCGACAAGACGGCGGTGGCGGAGATCAGCTGGCTGCCGATGGCGGCGATTGCCATGCCGGCGGCGACTCCCAGCGCGCCGCCGAGCATCGACAGCAGCAGGCTTTCGATCATGAACTGGACGAGGATGTCGCCCGCCCGCGCGCCGACGGCTTTGCGCAAACCGATCTCGCGGGTGCGCTCAGAGACCGAGACCAGCATGATGTTCATCACGCCGATGCCGCCGACCAGCAGCGAGATGGCGGCGATGCCGCTCAGGAACAGGGTGACGATGCCCAGGACCTCGGTGCGCGTCTCGGCGGTCGCCGAAGCCTGTGTGACGGTGAAATCTGCCTGATCGGGGTCGGCGATGCCGTGTGCGCTCAGCAGATAGGCTTCGATCTCGCTTTGGGCGGCGTCCAGCAGCGCCGTGTCGCTGACCTTCGCCAGGATGCTCGAAACCTGATAGCCTTCCCCGGCGACGCGGGCGTTGCCCAGGCGCGCCTGCGCCGTCAGCAGCGGCACGATGATGGCGTCGTTGGGGTCGTTCGGTCCGGTCGCCGTCTGCTCTGCCAGGATGCCAACGACGGTGAACGCCAGATCGTTGATCAGCAGCGATTCGCCGACCGCGTCGTAGTCCGCCGATCCGTAGAGGTCTTCCACGACGGTCACGCCGAGGACGGCGATCTGCGCCTGCGAGTCGCTGTCGCTCTGGGTGAAGGCGCTGCCCGCCGTGAGGGACCACTCGTTCAGGGTGAAGTAGTTCGGGGTCACGCCGCGCACCGTAACCGAGGTGCTGTTGTAGCCATCGACGGCGGTCGCCCGCACCTGATATTCGGCGGCGACCCCGCTCACGCTGGGCGTCGTCACACCGTCGGCGAGCGCCTGAAGGTTCTTCAGCGTCAGCGGCGTGCTGGCGGAAGAAAAGCCGCGCATCGGCATGTTGGCGCGCACGGTCAGGATGTCCGCCCCCAGCCCTTCGAACTGCGACGCCACCGAATTTTCGACACCGCGCCCCAGCGCCAGCAGGCTGATCACCGCCGCCACGCCGATGATGATGCCCAGCATGGTCAGCGCGGCGCGGGTCGGGTAGAGCAGGATGCTGCCCACCGCCAGACGGAAGCTTTCCCACAGGTTCATGAGGCTGCGCTGCCTTCCGCGATCTGCTCCGGGATGCCGGAGCCGCCGCCGGTGGAGTCGTCATGCGCATGGCTGCCGTTCGCGCCGGCGCTTTCGGCGGAGTGTTCGCCGTAGTAGGCTGCCTGGAAGATGCCGGCGAGTTCCTCCGCCTCCGACGGGCGTTCGTCCACCCCGGCGACCAGCGGCTTCGCCACCTGCTGATCGGCGACGATCATGCCGTCGCGGATCATGATCACGCGGTTGGTGTGCCGGGCGATCCAGGGATCGTGGGTGACAAAGACGGTGGTGATCTGCTGTTCGCGGTTGAGCCGCTGGAAGATTTGCATCACTTCCGCGCCGCTGCGCGAGTCCAGGTTGCCGGTCGGCTCGTCGGCGAGGATGATCGACGGTTCAGTGACCAGGGCGCGGGCGATGGCGACGCGCTGCTGCTGTCCGCCGGAAAGTTCGCTCGGCAGGTGTTTGAGCCGGTCGCCCAGCCCGACCGATTCCAGGGCGGCTTTGGCGCGCCCGGAGCGGTTCGACGCGCCGGCATAGATCAGCGGCAGTTCCACCTGGCGCTGCGCGCTCGTCCGTTTCAGCAGGTTGAAATTCTGAAAGACGAAGCCGATCTTGTGATTGCGGATGCGCGCCAGCGCCGTCTGGCTGAGCCGCGAAATATCCTCGCCATCCAGAAAATACTGCCCGCTGGTCGGCTGGTCGAGCGCGCCCAGGATGTTCATCAGCGTGCTTTTGCCCGACCCCGATGGACCCATGATGGAGACGAACTCGCCGCGTTCGATGCGCAGGCTGATGCCCTTGAGGACCCGCAGCTCTTCCGCCCCCATCTGATAGGTCTTGGTGATCTCGCGGATGTCGATGACCGGCGGGATCGCGGCTGCGTCCTCAGGGTGTTTACCGTTGCTTCTCTTCAAGAATTTCATGCCCGTTCTGCCTTCGTCTATCCAGGTGGGGTCTTGCGTCTTTCAACGGCGAGCCGGCGGCTCGCCCGTCACATCTCGAAACCAGAAACGGTCCCCACGCCTGCTGCGCTTCGCTTAGCGTCCCCTCTCCGTGCAAGCTTCACTTGCCTGCATGGAGAGGGGACCGAGGGGTGAGGTCATCCGCCAGGACCGCCCGCCGGGGGTCCGCCGCCCGCCGGGGGTTGGAAGCTGCCGCCGGCGGGCGGTCCGCCGCCGCCGTTCAGGATGCCCAAGCCCAGACCGCCCGGAGTCGTCGCGTCGTCGGTCTCAACCGCCAGCAGCACGAGCGTCTGACCGACCGTCAAGCCGCCGGCGACTTCGCTGCTGTCGCTGCTGCGCGCCCCCAGAGTGACCGGCACGGTGGTGTAAACGCCCGGCTCGGTCTCGACCAGGACTGTCGCGCCGCCCGTCGTCGCATCGGTCCCGATGAAGCGGTTGGGGATCAGGATGACATCCTCGTGCGATTCCAGGAGGATGCTGGCGACGACGCTCATGCCGGGACGCAGCGTCATCCCCTGCGGCGTCTCGACGCTGACCGCCGCCGTGTAAGTCACCAGCTGCCCGCTGCTGGTTGAAGTCGTGTCCAGGGCGGTGATCACCCCGCTCACCTCGGCGTCGGAAAGCGCCTGCACCGTCAGCATCACCTGCTGACCGACGGCGAGATCGACCACGTCGGATTCGGCGATGCTGAGTTCGACGGTGTAGACCGCCGGGTCGAACAGCGTGATCGCTCCGCTCGACGGGAGCGCGCCGGCGGTGAGCGTCTCGGCGGCGACGATGCCGTCGAACGGGGCGATCAGGACGTAGTTCTCCAACTGTTCTTCCACCCCGGCGAGGCTGAGCTGCGCCCGCTCGACGGCGATCTCGGCGGCGCGCACGTCGTCAGCGTCTGCGCCTTCCAGCAGGGCGTCCAGGCTGTTCTGCGCCCGCACCAGCGACTCATTGGCGCTGGCGAGCGAACCGACGTTCCCGTCATCGCTGAGCGCGTCCTGGTATTCCATCGCGGCGATTTGCAGGCTGACCTCGGCGCTGCTCACCGACGAGTCGTACTGCTGCTGTTCGACCCAGGTCACATCGCCGCGCGCCTCTTCCGCCGCCACGCGCATGTCGCGGTTCAGCTGTGACTGCCACAGGCTGTTGCGGGCGAGTTCTTCCTGAAGCCGGGCGATCTCCTGCGATTCGGCGCTGCTGCCGGACTGCGACGCCGTATAGAGCTGCACGTTCGCCAGCGCGACGTTCAGCTCGGCAAGCTGGATGTCGATCTCCTCCGCCGGAGCCAGCAGCGCGTCCAGCGAGAGCCGGCGCTGCGCGACGCTGAGCTGACTCTGGCGGATCGCCATCTCGACATCAGTCGTATCCAGGACTGCCAGGACATCGCCGGCGCGAACCTGATCGCCGACCTCGACCAGCACCTCGGCAATTGGTGCGGACGCCGCGAAGCTGAGCGTCTCCAGCGACTCTGGTTCCAACGATCCCGCCGCGTCCAGAGTGACCGTCAGATCGCCGGTGGCGACGGTCATCGTCTCGGCGACCGTCACCCCCTCGTCGGAGGCTTCAATGGTCGCCTGTTCCGCCTGGGAACGGACCAGCGTCAGCCCGCCCAGAGCGATCACCGCCAGGACGGCGGCGGCGATGATAGATCGGTAGAAGGGTTTCATCGGTATCTCCTCGTGTCTGGCGCGCTCACGCCGCGCCGCTCAGGCGGATGACCGCCTCGCCGGTCATGCCGGGGCGGATGCGGCTGTCGCCGGTTTCCAGGGCGAACCAGGCGGTGTATTCGACGATGCCGTCGGTTTCGACGCCGATCCAGTCGATGCGCCGCAGCGTCGCCGCGAACGTCTCATCGGGCAGCGCGTCGAAGGCGATCTCCGCCGCCATCCCCTCCGCGACCTGATCCAGGTCGAGTTCGTGCAGCGGCGCGGACAGCCACAGGGTGGAAAGATCGGTGATTTCGATGGCGCTCAGCGCCGTGCTGACGCTGGTCCCCGGTTCGATATTCAGCGCCGTGATCACCCCATCGATGGGCGCGACCAGCTCCGAACGCGCCAGGTCGGTTTCGGCATCCGCCAGGTTCAGTTCGGCGACCCGCACGCTCAGTTCGGCGCCCTCGATCTGCGACTGGCTCGCGCCGCTGAGCGCCTGTTCATATTCCAGCTCCGCCATCTGCACGCGCAGCCCCGCCGACCAGATGCTCCCCTGGTTGCTGGGCGTCTGCAGGTCCTGCAGGTTGAGCCGGGCGATCTCCAGATTGAACGACGCCGCGCCGACGGCGGCATCCTGAAGCGCCAGCTCTTCCGGTGTGCCGTTCATGTTGGCGCGCTTCTGCACCGCCAGGTCATAACTCTCCTGCGCCTGCTGCAAGCGAAGCTGCGCCGTCTGAACCTGCAGATCGCTGGTGCTGCCGGCGGCGTCGCTGTAGGATGCCTGGGCGCTGACTACCGCCAGCCGCGCCTGCTCGATCTCTGCCTCGGTCGGCGGGTCGAGCAGCCCCTGCAGGCTGATCTGGGCATTTTCCAGGTTCAGGCGGGCGTCGTCGGCGGTTCGCTGGGCGGCGGTCGTCTCCAGACGTGCCAGCACGGTCCCGGCGGTCACGCTCTGCCCATCCTCGACCAGCACCTCGGCGACATCGCCGGCGCGCTGAAAGCTGAGGGCGGCGGTCTCGTCCGACTGCACCGTGCCGAGCAGCGCCAGCGTGGCGGCTTGTTCGGCGGCAGCGGCGGTATCGCCGACGGCGAACTGCGGGACCGTCCCGCTCGCCTGCATGGCTGCCATCCGCTGGCGCACTTCTTCGACGGTGACGCCGCGCGCGGCGGCGATCTGTTCCAGTTGGGCGTCGCTGATCGCCGGCAGTTGGGCGACGGTTGCCGTCGTCTGTGCCGTCTGGGTGCTGGCGTAGACCGCCACGCCCACCGGCACGGCGACGCTGAGGACGATGAGAAGGAGCAAAATTCGACTGGCGCGCATAGATTTCCCCACTCGTCTGGCTGGACCGGCGTCGGTCCCATGCCCTGGTCCCGGCATAAGGCGGCACAAGGGCAGCGCTCACGTTGTGATTCCATTGTCGGAAAGGAATGTGAGAGTCCTGAGGGATGATCCTGGAGAATGTGTAAATTCAGTGAATCACGAAAAGGCGCTCTTTTATCCCCTTCAGTGGGATAGTCTCTGCGTTTAGCCGGGGCGCTTTAGCCCCTGGCGAACTGAAACTCAACTTTCGTGATTCACTGAAATTCTCTGGTTCTACCGGATTTGGTGGCTGCTCCCTCAGACCTCACCCCGTTTCGCTGCGCTCAACCGCCCCTCTCCGCGCGGAGAGGGGCGGGGGTGAGGTTTCCATAACAACGTGGTTGACCACCAAATCCGGTAGAACGTGTAACTTCTGGACCCCGCCCGCCAGAATTCACAGTTTCTCCATACTGTGGTTCTAAAATAGCCCGCAGAATAGGACAGAACGTGGTGAACAAAGATGAGTGCTGACCTTGCAAACCATCCTGATCGTCGATGACAGCCGCGAGACGGTGCGCGCGCTGCGGGTGTTCCTGGAAGAATCGGGCTTTCGCGTGCTGGGGGCGTACGATGGCGAATCGGCGCTCGTCTACCTGCGCGTCGATTCGCCCGATCTGGTGATCCTCGACCTGATGCTGCCCGACAGCAACGGGCTGGACATCACCCGCTCGGTGCGCAGCACCCCCCGGCTGAAGAACATTCCGATCATCATGCTGACGGCGCGCATTGATGACTCCGATAAGATCGTCGGCTTGGAAGTGGGCGCGGACGACTACATCACCAAGCCCTATAACCCGCGCGAGGTTGTGGCGCGCGTGCGCTCGGTGCTGCGGCGGGCGCAGGGCGACCTGGAAGCCGAGACGGAGCGGGCGCTGCGCTACGGCGACCTCACCCTTTACCCGTCGCGGCATCAGCTCTTTCTGGGCGACCGCGAAGTCGATCTGACGCGCATCGAATTTGAGATCATGCACGCCCTGATGCGCAGCCCGGAACACGTCTTCACGCGCTCCGAGCTGATCGAGACGGCGCTGAACTTCCAGTATGAAGGGCTGGAACGGTCGCTCGATACGCATATCAAGAACCTGCGCAAGAAGATCGAACCCGACCCGCGCACCCCGGACTACATCCAGACCATTTACGGCGTGGGCTACCGCCTGGGGAGCCGCTGAGACGATGAACCGCTTATGGATACGCCTGAGTCTGACGTTTAGCGCGGTCATCCTGATCGCTTTCGTGTTGGTCTCGCTGATCAGCGTGCAGCTCATTCGCGCCAACAGCGAACAAAGCGCCGCCGAAGGGCAGGCGATCCTGATGGACGGGCTGGCGGCGCAGCTCGCCGCCTACTACCAGCAGCATGAGTCCTGGGAAGGGGTGGAAGCCCTGTTCGTCGATGCTCAGGACTTCGTCGGGCGGGGGCGCGGCGACTACTTCCGGCTGGAATCGCCGTCCGGCGACCTGCTGCTGGAGAGCCGGGATGTGATGACCCCCGCCCCGATTCAGGACCCTCCTGAAGGGATGATCCTGGACGGCGCGATTTCGCCGGGCGATGATGCCGCCGACGCCGGTCAGCCGCCCGATGACAAGCGCGATGAATTCCCGGTGGTGGTGGACGGCGAGACGGTGGCGTTCCTCAGCGCGCCCAAGCCGCCCTCGCTGCTCTTCCCCCTGTTTGGCGTGGCGCGCGCCGTCGGCGTCGAAGAACTGCTGATCCTCAGCGCCATCACCATCGCCGTGATCAGCCTGCTCTCCGGCATCCTGATCAGCCGGTCGATGACCAACCCGCTGGACAGCCTGGCGGCGACGGCGGAGGAAGTCGGCGGGGGGCGCATGGACCGCCGGGTGCGGGCGACCGGCACGGTCGAGACGGTCTCGCTGGCGCAGTCGTTCAATCGCATGGTCGATCAGCTTCAGGATGCCGAGCAGAAGCGGCGAAATCTGGTGGCGGATGTCGCCCACGAACTGCGCACCCCGCTTTCGGCGCTGCAAGCCGGGCTGTACGCCATCCTCGACGACGCCTACCCGATGAGCAAGCAGGAGATCGCCGGCTTGTACGAGCAGAGCCGGATGCTGGGGCGGCTGGTCAACGACCTCTTCGAGCTGACCCAGGTGGACAGCCGGCAGCTCCCGCTGGAACTGAAGCCGCTGGACCTGTCGACATCGATTGAGGATTTCGTCGCGCCGTTTCGCATCGTCGCCGAAAGCATCGGCGTCACGTTCACCGTCAGGAGCGCGCCCGATCTGCCGGCGGTGCTGGCGGATCAGAGCCGCATCAACCAGATCATGCACAACCTGCTGAGCAACGCCCTGCGCCATACCCCCGAAGACGGATCGATCACCGTCGAGGTGCGCCACGCGCCGGGCGATGCCTGCGTGGAGATCGCCGTCATTGACACCGGCGACGGCATCAGCGCCCAACACCTGCCGCACGTCTTCGAGCGCTTCTACCGGGGCGATTACGGGCGCAGCCGCGACCAGGGCGGGACCGGATTAGGCTTGGCGGTGGCGCGGGCGCTGGCGGAGGCGCATCACGGGGCGCTGAACGCGGCGAGCGACGGAATCCCCGGCAGAGGGGCGACCTTCACGCTGCGCCTGCCCATCCTGCCGCATTTTCAGCCGGTCGTCGCCGCCGGCGCGGGTCAGCGGACGCAGCCGGCGAAGGCATGAAACGCCGAAGTTGGGTTATAGTGTCAATATGCGCACTCTGACTCTCGATTACCTGCTGGATGGCGACCGGCGCGGCTACACCTTCACCACGCCGACCGACGATCTACCCCCGGATGTCGTGAAAGCGCTCTGGCGGGGGACGATGCCGCGCGGGCAGGGGTGGGGCGAAGACCGCTTCAGCGGCGCGCGGGCGCTCAAGGTCTTCGGGCTGCCCGACGGTTCGGCGGCGATCTGCGACGTGATCGTGACCGATCAGCGCGACGAGCTGGGGCGCAGGGGCATTCGCCGCGCCGTCATCGCGCTGGGGGGCGCCCGCGAAAGCCGCGCCCTGCTGAGCGACCGTCTGCGCGCCCTGCCGCCGCCCATCGTCGCCGAAGCCGAGCGGCGGCTGACCTCCCGCGAATGGGCGCTGCTCTTCAGGAAGTACCGCGACGCCGCCAAGCCGCGCAGCTTCGTCAAGCCGCAGACCCTCCTCGCCTACCCCTACACGCCGGATGATCCATCTTCGTGGACGTTCGTCGAAGCCTGCCTGCTGCTGCTGGCGACCCGCGCCACCCTGCTCACCAACCTGATCGAGGTCGATCCGGCGGTCAACCCCTTCGCCGACCGGGTGCTGTCCTTCACCACCCTGGCGCTGGACTTTCGCGACGAGGGGCGCATCGTCGCGCTGCCGCTGGACCGCGCGTGCGCCCTGTCTGACGCGCCGTTCATCGACCTGACAGGGCGCTGAGCCGCCGCCGGGCGGGCGGCGTCCAACCGTCTGCTGCGCGTGGTGCGGGCGGCGGTGCATTCGCGCCGTCGCCGGTTATAATCGGCGGCAGGATCGGGAAGGAGGGATGCGATGCACAGCGGGCGCGCGCTCGTGATCGCTCTGGCGCTGCTGACGCTCAGCGCGTGCAGCTTCGCCGTGCCGGAGATCACGCCGACGGTCGCCCCTTCGCTGACCCCCAGTCAGTCGCCCATGCCTTCGGCGACCTGGACCAGCCCACCCTCGGCGACTGTCACCCTCCGCCCGTCGGAGGTTCCAACGTCCGCGCCTTCGATCACGCCGAGCGCTACCCTGACGCTCCCACCGACGAACACGTTGACCAGCACGCCGAGCGCTACCCCGACGCTCCCACCGACGAACACGTTGACCAGCACGCCGAGCGCTACCCCGACGCTCCCACCGACGAACACGTTGACCAGCACACCGAGCGCTACCCCGACGCTTCCGCCGACGAACACGTTGACCAGCACACCGAGCGCTACCCCGACGCTCCCACCGACGAACACGTTGACCAGCACGCCGAGCGCTACCCCGACGCTTCCGCCGACGAACACGTTGACCAGCACGCCGAGCGCTACCCCGACGCTTCCGCCG
>JABWBO010000155.1 GCA_013360465.1 Anaerolineae bacterium | reverse complement strand
ATGGGTGTGAAATCCTGCGCCAGGGCGGTCAGCGCCAGGGGCAGGACGGCGAGCAGCGGAATCCAGAACGGCACTTTTCTCAAACGCATGGCGACCTCGCTTGCTGAAAGCAGAATGAACGGTCATTCCTTTCAACAGCTTAACGCCGAGGCAGGTTGACGGAAACCGACGAATGTCAGGCGTTCACCCGCCGGTGATCATGCGGATCAGGCAAAGAGAAAGGTATTAGCGTGGCGCTCACCCCTGCCTGCCCATCGGCTCGAAGGAGAACTCGAAGGCGATGAAATAGGCGTCGTCCAGCAGCAGCAGCTTCGCCAACCGCGACCGCCCGTGATCGTCGGTGGTGGCGAACGAGACATCTTCCGACAGCGACGCCGCCATACCGTGATGCGCCAGCACCCGCGCCATGCGCTCCGCCAGCGGCTTGGGCATCGTCCCCAGCAGCCCGTATCCCCGGTTCAGCAGGTCGATCAGCGGCACGGTACGGTTGATGTCGTCCGGGTGATCGACCAGATGCCGCCAGTTCAGAAAGACGCTGATGTACGCCTGCGAGATATCCAGCACCAGCTCATTCACATCTTTCGGCTTGCCGTCGAAATGCACGGCGACGCGCGGCGTGTTGAAGTGCAGCAGCAGCGGGTGATCGGCATTCTCGTACAGCGCGGCTTTCTCGAACATGCCGAGCTGCACCCGGTGATCGACCACGCCGAGCGCCCGCACGGCATAGCCGCCGGTGGGGCGCAGCCCGTTCGCCGCCGCGTCGTACTGCGCCGTCTCGATGATGGCGTGCAGCTCGTTGGGCGCGCCGCCCATCTGCGCCAGCAGCAGCATACCCAGCGCCCCTTCGCCGGCGAGATCGTTGAAGAACTGCCCACGCACCGGCACGATCAGCGCCGCCCGCTGCGCAGGGTGTATTCCAGCCATTCCGGCGTGGGGTGTCCAGCTTCCCGCGCCTGGGCGACGACGGCGTCCACGTCGAAGGGCACAGTGCGCAGATCGACGTGCGCCTCGCCCGCCTCGAAAGTGACCAGCGCCCACTGCGCCACGCCCGGCTTATCGAACGACATGCCGACCGCCCCGTCGTTGATCACCCGCCAGCCCCGCCCTTCCAGGGTGCGGTCGAACTGGCGGTGGATGTGCCCGCCGATGCTCAGCCGCCCCTCGCGGTCGAGCAGGAAGTCGGCGGCTTCCTCGTCGGTCGATTCGGGCGTCAGGTAGGCTTCGTCGTCGCCCGGCACGGCGTGGTAGCCGCAGACGTAGCCGTAGCCGGGCACGTGCAGCTCGCATTCCGGCGGCAGTGTGGCGAGGAACTGGTAGTCCTCGAAGGTGATCTGTTCGGCGCTCCAGGTGAGCATGCGGTTGGCGACATCCAGCCGCCGGCGGTTCATCTCGAACTCCTCGACGTTTTCGGCGGGCTTCTTGAGCGGCATACGTGACCCGTAGACCAGGTAGCGGTCGGTGTTGCCATAGATGACGCGCACCGTCCCCTTTTTCGCCTCATCGTCTTTGACGGCATCGACTATCGCCCTGACGCGGCGGATGCAGTCGGCGGGGCGGGGACCCATCGCCGCCAGATCGCCGAGGAACCACAGGTGATCCGCGCCGCCGAGGGAGCCCAGGTCGGCGAGCGCCGCGTCCAGCGCCGTCAGGTTGCCGTGAATGTCCGAAAAACAAGCGAGTTTCATCGACAGTCATTCTTTCTCTGGCTTGCTCATGCCTCGGATGATACTCCGCTCGTGCGGCGCAGGCAACCGATCCGCAAAGACAAAATTGACCTGCACAATAAACTATGCTATAGTGTCTTCGACTGATGATCCATTCGTCAGTTATCACCCTTCTCTTGTGCTAAAGTCAGCGTCGCCTCCACCGTTTCACCGCACTCCCGCGCGGTGGTGATCGGGACAGGGACGCAAGTTCACACACCCCAGGCAGACAAGGAATTTATGCGCTTGCACAACCCTCGAAGCGCTCTACAGTTCGTCAGAATCCATCCCCGAAAGGAGACAGGCGGCAATCGTCGTTGACCTGGCGCTCCTGCTGTGCGACATCTCCGCCAAATAAGGCATCATGACCACTATGGACATCGCAACTCTCGACCGAAAGACGCTTGAAGACCTCCGCCAGATGGCGCGCGACGCCGGCATCGTCGGCTACAGCAAGCAGAAGAAGCAGGACCTCATGCTCTCGCTGCTGCGCGACAACGCCGAAAAACAGGGCTACAAACTGCGCGGCGGCGTGCTGGAGATCGTCGATGATGGCATCGGCTTCCTGCGGGCGGAGAAATACCTCCCCGGACCAGAGGACATCTACGTCAGCCAGACGCAGATCAAGCGCTTCAATCTGCGCACCGGCGACATGGTCGTCGGGCAGGTGCGCGCCCCGAAGGACTCCGAGAAATACTACGGCTTGCTGCGCGTGGAGTCGGTCAACGGGCTGAACCCCGAAGAGGCGAAGAACCGCCCCAACTTCGAGGAACTGACGCCAATCTTCCCGCTGGAACGCTTCAACCTGGAGACCAACCCGCGCATCCTTTCCACCCGCCTGCTCGACCTGATCGCCCCGATTGGCAAGGGGCAGCGCGGCTTGATCGTCTCGCCTGCCAAAGCCGGTAAGACGACGGTGCTGAAGGACATCGCCAACGCCATCAGCCACAACTACCCTGACGTACACCTGATGATGGCGCTGATCGGCGAGCGCCCTGAAGAAGTGACCGACATCGACCGCTCGGTCGAAGCCGAGGTCATCGCTTCTACCTTCGACGAGCAGATTCAAAACCATGTGCGCGTCGCCGAAATGGCGCTCAACCGCGCCAAGCGTCTGGTCGAAATCAAGCGCGATGTGGTGCTGCTGGTGGACTCGATCACCCGCCTCGCCCGCGCCTACAACCTGGTCGTCCCGCCGAGCGGACGCACGCTCACCGGCGGTCTCGACCCGTCGGCGATCCACCCGCCCAAGCGGCTGTTCGGCGCGGCGCGCAACGTCGAAGAAGGCGGCAGCCTGACCATCGTCGCCACCTGCCTGGTCAATACCGGCTCCAAAATGGATGACGCCATCTATGAGGAGTTCAAGGGCACGGGCAACATGGAACTGCACCTCAGCCGGCGTTTGCAGGAGCGCCGCATCTTCCCGGCGTACGATGTCGAACAGTCGTCCACGCGCCGCGAAGAACTGCTCCTCGGTCCCGATGTCATCCAGCGCGTCTACACGCTGCGCCGCATGTGGTCACACCTGGCGGAGGATGCGGATATCGGTCCCGCCGGCGCGACCGAGCAGCTGTTGAACGCGCTGCGCCAGTATGACCATAACGAGGAATTCCTGAACACGCTCAAGGCGTCGGGGGGCGGCGGCAGCAGCAACAATTCCCGCCATTTCTAAGAGACTGTTTGCAAACTGCTCACCTCACCCCGTTTCGCTGCGCTCAACCGCCCCTCTCCAATAGGAGAGGGGCAGGAAACCGTCAGGTTTCCGGGGTGAGGTTGTGTGAAAACCGGCTTTTCAAACAGTCTCTAAGGTCGGGTCTCGAAAGAAATCCTTGGCGGACGCGCAGTAGCGCTTCGCTACACCCCTGTGGTTCGTAGAGACATCCTAATGGATGTCCAACCTCACCCCGTTTCGCTTGGCTCAACCGCCCCTCTCCAATTGGAGAGGGGCAGGAAACCGTCAGGTTTCCGGGGTGAGGTTGTGTGAAAACCGGGTTTGCAGACACGTTCTAGACCGGGCGGGTGAGCCCCTGGCTCACCTCTACATATGACTGTCGTGGGGCGGGAAGACATCCCGCCCTTTTGTTTTCCTACAGCACGGCGCGAGCGATGCGCACGTAGCGATCCGGCTCCGCGCCGTAACTCTCCGAGTCCAGGTGCGCGCGGTGCGCCATCTCATGCTGGCGGCGGCGAATGGTCGCCGGGCGCGGCGCGAGATTGACATGATCGATCAGCCCCGCCCGCACTTGCAGGATCGCCTGCTCCGCCTCACGCACCGCCTCGCCAAAAGGGTTTTCGGATTCGTCCAGACCTCCCTGTTGGAAGAGGTCAAGCAGGAAGTTCTCCATCTGCGTGACGGTGTTGGCGCGCAGTACATAGATCGGCGTGCCCCGCCGCTCGGCATCGACGATCAGCTTGGGGCGGCGGCGGTAGTAATTCTTGATGGTGACGATAGCGTCAGAATCGGCGATGTCGTCGGTCACGGTCAGCGGCAGATTGAGCCGCCGCGCCGACTGCTGAAGACGGTTGCGCGCCACGCCGTAGGCGTAGACGGTGGTCGGCTTCAATCCGCTGGGATCAACCACCGCGCCCGCCGCCGGGGCGCGTCCGCCGTTGGCGTCGTCGGCAGAGCGGCGCTCGCTCCGGCGTTCGCCGCGTTCCCCGCGCGCCTCCGGTCTTTCGCTCCGTTCGCTGCGCTCGCCGCGCACGTTGCGTTCGCTGATCGAGCGAATCTCCGGCTGCGGCGTCTCGACGATCACCTCGCCGTGTTCGTTGCGATAGCGAATCTCGACCTGCAGCGCCTTTTCGCGCAGCACGGAATCCACCGCCGCCGCCACGTCCTCGTGGACGGTCATACGGTCGCGGGTTTGCAGCTCGATCAACACGTCGAAGGTCGGCGGAGCGCGCCGTTCCAGCACGGTCTTCTGCGTGCCGCGCCGCCGCGCCTCTTCGTCAGAGAGCGTCACCGCCTGGATGCCGCCGATCAGGTCGGAAAGGGTGGGGTTGAGCAGCAGATTGTCCAGCGCGTTGCCATGCGCCGTGCCGATCAGCTGCACGCCGCGTTCGGCGATGGTGCGCGCCGCCATCGCTTCCAGCTCCCGCCCGATCTCGTCGATGACGATCACTTCCGGGTTGTGATTCTCCACCGCCTCGATCATGACCTCGTGCTGGCGTTCCGGGTGCGACACCTGCATCCGGCGCGCCTTGCCGACCGCCGGGTGCGGCACGTCGCCATCGCCGCCGATCTCGTTGGAGGTATCGACGATGACCACCCGCTTGGACTCTGCCAGCACGCGCGCCGCTTCGCGCAGCATGGTCGTCTTGCCGACGCCGGGCGGACCGAGCAGCAGGACGCTCTGCCCGCTCTCGATCAGGTCCTGGATGATGTCGATAGTCCCATAGACGGCGCGCCCCACGCGGCAGGTCAGCCCGACGACTTCGCCGCGCCGGTTGCGGATAGCGCTGATGCGGTGCAGCGTGCGCTCCATGCCGGCGCGATTGTCGGCGTCGAAGGCGCCGATGCTGGCGACGATGCGATCCAGCTCCGCCCGTGTCACTTCTTCGTCAGCCAGGGAGATTTCGCCGGTGATGTAACGCGCGGTGGGGATTCGTCCCAGGTCAAGGACGATTTCCAGAAGGTCATCGGTATTGGCGATGTCGTCCAACCGCGCGTTGAGGTGCGCCGGCAGGACCCGTTTGAGTTCGTCTATATCGTCTGTGATCCGTCGTTCCATAAAGCCCTTGGTACTTCTCCTGAAGGCATAGGGATCATTTTTGAATGGCTGGGCGGGCGCACGACGTGGGAAATGGCTTCCAGCGCCAAGCCGGTCTGCACGAACTGCGCGTGCCGCACCCCGGCGGCGATGTGCCGCACCATGACCGCCTGTTCCTTGAACGGCACGAATCCCAGATCGTGCAGCGACGTTTCCAGCCACTCCTGATACCGCCGCAGGCACAGAAACACCGGCTGGCGGTCGGCTTTTGCCCGCGCCAGCACGGCGCTGAACAGCGCGTCCGCCTCGTGTGCGACCACCTCCGGATGGACATACGGCATGATATAGCCGCCGCAGCGCCCCTCGGCATAGGCGATGTAGGCACGAATCCGCCCATCACGGCGGTACACCCAGCCCGCCGCATCCTCCGAAGGCGCAGCCACCGGCTGAATCAGCGGCGGCACGACGGCGCTGTACAGCGAGTGAATCTCGGCGGGGTCTTCGTCTTTGACCTCAGTCAGCGGAAGCCGCTCCACCGCCGCCAGACGTTCGGCGTCGCCCTGCCAGCGCCACAACTCCTGCCGGGCATAGACCGCGAAATTCGCCAGGCGCAGCGTGTTGAAGAGCAGGCTGTCTTCATCGACCTCTGCCATCAGCATGTGAGCGCCGCGTTTGCCCGCTTCGGCGGCGACGGCGTCCAGCAGATGCAGCCAGGCGTTGGTGCGCACCTCATCCTGGGGCGAAGGGGCGACGAAGATCATCTGCGCCAGCGGGTGATCGCCGCGTAGCCGGAACTGACCGACCACTTTTTCCCGTCCCGACCGCCCGACCAGCGTATAGACGCCGCGCTGCGGCAGGATGCGGGACAAGAGTACTGTGGTCGCGCCCAGCGCCTCGCGCGTGCAGACCAGTTCGCTGTCAAGCACGATCCCATCCTCGGTCAGCCGCCGCACCAGCGGGAGATCGATGAGTTTCGCAGCGTGGATATTTGTCGGCTCAAATGTTCGCACCATCAATGATCATTCTAACTCAGAGTCGGTCGTGTTGGCAATCGGTCGCCGACGAAGCGACGAAGCGGAATAACGAATGCATCCTGGTCCTTCGTAGAGAGGGTTCGCGAACCGCCCGAATCACGATCACTCCGAGCATTGGTCATAGGCGACACTACCACCAACATCAAAGGATGTATAGTCTAATTGGATATAACACACAAACCGCTTCAGGGGTGCAGTGCCATGCCAAAAGACCACACGACGCTACCCGAAAACCAGGTACGCCGCAGCGACCGCGCTGTCGAAGATGAGGGATGGATCGCCGGCTTTCTGACCGCCGCGCCGATGGGTGTGCTGGCGACCGTCCACGAGGGACAGCCGTTCGTCAACAGCAACATCTTCGCCTACGATCCCGCCAGACATGCCCTCTATACCCACACCGCCCGCGTCGGGCGGACGCGCGCCAACGTCGAAGCCGATCAGCGCGTCTGCTTCACCGCCACCGAGATGGGGCGGCTGCTGCCGGCGGACGAAGCCCTGGAATTCAGCGTCGAATACGCCGGCGTGGTGGTCTTCGGGCATGGGCAGATCGTCGAGGGTGAAGAAGCCGAACACGGCTTGCAGCTCCTGCTCGACAAATACTTTCCGCACCTGCGTCCAGGGCGCGACTACCGCCCGATCATCCCCGAAGAACTGGCGCGTACCTCGGTGTTCCGCATCGACATCGACTCCTGGAGCGGCAAGCGCAAGCGGGTCGAAGACGATTTCCCCGGCGCGTTCCTCTACCCCTATCCCGCCTCCGACGCCGGCGCGGGTGACGCATGACGGCGGGTCCCAGGCAGGAATTCATCGCCGGGGTGCGCGCCACCCTCCCCCTGGAGATCGGCGCGGCGCCGTTCGGCATCATCTTCGGCGCGCTGGCGGTGACCAGCGGCATGTCGCCCGCCGCCGCGCAGGGCATGTCGCTCTTCGTCTTCGCCGGCGCTTCTCAGTTCATCGGCGTGAACCTCCTGGCAGCCGGCACAGCCCTGCCGGTGATCGTGCTGACCACCTTCGTGGTCAACCTGCGCCACGCGCTCTACGCCGCCACGCTCGCGCCGCATGTCCGGCATCTGCCGCAGCGCTGGCTGGCGCCGCTCGGCTTCTGGCTGACCGACGAGTCGTTCGTCGTCGTCGCCAACCACTATAACGAACCGGGCGACCCGCGCCACCGGCACTGGTTTTACCTCGGTTCCGCCCTGCTGATGTACCTGAACTGGCAGCTTTGGACCCTGGTCGGCATCATCGCCGGCAGCGCCATCCCTGACCCGACGCGCTGGGGGCTGGATTTCGCCATGATCGTGACCTTCATCGGCATGATCATCCCGACGATCAAGAACCATCCGATGCTGGCGGCGGTAGTCACCGCCGGGGCGGTGGCGGCGCTCGCCAACCCGCTGCCCAACAAGTTTGGCTTGATCCTGGCGGCGCTCTGCGGTGTAGCAGCGGGGGTGATCGTCGAAGCGCGCCGGGGCGAAGTGAAGCCGGAGACCGCCCCATGAACGAATGGCTGCTGATCCTGGGCATGATGCTGGTCACTTTCGGGGTGCGCTACCCGGTCATGCTGTTGGTGGGCAAACTGCCCATGTCCGACCGTGTCGTTCGCGCCCTGCGCTACGTCCCGCCGGCGGTGCTGGCGGCGATCATCGTCCCATCGATGCTCTACCCGGACGGGCAGACGTTCGACCTCAGCCTGCAAAACAGCTATCTGGTCGCCGGCGTCGTCGGGGTGATCCTCGCCTGGCGCACGCGCAACCTGCTGCTGACCATCGTGCTGGGCATGGGCTTCTTCCTGCTCTACCGCGCCGTGTTCGGTTTGATATGACTCATCCCTCAGCCCTTATCCCTCACCCTCCGCCACAGGCTGCGAAAACGCCACGACTTGCGGAACAGCCGGAAGATCGCCTCGTATTCCACATCGCTGCGGCATAAGCCCGGCTCGCTCCAATCGATCTGCCACCAGCGAAAGCGCCGCTCCCATCGTTCCTGCCGCTGCCGCAGACGCACCACCGCCGCCTTCGCTCGCACCACCTCGTAGCGGCTCGTCGTCCCCACCGCCGGGTCCACCCCCGCCGCACGGCAGGCAGCACGAAAATCTCGCCGCAGCCGGTCCAGGTCGATTCGGCGCGGCTGCCCCGCTTCGTGCCGAGGCGGAGG